>JBIOEA010000014.1:0-54034 GCA_044445605.1 Gammaproteobacteria bacterium | reverse complement strand
TTTTAAGAGCTATAAGATGGATGAATGCATTTGAATTTGAATTAATGTAAAATTATTTGACAAGCGCATTGTTATTCGTTTTAATGTAGAGGTAATTGGGCAAGAGTAGACAATTTACAGAACAAAAAACGCTTTATCAATCGTTGATGAACATGTGATAAAAGGTAAAAAAGTAGAACGATTAATAAACGAAGGGATTCGCTATGCATAAAGAACCCGCCCTGAGTTATATTTACGAGGTTAACTTAACAATTCAGGAATCTTCTTATAACAGGCATGAAGATTGGCTGATTGAACATTTTCATGATATGGTAAGCCTGAACGGTTTTGATGGACTTCGCTTGTTCTCTAATAAAAATGTTAATCCCCTCGATGATAATCACATGCGATATCGCAATCTTGTTGTCCAGTACTATGTTTCTGACTATAAAATACTAGAGACTTATCTCAAAAAACAGGCTATAAAAATGCGCAGCCAGGTTTTTGAGAAACTTGGTGACGGCTACACTGTAACGCGGCGCGTTTTGGAAGCCATTGAGATTTTTAATAAGGAGCATCAATCATGAATAATGTTTTGATACTTGCACAGAAACTTGGTCTTAGACAACCTGTGATTATTCAGGCTCCCATGGCTGGCGGAATCACCACCCCCGAATTAGTAGCTGCTGTGTCGAATAGTGGAGGGCTGGGAAGCTTTGCCACGGGCTATCTAACGCCTGAAGCCGCTAGATTAGGCATAAAAAAAATAAAGCAACTGACAGATAAACCTTTTGCAGTTAACCTCCTAATTACTGATCCCGATGCGGAGCATAGTCCACCTCTAACGCATTTTGAGCCTTATCTACAGATGTTGAATAAATTTGAGGCTGAGCTCAAACTCCCACCCACACAATCCGTACTTGCTATGCCAAAAGATTATACCAACGATATTGTGGACATTGTTTTACAAGAAAATGTTCCAATTATAAGTTTTGCTTTTGGTGTTTTACCTGAACATTTAATTAAAAAACTCAAGGAGGCTGGTGTTTATTTAATTGGAACCGCAACCTCTCTGGAAGAAGCAAAAGTTCTAGAAAACGTAGGTATTGATGCAATTGTGGCCCAAGGGGTTGAAGCTGGGGGGCACAGAGGTGGATTTAAAACACCAACCAGGCACGCTGCCGTAGGACTCATGGCATTATTGCCTCGCATAGCCGATTCGGTGAAATGCCCAGTCATTGCGGCAGGCGGTATTATGAATGGCCGAGGAATTGCTGCCGCTGTTGTGCTGGGTGCTGCTGGAGTACAGATGGGTACTTCATTCATTGCAACGAAAGAGAGCGGTGCGAACTCAATATATAAAAAAGAATTAAGAAAGTTGAGCCTGATAAATTATGACAATACAACAATAACTTCAGCCTATTCAGGCAAGCCTGCTCGCGGCGTAAACACACAGTTTATCCGCGATATGGAAGAAAACATCACAGTTTATCCACCATATCCCATGGCTAACTCGTTAAGCTCTGCTGTCCGCAAAAAAGCCGCAGAACAAAATTCTGCTCAATTTATGTCTTTATGGAGTGGCCAAGGTGGTCCTTTGATTCGTGGAGATTTAATGGCGGGAGAGTTGATGATGCAATTTCGAGCGGAGCTGGCCATGTGTTTAAGCCATCTTCAAGAAATTGAAAACAAAAGCGCTCCAGGAGAAAAAAACGCAAAACTAAAAAGTAAACTTTGACAGGGGAAGAAAATGACACCAGATGCTAATATTATAAACCTAGAATCAGCTCCTCTCTTGGCACACGCAAGACCAAATCCGGACGCCCGAAAGAAAGTATTGATAAGAAGTGCGATGTCTCTTTTTAATGGTGTCTTATACTACGCAATAGCAACAGAAGGTGGCGAAAACATTAAGCAACTCTTTAACCTTCCAGTTAACGACGCTTCAAACATCTTTATTTTTGTTTTTAGCGGAGGTGCTAGCCTTGTTTATACTATGTTCACCTATAAAACGCTGGAGGCTTTATCTCTAAAGATTGATTCGCCTTCAAAAATTTTCTTTGCAATACTTTCTCCTTTTGCTGCCGCTGCATTTTTAACAGCTGGTGACGCAGGCGCAAAAGCACTTAACATTCACAGCAGCGCTGCACTAACCATCGGTCTTACACTCTTCTCGCTTAGAATTATCAATGGAATTGACGCTTCTGCAAAATTTCCAGAGCGCTTACACGAAACAAAAGTGGCATGGAATGAAGCCACCACGAAAAAGGATTATGCTGAGATCGCACGAATACTGATTGCGTGGTCGGTAAGCTTGGGGTATGCCGTCGCAACTACTGATGCAATTTATAATTCTACAGAAACGATCTCAGGTTGGTTTGGTGCAGATGAAGAAAGTGCGGCACCAATAGCCTATACGTGTGCAATTGCAGGTGCCTTAGGTTCAATTCCCTTGACCTTATATTGGAGTTATCGAGGAATTAGACAATTAACGAAGGGTGGAAAGGAAGTGGCAGAAGGGACAAATCCAGACCCAACAGACCGCTATACTTATGCTGGTTTGTTTTTTGTGACACCTGTTATGTTAGGTATCCTGGGTGGAGCTACATCAGCACAAGGAGAGATGTTTGGAAAGCTTGGCACTTTTGCTGATGGAGTACGTGTACTTTCTTCTTCGACGTATGCTGTTTTTGCTGGGACACCTGGCATGGCGACTTTGTTGCGGGGGGCTAGTCAATATTTTAAAAGGGGAGACGTGGAAGGCTCAAGCCATACTACAGCACCTACAACGCACAAATATTCTTCGCTGAATACAGCTCCGGAGGACACCGCACCCCCAGTAAATTCACCCCGCAATGCAAAGAAAAAGGGTTACTGTAGCATAATGTAATAGCATCATCTTTTCGGGGTTCGGCTCCGGGCGACATTAAAAATGGCATAATCCCCCCGACAGAGGTACAATATGAAGGTCTTGCAGGAGGATTCCACCATGAAACGCGCCTTATTCCCTGGTACATTTGACCCCATCACCTTGGGGCATGTGAATCTCATCGAACGGGCAGCCCAGCTGGTGGATGAGCTGGTGGTCTTAGTGGCTGCGCCCACCCATAAACACTGTCTCTTCAGCCTGGAGGAACGTGTTTCCCTGGTCCATCAGCTATTAGCGGACTACCCACATGTTCGGGTATTGCCTTTTAAGGGCTTGCTGGTTGACATGGCTCGAGAGCTGGAGGCGACGTTGATCATCCGAGGGGTTCGTGGGAGCCCTGATTTTGAATACGAGCGGCAAATTGCCCTGGTTCATCAAACATTGAATCCTCATTTAGAAACCTTATATTTGGCATCCCCACCTAACATGATTTGCATTGCCTCGAGTTTTGTTCGTGAGATTGCGGCGTTGAAAGGGGATGTGTCGGCCTTTGTGCCCCCGTTGGTGGCTAAAGCATTAGAGGAGCGTTTTAAGCATGTCTCTTAAAATAACCGATGCCTGTATCAATTGTGATATTTGTGAACCTGAATGCCCTAATGATGCGATTTATCAAGGCAAAGTGATTTATGAAATTAATCCGGATTTATGCACGGAGTGTGTTGGGCAATTCGACACACCACAGTGTCAGGAAGTCTGTCCGGTGGAGTGTATTATTAAAGATCTTTCTTAGTCAAAAACAACCCCAACTCAAATAACATCCACATGGGTACAGCGAGCAACGTTTGCGAAAAGACATCGGGCGGCGTGAGAAGCATGCCCAATACAAAGCAAGCAATGATGACATAGGGCCGTTTTGCCATGAGGGATTCACGTGTCACGGCGCCACTTTTCACCAATGCCATCACCACTAAGGGCACTTGGAACGCCAATCCAAACGCGATCATCAATTTAATCGCAAAGCCAAAATACGCATCGACATCGGTTAATACGGTGACGCCAACAGGCGCGGCATGCACAAAAAAATCCAGCGCGAGTGGGATCACGAAAAAATACGCAAATCCAATACCCGTATAAAACAAGATGAAACTGAAACTCGTCAATAGAAGAATACGTTTCTTTTCATGCACGAACAAACCAGGCGCAATAAACAGCCAACCTTGATACAAAATCCAAGGCATTGCGATACACAATGCAAACATCAAACTGAAGGTGAGCGGGACGAGAAACGGTGTGGCAATGCCGGTTGCAATCAGTGAGCCTGAGGGGAGCAACGCCATGATGGGCGCTGCAAAGACGGTGAATAACGGTTTGGCACATAGCGCTGCTATCACAGCAATCACGGCGTATCCGAGCACAGCACGCATAAAGACTTGGCGTAACGCGCTTAAATGAGCGAGTGTATTATCCATCTTTTTTCTCGGGGGTTATTAAATCAGAGACATCGCTGACCTTTGCAGCCACCGCAGTGCGTACAGCTAAATCATGTTCTTTTTCTAATCGAATTTGTTCTGCATCAAATTGCGCGCGCCAAGAACGCCACTGCAACCGTAAGGAACGAAAGGTTTTCAGCGCGTCCACCATTTGTTCCGGTTTCAATACAACCACCGCAACAATCACAACTACAAGGATTTCAGCAAAGCCCACCGAAAACATTATTGATCCTTTTTGTCTTTGTCATCGTCATCCATGGCCGAACGGAAACTCTTTAACGCTTTGCCTACGTCTTCGCCCATGCTGCGTAGTTTCTTTGTGCCGAATAATAAAACGATGATCAGCAGTACAATTAATAACTGCCAGATGCTTATTCCACCGATACCCATATATATTTCCTCTTATAAAAAAGAACCTCTGCAATACCCTATAACTCTTTGCCCCCTTTTAAGGGGGCAGCCGAGTATTCCGAGGCGGGGGTTTTTCTTCACGATCTCAATAAGAAAAAACCCCCGACACTAGAATCGTCTCGCAAGCTCGCCGATTCCAGTGTCTGCCCCCTTTAGAAGGGGGCGAAAGAAATAGGCGTTCAAAACGCCTTCAACGCCCCACCCAATAAATGCGCATGCAAATGGAACACAATTTGTCCCCCTTCTGCACCGGTATTAATCACGGTTCGGAACCCTTTGAGGCCCACCTGCTTTGCAACCCGGGGTAATGATAACATTAAATGGGCAGCAAGCTCACTCTCTTTTTCAGTCAGTTCGGCCAGGCTATCCACGTGTTGTTTGGGCACGAGAAGCAAATGCGTGGGTGCTTTTGGGTGGATGTCTTTAAAAACCAATAACTTATCGTCTTCAAAAACGATATCGGCCGGAATCTCACGGGCAATAATCTTACAAAAAATACAGTCTGACATCATGTCTCCTTAGAATCGCATCGCGCCTGAACGGCCTTTTGAACGGGAACGTGGGGTAAGTTTAGCAGGCTCTTTAGCAGGTTCAGTCGTTTCTTTCGCGGTTTCAGCTGACACCTCTGGCTCCTCTACTGCAGGCCCTGCATACGTAACACGGCTTTGTTTCTCATAATGCTGCCGAGATTCACCGATATCCGATGGGATCACAAAACCTGAATTTTTAGGGTCTTGAGACATACTATTGGCGCTGGCACAGACGCTTAGCGTTAACATGCCCACAATAACAAATGGCTTAAACATGATCGATCCTTCTAGGTAAATGCCTTCATGAATTTTTCAGGGAGGTCAGGGAATGAGGCAATCCAATAAGGTAACTGTTTTTTAATGGATTTGAAAGCGGCTTTTGCACCCATGCGCTCTTTCATCCACGATTCGATAACAGGGCGGGCGGTTTCCCAAACATTCAGCTCAGGATAAAGATGGCGTGTGATCCCTTCCACATTGAGAATCGTTTTTTGCAAGAGTAATAATTGCGGTTGGATGCGCATTTCAAATTGTTGCGCGGTTTGGAATAAACGCATCAATAATTTGCCGAATGAAATATCCTTGATCGGGCGCTCGAACATCGGTTCACACACCGTGCGAATGGCAGCCTCGAATGAATCAAGCCGAACGGTTTTGGGAACCCAACCCGATTCAATGTGCAATTCAGCGACGCGACGATAATCACGATGAATAAACGCTAATAAATTTTGAGCCAGGTATGTTTGGTCAAATGCACTGAGCGTACCCATGATACCAAAATCGACCAATATAAATTGGGGATCAAGAATATTGTCAGTATTAATGAAAACGTTGCCGGGATGCATGTCAGCATGGAAATAACGGTGATGAAACACTTGTGTGAAAAACAGTTTAACGCCTGCTTCCGCCAGTGCGGGCAAATCAACCCCCTGTGCAAGCAACGCTTCTTTATCGCCAATACAGGTGCCATGAATGCGCTCCATCGTCGCCACGCGTGTGGATGTGTAATCCCAATATACTTGAGGGATTTTCACATTCGGCATATCCGCAAGATTCCGTTTCAAAACAGAACCATTGGCACATTCACGTATTAAATCCAATTCGTTACTGAGCGTTGTGTCTAATTCGGAAACAACTTCATGCAAGCGCAGCACGGCCAACTGTGGAACCCATGTTGACGTCCACCGGCTCAGCGTATATAACATGCGAATATCACGTGCAATGATCGCTTCAATGTCAGGACGAAGGACTTTCACGACAACACGTTCACCAGAATGTAATGTCGCGCCGTGCACTTGCGCAATCGATGCACTGCCAATCGGTACAGCTTCAAATTCACTGAAGAGTGCTTGAATCGGTTTTTTTAACGATGATTCAATCGTTACAATCGCTGTCTCCGTGGGAAATGCCGGGACTTTATCTTGCAACAACATCAAGGATTCAGCAATGTCGGCTGGAATCAAATCAGGACGCGTTGATAATGCTTGCCCCAGTTTGATAAATATCGGGCCCAATTGTTGAAACGCCAAACGTACACGCTCACCTTCGCTGATGTTTGAATAACGTTGTTGCGTAACGCCCAGGTTTAAATACTTTAAAGAAGGAATGCCCAGTTTTTCAGACAGCAAACGGAACATGCCGTATTGCCGCCAGGTTGAAAAAATGGTTAACAAGCGTCGTGTATCGTTAAACATGGCGTTCCTCTATGCGGCGTTTTAATTGAGCCACTTTCACGGCAAGGTGGTCCACGGCATAACGTAATGCATTCACATCCTTTGTGAATGCATCACAATCACTTTGCGATGCCGTGGTTCGAATTTCATAATGACAATAATCAGCGATATCATTCAATGTATGCGATACGATATCAGATGATGCAACCTTGGCGCGCTTCACGCCTTTCATCAATGTGTTTGCTAATGTGCCACCCACCAGGCTTTCTAAGAAAGCTTCGACATCTATATTCAATCCGTCGAGTGCGCGTTGAAGTGCTTGAGCGATTTTTCCATCACCTGAAATATGTAAGCCTGCCACAGAATGTGATGTCATCGTATTGAGAAATTGTATCGGTGTGCCTGTCAATGTTAGACCGACAGGGCGGGGTGTTTCACTGCTGAGGACGACAACATTGCCTTTGAATTCGATTTCAATGGCAATCTTCATGGGTTCTAACATGATGCGGATACGTTTATGTTGTAGCGGTTCGAACAACGTTTCCGTATTGTCTGCATGTGTGATCAATCCATTGATGAGCGCTTGTGCTTTGGATAATGTCCATTCTACTAACAGTGATGGCATTACCATACGTAGCCTCGGTGAATGGCGACGATGCCACCCGTGAGATTCATGTAATCAGCCGAATCAAATCCAGCTGATAGAAAAAGCGATTTAAGTGTTTCTTGATCTGGATGCATGCGGATGGATTCAACAAGGTATTGATAACTTGCTTCATCATTGGCGAGCCACGCGCCGAGTTTTGGGATCACTTTAAACGAATATTGATCATACAGTGATTGTAACCATGCGTAAGCAGGTTTAGAAAATTCCAAGACTAATGCACGGCCGCCTGGTTTTAATACGCGTGCCATTTCACGCAATGCTTTTTCGGGTTCGGGTACGTTACGTAATCCAAAGCCCATCGTGACCGCATCGAATGAATTATCTTCGAAGGGAAGTGCTTGTGCATCGGCAACCACAAATTCAATCTGATTAAAAATGCCTGTATCCAAACATTTTTTGCGACCTTCTTCGAGCATGTTCGGATTAATGTCAGAGGCGATGACTTTTCCGGTTGGTCCAACGCGTTTAGCAATCGCGCGGCTTAAATCGCCCGTGCCCGCAGCAAGATCGAGAATGTGTTCGCCGGGAGTGGCTTTCAATAAATCAATCGCAATCTTTTTCCACAGACGATGCATGCCTAACGACATCGCATCGTTCATGAGGTCATAGTGCGGTGCAACGCCATCAAAAACGGCCGCCACCCGATGAATCTTGTCTTTCAAAGGTATTTTTTCAAAGCCAAAATGGGTGGTTTCGTCGTTCATGGGGCTGCCTATAAAATGTAACGTGAAAGGTCTTCGTCCATCGCCAAATCACCTAAGTGATGATTGACATATTCTGCATCAATGGAGATCGTTTGACCGTTATGCAACGTCGCGTTGAATGAAATGTCTTCCATTAAACGTTCCATGACAGTATGCAAACGACGAGCACCGATGTTCTCAACTTTTTCATTGACGTAGAAAGCGACAGAGGCGATGCGGTCGATCGCGGGCGGTGTGAACTCAATGGTCACGCCTTCGGTCGCTAACAATGCTTTGCATTGGCACGTAATCGATGCTTTCGGTTCAGTCAGGATTGATTTAAAATCATCGGTGCTGAGTGCGTTCAATTCAACACGTATTGGCAGACGACCTTGCATTTCAGGAATCAAATCCGATGGGCGTGATAAATGGAATGCACCTGAGCAAATGAACAAAATATGTTTTGTGTTGATTGTGCCATGCTTGGTGGTGACGGTCGTCCCTTCAATCAGCGGCAGTAAATCGCGTTGCACGCCTTCGCGAGACACATTGATGCGTTCGTCGCGTGAGGTAATTTTATCGATTTCATCGATGAATACAATGCCATTTTCTTCCGCATTTTGAATGGCGTTAGTTTTGATTTCATCTTCATTGATGAGCTTCATGCATTCTTCATCAAGCAACATTTTCTTTGCCACTGCAACGGTCATTTTTCGTTTCTTTGTGCGTTCGCTGGACATGTTTTGGAACAGATCACTCAGCTGTGACGACATTTCTTCCATGCCCGGAGGGGTCATGATTTCAAAGGACGTCGCCACATGGATGTCCAGCTCAATCATGGTTTCTTCAATGTCATTGTTACGCAATTTTTCACGGAACAAACGACGCGCTGCTGAGTCTTCATTCACGATCATATCGGTCGGTTCATTTTCGAACATCGCTCGTGAGGGCGGAATGAGTGCGTCGAGAATACGATTTTCAACGGCTTCCATCGCTTTATCGCGTACCTTTTCCATTTCAGCCGCGCGGGACATTTTAATGGCGCTGTCGATGAGATCACGAATGATGGAATCGACATCGCGGCCGACAAAACCGATTTCGGTGAATTTAGTGGCTTCCACTTTAATGAAAGGCGCATTGGCTAGGACGGCCAGACGCCGTGCAATTTCAGTTTTACCGCAACCGGTAGGCCCGATCATCAAAATATTTTTTGGATAGATTTCATCGCGCAAATCCGCGTCCGAAACATTGCGCCGGCGCCAGCGATTACGCATGGCAATGGCCACCGCACGTTTGGCGTTATGTTGGCCGATGATGTATTTATCGAGTTCGGCGACTATTTCGGGTGGCGTTAATTCATGGGACATCAGTACAACCTCAAGACGGTATGGATAGTGTTTCCAGGGTGACCTGGTTATTGGTATAAATGCAGATTTCCCCCGCAACTTTCAAGGCCTCGGTCACAATTTCTTTGGCATTCAGGTCGGTTTTGCGTAGAAGGGCTTTCGCAGCTGCCTGGGCATAGGCGCCACCCGAGCCAATGGCGATAAGGTGGTCTTCAGGCTCAATCACATCGCCATTCCCGGTAATGATGAGGGAGGCGGTATGGTCGGCCACGGCGAGCAGGGCTTCTAGGCGACGAAGCATTTTGTCGGTTCGCCAGTCCTTGGCCAGTTCCACGGCAGCCCGGACGAGGTGGCCTTGGTGTTTCTCGAGCTTGGCTTCAAAGCGTTCAAAGAGGGTAAAGGCATCAGCCGTTCCGCCGGCAAAGCCCGCTAAGATCTTGTTTTGATAGATACGACGGACCTTTTTGGCATTCCCCTTCATGATGGTATTCCCCAGCGTTACCTGACCATCCCCGCCGATGGCAATGAGGTCGCCCCTGCGGACGCAGATAATGGTGGTTCCGTGGTATTGTTCCATAATTTGACTCCTGACTTAAGTTCAGGCATTATACCATTTATTGTAATTTTTCTAAAATCCATGCCGCGGAGAGTAGTAATGTGGAATGACATATTGAATAAAATGACGAGTAATGATAGAAACCTGATAGTGGCGATAAAGGAGAAGAGTGACACCACTGAAGCTTCCGTTAAAGCTATAGTCAATCAGGAAGATTTTAGATTCACCAATGATACGGGATTAGCCGTTCTAGAGGCGGTTAGGTCTGAACAGACCGAGTTGCTGCCCATTTTGCTGTCAAAGCATCACAATGAGGATCGAATCTCTTTGGACAACTGGATTGTAGTAGGGTACACAGCATTAGACTTCGCATGGATAAACAATGATTATGATGCCTACACTCTTTTGCAAAGTCATGGGGCATCCGAAGAATACATTCCTGAAGCCCGAATACCCACAAAAGATGCTGAAGGTATGCTTGTGCCTTTAAGTCCTAATGTGATGGCATCAGTTAATGACAATATGATGCTGATAAAACCGTTATGTAAAGCGCTTATTACCGGAGGGCAGCCTCTTGGCCCCGTAAACAACGTGCACGATGACGCCGTAGAAAAAGCGGTTGAAAGACTTGGGGCTGGTCTTATAAATTCGTACCAATGGACTATCTTGAATAGTCTTGATGTTGCAACGGCGCTGTTAAGTTTTGAAGTCATATTTGCAAACTTTCCTATTGCACAGGAGATAGAAGAATATAAAAAAGGAAACGTGGTTAAAAACAGTGTATTGGATAAGCAGGGAAATGTGAGCGCCGAAAAGTTGCTGCTGCGATTGATGATTATTACGATCATTGCATCAAAAATTGGCCTCACACATAGTGATCTCACACATAGTGATGATAAGGGGTTTCCGAATAAACTTTTCTATAGCGCATTTGGAATTGATGAAAATGAATATAGAATCATGTCTAAAGCGAATTTGAGAAAGTTGGAATGTGATACGTTTGTCAATAGATTCCTGCATGAGAAGGTAAACCCTGAGCTTTATAAGCTTGAACGTGTAACATCTTATTATGACTTCCTTCGAGGAAACGTAACCTATGGTCAGATGGTTGAGAAGCACGTAAAACCTCCTGTGAATCGACCATCATGATGAATAAGAAGTCTTAATCGATGCGGTGGCCTGCTTTTGGGAAGACAGAGCAGGTTTCCAATACCGTGTCACTGCCGTGGCGCACGGTAATTTAATGGCATTGAAGATAACATCGATATCGTTACCTTGAATGGCATCATTCAATGCCTTTATTTTACGCAGCGTTAACGTAAGATCATTGTTTGTAAATACGCGGTTAGGGTTATTGATTTCTTCTTCCATTCGAAGAATAGTTGATTTAGCCCAGAGCTTATAGGCCTTAAGGCTGAGTTGATCAATGCCGGCCATTCGTGAAAGTTCTATGAGACCATATTTTGTACGCAATTGAAGTAGGAGCGGGTGATTTAAAAGTAAATCAAAAGACTCCTGGCTAAAGCGTTTCACGATCGCAGTCGTCAGCCCATTTTTTTCATTTAACATTGCCCAGGTCAGTGCATCCACATAGCATTTGTTTGTTAAATGCGGTGGGCGTGGGATCCCAAAATGTAAATAGAAAAGCTGGCTTGAAATATCAGCACCTCGGTTCGTTAAAAACTCAAGCGATTCTATCGGGGCGCTATGTAGATAACAATTTAATTTAATCAGCAGAGGATTAGAGGGTAACAAAAGTTCAATGCAGTTTAACTTCCCATATCGGATAGCCTCATCTAAGGGGGTCGAAAAATTATCAGCGCAGAAATTGGTCAACATATTAATGTTTTTGTGTGCTAAAAGTTTTTTCACGAGTGATGCATTTCCGCACATTGCTGCGATATGTAGCGCCGTCGGAAACCCTTGTGCCGTATCGTATTGCGCATTAACATCAAGATCACTGCGTTGCAAGCACGCATCCGCTACATCATCGAACTCACCCCATGCAGCGACATGCAACAACGGAAATAGAACATTCAAGGGGGAGAGGTCTACAAGTCGGTAAACATCATTTAAATGAATGGATTGGTTGATGAGAAGACAGATGAGCTCCGTTTTTTTCCGCTTAATTGCCCACTCAATAAGACATGCTTCTTCCTCTTTTGTCAAGGCGGAGCGCAGATCAGGACAAGCCTTGATCATGAGTTCTAGCATCTCAAACTGAGGATCCATTGTCCAAAATGAACGGCCAATGATGTCAGCGATAATATTCTGAGCCATGAGTGAAGGTTTGATGTCTTTCTGTGACAGCAATCGCTTCATTTCATCGGCATTATCCGCTTGAATGGCGTCATAGAGAGGCGATGTTGTATCATTCAATTTAAAATCAGCGCTCATGAAATATCTTTCATGAATGAGTTTTAAATCTGCTTCGAAGGCATCTTCTTCTAACATAATGATTCTATATTTTACAATGGCTTCCTGCAGACTTAACAAAAATGCCTTGCTGGTGACATTTTGAATCAGATAGGTGTGAACATGTGGGTTTTTATCAATATAAGCGTAAGGTGTAACAAATTCACCCGAATCCGTCTCAATCCATTGAATGACCTTATTGTCCGTAGACATCAGGTAATAAGTGGTTTCACACTGCTCAGGAAGGGTTTCGCATTTAAAGCCATCGATCACTTTATTAACGTTTATGCTGTGAGTTGCTATGACGGAACACCAGAATTGTCTATCTTCTAATGACTTGAGCGTCAACGTTTTATTAGGATTGACAATATCGTGATTTAAGACCAATTGATACGCATCGTTCGTTGCATCAAACGATATTAATAACCGGCTTATCTCTGTGATGCAGTCTGATTTAGCATCTACTAACGAATTTTTAATCACGTCCTGCGCATTTTCGCGTAAGCTGTTCAGATATGCCTCGGGTGATAGCCCTGTTGTTCTGACGGCTTCTGTGATCTTTTTTGTGTATCGATGATAAATGAGATTTAGTTGCTCATTGATATGGTCATATACATTAAGACACATTTGATGAAATTCATACTTTTCTTCAAATTCGCGCTCAAAAGCAACAAAATCATCTAAGAATATTAAGTAATGAAAGGCTAGATTAGCTTCACGTTCGGAGCTAAAGTTGATCTTATATTTCCCTTCATCACTGAATACAATGTTGGGAATATTAACATCATTAATGTGTAATGCTTTTATTTTACCCAATAACGAAAAAACCTTTTGCATTAACACATTCACATGTGTTTGAATGCTTTGATTTTCTTCATCATCAAAATGTTCGCTATTGATGGAAACATGCTGTTGTGCAATGGCATTGACAAGTCTCTCACGTGATTTTTCGAGTACGCCGAAAAGCCCTTTGGGTGGATTGATTTCGGTTGCCATGATTTTTAAATCTGCCCAGGCGCCACCTTCGCAGACACTGATGGCTTGAATGAACCGTTCAAGTAACCCTTTGGCGTTCGTCACATCTTGCAACATGACGTTGAGAATGGTTTCAACATATTCTTTAATATCAGCAAATAATGTGGGATCAGCTTGAGTGGCGAATTTGCTTATGGTGATACCATTAAATCCACAAAGAATGTTTTTGGAAAATTCATCAACGATGTTGATTTCTTGATCATTCTCATTGGTCCCGATGATATTCACGCTGAGCTTATGAGCGAGGTCTTTGATCTTTCTGATGATTTCTTCGAATTGAATTTTAAAAAGTTTATCTTCGTCATAGTTATCTGAACGAGTAAGCTCATCGCGAGTGTCGCGGATTAATACGGGATAATGATAATACGGCGTAGGTTCTGCCAGATTTCCATAAAGTCGTTGAATGGCACCAGGATCATTCGGATCATCATACCAATGCGTCGGATCTTCAGCGGGTTTGTAAGCATTTTGGCCAAGTTTGAGTGGCATAGGCAATCACTCCATGCGCTAGGTATGAATAATTATAGTTCAGCGGGCCATGACCATAGAAGCACACTACAGTATATAATTGTGCATAGTACGAACAAAAGTCGTGTGACTGTCTTCAGGGAGGGAGAGATGATTCAGTCTTTAATAGGTTGGTTCTGGCCAAATGCTTATGACGATAAGTTGTGGAAAGCCATGTTAGCTCAAAATATCACTGATATTCAAGATGCAATGGATCATGGTGCTAATCTTTACGCAAAAAATAAGGAAGGCTTGACGATATTATCAGAAGCAGTCATGAGTTGCCCTGAAGAGATCGTCAAATTCATGGTAGATCATCCATCATTCAAATTTAATTCAATGACGGTTGATGCAATCATTGATGCCCTCATGATTGATCAACCTTCAATGCTGCCTATATTATTAGAAAAACACACGGAGCAATCTGTTTCCGTGGATTGTCGGCTTTATAAGGACCATACGGCCTATATGATCGCTGTCCGGAATAAATTTAAGGATGCTGCGGAATTGTTATTAAGGCATGGTGCATCGATCCGTCCTTATGAAGAATTTTTGGCATTGTTGCCTGTTCCGTCTGACGAAATACCTAACATAGTTGAACAATCCCAAAAAATTGCTCCCGAATACATTACTAAGCCAGTTGAACTTAAATTAAAGGCATTTTTAACTAAGGCAACGGAATTAAACTGCATTAATAGGCCGCAAATAGAAGTCGGGCTTCGTTATCTCGATATGTTTTACAAGGATTTTCCCATTGAATGGCTTGCTAAACATAAAAAAGAGGAGCAGTGCTTACTTCGATGTGTCTTAGCGTTTATGCTTGCCGTAAAAGGCCCGCGGGGCGAAGATGTGCCTTACAACAATAAATCTTTTCACATGATGTATCTGTGGGCAGGAGGAGATACGCTAAATTATGCTACTTCATTAAAAAACTTTAATGCCGAAGAATGCAAACTAGTGTTAGAGGTTTATAAAAAAGGCGAGTTACATTTTTAATCATTTATTTAATCAATACACTCGTGATCGCTGCAGATTTCAACGCAGACTGCATTTGCAATGCTTCTTGTTGTGTTTTCAGCGCAGGTGTTTGCACGCGATACCAGACAGTGCCACCTTCTAATGTGACTGATTGTATTTCAACGGTAAAGCCGGATAGCGCCAGTTTAGCTTTCAATGCGTCAGCATCATGAAAGTTTTTGAATGCGGCTAATTGTAAGCGATAGGGTCCAGTTGCGGCCGAAGCAGGTGCATTTTTTTGGTTATCCGCGACAGCTGCTGGCACTTTCGGTTTGGGTGGTGCGCTCGGGCTGCGTGTGGCTTCGACTTCAGCATCGGGCAGCAAGGTATAGAAATCAAATTGAGGCTTTGGTATTTTATTGATCACTTTTTTTGCTTCAGCAATCGGAGGGACGGTGTGCGGGCGGCCTTCATACCACTTCACATAGCCAATGCTGCCTAACACGCCACCTAAGACGACCCCGAATAATAGCCATGCCCAACCATGCCCACCCGAAGTGGAACTGCTGCCTTTGCGTCGATTTTGTGCACGTTTCTTGCGCATATTACATTGCCTCTGGCGCCGATACGCCTAACAAAGTGAGTCCATTCTTCAATATTTGCCGTGTAGCCATGATGAGGCACAAACGCGCATCGCGTAGGGCAGGATTTTCATCAAGGAACACATGAGCATTGTAGTAGCTATGCAGCGCATGCGCGAGTTCACGTAAGTAAAGGGCAATGCGATGCGGTTCTAATGCTTCTGACGCTTGACGGATCAACTCAGGGTAGCGGTTTAATTCTCTGAGTAACGCTTCTTCATGTGGCGTATTGAGCAAGGACAGGTGCGCTAAGCCGTTTTGAATATCGTGCGTGTAGCCTTTTTCAGACAATTGCTTGAACACGGCACAAATGCGTGCGTGTGCATATTGAATGTAATACACAGGGTTTTCATTGGATTGTGATTTGGCTAATTCCAAATCAAAATCCATGTGATGATCGGCTTTGCGCATCACATAGAAGAAGCGTGCGGCATCGTTGCCGACTTCGTCACGTAATTCACGTAATGTGACGAATGAGCCGCTGCGTGTCGACATTTGTACACGCTCTTCACCGCGATACAACACGGCAAATTGCACTAATTCAAAGGTGACGTCATCATTTTTATGGCCTAATGCTTCGATGCACGCACGTAAGCGTGGCACATAGCCGTGATGGTCCGAACCAAAAATATAAATCAATTTTTGAGCACCGCGCTCAAATTTATTCAGCATGTAAGCGATGTCAGATGCAAAGTAGGTTGTCTGGCCATTTGCACGGCTGACGCAACGATCTTTATCATCACCAAACGTGGTGGAGCGGAACCAAAGGCCGCCGTCTTGTTCATATAAATGGCCATGTTTTTGCAACACATCGAAGGTATGTTGAATTGCGCCTGATGTCATGAGGAATTTTTCAGAGAACCATTCATCAAAGACGACGCCAAATTCTTTGAGATCTTGTCTGATGTCACTTAACACGGTATTTAAAGCGAGATTAAAGACAGCGCTGTAATATTCTGTCCCTAATAATGTCTTTGCATGAACGATGAGGGCATCGATGTGTTCTTCTTTATCGCCACCGGCGTCGGGGTTTTCGGGATCGGCATCTTTAGGCACATCCTTAAAGATAGCATCAGCGGGATGCATAAGTTTATTGCCAAAGGTGGCAATGAGCTCTGGCACCATTGCCTTCAAATAATCGCCCTTGTAACCATTGCTAGGGAAGGAGAACTTCACGCCCTGGCTTTCTAAATAACGTAGCCACAAACTGGTTGCAAGGATATCCATTTGACGGCCAGCATCATTAACATAATATTCGCTGTGGACGTCATAACCTGTTGCTTTGAGCAAGAGTGCGAGTGATGCACCGAAGGCTGCGCCGCGGCCGTGGCCGACATGCAACGGGCCTGTGGGGTTCGATGAAACATATTCCAAGAAAATGCGCGTGTTATTGCCCATTGTATTTTCGCCGAAACGGTTTTGTTGAGCCAAAATGGTGGGAACGACATGCGTGGCTGAATCGGCGGTCACGAAGAAATTAATAAACCCAGGAGGCGCGACGACGACTTTGCTGATGTGTGGCGAATGGGGGAGTGCAGCGACCAAGGCATTGGCAATATCCATCGGTGGTTTTTTGCATTGTTTGGTGAGTGTCATGGCTAGGTTGCTGGCAAAATCACCATGGATAGGGTCTTTCGTGCGTTCGAGTTGAATTTGGACCACTGCATCGGCTGGGACCAGCCCATTAGCTTGGGCTTGCGCCACGGCTTGTGTGAGTAATGCGTGAATCGTGTCTTTCATTCTATGTAAGCCTTTTCTTTATCGCCCCCTTCTAAAGGGGGCAGCCGAGTATTGCGAGGCGGGGGTTTTTCTTCACAATCGAGAATAAATCACCCCTTCATCTGTCAAGCGATATATTACCGTTTTTCCATCCATTCGTCGATGGCTTTGACACGTGCAGCGGCGATGGCTTCTTTGATAGCGATGCCTGAAAGACCTTCAGTAAGCGGGGCGATGGGGACGGCGGCGGCCTTATCGCACGCATGTTTAAGGTGCTCGGCGAGGCCTTCGCCATGCAAGACGGCGATGATGTTGATGAGCCCCATGAAGCGCATATACCGGCGGAAGGCATCGAGGCGATTGAGCAAATCGAGCAAGCCGGCGGCATCTAACGTACCGAGGCTATTTAATGCAGTATGATTCTCAGCCAGCATGGTCAGGTAAATTTGCCAATGTGGCGGAACCATGTCTTTTTCAAAGGGAACATCATGCGCGAGCACGGCATAGCGAATGGCAGGAATCTCGACCGATTCAACTTCTTTGGTCGATGCGCAAATGGTTTCTAAATCACGAAAGCGTGATGTGCTGTCGTGTTCAAGCGCGGCATTCAAGCCCGGAAATAATATTTTTAACGCACCGCATTGACGCAGGATGCCGATATAGATTTCGGGATTGCGTTCTTCGAATGCTTTTTCGGTTTCTTTCCACACACGTTCTGCGACGAGTGCATCGACTTCACCGGCGGCTACCATGTCTTTCATGAGTGTCAATGTTTCGGGTGCGATGGTAAAACCCAAATGGGCGAAACGTGCTGCAAAACGCGCGATGCGCAGAATACGCACAGGGTCTTCGGTGAAAGCTTCACTGACATGGCGCAGGAGTTTGTGATCGAGGTCGCGTTCGCCGCCGTAGGGGTCAAAGAGCTTACCGTTATCATCCATGGCCATTGCATTGATGGTGAGATCGCGGCGTTTTAAATCTTCTTCGAGGGTGACGCTCGGGTCGGTATAGAATTCGAAACCATGATAGCCTTTCGCGGTTTTGCGTTCGCAGCGGGCGAGGGCATATTCATCTTTGGTTTTCGGATGTAAGAAAACCGGGAAGGATTTACCAACGGGCAGGAAGCCGGCAGCGAGCATGGCTTCAGGCGTGGCACCGACGACAACGTAATCGGTTTCCAGCGACGGATAATGGAGTAGCTCGTCACGTACCGCGCCACCGACGCGATAGACTTTGCCTGGGATGTTTAAGTTTGTTTTCATGTGGCCATTATAGTATTATCCGCCGACTATTCCTACCTATTTCACCGACACGCCTGATAGAAAAAAACAATGCGTGAGTGATTGACTTAAGAATGTCAATCTGCTAACATCTGGCTGGTTTTAAATCAGGAAAAAGGTCACCGATTACAGATGGTTAATCCGAAATATGCAGGGCCGGCAGGGCATAGACAAATTCTGGAGTTAGGTAAACTCCTTTCCTCCCCTTTCAGTGGTGATGGGGTTTGTGATGGCATTGCCTGTACAGGGTTGGCCTTCTTGGTGACAGATGAATTTATAACGTTTGAAAAGGCCTTAGCCACGGCAACACAGCTACACATGACTGAGCTGCGGTATTCAACGCTTCCTAGCTATCAGCAAGTTAAAACTCGGAAACGCGCTCAGGTCTACCGTCATCTGGAGGTCTCGGCGTCTTTACTTGATAGTATTGCCATCAATCAGGAACCAGGTGAATTTAAGCATCTTTTTGATGAGAGCTCTAAGGAATCCCTTGAACAACAAGCACTGAATCTTTTCACTGCTCAAAAAGTGGTCATTTCAAAAAAAATTCATTTTTATGGGTGTTATCGACGTGAGAGTTTGAAAAAGGCGGTACAGGAACTGCAGGATTTGGTGAAACCACTTAAGCTGCAGTTTGGATTTCGCCTGGAAACAGGTGATCATGCGATGGCACTTGGGCGAGATCGCGATAAATGGTTGTTGATTGATGCAAACACGTTGCCCGTAAAATGCAGCAATAGCGAAAAAGAGATAACTGATTTTATTTTTGAAGCATTTACTTTTGAAGATGAAGAAAAAACGGACGGCTTTGTAATCACAGTTACGCTGTATGTGAACGCAAATGATCGGCAGCTGATAGAGCGTACATTGCTTCCTTGGAAAAATGCGCAACATGCTCGGCGCTTTGATGATCACAAAGCTCTTTCCAAATTAGAAGCGAATAGACATTTATACGCTGTTTTGAAACGCCATGATATGGAGGGGTACTTTAGCATTAAGTCAGATCCACGTATGAATGTTAATGCTTACCTGTTTCAGGCTGGCTGTACAATGTTATATACTGCTGCTATAGAAAACAACATTGAAATGGTCAGGATTTTGCTTCAACATGAAGATATTGATGTTAATTTAGCTTTTGGTGATTGGACGCCCTTATATGCGGCAATTGACAGAGGGCACAGAGAAGTAGTAGAACTTTTGCTTTCACATTCTAAGATTGATATCAATAACTGTTATAATGGGCGGACGGCATTGGATGTTGCCAACAGAAAATCGTGTCATGAGATCGTCAGTTTATTGAGGAATCATGAAAAAAAAGACGTAGTAAACGCATCCATTAAGAAGCAAAAAATGAATAAATAACATTCAGATAAATGTCTCTGGTAACGCCGACGGCCTTCTCCGCTGATAGTCATACGCAATGATTTTATCTTCAACGGTCGCGACGAGAACATCTTTCACAAGATTAAACACAAAGACATTGCACACACATTGGCTTTTCGACACGCGTTGAAACTCGACATAAAACCGCAGCAGATCGCCCAGAAACGATTCTGCTTTCATACAAATGGTTGATTCCAGCACCATGATGGCAACGCCGCCGATATCACTCTCAGATAAACCCATTGAATTTAAATAAGCAAACCTTGCCTGATGGGCCATGCCACTCATTTGAGAAACGCCGACGTGGTTACCATAATTCAGGTCTGTGACCCGAACGATTTGATCAACAAAATATTTTTCCATGTTATCGGCACTCATGCTGAAACTCTAATACGCCCGGGATCGGTTCGATATGCGCCTTGACTAATCGTTTCAAGACGGGGAAGGGGACTTCACAGATGGTCAGTTGTTTTTGATTGTGTTGGCAATACCCGATAAATTTCGTTAAGGATGAAATGCCGCCGGCATCCAGAATAGACACGCCTTCAAACGATAATCTGACAAGTGGATAGTGTGCAACGAGCACGGTCAGTTCGGAAAATATGCGATCAGCTGCGGCAAAGAACAATGGGCCATTGATTTTATAGTGCGCTGTGGAGACTTCATGTAGTTTTGTCATCGCAGCGATTTCACGCACAAAAATTAACGATGCCAAGACGATGCCAACGCTGATCGCCAGTACCATATCGAACAACACCGTGAGCGACAGACAGACGAAGAGGACGATGATATCGCCCCAAGGAGCTGTTTTGATGATGTGTTTAATGCGGTGGACTTCGGCGATATTCCAAGCCACCATTAACAAGAGTGCTGCCATCGAAGCCATCGGCAAATAGTTGAGCCAACGCGCGAACAATAAAATACTGAGTAACACAACGATGGCATGAATCGCGCTGGCGATGGGTGTTTGTGCGCCGGCGCGGAAATTAGCCGCTGAGCGCGCAATGGCTGCGGTTGCACCGAACCCACCGAAAAACGGAGCGATGACATTACCCAGGCCTAATCCTAATAATTCGCTGTTTGCGCTGTGACGTTTGCCGCTCATGTTGTCGAGCACAACGGCACATAAGAGGGATTCAATGGCGCCTAGCATTGCAATAGACAGTGCTTCTGGTAAAAGCTGTCGAATCGTTCCCCACGACCAAATAATAGGTTCCCCATGCGCACCGGGATTATCCCAAGGCCATGCGAAGCTTGGGAAGAACGCGGGAATGCCGTTTTCAAACCGAGAACCAATGGTATCGACCGAATAACCCGCATGGGTGAACAACGCTGCGACCATCAAGCCGATGAGGATGGCGGGGATATGCCCGGGCACAAATAATTTCAATCGTGGCCATGCCATGAGCACTGCTAGCGTTGACAATCCCACGACGGTATTAGCAATACTGAGGCTTGAAAAGGCATGTGACAACGCAAAGATTTTATCGACATACAATTCGGGCATTGCTTCGATAGGCAGGCCAAAAAAATCTTTGATTTGCAATGTTGCGATGACAATGCCAATGCCTGCGGTAAAGCCAAGGGTGACCGATTCAGGAATATATTCGATGAAGCGGCCTAAACGTGCCAATGCCATTAAGATCAGGATGAACCCCGCCATCCAACTGGCGACGAGTAAACCTGCTAAACCAAATTGATGCGCAATGGGCGCTAAAATAACAACGAACGCGGCGGTGGGGCCGCACACGGTGTAGCGTGAGCCACCGGTGAGGGCGATGATAAACCCGGCAATGGCGGCGGTATAAAGGCCGTATTGAGGCGCAACGCCACTGGAAATGGCCAATGCCATGGCTAAGGGAATGGCAATGATCCCGACGGTAATCCCGGCAAGCAAGTCTTTGAAAAAGACTTGGCGCGTATAATGTTCGTTTAAACACTCACGAAGTGCACATGCAATACGGATAGAAAATAGATGAGCTCGATGGGGCATAATCTCTCACACCAACAAAGAAAGGGTACGGCATTATACAACGAATTGATGTGAAAGAAGACGCCCGTGATCGCTACCAGTGATAATCCAAACCTAACATCAGCGTTTGGGTAGAGACGGTGACGACGGGTGAATCTTCGCCGGCAACATGCTGATAATCAGGATGGTAATCATTTACACCGCTTGCACGTGTGGTGATGTTGTCATAGTCGGTATAGATGTAATCCAGTGTGACGCCAAACTTGTGCCATCCCAATCAGCATTACCCCATCCCGCTCCGAATGCACCACCCACGTAATAGCCTTGTTTGAAGGCGGGTTTGGTGTCGTGGTGTTTATGGTTTGCTGCATTGGCTTGGGTGATGGCCAGCAGTGCTAATGCACTGACAGTAGAGATTCTTAAAAATTGGTTCATAACGCATCCTTGTGTTAGACATGATGAAAGTGTAGTTTATTCCATGGAGTCTGCTGGCGGATAAGAGCATTTAGCGGGATGTCTTAAGCGTACCCAATGATCGGTGAATTGATCAAGGTATGCTTCGCGGGCTGCTTCACATTCCTGTTCTGTTTGATAGGGCTGTACGGAGGTAACTTGAGAGCCATCATAAGTCGTCAAGATCCATGTCATTGCTGCAGCTGCGAGTAACATATGCTTCCTCCTTGTATGGGGGGAAGTATAGTAGTTAAGGGTAAAATTGCACTAAATTGGAGAAATACCTCTAAATGTTGAGTAGGCATTAGTACTAGGCATGTTTCTCGTCAGGAAGGTTTTTTCAACTGTTTTTTTGGCATGCATTTCGTTTCGATTTGTCATATACAGGGCGAATGCGAATACCAAGCAAAGCCCACGTAACACCGTTAATTGGGGGTCAAGATTAAACTCATGAACATCCTTGACTCCAAATTTAAACGTTTCACCCTCTTCCATTTTTCTTATTGGGTAAGTAATTATCATGGCGATGGCTGCCGCCACGCCACATAATGCTCCCACTTTGGCATGGTGTGACATGGGCCTATCTTTATGGGCATAGTGGCTAATGCCCGTATTTAATATACCCATCAATACCGCTATAGAAAAACCTACTGGCAGTTGCCACTTTAAATCATTAGTCTCATTACCTAAGGGAGCGATGCCAAAAAACAAACTTGCAAGAACGCCAAGTGCGGCTGTTTGCAATGCGACGACCTTACCCTCTTTGTATATCTCATCCAAATCTTCTTTTTCAGCATCCCCGATGATAAGACAGCCGTGGGCATTTCCTTGTGTTATCTCATTTTGATAGGTGTGATACTGGTGTGTTTGGATTTTGTTATGCCATTTGTAAATGTGAGCAAACACCGCGACTGTCGATAATAACATTTGTAAAACATGAGAGACTTGTGGTGATAATTCATCCTCAATATAGGGGATTTTTGGGGCGTTATTGAAAAAACCAAACTCGAGAAAAAATACAGTAACCAACATGGCTATCATAACCTTTCTATAATTTAATTGTTTTTCGAATTTATCTAGTTCGCTCCATCCGTGGTGGACCTTTGCTATGTCTAAAACGCTATCTAGCCCAGATTCTCCCTTTAAAAGTTCAGAAGTCTCCATGCCCTTTATTTTGCGTGCGCGCTCATAGATGGCTTTTAATTCAGCACGAACAACTAGATTGTTATCGTCTATGTTCATTAAAGATTTTACTTTATTTGTCAATTCCACTGTCGTAAAAAAACCATCTAAATATTTCTTAAAGGCAGTGAAAATTTCTTTATGTTGTTCATGATATTTTATATGATGTTTTATATGGTTTTTAAGGCATAAGTCTGCAAGCCAGTATTCGACTAAACAATATTGCAAAAACTTTTTAGTGGACGGTAGCGCAGGATCAAGGTTTACATGAAAAAGCTCATCATTGTGTGAAAAGATTAAATATGGCGGAGGGCTTTGTGCGGCATTGATAGCACTTCCTGTCGCAGCTTGATTTGCTTGAGTTTTTTCATAATCCTCATATGAATCGGCAAGATGAATTCTGATATCACCGAACGTTGTGACTCGAGATGCATTTACAGGGACCAATTTAGGCTTTAAGTCATTTCTAATGGTGGACTGTTTATCATCAAAGAATTCATAAGAGAACGTGTTGTTAGGGAACCTGCGTGCCTTTACTTTAAGACGATTTAATAAAATATCAATAGGAAGGCGGTATTCCTTATTAGCATCTATATAGGCGGTGGAAGATGATGTGCTAGGTCCGGCTACAAAACTATCTCTTACATTAACTATTTCATAATGGGTATCGGAATATTCAGCATTGATAACCGCTTCATTTGCCTGCTCTTGCAATTTTTGAGCACTTGAAAGTTCTTGAAAATTAATAATAGCTCTATTGAGTAACGCTCCTTTTTTTACTGCAGCTTTTACTATCTCCCACTTTGTTTTAGCACGTTGTGATGAGTTATTGTTATTATGGCTTGTATTATCTGCTGAGCTGGAGCCCGCAGCACCTTGCAAGGCAGTAAAATCACCGCTACCCATTTTAACTGCCTCCCATATTATATAGGGCAATAACCCCTAGAAATCATGCTACTACTATGTCATATAACAAAGATACAGGTCAAGCAAACTTACCGAGAATAAAGGGTAAAATTGTAATAAAGTGTGACACGTCTTTTATAATGCGTTGAAATATATGGTATTTACAGGTTAGCTTATTGTTGGGGGCCTCTAGGCAGCTTAGGGCACTCATCGCTCATGCAATCCCAGGGTTGAGCATCTTCGGTCCAGAGATGCATTTGGGGTTTAAAGAGGGATGGGTGATCGAGGGAAGCGGCGCTGACGGTGCATAATCCGGGCATGACATCGCCGCGGAAGAAGACGCGGGAGCCGCATTCGGTACAAAAGCCACGATAAACGGGCTTACCGCTTTCGCCGATGGATTGATATTCTTTATAGTCACCGGTGACTTTGACATGATCGGCTTGCATCAACACCCAGGGCATGTAGCCTGAGCCGGTGGCACGTTGGCATGTACGGCAGTGGCAAAAGCCCATGGCGAGCGGCGGGGCAGATGTTTCATAGCGCACTGCGCCACACAGACAACCGCCGGTTAAATGGGATAATGTATCGTCCATGATATGTTTCCTTTATTGGGGGTTTTTGCTTTATGCATTATCTTACAAAAGCAACCAAACGAACAGGGGCTTCTGTCCCATTTTCAATTTTGATTGGCAGCGCAAGAATAAAACTTCCAATCACGGGGAGGGCGTCCAAATTCGCGATATTTTCGATAATATATTTATTTGCGCCGAGGAGTGCGGCGTGAACGGGGAAGCCGAGATCGGGCCTATCGGGCGAGAGGGTATCGATGCCGAGACCGAGGATATTGCGGTCTAACAAAAGGAGGGCGGCCTCATGGGAGACACAGGGGAAGAGATGGTTGTTGTGATATTTTTCAGGATTGCCCCAATATTTTCCCCAACCTGTTTTGATGATGACAACATGACGAGGTGGAATTTCCCCATGAATATTCTCGAATGATTTAATATCGTTGACGGACAGGGAAAACCGTTCATGTGCGATGGAGGCGACATCGATGACAATGCAAGGCGCGAGCAAGTCGGAGAGAGGCAATTGATCGATCGTGATACTGTTTTTGAAGCAATGGGCAGGCGCATCGATATGGGTACCGATACCTTCCCGCATGTGAATGTCATGCGTGCGGAACTGAACGGGAGCAGAGGAGTCGTAGTCATATTGAATCTGATGATTGAACCCGCAGGTATTATCCCAGGTGGGTATGGTGGGAGACAACGTGTGGGTGAGGTCAATGAGTTTAAAAGGGAAGTGCGTCATGAGAGTTCCCGCGCAGGAAGTGGTTGTGGGACATTATATAGTGTAAATGCGTTTATCTGTAGGGGCGAAACATTTTTCGCCCTCTTCACGATATAAAACATCCCGCGGACTCGCCAGGTGCCGCCAACATAACTCGTTAAGAAATGTGAGTTCTTGCGATACCCCATTTATGCTCCTACGAATTAACTATTAATAAGTTACGTCCCAGACGAATGAGGGACTCATATTCATCCATCATAATAATTTTTCTAATTAATTCATTTGACGAATGTACACCGAATCTACATTTTAGGCGGCCGCGATAGTAATCCACTGTTCTTTCCGAAATTTTTAATTGTCTGGCGGATTCTTTAATAGATTGACTGCAAGCCCATAAGGCAAGTACTAGCTGTTCTTTCTCATTGCATAAACTAACCGCATTCATTTGCGCTACTCCTTTCGCTACACCTATGTTTATTGGGTTAAGCAAAAAACAGCAACTGCCTAAACCCATGGAAGTGAGGATATGTTCTTTAAAGAACGGTGTCAATACCTAATGGTTATTACATGTGAATATTTTTAAACAATAATTAAGGAAGCTAAGTTTTTAATGATATAGGCTGTTTCAATTCGGCATTATTCTTGACAAGGAAAAACTGCTCGAGTATATTCAGTGGCACTGTGCTGCCAATTTTTTGGCGTCCTTTAAATGTTAATTTGCTAAGAAATATTGGAACTAATAGTACAAAAGAGGCTTTTTTGCAGTGGAAGTAATAGCGAATAATAACGATATACATCTTGTTTTAAAAGAACTGATCGATCGAAAATCTGAACGAGATAACTTAAATTTTACTGTTTACCAGTTAGCAAAATTAATCGGGATGCCTCATTCCATTTTAATCAAACTCATGCATGAAGATCCTTCAAAACGAGTGAATAATCCAAGAATTGACACGCTAACGAGAATAGTCGATTTTTTTAGAAGGGATGGGTTTAATGTTACGCTCAATGACTTTTTGACAGGCTTCAATTCAAATGCAGGGGTATCTGTTGATGAACAAGAGGTGGGGATAAGTGCAGTTGAAACGATAATACCCGCTTATTCTTTTGATACTCATTTTGAAAAAAAGTTGGGCACGGTAGAGGTAATGCTTCCTAGTGCATCAAAAAATGTTATTGCCTTAATCTCAGATCATGATATAAAGCCTATGTTTAAAAAAGGTTCTATTTTCATTGTTGATATGGGATTGCTGCCTGAGGATGATACCTTGGTGGCTGTTAGGCTTGATGGAATGAGTAATATTCTTATTAGAAAGCTTCACATTGTTAATAACATTAGGACGCTTAAATCTTACAATGAGAATGAACCACCTATTAAGATTGTGCCGACGAAGGGATGCCGAATTCTTGGCGTCGTTATTCAGGTGAATGCAAGAACGTAGTAGGTTGTATGAAAAACGAAAAAGAACATTTTTTAACATGTATAGAGAACGCCGAAAATGTACATGATAATCAGTTTTTAACTAAATTAATAAAATGGCTGGAGGAAGTCGATGTCTTTCAATAGATTTCTAAAAAAAATTGACCTAATGATTTGCTCTTATATTGGGTTGGAACGAGAAGAGCTATCTGCTAAAACGGTCCAGTTGATTGTCAATGAGCTTGTAGTTGTCCATACATCTTCTTTCAAGCGGCATGCGGTAAGCTTATCCTGGAAAGACTTTACCTGTCTTGGGGGGAAAGAATCTACTGAAGCGAGTCTTGAAAAACTTGGAGCAGCGGCAGGTAAGGCAATAGCAAAGCAACTTGTTGTTACGTTCAAGGAAGCGAAACTTAAGACTGGTTAAAGACTGTCTGAGGATGCTGAATAAAAGACGCAAGATCAACACTGATTTTGTTTTATCTGTAGTAAGTAATAAAAGGAATAACCATGTTTTCATATGAAAAGCACAAACAGTCAAATCAAGCAAACTATAAAGACAAAGCCAGTGATCATGATACATTAGGGCTAAATTCGACCCTTCGTTTAGCCTATCGTGATGCGGGGGAGTTATTATCCCGTCACTTGTGTAAAAAAAATGGGCCAATCGAATTTCTTGATTTTGGTTGCGGCGTTGGTTTATCCACGGATATTTATGCAACAAAAGTACGTCAACAAGGATTTGATGTTAATGTGACTGGTGTTGATGTGAGCGAGGCAAACCTTGCTATCGCTAGAAACAAACTGCCAAATGCTGATTTGAGGCTCATTTCACCAGGAGACAAGCTGGTTGGGCTTGGGAAATTTGATTTGATTATTTGCAACTTCGTGTTAGTGGAGATGGAGTCTAAGGACATGAGTGATGTTTTATCCACTTTGCACACTAAGCTTGCCGAAGACGGCATTTTAATTGTTACCAATACCACTGCAAGAGTATATCGTCCAGGAAACACTTGGTATAGCTTCAAAACAGACTTTCCCGAAAACATCCCCACTCGTACTGCAGAGGAAACCACTAGATTAAAATACAATGAAGATCAGCCTGTCAAGATTCATGTGTTCGCTAGTAAGAATCAGGATCAAGGGTTCAGTTTTTCTGATTATTTTCATTCTGGTACCTCTTACAGAAGTGCATATGCTTCTGCTGGCTTAAAATTATTGGAAACACATAAGCCTTTGGGTAAGTCAGATGATAAAGTTGAGTGGCAATCTGAACAAAAAGAACCACCATACAAGATTCACGTACTAAATAAAAATAGACGTTAGGATAGGGAAGTTTAAAGGGGTGATAGCCAGCGCTAACCAGCGCTGGCTATACACGCAACTATATGGATTCAGAAGAGTAATACGCGGTAGGATCATCTACTTGGGCGTCTTCAAAGCCTTTTTTCCGCAACATACAACTATCACATTGTCCGCATGCATATCCGTCGCTATCAGCCTGATAACAAGATACAGTCATGCCGTAATCGACGCCCAAGCTCAATCCCAGTTTAATTGTTTCAGCCTTTGATAGGTGCATGAGAGGGGATTGAATTGATAGAAGATTGCCCTGGACGCCAGACTGCGTGGCAAGATTAGCTAACCGTTGAAAAGCATCGATATATTCAGGGCGGCAATCGGGATACCCGGAATAATCTACTGAGCTAACCCCCACAAAAATGTCATTAGCTTTTAATACCTCTGCGAAACCAAGAGCAACTGACAAAAATATTGTATTTCTGGCAGGAACATATGTCGAGGGAACTTCAGTGGTTCCAGTGTATTTAGGCACATCGATATTTTTGTCTGTTAATGCTGAGCAACCAAATTGATCAATGGGCAGGTTAAAAATTTTATGTGCAACACCTAGTTTGGCAGTAATTCGTTTTGCAGCTTCTAATTCAGAGGAATGGCGCTGCGCATAATTAAAGCTGAGCGCAAAAGGCTCAAATCCTTGTTTAAGTGCTAAAGACAGGCAGGTTGTTGAATCAAGCCCGCCGGAAAACAAAACAACAGCTTTTTTCATACCGATTTATCCTTTTGTTCAAATAAATTATTTTCTTTTTCATAGTCGACATTTAATCCTAACGGATTAAAATTAGTATGGTAGTCATAAATATCGAGACTTTCTTTCTGTTTAAGCCACTTTGCGGTGCCAATGCTAAGCGGCATGGCTGCTATTTCAATAATTACTTTAACAGCCCATATATTAAAAATGAGTGAAAAAATATGATGGATATCAAATAACCCATAAAAAGCGATAAAGGTAAATAATGTACTATCGATTAAACCGGAGAAGACAGTTGACGCAAGGAACCGGAAACCCATGTATTGCCCTTTAGAAATCATTTTTAGTTTAGCCATAATATAGGAATTCATGGGCTCAGAAACAAGATAACTAATGAAAGCCGCACAAAAAATGCGAATGTTGGTATGGAGCAAGTGATCAAGGGCTTCGCTGTTGGCTGAAAAGGGAGGGCTAGGGAAAAGCAGTATTGCTTGGCCATAGAGAATGAAAAGCAAATTAAAGAAGAAAGCTGCCCAAATTGCTCTTCGAGCATGCTTGTAGCCGTATACTTCCGTAATGATATCAGACAGTAGAAGCGTGATTGGGAAGGCAATGGACCCTGGCGGGAGGGCAATGCCAAAAATAAGAATCAAACGGGCGTCAAACCAATTCGTGATGGCGACCATCATGGAATAAGCCAAAATCAGAAGCCATAAATAACGAGGAAATGGGGTTATTACGCTACTTAAGTTATACTGCGAATGCGATTTTACAGCCATGTTATCAAACCACTTAAATTTTAAACCTACAACCGGCTCCCCGGCACTTCAGTTTTCGATAATATGCGCTTTACCCAGCAACGTCAAGGAAAATGAAAAGAATATTGCGCAAAATCTCCAGGTGTTTTCCCACAAAGACAGGTCATCCAAATTTCAATATGATTCTCTCCGTGGTAACCAAAGGAGATGAACCATGAATATTCCAGAAGCAGTATTAATCCAAGAAATACTTGAGATGAGGAAAATGACAATACGAAAATTGGCATCAGTCACCAAGATCAAAGAGACCACCATGATTCGAATGTTAAGTGGCAATGCAGATATGCATTGTGGCACAGCATATATGAAGTTAGAGAAGTTTAAAAACAAGTTATTACATTGCTCTTAAGGGCAGGGGTTTTGTGTGGTCGTGTTATGACTTATTTCGGAAATATCTAGCCGATTGACTTTTGCGGGGGCCCATGGTATTCTGCCTCGGGTATTTAACTTGGGCTTTTGCTCCCCTTCGAGGTTGATGTGCATAATTTCAGAAAATCATTAATGAAAACCGAGCTTTTATTAAGCAAACTTGCTCGCGTCACTGAAAAATACCCTTCGCCTGATGTCCAGTGCCGTATTGTTTTGAGTGAGCATGTTAAGGAAGCGGAGATTTGTTTAGGTAAATACGGGGATAATGTAATCCAAATTAACCCAGCGTTTGTTGATAAGCAATCCGAAAAATCGCTCGGGTTTATCATTGGTCATGAAAAAGCTCACGTATTACATAAGGAAACGTATTCATGGCCTTATATTGTGGCTTGTGATGATTTCAAGACAATATCCCGGGCCCCTTCTTTGCTGACGCTTGCACTTGCATTCTTAGCATATAAATTCCCTAGACAGGCTTCTTCTTGGAGCAAGCCATCAGCGCATCCTGTATTTTTAACAGCGCGGTACTTAATGCGTAAATCAGAAGCAAGGGCTGATAAAACGGGGATCATGGGTTCACTTGAGCTATGTGAAGGAGCGATCCAATCTTATTCAGAATTAGCACAAGACAGTAAAGCATTATCTTGGCTTGAGCGTATGCAACGTACTCACCCTACCCATGAAGCAAGAGTTCAAGAGCTTTACGCTGTGCAAGCTGATATACTTTGCAGCAATGGGTGTTTGAAAGACAATGCTGATGTTGAAAAAACAGAGGTTCGCAACGTGAAGCGATAGGGGTGGGCTTTGAATTTGCCCCGGATCTACGAAGGGGATGCATCTCTTGTAGAGGCGCCCCATGGTGCTTTCATGAGATAAGAAGTTACCATCAGGAGTTAAAATGCAGCATCCTATTATCATCATTGGCGCCGGCATTGCAGGATTAGCTGCCGCGGATTACTTAACGAAGCGAGGGGTATCCGTGTTAGTGCTGGAGGCGCGCAACAGGGTCGGCGGTAGAATTTGGCCAGATGATTCGTTGGGTGTACCTATAGGGAAGGGCGCTGCATGGATTCATGGTATTGAAGGTAATCCGATATACCAACTAGCCGAAAGTCAAAGAACGTCATGTTTTACTTTTGACCAAAATTTATTTTACCATTATGATAAGCAAGGTAAACGCATACCAGGCGAAATCGTAAATCAGCTTAATGAGCGTTTTGAATCCATATTAGAGCGTTCAAAGAATAATGTATTCTCATCTGGGCAAGATATTTCTCTTTCTTTATCACTCTCCAAGATATTTGATTTTGACAAATGGCCTGCTTCTGAAAAAGAACTTTTAGCTGGTAAATTAAATTTTTTTGAAAATTATATTGGGGCAAGCTACGATGTTTTGTCGGCGCGTTATTGGGATGCAGAAGAAGTGATCGCTGGTGCAAATGTAGTCTTAAAGGATGGGTACAAGGGAATTCTCGCAGCTTTATCCGAAAATTATTCTATCAAATTTGATACGGTGGTCCAGTCAATCGATAGGGATGCGAAAGGTGTATTGCTGAATACGAATAAGGGCATCTATTTTGCAAGCAAAGTGATTGTGACGGTTCCACTGGGTGTTTTGAAGCAAAGCAGTATTGTTTTTAATCCACAGTTACCACCTGAAAAAATAAACTCGATTGAAAAATTGGGAATGGGCTTGTTTAATATTATTGCGATGCGTTTTAATTCTGCTTTTTGGGATAATGATTGTCACGCATTTACCTTGCCTGAAACATTTTCAACGTTTTTCAATATAGGAAAGTTTTTTGATGAACCAATTTTATTATGTTATGTAGGCGGGGAGACGGGGAGAAGGTTTGAGAAACATTCTGACCAGGATATTATTAATAAAATAGTCAACATTTTTAAACAATATTTTGGAGATTCAGTATCTGATCCTGAATCATTTTTTATAACACGATGGTTAGCCGATCCCTATAGTCAAGGTTCATATTCTTATTATGCAGTTGGATCATCAATTGATGATCGTGATTCTTTGGCTCAGCCTATTGATAATAAAATATATTTCGCTGGAGAAGCAACGCATAGACAATTCCCGGCTACCACTCATGGTGCGTATTTATCGGGAATAAGAGAAGCAGAGAGGATTCTTAACGAAGTTCAATTATCCTAAGGCGTCTTGTGGGGTACCTTTTAGGTTGTAGGCGCGAAACATCTTTTGCCCTTTTGAACCAGAGGCCGCCGATCGCATAAATAAATTGACAATTCACACTCGAATCAATAAAATCCTCTCAACAGAAAACAGGCAACAATAACAACTTAGAGAGATAAGAAAAACAATGGCATTCCGGACATACGCCTGGTTTTACGGCAGCGATTATCAGCTAATTAACATACACGATGCCCGTCAAAAGGATCATCCTTATTATGGGGATGAGCAATTATATGGTGCCACGGACGTGCATTCATTTTCGACGTATAATTTTATAAGGGAAGTGACGCAACGGGTTGTTGTGAATGACAAGGATCATGATGGGCGCAGAAGGGTATACGAAAAGGGAACGCCTGAGTGGGATGAAAAATTCAAAACACCGATCCGTGCTGGCCATTCAAACGAGCTGATATACGAAGAATTTATAGAAAGACCGGATGGCTGGTTTGAGTTTGAAATCCCTTTAGGGTTCACCAGTGTTGATTTATTTGAATCGGTGACAACGGCAAAACGTCTTACCGAAATATTGATGGTGATGTATCGAAGGGATGACAGTGGCGCACTTATCCCTGCGTACCAACATGTCTTCCAAGATTGCCAATTACAGGGCTTAAAATTTAATGTTTCACTAGACGACACATTTTCACATCGATTACAATGCAAAGTACATTACGCTAAATACGAATATCAATATTACACTGATGCTAAATCAAACCCAATGACACATGCATTCATGCGACAAAGTATGTCGATCAAAGACTCAGCCCTTGCCGATGGGAAGGCACGTGTGCAGGTGGCAAGTGAGTATGTGAAAAAGATGCTGGCAACACCGGAGACGATGTTTAAAAATTATTTCATGCCTGTTCAAGCGCCAAAAACTAAGAAATACAAAATAACGTTGCATAAAATCACGCCTGAAAATGTGCTTGGATTTAACGATGTGATTGTGCATAAAAGTGATCTTGAAGACTTTTATTTTTGTATAGCGCCAAGGGAGTATTCTCATACGGAATTTGTAAATAGCTTATATGAAACGCCGAGTGAATCCAAACGAAACAATTTGTTAAGGGTTAATCCTCATATAGGGAAGGTGATACAAGCTGGCCAAATTGTATATGTAGTAAATCCTGAGGACAGTATCTACAAGAAAATGAAGCCATATTTAGATTCCATGGCACAAAAAATTGAAGAAATACGTCAGGAATATGCAGTTTCAAATGCAACATTTTTTTCAGATTATTTTGCATTGATGGGCAGTTTTGCAGAATCTGTTGGCATTAACCCAGGTGAATATTATTCTCTTGAAGAGAAGGAGTTGGATGAAAAACTTGCAAGAATTGAATCTCTAGATGATATTAATTCAGCAGCGGGGATTACCACATCAAGTGCTGGATATTTCTTCACTTTTGTTAAAGATAAGATTGAGCTGATTGATAAAACGCATTACAAAACGCCTTATCGCATTGATGCTCGAGAAACTCAAATAATTGGATTCAAACAAATACGAGAACGAGCGCATAAAATGTTTGATGAATTGAAGAATGGCACACCAATGCTGGCAGAGGAAGCAAGCCGAAGTGGGCTTGTTAAAGAAAGTCCCGTCCAGCGCTGGGTAGCGAAGGGAGATAAACTTGTTTCATTGGATAAGCTCTATAAGTCTGTGTTTAATGCGTATACAGGAATGAAGCTTTTAGGATATGCAGGTATCGGTTTTGATGCGGTTCATACAACTGATAGGATTGTAGAGTCTTGCGCTGTATATCGTGAGGACGCGTGTCGAAAGTTGAAGTTTGAAGAATGGGGTGGCTTTGCTGGGAGGGTTGGGTCTGGCATGTTACTTGCTGCAGGTCTTGGTTTGGTTCCATTGACAGGAGGATGGAGTTTGGTTCTAGTAATAAGTGCCAATGTGTTGCTAGCTGATCCATTATCAAATGTCGGTGAGTTTGCTGGGGAAAAAGTGGCAGTTATTATTGAAGAGATGATTTATGAGGAGTGAATTTAATGATTGATTTTTTTAATGGATTTGTAGGTGTGTTAGTGCGGCATTCCTTTTCAGAAAACGTTTTGTTTCTGACACTGGGCTACTTTTTATTTATATTCTTCCCAATTAGACTGCTTTCCATTGTTTTTATAACGCCAATAGTAAATCGATATATCGAACCACCTCTTCGGTATACGGCAGTAATGAATGCAGGCATGGCAGCAGGTTTAAGGGTTTCGGAGCGCCTAGGTAAGAAGAAAAGTTACCACAAGTACGTAACGAAACCACCGCGTTGGCTGGATAATTTGCTTTTATACTTCTTTGTGAATGATATTAGTATGATGGCAGTTTTTACTGCAGTAGCTTTGTTTTACGATAAATAAAGTGGTAAATATTATTGCAAGGCACACGCCATATGAAAACTTTGTTGGGCTAACTGGGATTTATTTTCTTTTTATATATTGGCCAACAAGGTTAGTCTCGTCAATTTATGTATTTAATAAATACAATGAGTATATAGCCCCACCAATGTGTTGTTCTCCATTTGGAGGTACAAGTTTAGTGATGGCACTGAAAACAAAGAAATGGCTTGGTCGTGGAAAACAATGGCCAGTAAAAATTCACAAAATTCCAAGGTGGCTAGATATATTGACAGTATATTTTATTTTTAATGACATTGGCAGTTTTGTATTTATGGTTGCTGTTTTTTCATATATTTTCCAATCAGATTTCTTTCAATTTTTACAATAACTCCACTACTAAATCGATATATCGAGCCTCCTCTTTGTTACAATCCCGTTACGAATGCAGGCATGGCAGTTGGTTTTAGAATCACACAGCGATTAGGCAAAAAAAGAAGTTATCATAAGTACGTGCGAGAATTACCAAAATGGTTAGATAATCTGGTTATATATTTCATTGTTAATGATATCAGCATGATGGTTTTTGCTACCGCAGTAACTTATTTTTATCATAAATAAATATTTGTGATTTTTCGCCACATTTTAAGGTAGCAGCCTGAGATTCGCAACGCGAATAAATGGCAGGGGATTTTCATTGTCATTGCTACAGATCTAAGATGAAGATGCATTTCCCGTATGGGCGCACCCTGGTGCGCACATCGACTAGCGCTGCTCAACAAAAAGTGATATGGTTTTCCATTTAGGAATTGACGCATGAAGATCCACGTACTAACAACTGGTGCTGATAATAAATCTCATTTTTCGCTAGAAACATTGGAGACGCCAAACAAAGAGCCGTTGGGGAATTACTCGATACCATTTTCAAGTGACTGTATACAATTCCGTGAATTTGAAGCGGGCTTATTATATCCAATGCACAATGCACCGAGAGCGCAATATATTGTATACCTTGAAGGATCAGTACAAGTACGTGCAAGCGGCGGCGAGACAAAGACGTTCACAACAGGTGATATTTTGCTTGCGAAAGATATCACCGGCGAAGGGCATGAAAGCTTAACGATGACCGCGGGCAGAGCGTTGATTGTGCCAGTGGCGTAAGATGCGATGCCATTGCGAGGGGCGCCGCCCCTTAGCAATCTATCTTGTAGGGGCGAAACATCTTTCGCCCTCTTTGCCCTCTCATTTCATCGGCAAATACTCCTGATACCTCAATTCTCTCCTGAGCCAAATGATCTAGCCCCGATCTTCCGGACACCTTGCTAAAAGAGTAAAATCTTACTAAAGAGGTGTTTTATGGGTAAGCTCACAAACAATATCAAGCGTGCGAAGTATGGTCCACAATTCAAAGACCAGGTCTTAGAACGTGCGGCAAAGGATGGGGTTAAAAAAGCTGCAAAAGATCTTGGCTTGGCAGAATCATTAATTTATTCATGGCGAGCTAAAAGAGAACAAGGTCAATCCCCTTTGGAAACCCAAAAGCTTCAACAGGCTGAATTTTCAAGACTGAAGCGTGAAAATGCTCGCTTAGCGCTTGAGAATGCCTTTTTAAAAAAGGCGGCAGCTGAATCGCATACATAACGTTAGAACAAAGGAACTATAACCATGAATAACGCCTTACTTTTGATTGACATCCAAAAAGAATACACAACCCCCGGACGAGATTTTTACTTGCAGGGAATCGATGAAAGCTTAGCGCATTGTCGGCAGTTATTGGCACATGCTCGATTAAATGCTTGGGATATTATTCACATTCAACATTCAAATGCCGGAAAAGAAGGGGTAACACGATTCATGCCCGATACCGAGTATTTTGACTTTGCTAATGGATTTGAGCCATTACTTGGTGAGTTGCATTTTGTTAAAACAGACTTTTCATGTTATTCAAGTCCTGAATTTGAGCAATTCATGAATACCGATGGGCAAGCTCAGCGGATTCATATGATTGGATACAATTCCGTGATGTGCTGTCTTTCTACACTCGAAGTGGCTCGGGATAGGAAGCACAAAATGTTTTTTATAGCAGATGCTTCCTTGGCGAAATCCATGCCTGGAAATGATGAGGCAAGTACGCATGAGTTTATGGTTAATGTTTACAAGGCTAAAAAATTGGCTGAGATAATTTATACAAAGGATGTTTTAGCGCCAGCAACATAACCCGCGTGCTAAAACTTAATTTGTCTAACGATTCACCACAGGAAGAGCCGTCGCCAGTGCTCTAGCATAGCCAGTCGACGCCCATGCATCATGTGAACCAACGACATAAAGATTTTGTTTGGCTCGTGTCACTGCAACATTGAGTATATTCGGCGTATTAGCTGCCCATGCGCGTGCGCCTTGTTGTGCATTCATGGGTGCCCCAAGCACTAGAATAACGCTATCGGCTTCCCGTCCTTGAACTGTATGGATCGTACCCACTCTATTTTCTATCCATTTATCTTTATCCATTCTAAAAGCAGAAAATAATTGAACTTCTTTTTTCAATCTTTGTCTAATTTCTTGAGCAATAATTCGAAACGGTGTAATGATAAACATATCAGGTTCATCTATTCCCGAATTCGCTAATTGCTGAAGCATCGATACAACAGAATCCCCTTCGGAAGGGCAGTATTTTGACTTTGCTTCACCCACTACATTAAACCAAGTAGAATTGCCTAATATGTTACCAATGATACCCTTGGACCGTTCTCCTACAGCATGTACCATTTGGCCATCGTAGGCTATTCGATTTGATATGTTAAACATGGGGTCCTGGCATCGCCGATGTACAAGCAAAGGTATTCCAACGGGCCTGGGTCCTTGATCGGATCGAAATGTTGCTTGAAATAATGCAGATTGATCGGCCAGCGTTTGTGCAGATGCCTCAGGAGCAGTCCAGATCCTTTGATTCACATTGAAGAATTTGCAGATTTCAGCATTCAAACGTTCGGGAAGTGAAACAACCGGTGGGATTTGCAACGGGTCGCCAACAACAATAGTTCGTTTGGCTCGCATTATTCCGCCCACTGCCGCTTGTGGCAGCGTTTGCCCAGCTTCATCAATTAATAACCATCCAATACTGTTAGAAGGTAAATCTGCAAGCATTCTATCAACTGACGCGAATGTCGTTGACAGGACAGGTACCACCAGAAATAATGATGACCAAAGGTCAGGGAGTAATGCTTTTCTTTTCTCATCCTTCGGGCTGCCAGATGAGAAATAAGTCATCAGAATACTGAGATTATGTAACATTTTTTGTGCGGATGCGTCAATAAATGCTTTATGAAGTTCTAATGCAGCAATAAAAAGGTCTTCGCGTTTTTTTTGCAGCTCATCTGTTAGCCAGGGAGATATTTTATTCCAGGTATCATGGCGTTGCTCAAAGAACTGATCATCAACCAACCTCTCGTTGAGAGTTTTTCTTACGTCTGCATGTGTATTTAATGCCGATTTATATTTATTTTGAATCTCGCATAATTCTTTGTCTGATTCGACAATTCTATTGTTAATATCATTAACCATATGGTTATGCTTTGCTAATTGGTGGTTTGCGCTTTGAAGTAACTGCAGTTCAAAATCTAGTTTGTGACATAGCGCTTTATTTTCAGTTGACCATGCTTTCCAGTTTTGTGTTTTAAATAATCGTTCAAAAAATCCTGGCATATAAGTTTTATGATTTTTTATGTTGTCAGAGTGTTTGTCACAATTTTCGCTTATGTTGCTGCAGTTTTTTTGTAATATTGGAAATTCGCACTCGACAAGTGAGAGTTCATTCTGGAGGGCTTGTGTTTGATGTTTGATGACCTTTTCTTTATTTAATAACTCCTTCGTGGTTATGTTGATAAATTCACGCTGCATTTCAAGCTTGTTAACGTCGCTATCAATTTCTTTCTTAAGCGTTATAAATTTGTTCCTAGCTTTCGCCCAGTTGGCTTTTGCTTGAAGTGGTGACGGTGGTTTTTCGAGAACGACAACATTTGGCGTTCTTATGGTAACTTCACCTGTTTCGACGTTTTTATTTTTCTCGATAACAGGGTCACCTTTGGCAGCCTTCAAATATATTCTGAAGCCGCGATCGGCATCCCACCAGAATGACTGTGTGAATTGATAACGATTTGTAGCGTTTCCCAATACTGCAGCAATAAGCCCCCATGTTTTAATGGGTTCCATATCATGGTTTTCGTTTTCCCTGTTTTCATTTTTAAATTGTTGGTTATGGAGCAAGTCACTGATTGATGTGAAATAGTTAAGGTCGCTTAATGGGCGTCCAACGGCTTTTAGTGCAGGTAATTCTTTGCTGATATTTTCTACTGCTTTATTGTTGCTGGAAGCAACTAGCATTTCATGCCCCCTAAGACGGTCATCGAGTTTATAGATATGGAAATAGGCGTTCTCTTTCATGTTGACCTTTTCACCTGAAGAAGTGAAAGCTTTTTCGGGGTCATCAAATTTAGACATTTCAATGGCACGATCAAGTATGCAAGATGCAACAATGTCACGTAATAGTGTGGTTTTGCCTGTACCCGGAGGGCCATTAACTGCAATAATTTCTTCTGGTTGTGTTAATTTCGCTGTTGCAATATTGACTGCGGCTTGTTGAAGTATAACGAGTGGGTGGCCGCCAGGACTTGGCCATCGTGCTGCTAGTGTCATCTTCGGTGAAACAGCTTGTTCCAAAATAGTCTTATCATCTAATATGTTTGAGACTTGTTCATGTCGATGGATCCCGAGGTATCGTCCCAAGGCAAATGGTACTGTGTCATTCTGAATATGTTTAGCTGCACGAGACAGATCTCTTAGGAAAAATGAGTTAAGTAATAATGGCTCAGGCGGGTTTTTGGAATGAATATATTGATATATTTTAACTGCAAAGGTTGGGCTTTCTACAAGATCAAGAGGTATTTCAAAACTTGACACTATTGTATTGTAAGCTTTTGTAATTGTGTCCCCATCAATAGGAAGAGGGTCCCCGTCTTTGTCACACGGCTGCAATATTTTTTTAAGCGTTTCGATTAAATTAAGTTCAACGCTAGCCCAGTCGTTTAAATTATCGAGCTTTAATTTCAACGCCAATGGCAATGCCCAAGCAAAGCTCGACACTGAGATTGCATTGTCTTCGAGAAGATGACCGTCCTTGTCAATGACAATAGCTGCAATGATCGCCCTCTCTTGGTTTCGTTCGGGCATTTCATCATCAGCCCCAAAAGCTTTGATAAGCTGATCGGTAGCTTTCCCCATGGGTATTGAGCCTAAAATGATTTGATAAAAAAGCTCTTTATTGAAACGAGGTTTTTCGCCAGTGAACCATGGTAGATGAACTGTGGAAATATCTGCAATACAAGATTGATCACCCAACGCAAGATCTTTAGGTTGGCGATATGTTTGTGGTGAGAGCGCCTCTTGAGCAATCCATGTCGAGATGATTGATTGAGCTTCATTTTCTTTTTTCACATGTTCGGAGGACATTAAATATGTTCCTGATCTTAATAGATAGTTGGATGAGTGAAAGTGAGGTGATTTAATTTCGGCTATATTACAGGATCCTTAATGGGGCAGCAAGGAATGGGTGGTTAATCACCAGGGGTAGGGAAAAGTGATTAAATAACTCATCATTTTTAACATTCCTATACAGTATTGATGTGTGCACATCAATGAGATAGAATAACTATTAGTTTTTTGTTGCATGGAATCCAATTTTTAATTAAAATACCCATTATGACAACTGTAGCCCTCACATTGAATGATACATTGAATCGATTATTGTTCGAGCGTAAAATACGCCCGATGGAACTTGCTCGACAAACAAACGTTCCTCAGGCGACAATCCAACGATTGACAGCTGGTGTGACTACGCGTCCACACAGGGATACTCTCGAAGCGATCGCTGCTTTTTTCTCTATTAGTGTCGAGCAATTACTTGGAAAAGAACCTATTCCAGGTATACCCGTATCTGTGCCTGAAGAATTAGAACCAGACTATAAAAGGATTCCCTTGCTGGATAGTATGGGTGTAGTTGATTTAAACAGGGCTTTGCTCAAAGAGCACCAGCAAATAATAACGGATGCACCGGGTGGCTCTAGAATGTTTGCCATGCGCATTACTGATAATGCAATGGAGCCAGTCTTTCCTGAAAACACTTTATTGATTATTGACCCTGATTTGACGCCACGCGATCGCAGTTTTGTAGTGGTGCGCTTATCTCAACATAATGAGGTTGTTTTTCGTCAGTTGGTAACGGATGGGCCTGACCTTTTTATAAAAGCTTTAAGCGCAGATTTTCAAAAATTTGAAATGAAAAAAATTCGGGAAAATGATGTTATTATAGGTGTCTTGGTGCAAACTAAGCGAGATTACTCTCAAAAAATTTAGCGAGGCGTTCAAATGGATATTCAAGCCCCTTTTAATTTGGTTGGCTGGGTCTTGGGCCAAATTAAGCATTTACATGAGCTATCTAAAAAGATTTATCCTTATCGTTTGATAGAGATGAGGGATGAGCCAAAATCAGGTAATACAGTTTTTAAGATACAATTAGCAGGGAAGTCGACAGTATTTGAAATGCAGGCGCGTGACGTTGCCGGTGATGATGTATTGCTGCATGGATTTTCACCAAAAGACATACGTATTATTATTTACTTTGCTACAAAGCAAACATTATCCCCTCTATACCACGTTGAGTCGCAAGCTATAAATAATGAAACAGGCGAAATGTCTTTCGACCTATCCGACGGTAATCAAGTAATTCGAAAAACAGCTTCAGAAATTTCTTTGGATAAAAACCTATTAAGAAATTTGAACATTCTTGACGCGCATACGATAGGGTATCAGTATGCGAGTGAACACTTTTTTAAAGAAAGAGATCAAATTAATTTAATTAGAGCACATGCATGAAAGTTGCAGACGTAATTAGGAAGTATGACCTGGCCAAACACCCTGAAGGCGGCTATTTTAAGGAAACGTTACGGCTCCCAACACAAATTTGTCAGCTAGGTCATGATGGGCAAATGACAGGCGAGGTGTTTTCTGCAGGAACAAGTATTTATTATTTGTTAGAACATGAAAGTAAGGGCGAATTCTCAGCATGGCACAAACTAAGCGGGCTGGATGAAACCTGGAACTATCATTTTGGTGCAACAATGACAATTTATTGGATAGAGCCTAGTGGTCAATTAATAATGAAAAAATTAGGTATGGATGATGATGCATTTTTGCAAGTACACGTGCCGCGAGACAGATGGTTTTCTGCAGTAGTTGATGGAGAAAATTCTGAAGCGTTTACGTTAGTCGGGTGCACGGTTTTCCCAGGGTTTAATTTTGATAGATTCGAATTGGCCAACAGGGAGAGCTTATCGACATCTTTTCCTCAGCATAGTGATATTATTTCTCGCTTTACAAGACCAAATTCGTGTGTACCGCTTAGGTTTGTTGACGGGAGCTCGATACCAAGCAGTCGTGCGGACGGCAGTATACCTGCTAACAAAAATATTCAGCAGCCATATTGATTTTTGTGGGTATCAAAGATAATACCACTATTGCAATTTAATATTTTGACAGTATAATAGTTCCTTAATGGAAAGGCTGGCAGGAAGTTAGTGAAATAATCTGCTGCGGGCACTTAGCACCATGAGGTGTAATAGGACCCAGTTAAGCCAAAATGAAGCAGTTTTGTTGAGGTAATAAGTGCAACTAAAGAAGGATGTTTCTGCGATATTCTCGCATCAGTCGCTGATCTTTATAGTGGCAACTCAGCTTTGTCTCACATTGGCTGCCGCAACTGTCGGATATGCCGTCTTAAAAATTGGCCCCACAATACAGTCAGGGGCTACACTTATTTTCCCATTAACATATGTAATTTCTGATATTACTACTGAAGTATATGGTTATAAAATTGCAAGAAGAGTGATTTGGATGACATTACTTTTTGAGCTGATTTTTGCTACGTTAGTAACAGGTGTTATTTCTTTGCCACATGTTTCAGAAGAAGCTTTTCATGTGAATAATACTGCGTTAGGCGGTCTTTTTAGGTTCGTTGCAAGTGGATTTTGTGCCGCAATCATAAGCGATTTCATTAACATATATTTAGTTTCAAAGTGGAAAATCTTAGTAAAGGGAAAATATTTTTGTATTAGAAGCGTCACATCTACAGCGATAGCCGTATTCATAATGGTTATCATTGTAATTGGGGTGGCCTTTTATGGGAAGATGCCATTAAATGAATTAATTCGTTTAATGGCATCTGCATATTCTTTTGAGCTTATGTACGCGATAATCTTTTCTTACCCGGCTAGATTGATAGCTGAATTTATTAAGCAAAAAGAATCAATTGATGTTTATGATATTGGTATTAATTTTAATCCATTTGTTTTTTAATTAAGGAGTTGATTTCATGAGAATAGTAATTTTAATGGCGATGCTTGGTGAGGCCCAACCACTTATAACAGCACTTGGGATGAAAAAATCTCCTGAAGGCTTGCCGCTGTTAACATCGGAGGTTTATTCTACTCGCATAGATGGAACGGAAATATTTTTGGTAACAAATGGCACATGCTCTATTTTTAATGTAGATCAAATTGGCACGCAACCAGCAGCTGTGACGTCATATTCCGCTATTCTTAATTTGCAACCAGATATGATAATCAATGCAGGTACTGCCGGCGGTTTCCAAAGAAAGGGCGGGGACATTGGTAATGTGTATATAGCCAGTGAAGTAAAATACCATGATCGTCGCATCCCATTAGACAATTTTGAAGAATATGGTGTTGGCGCACATATATGCGTGAACATTGATGATCTTGTAGAAGATTTAGGTTTAAAAAAAGGTGTAGTTTGTACCAGTAATTCACTTGATGCGACACCAGAAGATCATCGGCTTATGTCTCAGTATGATGCTTCGCTTAAGGAGATGGAAGCGGCCGCTATTGCCGGTGTTGCAAAAAATGCGGGTGTCCCATTTCTGGCGATAAAGTCTATTACAGATTTAGTGGATCATCCTGCAGATGCGGCGGAACAATTTCTCGCCAATTTTGACTTATCAGTGCGCAATTTAGCACAGACAATGAATATTGTTGTACGTAGGCTGGTTCCATTGCAAGCGAATCATTTTACAGCTTCTCATTGCTCTATAGCTGCTGAATGCGTATAGATTTGAACAGCTATTGAGCTTTACTTCTTATCGGCCTATGGGATAAGAAGTGGGGGGAAAGGGGACTTATGTCCCCTTTATTTATTTAAACAAGAGTAAGTGATCCTCCGACTTTTATATTTGTCTTAATTAATCTGTTAATTTTTTCGTCTGTCTCCGTAAAATTGAGAAAAAAACTCAAAAAATGAAAAAATCATTGACAAAATTAGTGAAACCACTATATTCTATAAAAAAATGATTAAAAAACTCATTTTTGAAGAAAAGGAGGTCGTATGTTTTGTTGTTCTGTTAAACGACCTGAGTTCGATGATAATTTGGGAAATGACAGGGATTTGAAATGAAAGTGAACATGTTAACTGAAAAAGAGAAAGTTGTTTTGGCATTATGGATTTGTGGGCAAACAGCAAAGCAATCAGCCAGCTACTTGGGGAAATCAAACAGGACAGTTGAATTCCATCGTGAAAAAGTCAAATGTAAGCTTGGCGTATACTGTGCGAGTGAATTGCGAATTAAAGTTTTAGAATCTTCTGAATTCAATTCAATCTTGCAACTAGGTATGAATTTAATTCTTAGAGCCACAAATAAATTTAAAGTAGCTTCAGCATTTTCACTGGTGAATTCACGAAATAAAATATATAGCGAACAACGTGTTTGAACTTGCGCCCGACCATGTATAGGTCGGGCGTATTAAAGTGGCTTAATTAACCCCTTGTGAAATTGAATTTTTATACGCTAATATTCGCTTGTAGGCTTGCACGCTGCATATCTCTGAATCTTCGCTTAAAATGCGAGTGACTGTTGTAGGTTTAATTTTGACTTTAGATGCTAATTTTCGCAATGTTATCTTTTTTAAATCCAGAATTTCATGAATGAGAATTTTAGTCGGGGTAAGCATAATTATCTCCTTTGTTGCTGTAGATGAATAGTAATATTTATTTTGGAATAAAACATCGTAACAAATACCTAGTAGTTTTGAATTGTATATATTGCTGGCTGGTAATAGTGCTTTGTAGTATCATTTGCCGTTCCTGCAGCCTTTAGGTGAGCAATGATAAAGATAATCTCCGGCGGCCAAACTGGCGTTGATCGCGCTGCGTTGGACGCGGCGATAAAAGCGTATATGCCACATGGCGGATGGTGCCCGAAGGGGCGGTTATCTGAGGCCGGCCCTCTACCTTCTCAATATCAATTAAATGAAACGCCATCAGAAGAGTATGCGCAGCGTACCCTGTGGAATATTCGGGATTCAGACGCGACGTTGATTTTTGTTCCTTCGTTGCCTTTGCAAGTAACTGATGGTACCGTATTGACGATTGAAGAAGTGAAGAAGCAAAGTAAGCCGTATTTGATCGTTGATTTATCGAGACAGACTTCTACGGATGAAATCATTAATTGGATCAAAGACAATCATGTAAACATTTTGAATGTTGCAGGCCCGAGGGAATCGCAGAGTCCGGGGATTTATGCTGCCACTCATCAGTTCATGGTAGAACTGTGTGTTCTATTAAAGGATAAGTATCGGAAAAAATTGTAACGATTTGTGGAGAAACAAGATGCGCAAGAAGTTAGAAGGCAAGAATGTTGTTGTAATAGGGGCGACATCCGGAATAGGGCGAGCGGCGGCAATATCACTGGCGGAGCACGGAGCCAATGTGGTGTTTTGCGGAAGGGACCTTGAGAGAGGTTCCTCGCTCGAAAAAGAAATATCTACCCTAGGCGTCAAGGTGAAATTCATTCCTTGCGATGTTACTCAAAGCACACACGTTGAATCTTTTTTCAAAGAAGCGTTTTCCTATTTAGGCAAAGTTGATGCTGCATTTAATAACGCAGGTATTGATGGTGATGTTGCATTATTCCACGAATCATCAGAAGAAAATTGGGACGCAGTGATGGACACCAATTTAAAGGGAATGTGGCGATGTATGAAGCATGAAATCACTCACATGTTAGAGCACGGTGGTGGCTCGATTGTGAACATGTCATCGACCTCTGGATTAGTCGGGAATGGTTTTGGAATGACGGCCTATGCTGCCAGTAAACATGCGGTGATGGGTTTAACAAAGTCTGTTGCGCTAGAATATGCAAAGCAAAATATACGCGTTAATGCCGTGTGTCCAGGATTCATAGAGACAGAAATGATCGAAAGATTGGTTGCTAGTAATCCATCGCTCAGAAGACGCTTCACTGCTTGTCATCCGATAGGGCGCATGGGCAAGCCCAAAGAAATTGCAGACGCTGTCGTGTATCTGTGTTCAGATGAATCTTCCTTTATGACGGGTAATCAGCTCGTGCTCGATGGTGGGTTGACGATTTAAAAGATATATCTCTAAATGTAACTTTCACTTGCAAAAGGGCTCGTATAGTAATACTATATGCATATGAAAGATGAAAAAATGACATTAAAAGGCTATTTAGAGCGTCTTCAATCGCAGGGACAATACTGGTTTTTGCGAGAAGAGGTTATGGGCGTTTTAAAACTAAGCGAGAGTGGGTTCAAGCAAGCTACTCGACGGCTTATCAAGCACAAGATGGTGAATCGAATTAGGGGGGATTTTTACACCATAGTCCCCCTTGAATATCGCGCAACGGGCTCTCTCCCAGCGGCATGGTTTATTGATACATTGATGACGCATCTGAAGCAGAAGTATTATGTAGGGCTTTTAACAGCAGCGTCTTTGCATGGCGCCGCGCATCAACAGCCGATGATTTTCCAGATAATAACGGATAAGCCTACACGACCAATTTCGGTGGGGCAACTGCGCATTGTTTTCTACATTAAAAAAAACATATTGCCACATTTTTACACGGCGATTAAAACAAACACTGGAAGCATGCAGATATCAACACCTGAAATAACTGCATATGATCTTGTACGTTATATCAATGCATCTGGACAGATAAACAATGTTGCGACAGTTTTGAGTGAATTAGCGGAAAAGTTAAGAATAAATGTGATGGCAACATTGCTTGAATCAAATGAAGTAGAAATAACTGACGCGCAGCGTGTAGGATATTTATTAGATGTGTTAAAATTGCCAATCGATTTTGAAGCATTATCGAATGCATTGGAAAAGAAAAAGAAACTTAAAAGACTGTTGGTAAATGGGAGTAAGCGTCCGATTATTGAATATAATCGGCGCTGGCATATTTTGGTGAATGAAATAGTGGAGCCAGATGAATTATGATACCGCAAGCAGCTATTACCGCTTGGAGAAATGTAGCCCCTTGGGCTAGCCCTGATCAAGTTGAGCATGATTTAGTATTATCGCGAGCAATTTGCGAACTTTATAATAATGAGGTGGTTGCAAGAAATCTTGTTTTTCGCGGAGGTACTGCTTTACATAAATTATTTTTTAATGAAGCGGGACGATTTAGTGAAGATTTAGACTTTGTACAAACGAGAGCATACCAATATTGAGCCGCATCTCAGCAAAAGTTATCGTATAGAAAATAGCTGGTATAGAGGTGAATGCAACGTGTTAACGTATTCGATTGAGGAGCTATTAGCTACAAAGCTGAAGGCATTGTATCAGCGCAAGAAGGGAAGAGATTTGTATGACTTTTGGTATGTTTTGAAGCAGTCGTTTGAACTCAATACAAGCAAGGTAGTAGATATTTTTCAAAAATATATGACTATGGATGATCTGGCGGTATCACGTGCTGAATTTGAGATGAATTTATCTTTAAAAATACAGGATGTTGTATTTTCGAATGACATGGGCGCTTTGTTATCTGCTGATAATGGCAGTAACTATACGCTATCAAGCGCATACCAGTATGTTCTGAAGCAATTCATTGAGAAACTGAAAGGAAATCCGTGGAAAGGATAAGGTGTTCTCAGCGTAGGGTCGCCCCATGAGGCGACCCTACATGAGAGGGCCGTCACTGTGGCAATTCAGATTATCGCGACTATTCCGCCGTGAGTTTTTTGTAAGCAACCGCAACGGTGGTCATCGTGAATATTTGAATAGACAATGTGATAGGAATGATAACCATTTGAAGCGCTAGACTCTCATGTGACGCTATCCAAAGTGCTGTGATGAGTAATGATACCCAAATTGGAACATAGGTTATCATCATGAGTCGCCAGCCATTTCCCTTCGATGTTTTCCAAGCTTCACCAACCTTCATAATGTTGCCTATTGCTGTTGCAGGAAATACGATCATAAATCTCGCGCCTATATATCCTCCAATCAGTGAGTAGACAATAAGTTTGAATAGACCAAGCACGGTTTCCGATCTCATCAAAATCATTGACACTTCTTCAGAGGTGATAAATATCGTAACAATAATAAGTGTGAAGATAAGAGAGACAGCAATATTCCCTAACATCGAGTATCCGGCAATAGCTGCAGCCTTTAATAAACATCTTGTTTCTGTCATTTTCCACCAGCGATGTCCAATTTCGCCGTTGATGGTGATTCTGGAAGAAATATTAAACATCAGGGTGCCTGAAAATACGAGCAGGGGTAATATTCCAAGGATAGTGAAGATGATACTGCTCGTTTTCATCGTTGAAATATTATTTAGTAAATAGATAAGGCCCATCTGTACAAACGCCATCAAGATAAGCGGTATCATCAAGCCATTTCTGAAAAGTTTAAAATGTTGAGAAATTGTTTTGTAAGTGTCAGCAAGCGTTTTAAAAACAGAAATAGGCTTGTGCATGAAAGAGACCTCCATTGTTGTTATTGTCATGGAGCGCATCCTATCACCCTATTGTTTAATTGTCTAGTCTAGGCGGAAACAGCGCGAAAGATATGGCATTGACCCCACGCTCCAACCCGGTGGTCTTACAGCAACGCCCCACACTATTGACAACCTCTTCCCCCTTGTTTAGAATTTGCCCCATATCGTAGGGGCACAAATTTGCCTTACTATAAAAAAAAGGAATACACATGCAGGGTCTCAACGCTCAAATGCCGGTTAACGCATTTCTCGAATGCGAAGGCAGGTCATTTCGGATAAAGTCGGGGCACATCACAGAAGCGATATGTCGTTCTTTTGATGCGCAGGTCACATTTTCAGCCTCTCAGCGATTTGAAGCGAGCACGTTTTTGGGTAAGTTTTGTACCTTAACGATTGAAGACACGCACGGCGAAAAAAGAACGTGGGTAGGTGAGTGCCAATCAATCACCTCGCATACGGACGATGGGCTAGAATGGCATTACACGTTTATAGTTGAAAGCATCCTCAGTCGATTGAAGAAATCACAAGTACACTTTCGGACAGAAGTGGAAGTTGATCTTAAAAACTGGGTCAAGGCTATGTTCAAGCGTCACCGTATTGAATCGGACAGTTTGGAATGGCGGTTTAATTTCCGCGAAGTTCGCCCGAGGTTGGTTCAAGTTCTCCAAAACGACTATGATTTTTTACTTAAAATACTCGCGCAAGAAAATATTATCATGTGGCCTGCGACAGATAAGCAGACGATCTGTTTTGCTGATTACCCTGATCAATGGAAATACGGCTCACTCGAACGCATTTTTTACACGGGCACGAATGATATCATTCAGCACGGCGGCGAAAAGGTAGGCGTTTTCGATTACCAAGATTGCTATCAACTTATCCGCTCTGGCGATGAAGAAGATACAAGAAAAGATTGGGAGAATAAATCACCAGAGAGGTTATATAGTGGCGTTCCCTATTTATTAGAAGGGATGGGCGGGCCGGCGTTAAAGCCATGCAAGCAAATAAATTACGATCATAAATCGATGGAAGCGTTATTTCGGCGTCGCGCAACAAGCAAATATGAAGAAGGGGACGTGTATCGTTATCTGGATGCAACGAGCAACGCGATTGCAGTAGCGGTAGGGAATTGGATAAGCCTCGTTGATATCAACAAAAATGAAGAAACAAGAGGTCGGCTCACGTACGTAAAGCATGAGTTAACCTCTTCGGGTAAAACGTTGCGATACCAAAATAGGTTTTTGATGCAGCCTGCGATGTCACTGTGGCGTGCGGTATCGCCTTTGAAGCCTACGTTACCTTTGGTGATGCAAGCGTACATTGAGGGGAATGACAGTGCCCCGAGTTTGAATCCATTTGGGGAAGAACAAATATCATTCCCAGGGGATGCAGCGGAAAAGCCGCAGCCTTTTGAAATACCTCGTATGCGTTCGTTTGTGAACCATGAAGGCGGAATGAGTTTTCCACTCGGGCATCGTACAGAAGTGTTGATCAGTTTTTTATATGGTGAAGGGGATCTGCCGATCATCGTAGGTGCCGTGCCGAATGTGGATACACCCTGCCCCGTGAATGGGCTGAACCCCTTAGATCATGTGTTATCCACACGCAGTGGACATAAGTTACGTATGCATGATGATCCAGCGAATGCGAGCGTGGGATTGGAAACATCGCCATCACATGGTTTGTGGATGCAAAATGGGAAAGGGATAAATCTGCGAAGTGAGGGTGGATTTGTCATGGATGTGAAAGGAAGGATCTTATGCCAAATCGGGAAATCATGGAATATGCTGGCGGGTGGGAGCATGACATGTACCGCAGGTTTGTCGCATACATTTGAGACGAAAGAAGGCGATATGACGATCTCGTCACCGATGAATATTGATACGACAGTTCAAAAATGCATGAGCCTGTATCTGAAATCAAATATGAAAATGCGTGATAAGAATTTTAAAATGAAGGTTGATAAAGATGCGACCATTACAGTGAAGAATGGCGAAACACGTTATCAAATTAAAGGCGCGGTGTCGATTCAGGGTGGTGACGGAATCCGGATTATCGGTGGCAAAAGGATTGTATTGCAGTCTGGGAACGAAGGATCGGGTTTTATAGTCGAGCCAGATCAGATCACGATGTATGGAAAGAATCTGGTCGGTATTGAAACTAATGCATTGGAGTTGAATGGCAATGTGTCTTTCGGTTCGAGTCAGAGGGTGTCAAGTCCTGTCCAGGCGTTGAAGAATACGATTGCGGAAGAATCTGAGAAAGAGATTAAGAAGCTGGTGTTGCATGGGATTAGTGTTACGGATACATCTGAATTCTATGGAATGAAAGTTGCATCAGGGGAGTTGGATGAGTTTTTCTTCCATATTGCCGATGAAGCAATGACTATCGAAGAGTTTGTTGAAAATTTATATCAAGATCCAGAAGATGCGCATGTCTCAAATTTTAAGACAGTCAATTCGCATGTCAAAGGAGTGATTGAGCCTGGGCAAATGGTTTATATAACCAATGCAAGTGGCGCCGTCTTTCAAAAATTTAAGAGTGAGCTTGCTCGTAGTGCTAGCATTATTGATTCGCTTAGAATTGAAATCCCAAAAGAAGAGGTAGCCTGTTTTGCCCAAAACTTTGCATTGCTTGGTAGTTTCGCATCATCAGCGGGTGCGCGAGAAGGTGTATATAAAGCATTGGAGAATCCGAATGAGAGTGCTACAGCTGAAAAGTTGACAGGAATGATTCCATTTGTTACAGATGCCTTTTTACAGTACTTAGGAGCTAGCATTTCAGGAAAAATGGAGGCATATGACCGTAGTGATCCAAGCAACGCAGCATTTCGTTCAGACATGGTGAAAAATAGAGATACAAAAGCAATTAAGATGATGGATGGGCTTATAAGTCCATCCGCTATAACAGCTTCGATAAAAATTGATGCTGTGCTCAAAGCGAGCAATGCTGAAGGATCCTGGATGAGATATTCGCCACAGAACTGGATTACACAGAATTTGGTTTTTTTGACACTGGATGAGGCTTATCAATGCATCATGCTTGCTCAAAAAGCCATGAACTGGTGGGGCAATCTGCACCTTTTGATGGATATCAGCGATAAGCATAGAGAACTAGAATTGGCATGTGTGGATCTAAGTGAAGAAAAATGTAGAAGATTGAATGTTGAGCATTGGAGTAAATTCACTGGAAAAACTACAGCCGAGTTTGCAACCTCCAAATCACTAGGTATAGTACTGCAGTGGGCAGGAAAAAATATAAAACATCCTTGTGTTTCGATGGCTCTTATTGGAGCCGGTGCAGTGTTGCCGAATATTAAAATGACTCCTGATGAAATTGGAGAACGTGCAAGTATTACTGCATTGGCTTTTCATGATTTGTACTATGAGGACGCGAAAGTAAAAATGAATGAATACATAGATAATGTAAAGGAAAAATTTGATGACCTTATTCGCTAAAATTTTTGAAAACTATTCATTTGTCGACTCTATATGTTTGCTTTATTGTGGTTATTACATTTTCGTTTTCGCTCCTATTCGTTTGCTTGCCACTTTTCTTTTAACATATAAATATTATGAATATGTTGATGAGCCGCATGTTGCTAAATCATCACTCAACATTTTTTCACCCTGTTGCTCAATCGTAATGCAGCAAATCCTCGGAGAAAAAAATTGTTTTAAGTATATATTCAGGGAGCTCCCCAGGTGGATGGTTGTGTTTGCTTATATCGTCACTTTTAGCGATCTTTTTTTTCTGCTACTTCTTTCTATTTGGTGTCTACCGAATTAATTTAGGCTGCGTGCTTCCTATTCGTTTTCTTGAGAGCGACCCAACGTATGTTATACTAATGCCTCAGTATTGACATGGGCATGGTATTATGATCGATTTTGAACTAATAAACAACGAGTTAAAGACATCTGTTCTTCCGGAAACTGACAAAAACGAGCTTCTCAATAAACTGAACAACCCTACAAACGCGGATAAAGCCAAAACGCTCAAAGACTGGCTTAATCGTTCCCCCCGCCCTGGGGAGTTCAAATTTACTGAAACCCGATTAGCCCGGATCATCGCCCTGCAGCTAGCCTGGGCTAATCTCATGGATAATCCTTCTGAAGATTCCCCGCTTCCTGTCGCTGCCTTGAGGAATTTATACCCAAAGTCTTTACAACTCGAGATCAGAGGCGACGTTACTGTCAACGAATTTTTAAATCAGAAATACATTCTGTTGGGTGAGGGTAACCGTATTACCGTGCAGGCCATGCCGCAGACGAATAACAATGCCATTCCCATGATCACCAATTTCTACGACATCCCTACTACATTTGTCGCACTCGAAGAAATGAACATACCCGAGCCAACTGATCTTGCCTCACGCGTTAACCGAGAATGTATCGAAAAACTTCTCAACCTGTATAAAAAATCTAAACTAAACACGATGGAAGACATTCAAAAATTTTTAGAAAAAATACCCTATCGTTTTTCCAGAGCCGGTTATACAGGCTCGCCTTTTACAGTATTCAATACACTTTGCGCGCAATTGGCTTGGCTCTGTGTTGATAAAACAAAACCAGATGCCCAAGAACAATTTTGGAAAAACCTTTATCCGGAAATCCGAGGGGTAATGGATGGCCTAAACGATAATGACTGGCCTTTATATGGCGAAGCCATTCTTGACGACGCACTTGCAAATGGCCAGCCTGGGAAACTGATCAACTACCGTAGCGTTTATCAGCATCCCTCCTTCATTGACAGCGGTAATACAGATCTCAATTGCATGAATGGACGAGTCTTAACGTTCTGCTCCGAACATCAAAGCTATTGGAGCTTTAACAATAATACGATTCGCGAAAATGCTTCTCAGATCACAACGCTAGGGCCTGTTGACATTTCAATATAATGCTTTGATTTATAAGAGCAAACTCGTAGAATTGGTTTTCCAAGACACAACAAAACGAGTTTGCAATGACCCGACTTCTGCTCACGGATGAGATTTGGTCGAAGCTAAGAACGA
>JBIOEA010000013.1:0-56960 GCA_044445605.1 Gammaproteobacteria bacterium | reverse complement strand
GTTCACAGCGTGTTTGGGCGAGAGATTGCCGATAAGCGCCCAAGAGCAGTCGATTCCTTCGGTATGTGAATTCTGGTTATGAAGCGAAGGTGAGAAAAATCACATTACGATCATGAAGAAAAACCCCCGCCTCGGAATACTCGGCTGCCCCCTTTAGAAGTGGGCGAAGAGTGGTATATCCGACACTCGCAGCCCAAACCTAGCAAATGTTTTTCCAAAGGGGGCGACGATTAAGAGGATAATCAGCTTTTAAAAGTAGAGGGCTGAACGATTACCGCGATTCAAATTAACGCCCGAGATGTTTAATCAGTGGCAGAAAGAATGGGAGCGCGGGTAGACGTTAAACCACCCTAAAATTCTTAAACTGCCATGGGTCCGATTCATCCAAATCTTCTCTGAATAAACGGCTACGCCCTTGTAATGGCGTCCACTCTGTATACGCGCCTACCATGCGGCCCAAATAGGGGTTTGCAATTTCAAGCACGCTTTCAAATGGCAAATCATCCGGGTCCAAAATGCCTTCGAATGGATTCTTGATCGCCCATACCATCGCACCTAAAATACCAGCACCCACTTGCAAGCTTGTGGCATTATTGTACGGCGCTAATTTGCGTGCTTCATGCACCGATAACTGCGATCCGTACCAATAAGCCCCAAATCCGTGGCCCATCAACAAGCCACCTAATTCATCAATGCCTTCCACAATATCACTCACCAAAATACGGTGCGTGTCTTGTACTTCTAAATTCTTACCCGCCATTTCATGGATCGATAACACAGCGGCATCACAAGGATGATAAGAGTAATGTACCGTCGGACGATAAACCACTTCATCCTCTTCTTTGATCGTAAAATAATCTGCGATCGAAATCGATTCACCGTGTGTAATCAAAAATCCATGGAAAGGACCTTCCAGCGGTGTCCATGTGCGCACACGTGTCAACAAACCTGGCCGCTCCAAACAGATCGCCGCACCACAACCAAAATCATGACGATAACCATCATGGGGGAAATACTTTTCATGCGAACCCCAACCCAATTCTGCAGGCTGGCACCCTTCACTCACGAATCCATCGACTGACCACGTATTCACAAACTCACTCACGCGTTTTTGTTGTGCAGCCACTTGTGTATCACGTTCTGCGCAGTGAATCACTTTAATACCTAACTGATGCGCAAGCTGAGCCCATCCTTCACGCGACGTTGGTTTTTGAACATTTAATTCTAAGTCAGATGCAATCGTCATCATCGCTTGCTTGACCCAATGCGAAATCAATCCTGGATTGGCACCGTGCGCGGAAATGGCCGTCGGTCCTTCGCTCAAACGACTGCGTAATGCCAACATTTTTTCGCGGATCGCGTAATTGCTTCGCTCAGATAAACTTAAGGAGGGATCCGTATATCCGCCTGGCCAAGGTTCAATGCATGTATCTAAATAAAGCGCGCCTAATTCATGGCACAATTCCATGAGCGCAATACTCGAGACTTCGACCGACACATTTAATAAGAAATCGCCAGGGCCTAATAAACTGCCTAGCACCGCATCATAATTTTCTTCTGTTAATGCGTTCACAACGAAATTAATGCCGTAAGACAGCGCCTCTTCATGTCCACGATGATCCGCTGTCACAATCGTGATTTGCTCAGGTCCTAGATCGATATGGCGTAAAATCAGAGGCAACACGCCCTGACCAATACTGCCGAAACCCACCATGATTAATTTGCCGCTAAAAGCAACGTGTTTCTTGTTCAAGGCCATCAGACTCCACCCCCATCTACATCAGCCAGCAGTCTACAGCAGCGCCCCCTTAAAATCAAATAACATGATGTTTCGCTCCCTACAACAGGGTATACTTAGTGCTCTCGTAACACAGAAGGATCCTGAAATGAAACTGTACTTCTCTAAAGGCGCTTGTTCTTTGGCTGTGCGCATCGTCGCTCACGAATTGGATATCACACTCGATTACGAAGCAGTTAACTTGCACAGCGGCCCAACCAAAACAACAGCCTCAGGCAAAGATTACTTATCCATTTCGCCCAAAGGCAATGTGCCCGTCCTCGTGCTTGATAACGGAGAAATCCTCACCGAAAATGCCGTGATCCAGCAATATTTGGCAGATACGCATCCTTCTCCGATGCTGCCTCCTTTAAATGATTTCAAACGTTACCGTGTCCTGGAATGGTTGAATTTCATGTCCTCTGATATGCATAAGGCTTTTTCGCCGCTGTTCAACCCCAACGTGCCTGCAGAGATAAAAGAAAATATCTTCATCCCTATCGTGAGAATGCGCCTTGAAACGATTAACGAGGGGTTAGAAGGCCGTACCTATTTACTCGGCGATCATTTTACGCTGCCCGATGCCTATTGTTTTGTAACCTTGCGGTGGCTTGCGAGCTTTAAAATCAGCTTGGCTGACTACCCGAACGTCCAACGCTACTTTCATGAGGTATCTGAACGTCCTGCAGTGAAAGCAGCGCTGGAAGAAGAAAGACACGCTTAAGAGGAGAGTTTTATGTCAATGCATGCGATTACAGTTGAAGAATTATTTGAATGGACACGGGAACATCGGGCTTTTCAACTGTTAGACGTCCGTGAGCCTAGCGAACGGGAAGAAGACCATATTGGCGGCATTCATATTCCGCTGGGGCAATTACCCGCCAATACGAATGGCTTAACCCCTGACCTGCCGGTCATCGTGTATTGCCGCTCAGGTGGCCGCAGCCAGAAGGCCTGTGCCTTGCTGAGTGAGAAGGGATTCGAGGCCTATAACTTGACCGGGGGCATCACCGCTTATCGGGCGCACGGTTAATGTTTTCGTCCCTACAGAAGAGGCTTGCTTTACTCCATGTTAGCCGGTATACTACGCCTTAATTTAGACTTAAGCACTAGAGTGGTACCCCGATGAAAGCAAAGAATCTCGTACAGGCATGGTTATTTGTAGAGTTAGAAGAAGGCGATAAGACGCTCGCTGAGGCATTGGTCAACCTGAATAACTCCCTAGGGACCGCCTATACTCATTCTCGCATCCGCGAATGGGAAGAAAACCGCAATGGCCGCGGGGAACGCCTCCCCCGCGATGTTCGCCTTCATATGGCTAAATTGGTCGCTCGCTCAGTGCTGACCAATGCAGGTTTGAGCCTTAAAGGTCTCACCTCACGCCAGATTTCACAGATCGCAGAACAGTTCTGCTAGACAAATGGTGAGGGCGAAAACCCCCGCCTCGGAATACTCGGCTGCCCCCTTTACAAGGGGGCGAAAGATCATAAGAAAGTTATTATAGGCGCCGATATCCCAACGTCTGCATTTCGCGCTCTTTCAGGATCGACCCATTGGGCAATGACTTTGATTGTCGATAAGCCGCCAGCTGTTCTTCAGCAATATGACGTGCCTCCAGAGGAACGGCGTCCACCTTCACGGATAATGCCTTCTCAAAACACTTATCCATTAATGATTTAAAGTTAGGGGACTCTTCCACTTCTTTGCGCGCCTCAAAAAATAACCCCAACACGGCCCAAGACGATGTTTCATCTGCCTTTAATTCAATGAGCCTCATTTCAATGAGCTTTTGATTAGCAGACTTCTCTGGAAAGGAGATGCAAGGGATACAAGAAAAGCAAAAAAATAGGCCTGATGAACTTTCCAGCGTTACCAAATCCGAAAAATCAGTTTGCATTACCCGATGCATTGTTTGCAATTTGTCCGCAGATACATCAGGGAATAGGGATCGTTTCAGTAACTCTGCTGCTAACTGCTTCTCTAAAAATTCAAAGTCTTTCGATACTTCTTCAACGAATCCACGAGCACTTTCATCATGCACCAACGCCTCTAAACGACTACTCGCGTAACCCACAAGGTCAAGCATCACTTCCTTTGCCCCCGATAACTCTCCCTCAATATAGTTTGCTTCTTTCAAAACCAAATCGGTTTTGTTTCCTTGTACCTTCGGCATCGTTTTGATGCGTATTGCTTGCACCAGTAAAAAGTTTTTGATGGCTACCAATAACAAATAAATATACTTCATTTGCATGCTTTGCAAAGATCGAAGCTTTTCAGCCTCATGAGAAGAGCTTTCTAATGTTAACGTTAGCTTGGTGAAGGCGACGTATGTTCGAATGTACCTTAAAAAATGATCTTTAGCACTGATATAACTCTCTTGCTTGAGGTTATTTGCCAGCTCCTCAACCAACAGGATTTCCCGATACCCAGCCATTTTCTCGCGCACATAATCAGCACAGCTTTCGGGTAAATGATAAAGAAAATATAAATCATCTTGCTCCCACCCAGCATGAGGAGACAGGCCAGCCAACTCTTCTAACGTGAGAATATTTGGCATCTTAGGCAAATCTGCTTCTCTGCTGCCAAATTCAGCATTAGGCCGAGTGAGCCTTTTCTTGAGCTCGTCCAATTTTAGCGATGAAATCATGATGATGCCCCCGTACTAATGATAGGTCACTTCGGCAACATTCACACCATCTTAGTTGTTGCCATTTCTTGCAATACCTTTGCACGGATCCGCTCATCACATTGTGCTAGCGAATCAACCCATTTTTGAAAGAAAAAAGCGGGCACTAACCCAAGCGGTAAAAAAGGTAAGCATGCAAACATCGCTAAGCCGTAATAACGTGCTTTTTCTGTTTTGTAGTAACCCACCGCGCCGCCCACTGCCATCAGTGCCGTGAGGATAAAGATCGGCCAACGTAATGGGCCCATGATTTCACCCTGAGTGGTGAACCCTAATATGAGCTCGCCTATCATGAATGAAAAATAATAAGATAGTAAGTGTTGCATGATGATGGTAGGACTCCAAGTCTCTAACTTTCATCCTACCGGGTGTGTGTTGGCTATGTCAAGGTCATTTCAAATGATTTCATGCTGCACAATGGTTTCATGCCGCCCGGGGCCCGTCGACAACAACACAATCGGTACGCCCAATAATGTCTCGATGCGTGCCAAGTAACGCTTAGCAGCTTCAGGCAACCCTTTCGCGTCCGTTAAACCGACCGTCACATCATCCCAGCCCGGCATCGTTTCGTAAATCGGTGTGCAACGTGCATACTGCTCGGTGTCCGATGGCGGTGAGGCTAACTGCTTACCTTCATAATCATATGCAATACACAGTTTCACTTCCTTCAGGCCATCAAGGACGTCAAGCTTTGTGATACACAACCCCGACAAGCTGTTCACTTGCACGCTCTTGCGCATCGCGGCCACATCGAACCAACCACAACGACGACGACGGCCCGTCACCGTGCCATATTCTTTGCCAATTTCAAAGAGATGCTCGCCAACTTCATCTTTCAATTCGGTTGGCATCGGGCCAGACCCCACACGCGTGGTGTAAGCCTTCGTGATCCCTAAAACGCCATCAATGTACATCGGGCCCAAACCAGCGCCAGATGTCACACTGCCTGCCGTCGTGTTCGACGAGGTCACAAAGGGATACGTGCCATGATCAATGTCTAATAACGTGCCTTGTGCGGCTTCAAATAAAATCACTTTATTATCACGACGCATATTATCAAGGATTTGACCCACTTCTTTCAATAAAGGCTCAAGTGCATCTTTGAACGCTAACGTGGCAGCGAGTAACGCTTCTTCCGTGACAGGCGCTTCATGATAATAATTTTCCAAAATGAAATTATGGTACGCCGCTTGTTTTCTGAGCTGTTCCAGAAAAGCTTCTTTCGGACGTAATAAGTCGCCCAAGCGTAAACCACGACGCGCTATTTTGTCTTCATAACAAGGACCAATGCCACGGCCTGTCGTGCCAATCGCAGCGTTGCCCAATGATTTTTCTTTCGCTTGATCTAAGGCAATGTGCGTTGGTAATATGATCGGGCAAGCGGGGCTGACCGATAAGCGTGAACGAACATCCACACCTTTGGCTTCCAGCATTTCAATTTCTTTGAATAATACAGGTAATGAAACCACAACGCCGTTACCGATAAAACATTGTGTGTGTGTTCTGAGAATGCCCGATGGAATGAGACTTAATGCGGTGCGTTCGCCATTGATCACTAACGTATGACCTGCATTGTGGCCGCCTTGGTAACGTACCACCGCGTCTGCCTTCTCTGTCAGCCAATCGATGACCTTACCCTTCCCTTCGTCACCCCATTGGCTTCCTAGCACTACAATGCATTTGCCTTTTTTCACCGGTATTCCTCACATATATATAGAGTATATATAGACGGCGAAAAATGTTCCGCCCCTACCTGTTCTTCGCCTCACCAAAAAATTCAAAAAACTCACCGTCAGGCGCTAACACGAAAACATCTTGGCCACTCGAAAATGCTTCTTTGTATGCCGTTAAACTGCGGGTGAATGCATAAAACTCTGCATCCTTCCCATACGCCCGGCCATATACGTCAGTGACTTTCGCTTCGGCATCACCGCGGGTGATACGTGCTTCGCTTTCTGCGGTCGCTACCGTAATGCGTGCTTCTTCATCGGCCTTGGCACGAATCTCTTCCGCACGGCGTTCGCCATCCGCACGGTGTGCCGCTGCCACTTGCTCACGCTCTGCGCGCATACGCTCAAACACGGAGCTCGATACTTCATCCGGTAAATCAATCCGTTTAATGCGGACGTCAACGACTTCAATCCCCAACGATTCCGCACTTTCATTGATCTGCTTGCTCAACTCTTTCATGATCGTATCGCGATTCTCGCTGACCACTTCGCTGATCGTGGAACGACCAAACTGTGCGCGCAACCCGTCCGATACTTTTTGCTCGAGCAAATCTTCTGCACGCGCAAAATAACCCCCCGTGGCTTTATAAAATTGTGCAAAATCACGAATGCGCCATTTCACAAACGAATTCACCAATACGTCTTTCTTCTCAACCGTCACAATGCGTGAATCGAGAATGTCTAACGTTTGAATACGTTCATCCAATTTGATGACCTGGGAAACCAATGGCACTTTGAAATTTAAGCCAGGCTCATACAATTTCGCTTGGCCATCCTTTTGCAATAACTTACCCAACACGGTGACAATGCCGCGTTCTGTTTCCATCACGGTGAACGTGCTGGAAAATAACACTAGCAGCACAATGCCCGCTATCACTAACCACGATTTATTCAACATAATTTTCCTCACTAACGCGTGCGACTTTCACGTGCGCTGTCTGCTACAGCAGCAGCTTGGCCTAAGTTCTTCGTGCTATCAAACACGGGGCTAGGCGCAGCTCCCAACGACGGTGGGGCCGCCAGTGTAGGCGATGCGTTCGCTTTTGGCTTCATTAATTGATCCAGCGGCAAATACAACATCGACCCAGCATTTTTTGTATCGACCATCACCTTCGGCGATTGCTTCAATACTTCTGTCATCGCATCCATATAAAGACGACGGCGTGTCACTTCAGGCGCTTTCTTGTATTCAACCAATAAACTTTCAAAGCGAGATACGTCACCGGCCGCACGTAGGTTGGTTTCAGCGGCGTAAGCACGCGCATCAGCCAAAATACGTTGTGCATGACCTAATGCAATCGGTAAAATCCGTTCGCGATAGGCCTGTGCTTGATTGATCATCCGTTGCTCGTCTTCTTGCGCCTTGATGGCATCATCAAAAGCGTCTTTCACTTCTTCCGGTGCGCGCGCAGGTTGCATCGCCACGTCCGTGATCGTTAGGCCCGTTTTGTACAACTGTAAGGTTTGTTGCAATTGTTCGCGAATCGCATCACGTACTTTCGCGCGCTGTGCAGTTAAAATTTCATCGAGCGTGGATACACCCACCACTTGACGAATCGCGCTGTCTGCGGCTTCTTCCAAACTGTACACCGGATCAACCACGCTGAATAAATAATCTTCGAGATTGCCCACTTTGTACTGAACCGTCATTTCAACAAATACAATGTTTTCATCTTTCGTGAGCATGCGGTTGCGATGACGTGAAGCATGAATTTCATCCACATTCACAATCTTCTTAGAACGGATGATCGCAGGTAACCAATGTGGCCCTGGGCCGACTTCTTTGACAAAGCGACCAAATTGGAACACCGCAGCGCGTTCAGGTGGTTTAACAATGTAAATACCGGAAGCGATATAAAATACGAAGAATGCGATCAAACCAATGCGGAAGCCCGCTGAGAATGGGATGCCCGTAGATGGCGGTTTGCCTCCCCCAAAACTTGGCTTTTTGCCCAGCAATTGCTCGAGCTTGTGCTTTAACGTCAACAATAGTTTGTCGAAATCAGGTGGGCCTGCTTCACTCCCACGCCACGGATCTTTTGAATTGCCCTTTCCGGGTTCGTTCCACGCCATGTATTGCTCCCATTGATGAAATCTTGGTTCAGGGGGGGATGATATCACAATTCCAGATTTAGTTTTTTGAGCCCATTATCTGATCTAGAATCGCCTTCCGGATACAGATGGTTAACACCATGCTACCGTCTTCCTGGGTGGTTTCATGAGTCACTGCCCCTGCATCATAAAGCTTGCCCCGCAAACGCGATGCATCAGGTGGCAGGACAATCGTTTCCCGGCACATGTCTTTTTCAATATGGCTCGCAATCGCATTACCGAGTTCATCCAGACCTTGGCCCGTCACCGCCGAAACCGCCAATTGCGTGACGCGCCCAGTCTCGTCAACCTTGTTTTCTGGCTTGATCTCTAGCTGATCCACCTTATTGAAAAGCATTAACGTTGGCACATCATTAGCCCCGATCTCTTCCAACACCTCATTGACCTGAGCCACCTTTTCAGGCCACTCTATATCAGAGGCGTCCACGACATGTAGTAACAAATCCGCCTGCTGCGTTTCTTCGAGCGTTGCTCGGAATGCATCGATGAGGGCATGGGGTAAATGGCGAATGAACCCTACCGTATCAATCAGTACGACAGAGCCAACTCCCCTCAACTCAATTTGACGTGATGTCGGGTCGAGGGTCGCGAACAATTGATCCGCCGCATAGACGTTCTCTTTCGCTAAATAATTAAAGAGGGTTGATTTGCCTGCATTGGTATATCCGACCAACGCGACAGTGAACAAACCCTGTTTTTGACGCGACTTGCGCGACAATGACCGCTGTTCACGGACCTTGTCTAATTTTTCTTTGAGCATTTTGACACGATTGCGCAATAAGCGACGATCGGTTTCCAATTGAGTTTCCCCTGGGCCTCGCGAGCCAATGCCTCCGCCCTGACGCTCTAAGTGCGTCCAGCCTCGGACAAGCCGTGTCGCCATGTGGGATAACTGTGCGAGCTCAACCTGCAACTGCCCTTCAAAGGTGCGTGCACGGCTGGCGAATATATCAAGAATGACTCCCGTGCGATCACACACGCGAGCTTTTAAGATGGTTTCAAGATTACGTTCTTGCGTCGGTGATAATGCATGGTTAACGAGGACGGTCTGAATGTCCTGCGCCGCCACGAGCTCCGCTATTTCTTCCGCTTTCCCAGAGCCAATAAAGTACTTGGGATCAGGAAGATCACGCTTGGCTATCACAACGTCAACGATCTGAGCGCCAGCAGAAACTACCAGCGCCCGGAACTCGTCTAAGTCTTCTTCTTGTGCTTCTTGTTTACTGCCAAAAAGACAGTGAACCAGTAGCACACGTTCACCCGACTCGGGTCGATCTAACAATAGAACCTCATTAGAAATGCTCAGGCATCTCATCTTCAAAGGCATCAGGCAAGCCTAACCCTTCGTTATCAACTGCACCACCTGCGCCAGCAGCACCGCCCATGCGAACATTGCGCGCAGGCACAACGGTCGATATGGCATGCTTGTAGACCATTTGGCTCACGGTGTTTTTTAACAACACAACGAACTGATCAAATGATTCTACTTGACCTTGCAATTTGATCCCGTTCACCAAATAAATAGAAACAGGTACTTTTTCTTTGCGTAACGCGTTCAAGAATGGATCTTGTAATGTTTGCCCTTTGGACATGGCTTTTTCTCCCAACGTATGGAACTTAGTTATTTTACTCATCACCCTAGCAGTTGATAGGATGAATCAAAAACGTCGACAGATGATATCACACTTTTTTGAGAACAAGCTACTTTGATAAGGAGTCCAGGACATAACGCTTGCCGCCCAAAATGGGGCAACAATGTCTCATAAAACAGGTAGATATTAACCTTCTATTTCAGAAATCGTGAAAAGGGCGAAAGATGTTTCGCCCCTACTAACAGCGCCGCCTTAACAAATACAGGCCCACCAATGACAACACGGCCGCCGCCATCAGATAAAACGCTGGCGAGGCCTTATTCCCCGTCTCAGCAATCAAGAATGTCGCCACCAAAGGCGCAGTCCCTCCAAAGATAGCCATGCTCAAATTATGCGACAAAGACAATCCTGAATAACGAATCGGCGCTGGGAAAATCTCCACCAATACGGCTGCAATCGGCCCCATGTAAATTCCCATCACAACCACCAATATCATCTGCCCCAAGAAAGCCAAGACAATCGTCCCTTCCTCAAATAACAAAAACGCAGGATAAGCAACACAAATCAGCCCTATCGCCGACAAACGCAATAGGCGCTTCTTACCCACGCGATCCGAGACCCACCCCATGAAGATAGTCATGCTCGCCAATGTGATCGAATTGATCGTATTCACCAGTAACACATTCGAATGCATGAACCCATGGACTTGCTGCAGGTAACCCGGCATAAATGACACGACGGTAAAAAACCCAATCGCCAATGTAAAATCCATGAAAATCACCAAGCCTACTTTATCCAGGTGTTCCGTAAACAATGCTTTGATGGGTGACGAGACGTGCGCCGATTGCTTGATGGCCATGTATTGTGGTGTTTCAGCCAATGAGCGCCGCATGTACGCCCCAATCAAACCACCCACGCAGCTTAATAAAAACGGAATGCGCCAACCCCACTCTTGAACAAATGATGCTTCAAAAAGATGTGTGATTAACACCGCACAAGCTGATCCTAAAATCACGCCTATCACTGCACTGAATAATGCAAAACTGCCCACAAAACCGCGATTCTTATCCGTCGCGTATTCTGTCATAAAAATCATCGACCCCGTGAATTCCCCACCCATCGAAAACCCTTGCACTAAACGGCATAACGTTAATAAAACAGGGGCCCATAATCCCACCGATTCATACGTCGGCAATAAACCAATCAATGTGGTGGGGATGGCCATTAAATAGACCGATAACATCAAAGCTGGTTTGCGCCCAATATTGTCACCAATATAACCGAAGGCAATCGCACCCAGCGGGCGCATTAAAAACCCAGCAGCAAATGCACCGTAACTCATCAGAAGGGATGCCAAAGGATCCATGGCAGGGAAAAATAAATGCCCAATTGTCGCAGCAAAATAACTGAATAACGCAAAATCGTACCACTCTAATGCATTGCCGACCATGCACGATAATATCACGCGACGTACTGTTTGCATGCTTATGTCCCTTTGAGCGAAGCCAAACCGAGAGTTTACCATCTTCCTGTACGGGTGACCCTACGTGACTGGATACAAAATGTACAAAATAATAGTTGACAAGTCAATTATTGACTAGTAAAGTTAATGCATGATAAAGGAGAAGTAAATGAGTTTATTAGCTAAATACGGGATAACCAAAGGTGACCACGACGAGGAAGCCTGTTATATCCTGGCACTTATCTATAACGTCATCCATGACGATATTTCCACCTATTTGAATCAGTTTGACCTGAGCGTCGGCAAATTCAACATCCTGGTCGCTCTGCAACGCAATGGGGGCACAGCCATCAAGCAGGTCGACATCAGCAAGCATTTAATCGTCAGCCCCTCGAACATGACCAAGCTTATCGACAAGTTGGAAGTCAGTGGTTTCGTAACCCGCACCCACTTGGAGGGTGACAGGCGCGTCAAGCTGATCAACATCACGAAAAATGGCTTATCCCTCGTGGAAAAGATTTGGGAAGGACATCAAAAAATCATCATCAGCAAAATGAAAGGCTTCACCCCTTCCGATCGGAAAAACTTATCAGCCCTCTTAACCCAATGGTTGGGTTTACTGGAGAAACAATCATGATGACCTATCTATGTGTGATTGCAACGCTCATGGGCATGGTGGGCTTAAGCTTAGCCCTGATGTTCGCTTACCCTAAAACCAGGGAAGGAGCACGCACGGTATGGAAATCGTTTTGGCCATGGTTCATCATGGCACCTCTTGTCATTGGGGTGATTGCCCTGCCACGGGAAGCATTTATTGTCTTTTTGTTTCTTCTATCGATCTGTGCAGTGAAAGAATTTTCACGCGCGACAGGGTTATACCAAGATTGGTTCTTCATGAGCGCTATTTATTTAGGGATAGGTGGCATCTACGCATCCGTTTTCTTTAACTGGTACGGGTTATTTGTGGCGATGCCCGTTTACATGCTCGCGGTGATATTCATGATTCCGATCTTCAGAAATGAATACCAATCCATGCTGCAAAAAATCGCACTGAGCTGTATCGCATTCATTTACTTAGGTTGGTTTTTAGCACACCTAGGATTTGTCGGCGAGTTTGCACAACGTTCTACCCTCTTGTTATTCATTATATTTGGTACGGAACTCAACGATGCCGCTGCCTACATCACCGGCAAACTGTTTGGCAAAACGCCACTCGTGCCTAATGTGAGCCCCAAAAAAACCATCGAAGGTTTTATAGGGTCGCTCGTCATCACATCACTGTATGTTTTCTTTATGCGCCACACCTTGCCTGATTTCACGCCTGCTATGCTCATCTTAAGCACAATGATCATTTGGCTTGGCGGCACCATGGGGGACCTCGTGATCAGCTTTATCAAAAGGGATATTGGTATTAAGGACATGGGCAAGCTCATTCCTGGGCATGGTGGGTTATTAGACCGCGTAGACAGCTTGATATTTGTCTCGCCACTCTACTTCCATCTGCTCAATTACTTTATCGGTTTCACCACGAGGTAATCATGAAAAATTGGTTCTACAAACCTTCGCCATCGATGGATAAAACGATCTCAGAAAAGCTCGTCGCTTTTCCGCGCGAAGCAGACATGACACACTCGATATTCAGATACGGTTGGAATATAGTGTTACGCACTTTCTTGAAGGTTTATTTCAGACTCGACATCATTGGGGAAGAAAATTTACCCAAGGATAAAACGTTTCTGTTGATCGCCAATCATACAAGTCATTTGGACTCGTTATGTTTATCCGCAGCCGTCCCCTTGCATAAAGTCTCAACAACCTATTCCGTGGCTGCCAAGGAATATTTCTTCTCATCATTCTTGAAAAGTTTATTCTCGGCTGTTTTTGTGAATGCTATTCCTTTTGATCGGCATGCAGAGAAACGGAAAAGCTTGGAAACATGTGCGAAAACATTGAATGAGAAAAATCAGGTGCTTATTATGTTCCCCGAAGGCACCCGCGCAAAAGATGGTGTCATGAACCCTTTCAAAAAAGGGATTGGAATCTTAACCGCGGGCACAGATCATATCGTTGTGCCGGCCTATATTAAAGATGCACACCGCGCGTGGGGTAAAGGCTCGATTTTACTCAAGCCTCACAAGGTTACCATCATCATCGGAAAACCGATGCAATTTAACGAGTTCCCTTCAGAAGCGCAAGCCTATGAAACCATTGCCGCAACACTTCAAACCGAAGTGGTTGCATTAAAAAACCTGTTGGAGGTTCATCATGTTTAATGATATACGTTACGCGATATACCGTCTATTTTTTAAAACCATTGGACAGACCAGCACTGCTATCCGAATGTGCTTTGAGTATGGGCTCACTTCGGGTAAAACACTCGATTACATTTACAAGAATCAACCTTCTGGCACATTCGGCATCGGCATCGTGTTTGATAAATTGTTTCTTAATGATCCTGGCTGGGTCGCAGTGAGAATTCGCCGTCAACATTTAGAATCATTGATGGTATCTTCGATTCACGATCTAAAAGAAAAACGCGAGAAGATATCGATTCTTGACGTCGCTTCAGGCCCTGGCTCGTACATTTTATCGGTCATTCAAAAAGTAGGTGAAGAAAATCTCTTTGCCCGTTGCCGAGATTATGACGCACGTTGGTCAGAAGAAGGTAAAGCGGCTGCTGAAAAGCTGAACCTTCATTCTGTTTTATTTGAACAAGGTGATGCGTTTAATGCGGAACAAATCTTGTCGCTACATCCTAAACCTAATGTAGCTGTATCCTCCGGGTTTTACGATTGGTTCAACGACGATAATCTCGTCAAGCAATCGATGAAGATCATTTATGATGCGCTACAACCTGGCGGCTATTTCATATTGTCGGTACAATCGAATAATCGAAGGCTCAAGCTCATAGAAGCCGTCTTTTTGGATTTTAACCATGAAGCGTTAAAAATGACCATGCGTCCGGTTGAAACCATTCAAAGCTGGCTGAGAATCTTGGGCTTTGACGTACAAGAAACACTCACCGATGCGAATAATTTTTATTCCGTGATCAAAGCGCAAAAACCTCTGAAATCAGAGGTGTAATATGGCGATTGGACTGTATCAATTGAAATATCCCGTCAGACGGTTGATTCAAGGCATATTGCCAATGTGCAAGAACATTAGCCCTAATCTGATCAGCAGCTTGCTGATCCCAATCGGCATTGTAACAGCCTATTGTTATCTGCATGCGGCAAACGGACATCCTGACTTTTATCTCATTGCGATTGCGCTTTGTGTGTTACGAATGTTTTTTGGGACCCTCGATGGGTTGGTCGCAGAACATTTTAACAAGACAGGCCCGGTAGGCGAAATCATGAATCGACTCACACCCGAAGTCGCCGATGTGATGGTCATGGGCGCGATTGCGTGCGCAAATCCTAAGTGGTTAGTGCCAGGGGTCATTGCCATGGGGATGTCGTGGATGATTACCTTTTCAGGATTGATTGGATTGCTCGTGGAAAAACCGATCCAAAGTGTAGGGCCTGCCGGTCAAACTGATCGCTTAGTTGCATTGTGCGTATTTTCATTGCTCGCATATTTGAGTAGTGTCTATGCGTGGCATGTTGATTTCATCGCGATCTTTTTGTATTGGGTCATTATCGGTGGAACGCTGACGGTGGGATTAAGGCTTAAAAAGGTTGTATAAAAAGGGGAATAAAATGCTGTTTCTCAACTATGCTGCCACAGCACCTTTATTGAAACAAAGCGCTGATCACATGATCAACATCATTCGTCAAGGCACCGAGCCATTATCATTACACATTGAAGCATGGCTTGCCGAAATTGAATCTGCGCGAGCGATGGTTGCAAATACAATTCATGCATCTGCTGAAGAAATAACGTTTACCACAAACACTTCTTCTGCACTGTCGCTGATGGCTGAAAGCATTGTGTGGCAACATGGCGACCGTGTTTTATTCCCTTCAGATGAGTTTCCCTCCAACCGTTATGTGTGGCAAAACTTAACACATAAAGGCGTGATGGCTGAATCATTTGCAACCGGTGATAACATCATCGAAACGCTTTCAAACATGCCACTGCACAACGTCAAACTCCTCGCACTCTCCGCGGTCTCTTATGAAAACGGACGAGGACATGACATCACTGCCTTAACACAGTTTTGTCATGATCGCGGCATTTTGGTGGCCATCGATGGCATTCAAGCGGTTGGGGCTATCCCCGTGAACGTTAAACAATGGGACTGTGACTTCCTTGCTTGTGGCGGACAAAAATGGTTACTCGGCCCTGTTGGCAGCGGATTTTTATTCATCAACAAACGCATCCTTCCCTCTCTTTTTGTACCCACGGTCGGCTGGGCGAGTATGAAAAATGCTGGCGACTTCAACTGCACATCACTGACATTCTGTGACGGTGCGCGACGTTTTGAACCAGGCTTGCCTGATGTTGCGGTGATCGCTGGGCTATCTAAAAGCATTCAAACATTAAGCACGATGGGATGGGATCATATTTTCAGCACCCTTCAACATCATAAAAAAATGTTGATGGATAATATTAAGCCATTGGGTTATCCTTTATTATCTTCCGAGGGGCCCTATCATTCTGGTATAGTGACACTTCGTGTTTCACCACACGAAAAAACACTTATCCAGAAAGCCTGTCACGACCAAAACATTATCGTGACGTTCCGCAATGATACCTTGCGCATCAGTCCTCATGCATCCAATACGCCTACCGAACTCGAAACAATGATTCGGATCCTTCAAAAAGCGAAAAACGTGAGCCAGAGCATTATCACGACAGCTGTACCTCACAATTTTTCCATATTACCTCCTTCTGATCCATCTTTTAAAAATGCATTGATCACAGGCGCCACCCAAGGTCTTGGAAAAGCTCTCGCCATCGAATTGGCCAAACGAGGTTGCAACGTGCATCTCATTGCCCGAGATCAAGCAGCACTTTCGCGCACAGCCCATGAGATCAAAGAATATTTCCCTGTGGAGGTTCAAACAAGTGTTGTCGATTTAGCTGATCCAAAACAAGTCGATAATTTTATTCAACACCATCATATGTTTGATGTGCTCGTGAATAATGCGGCTTCTGCCGATGCGCATCTTGTGACAGACTTAGATTTCAATGATGTCCAACGTTCGTTTGAAGTGAATTGTTTTTCACCCATTCGATTGATCAAGGCGTTTCTTCCGCATATGATAGAAAAGAAATATGGCGCCATATTAAATATTGTCACATCAGGCAGCCGTTGCGCATTGCCCTTGTTTTCAGATTATGCTGCATCAAAGGGCGCTCTATGGAGTTTTAGTGAAGCGTTAACACGTGAGATGCATGATACTGGCGTTAATGTGACAACATTCGTTCCACCGCATATGCCCACGATAACCGCACATCGTCTTGGTAGAAAAGCATTGAGTTATTATCGACGTGATGAAAAATCGACCGCTTCAGTGCAACCTGAACACGTTGCCCAACAAGCCATCGATGCTTTGTTTTCGAATAACGAAATCATCGTGCCGTGGGCAACGCGTCTCTCCATCGCGATCAACGCTTTATTTCCAGCGTGGGTATCGAAGAGGATCAAGACACTATTTTGTTTGACATGCTGATTGATTTATCTGTGTCGCGCAATTATCACAGTCCGTATAATGCTGGCTAGTTGTATAACAATTGTCATAAGCAATGTTTGCCGCGGTAGTACAAGCCGATTTACAATTTGCAATCGCGGTTTTCTGCATCCCATTAAGATTAGGAGCATTCTTTGCAGAACCTCTATAACCAAAGTAGTTCTTTTCAAGATTCTCATAACAATTCCCAAGGTCTGTAGATTTTTGATCTCTCGGTACAGAACAACCTGCATAAGCGGCGCTCAAACCGAACGTCACCAATACAGTGGCAATGGATAAGCATTTGAATAATTTCATGACATTCTCCTCAAAATGGGGGGTACTATCTCATTATATTGAGTCTAGCCCCGCCTAGGGTGTATGTCCATTAAGCCCCGGCCAACTGCGCAACCACGTCATCTGCCGCTTAGCGAGCTGCCGTGTGGCAATAATACTCAATGCTCGAAACGTGTCAAAATCTGTTTCCCCATTTAAATAGGCCCAGGCTTGCTGATAACCTACCGATTTTATCGCGGGTAAATCAGCGTGCAAATCCTCACGAGCCCGTAATCCTTCTACCTCTTCCAGGAACCCTTCGGCTAACATCGCATCAAAGCGTTTTTCGAGCGCTGCATGCAAGGCAGCCCTATCCTCAGGCATCAACCCTATCGCCTCAATGGGATAAGGGAACGCAACCGTCGGTTCTGCCTGCCAGTCCGATAAGGGACGCCCAGTCATTTCATAAACCTCTAATGCTCTTGAGATACGTTGCGCATCGTTGGGCTTCAATCGGGCAGCTATCGCCGGATCCACCTGTGCCAAGAGGGCATGCATGGCGGGCCAGCCCTTTTCCTGAGCCTGCATCAGGATGGCCGCCCTCACCTCTGGACTCGCCTGGGGCAGCGCTGACAACCCCTGCATCAGGGCTCGAAAATACATCATCGTCCCGCCGACCAACAATGGTGTCTTACCTTGGGCAAATGCCTCCTCGATAGCCATCATCGCATCCCGACAAAAATCTGCCACATTATAAGGGGTTGCAGGGTCACATACGTCTATTAATGCATGAGGGTACCGTGCTAACATCGATTTGGACAGCTTGGCACTGCCAATATCTAAGCCCCGGTATACCTGCGCGGAATCCACATTGATCAGCGCGACAGGCCGTTCATCGGCCATCTTTAAGGCCAATGCTGTCTTGCCTGCGCCTGTTGGGCCCATCAGGAAAATAACCTGTTTTTCTGCATGCGTGTTCATGGGGGGTAGTGTACAACAATTTGTAGGGGGGGCGAAACATCCCCTCCCCCTCTACAAGCAGCGGTTCTCATTTTGTATGGCGAATCTTCTATACAACGCATGGGGCTTAGCTATGTATCTCTTATCCCCCCCTCTACAGGTTCACGAGTTCTTGCGGATGATATTTACGATGCTCTATACCATCGAGCCCCAGTACGGCTTCACACATGGCTAAGGTTTCGGTGATGCGCTGATGATCGGTCGGGTGTGAGGCCGCCCACGCTTTCGCAAAACTTTTCATAATATTGTCTGATGATGTTGATTTATCGAGATCCCATGCGGCTCGTTGCACACCTTGTAAACACAGGGGAATCGTGCGTATCACATATTGTGATTTCCCCACGCATTGAATATCAAAACCTAATGTTTGCGATTGCTGCACCCACGCTTCTGAAACATCCATGGGCAGTGGCCATGGCTCAAGTAATGGCATCGTCGGAATATCGCCTGACGCTATCGCCTCAACAAATCGCTTGATGCAGCATTGAACCAATGTTTTTTGCCAATCGATCGCGAATAAACAATCGTCTTTTTGTGTGACGACAACCGACTTCGACAGAATCGCCAACACGCGCCCCAATGATAACGTGATGGGCGGTAATGAAAATGAACGCGCCGGTGGCGAATACGCTGGCAGAGGCTTGTATGTCGTTGGAGACACCGTCGGCAAAATAGGATGGGCGTGTATTGTTTGCATCGTCGTCATTGTCGGGTTCGCCACAGGCAATGCCGGCTCAAATACTTTCTCAATGCTCTGCACGATAAAATCGTGAACTAATCGTGACTCACGGAAACGTACTTCATGTTTTGTCGGATGCACATTCACATCAACACTGGCCGGATCGCATTCCAAAAATAATACATAGGATGGGAACCGCCCCGCAAATAAACGTTCGCCATAGGCTAATCGCACCGCATGCAATAACATTTTGTCGCGAAGCGCACGGCCATTGACGTAAAAATAAGCGTGGTCATTACTCGAACGTGCGCCATCAAATGCACCCAGCCAACCGTGTAATCGCATTTGCGTGATCGACTCATCGACGGTAAAAGCCCCATCGGTAAACGTTCGGGATAACACTTGTTGAATCCGCGGTTTAAAATCTTGCGCCGCATCGTACCGTTTAATGCACTTTTTATCGTGAAATAATTGAAAAGACACCCCCGGATGCATCAACACCATCCGCTTTAATGTTTCTTCGACCATGAGCAATTCGGTGCGATCACTCTTTAAAAATTTGGCACGTGCGGGTGTGTTAAAAAATAATTGTTGTACATCAACACTCGTGCCTTGAGGATGGGCGGCAGGCTTGACGATCGGCGTCATATCACGGCCTTCAACTTGCACACTCATCGCTTCATGGGGTTCGCGTCGTGAAGTTAAGGTCAATCGCGACACAGAGGCCATGCTGGCTAACGCCTCGCCTCTGAACCCTAATGTGCTGATTTGCGCTAAATCAGCGGGCGAATAAATTTTGCTGGTAGCATGCGCGGATAATGCAAGCAACATGTCTTCAGGTTCAATGCCACGCCCATTGTCTTCCACACGGACGCGTTGCTTGCCACCCTTTTCAAGGTAAATTCGGATGTGTGTGGCGCCGGCATCCAGGCTGTTTTCAACCAGCTCTTTTACCAGTGATGCAGGACGTTCAACCACTTCGCCGGCGGCGATTTGGTTAGCCAAGATAGGAGGTAATAAACGGATGCGATCGGTCATGCCAGTATTTTAGTTTATTTTATTTAGGGAGTGTTGGATTTTTTTATGCTGGCAGGTGTGGGGACGTCTACAACGTTATGCCACATGGAAAAGGACACGACGTTAGATGTTGCCGGAGAAGCCGCCGGCGGAGGGTGCTGTATCAGTTTTTCCGCTTCTTCAATTTTTGTGCCATAACTTTTTTGATCGCCACCGGCTGACATCAAAAACGATCCAACGCAGCTCGCTCCCACGACAATCACCGCGGAAACGATAATGATCCAGGTCTTATAGCATTCACCCCCATGGAATTCAAATGAATCCATGGGCCTTTCATCTTCCTTCATCAAGTCAAATGCTTTTAAGGCTTCGAAAAAACCATAGGCCGAAAAAGCCAGATCACCGATGCCATTACCAATGCGTGATATGGGGTACGAGTAGTTATAGCATCCTGCCGCTACCGTGGACGCCGACGTAAATTGATCATTAACCTGGTCCTTCGCCTTTTCCTTCATGTAAGGTTTACCTAAGAATACATAAAAGATCACGGCAGCACTTGCAAACCACGCATTCGAGTTTTCTTCTAATAAAGGGAAAATGGCCATGCCCCAAAAAGCGAGCGTGATGTAACTGCAGGCCTCGTAGAATTTCAGCCATTTTTGTTGACGACCCTCAAATTCTTTATTTTCGTGAGGCCCCTTGATCCATTTTTCTAAATATTTATGCGTTTGCGCCCATTCGGGGACCAATGCAGCAAGGCAAACCAACCAAACCATGCTGGTTTCTGCCTCGCCTAAATTCAATTCCGTCACGCCATATCCCGATAGCGCGATTTCCATTGCCACCACCAAGAAGGTGAGGAAATAAATGCCAAAGTCTTTCCAGTCCCGCTCTTTTGCCCTGAATTCTTTGAACGAGAAATCGAGCATCCATTCTGCTGTGTCGTGTCGATAGGTGTACCATGTTGCTCCAAACACAAAAAGCCCTACGAGCGTCGGCGCAATGAGGAATTTCCATTCGTCTAAGTCGAGCGAATGATCCCGTATAAGGAGAAAATAGGCCATGGAGGAAAAGGCAGCGCCCAAAGAGCAAAAGGCTGCGAAGAGATTGCTGGCCCTATTTTTGTATTTGGTTCGTTTTAAGAATTCGGCGGCGGCAGCTTTGTGCCTGTCGTCTACCTCGGTATCTTCAAGGAGCGCTTTCATGCCTTCGAGCGTGTTGTCGATGGGATTTGGAATAGGTTGATTTGTTTGGAGTTTGTCGTACCAGCCTTGATAGGCGCCAGCATTCATCATCTCATCAACACCCCCTCAGATTGAGTACCACCCTTCTCAGTTAAGTTGGGAATCTTAGGTTGTTGGGGGGGCGATGTCAAGCGTTTTTTATGAAGGGACTAGTTTGATGCCGTCTTAGCCACAGGCAGATCTTGATACTGATGCGCCTTGGTCTTGAGGTATTCGTTCACCCCAGCCAAGACCGCCTGAGCGAGTTCGCGTTGATAGGCCTTTGAGCGCAGCTTCTGTTCCGATTGAGGGTTCGAAATGAACTCTGTCTCAATCAAAATCGATGGGATATCCGGGGACTTCAACACCGCAAAGCCGGCTTGTTGCACTTGCCGCCCATGCAAATCCGTGACGCGGCCCAACTTGCGCAATACCAAGTTCCCTACCGTGAACGACGATTCACTGCTGACCGTTTGGGATAGATCCAGCAAGACCTTCGCCAAGACATCGTCTTTGTCATTGAGGCTCACACCGCCAATTAAATCCGCACGGTTTTCGCTCTCTGCTAACCAACGAGCCGCTTCACTGCTCGCTCCACGCGATGACAACGTGAACACCGAGGCGCCCTTCGCATGCGCACGCTTAAACGCATCCGCATGGATCGAGATAAACAAATCCGCCTGCGCTTGCCGCGCTTTCACGATACGTGTTCTCAAGGGAATGTAATAATCGCCGCCACGCACTAACACAGGCTTCAAGCCTTTCTGCTTAGACATCTGCGCATGCAACTCTTTTGCCATTTGAAGTACCACATCTTTCTCGCGTGTGCCTTTCGGGCCTATCGCGCCCGGGTCTTCCCCACCATGGCCCGCATCAATGGCCACAATAAAGTCACGCTGACGCGGACGTGGCACGCTCGTGGCCAATGGCATTGCCGGTGGAGCCGACGGCTTCGATGACATGGTCGACGACATGATGGGCGGCAGTGGTATCGATGGCGTCGGTGATGGCACACCCGCCGCACCTAGGGTGTTCAAATCCAATACCAAACGATGCCCATAAGGTCCGTTGGGCTTCAAGGTGAAACTGTCCGTTTGAATGGCTTGACGCAAATCAAATACGATACGCACATGACCACCTGATTGAGGGCTCGAGCGCACACTCTTAATAGGCGTTTTTGACCAATTGAACCGAGGCGTTGGCATCACGACTTGGCTATCCTGAGCATCAAGCACAAGACGTGGGGGGTTATCCAACATGAAGACTTTGTATTCAATGGGGCCCGATAAATCAAACACGACGCGCGTTGTATCGGGTTGAGGCCAGACACGCATCTCTTTTATTTGGGCGCACGTGGCCATCACCGGGGCTAATAAGCCCAGCAACATTGCTACTTGGATTCCTGTTTTTGCAAGTACTCGCATGCCCTCAATCCTTGCTCACTGCCTGCCACACATTGTGCTACACGCCCTTGCGCCTGAAATGCAAAATGGATACTGAGGTCGGGCGCCGGTACATAACTACCGCCTAAATCCGGCCACTCAAACACACATAAATGCTTTTTGTCTAAATAATCTCGAAAACCGAGGTATTCTAACGCTTCCGGATCATTTAAGCGATACAAATCAAAATGATAAACCGGCTTTTTTGTATCCAAATACGGTTCGACGATCGTAAACGTCGGGCTCTTCACAAAACCTTGATGCCCCATCCCTAAAATCAGCCCCCGTGCGAAGGTCGTTTTGCCTGCACCTAAGTCACCACTTAAGTAAAGCACACCTATGTGATCTATCACGCCAGCTAGGCGTTCACCGAGTGCGAATGTCGCCGCTTCATCCTTTAAAAAAAACTCTATCATGGATTACCCCAATAAACGTCGAAGATGCGGTAAGAGGTCCGTTGCGATCAATCCTCGTTCCCCCTCCACGGCAGCCACATCGCCCGCACTGCCATGCAATGCCACACCCAAATGCGCCGCAAAACAACCCGTCTGCACCTGTGGCCATAAACCGCCAATCACGCCGGCGAGAATATCCCCCATGCCGGCGGTCGCCATGCCCGGATTGCCATACGGTGACATGAAAATCCCACCACTGCCATCGCAGATCAATGTCTCATGGCCTTTCAATATCACCACGCCATTCAAGAGGGAATGTAAGCGACGGACGGCTGAACGCCTATCCTTCTGAACCTCGGCGGTGGATATCTTCAGTAACCGAGCAGCTTCACCGGGATGTGGCGTGAAAATCCCCTGTGAATAAGTGAAGGGTTGTTGCGCCAGCATGGTCAAAGCCCCCGCATCGACCACACAGGGCTTGTGGCTGGAGAGCGCCACCTGGAACAAGCTCTCGCCAAAACGTCCTGGAGCTAACCCCGGGCCGATCAGCACATGGGTGGCCTGGGCCAATAATGGCGCTAATCCGGATCCATCCGAAACACCATAGACCATGAGCTCAGGACGAGTGAGGTTTAAAAATGCCGCATGATCGGGATGAGTGGCGATGATAACGCGCCCTACCCCGACCCTCAAAGCCGCTTGACCTGCCATCTGGACCGCGCCTGACATGCCCGGCGAACCGCCAATGATCAGCAAGGTGCCAAAATCCCCCTTGTGGGCCGTGGGGAGACGTGAGCTCAATCGTGCTTTTAAACTCGAAAAATCAAGTGGTTGTGAAAAATCCATCTTGTCACCTTGTTCAATGAAGGGGGCTACCCATTGATTATATACAATTAGACACATCTTTTTATCGGAAAATCATTATTATAGGTTGCTTTCTTAGTCTATAAAATTTAAAATGAGTCATAGAGCTTTGTAGTGTAGAGAGGAAGTTAGGGTGATTAGCGCAGAAGAAGTAAAAGATCTATCTTATTACACCTATCCACGGAGCAATTGGCGCGAGCAAATTAAAAGAACAAACTATATCAGTATTTATAACGAACACCAAGCATTCCTGGCAGTGGATCATAAAACTGATTCAATTTCAACATACTTAAACTTCCGCGAAACAATCGAAAACTATCATGCCATGATGAAGGCGTTAGATGATGCTCACCTGAAAAATAAAAATATAATTGAGAATGTTTATGATGACAGGATTGAAGAAGAGAAAGAAAAATTTCGTAAAATTGCGCCAAAGTCTATGGAAAGTGATTATCCATCAACATTCGAGGCTCAGCAAGCTAAATTCGAAAAAGAAAAAACAAAACTTGCGGGGGAGTTAAAAGACATCCTGGGCACAATGCAGCAAGACTATGAGAGGCGCAAATTAGAATCTATCAAGGCCTACTTAAATGAATTAAATGATGAAAGCAAAGTCGTCGCTATTAACAACTATCTAGCGCAGAAAGAAGTCATCGAAGCATATCTATTACACAAAGATGTTCAAGCATTTTGGGAAAACTTTGAAAATAGACAACGTACGGCATGGGCATTAGCGCTATTGTATGGTGCACTGCAAGGCTGGGGCATGGCGGGCTTTGTATTAAGTATGATTCAAGATTCAGAGCTGGGTGCTGAGGCTGAATGGACGATTGCTTTAACTATTGCATTGCCGGTGACCCTGGTTAACATGTGGCTAGTACGCCCTGATTTAGAAGACTATTTCGGGTTCGAAAAATATAAAAACTTATTAAATGGTCACATCAGCACAAGAGCAAAAATTATCACAGCGGTATCTTCCATTCTACTGGGTGGTGTTGTCGCCTTCGGAATCACGAGCTCATTACCCACACATGACACACGTGTGATCGCTCCTGTCTTTGGCTTGATGACGGCTGTGTTGTCCTTGGCTGAAGGCCTACTCAATATTGGTTGTCTTGATGAAATTTTAAAAACAAGTTTTAGCGAAAAACTGAAACAACTCAAAAAAGAATACAACGATGATCAAAATCGTGATGCTAACCAACGTAAGGCAGCCGCCGTTTTCTACGGCGTCTTTATTACTTCTTGCATTGGCATGATAGGTATTGCACTCGTTGGTTCGAAATCATTATCCAACCAGTTGCTTGGTGATGACAATCCTTTTAAAATGGTCTTGGCATGCGTATTGCTACTGGGTGCCGCATCGGCACAAGTTCCTTTCTATCAAGATCGTGCCGCAAGAATTGCAAGAAGTTGGGTGCCTGTAACAGGAAAGGCTAAAGATGAAATTGAACTTGACCACTTAGTATTTGATCCAAGAAAAAAAGTGACTTTTGCTCCGGAAAACAAATACTTTGATAATAAATTCAGATACCAACATTGGTCTCAACAAGCTTTGTGGGCTGCAAACGGTGTCTTCAACGCACCTTGTGCATACCTAGGTGTTGTAACAACGTTAGGCAAATTCTTGGGTCTTCAAAAACTGGCCGGCAAAAATGATGCTAATGGGGTAGCCACCGATTTTGATCATCAAAACACATTCGAACAGATATTTTTCCAATATGGGAATAGTATGGAAGCGAATATTATTTACGGGATCGGAACACTCTTCTTCGTCGCCGCTGTCGGTATCTCCATGGTAGCAAATTCTATTCCGCCACAAAAAATGGCGGATCCAAAGAATGAATGTAACTCAGGGAAAATGAGGGCTAAATAAAATGTAGCGACGAAAATTACGAGATCATTATTTCTTGCAATTCAGTCAAAAATGTTTCACATGGTAATATAAGAACATCGCCTTCAACATAACGATCATCTCCTCCATATAACATCAATAAACGTGCTTGAGGGTAGTCTTTTTTAAACTCACGCAATGCGCGGGTGTCTGCATGGGTGACATGACGGGATGCTTTTACTTCAATAGCTGCAAACACGCGTGGGCCATAAATAATAAAATCAACTTCAAGTTTGGCTTTCGTTCGCCAAAAACAAAGCATATGATCTGGAAAACAATAATCAATCCATGCGCGTAAATGTTGTGCAACAAGGCCTTCTAATGAAGCACCTCCAATTTCTTCAGGCTTGTCCAATGGGCCACGGGGACGAAGTGTATTAAAAACCCCCGTATCAAAGAAATAAAATTTACTGCTTTTGATTAACTCACGTTTCGCCTTTTTTGAAAAAACAGGAATCTGATAACCAATAAGTAAATCATCGAGAATTTGAATATAGTTTTCAACAGTTTTCCGATTAACCTCACACTCTCTTGCAATATTAGTAACGCACAGCACAGCTCCATGCGAAAAGGAAATCGCTTCTAAAAAACGTGCAAAATCATCCAGACGACGAACCAACCCTTCCTGTTGAATTTCTTCTTTCAAATATAAATCAATATAGGCATCTAATGATGTCTCAGGGTCATCTGAATTCCAAATTAATGGAATTAGTCCATATCGTAACGCTCGGGAATATGAAAAATTCTCTTTCAGCTCAAAACCAGTAAACGGGTGCATAAAACAACGCAATGCCCTCCCTCCCAAAAGATCTGCGCCCGCTTGTTTTAACTTTCTTGCATTTGACCCTGTCAAAATAAATTGCAGGTTTCTATTTGACTCGATCAGCTGATGAACCACTGTTAAGACAGCAGGAGCCTTTTGAACTTCATCGATAATAATGATGTCAGATTGCCGTGCATCAACGAGTTTTCCAAGTTTCTCGGGGTGAGCCAATAACTCGCGAGCAATGTCTGGCGATAGAAGATCTATCCGCATCGCCTCAGGATACTGCCCTTTTACCCAAGTGGATTTCCCTACCCCGCGCGGACCAAATAAGAAATAACTTTGAGATGAAGGTCTAAGTGCTCGTTTTATAAGGCTTTTCATAGAATTCCTCGATTTTGGCATCGGAGTTGCCAAATTCCCTTCTATTATGGCAACTCCGATGCCATTTTGCAATACTTTTGATTAAGAAGGTTAAAATACATTACATATCAGCAAGATAGAGAGATTGTTCTCGGCCGCCCACTCTTCCCCAAAAACGCATACCTCGACAATGCATCTCGCCTCCCCAAACAGGCTACCGCATCCTGCGATGCAATCATCACCCTCCATTTCAATTCAAAACCAACACCTAAATAATGCTTCACCTGCGTCAATACTTTCTTGCCCATCTTTTCAGTCGGCATCCACTGGCGAGCTTGCGCACAAAGTAACGGCCCCACTGTCACCCCTAATTTACCTTCGTGCGATAACACGCGTTGTCCCAAGATCGCATTGTCAGACAACCGTTTCTGTAAGGCATCACCTAATTTGCAAAAACCTGAACTCAACGTCTGAAACCCTTTCTCGTACGATACATCGACTGGCACATCTTCACACAATCGATAAAGCAATGCGCGCAAGCCCATCATCGTTGGAGTGTATTGCAAGTAAGGCCTTGCCAACCAAGGTGTCGATGCGTAAGGAGACAACATCTCATGATACATCGCACGATCTTTCTTAAAAAAATGCAAATGGTTCGATTTCCACGCAGCGTATAACGCCCGGTAAAACAGCCGATTCAATACTGCAATGAATTCATAGAATGCTTCACTTTCCTTTGAAGGGGATAACATCGGCATATTAAAATGATGCGGCAAGGGCGACATCGCGCCCAATAACGATAAAAAGTTAACTTCGATAACCTTAGCTTTAACGTTAAAATCTCTCACAGGAAATGACAGCGACGACGTGGGTTCAAATACATTTATGTTATTCAAATCCAACGATTCATCACATAATCGCACCCATTGAAAAAACTGGTACGCTAAACCACCTGCTTTTGGCCAATGATTGGCTTCCATTCAAATACCTCTTCATTAGGATAGGTTTTCATCTGCATCGAGATCATTTGGCTCATGGCCGCTTGTGCAGAAAAAAATGCGTGCAAGATCTCACCAAAAAGATAAATGTCCGTACGTGACACAAAATGAGAATCATGCACCTGAACCTGTATCTCCGTAATATGAAAAAATGCCCCCTTGGACACCTGAGACTTCAACACCGCAGATACATCCAAAATTCCCTCAATACGCCGCTTATGCTGCGGATCCGTCGTCCAATTGAGCGTGTGAAGCAATCGCTTAAGAACGTTTACTTCCAACAAGCTGCTCAGGTTCATCGTAAAATAGCGAATAAACGATTGCGAAACCACCTGAGATGGCGGCTTTAACATCTTCGTCGGGACCAGCACATTCGTTCCGCGACAGATATTGGCCAAATTTGATTTAGCAAGCGATAAACCCCGTTTAGCAATGAACCGCTTCGGATAAAATCCATGACATACACTGGCCGTCACAGATATCACCTCGGACGTAGGTTGGCTCATAAAACAACTGATGTAAATCTGCTCCTTTTCGTCATCCCGTATTTCGCGGGACATCGTATATGAAGGTGCATGAGGATCTTCGCAGCGATGCAGCGGCAAATAATGCGTTACCCGTCCACTCGTTGAGTCTATCCCCTGTACCGCATCAATACTTAACACCTGCGTGGCGTCCCCATCCCTTCTATCTTGATGTACAGGATACCGATACTGTGAATGGTCATACTTGATAGGCTCGCATTCCATCGCAAAGCGATTGGCTATAACACAAGCATTCATGATAAATGATTGCGTGGTGAGTGAAAAATCCTCATCCATCGGTTGGTCAAAAAATAATGTGATCTCAAATTGCGTTGATTCCATAGACGTTAATGCTGAAAAACCATCCAGGATGACGAATAAGTACTTTTGATGAAAGGTAAAATAATCAAATAATATTTGATGGGCCAGCAAGCCTGACTCGTATGGATTTTTCAAGCATTGGTCAGGCAAATCAACAGGGAAGCTTACCCGCAGTACATTTTCTCTTTGTATCTCTCCAGCCTTTATGATTGTTCTATGGCAATGACGCAGGTAATAATACAATTCAGAAGCGCGTGCATAATCGTCTGCTAAAAATAAGGGCAATACGTTGATACTGCTTACATTTACAGGGCGATCAAAAGGATTGTCGAAAGCAAGCGTTATCGAGGATAACGCGTGATTGACTGTGATACCTGCAATCTGAAAGGGATAGATCGGCAAGTCTGATAACGTTTCAAAACGACAGACCGTTTTGTCCTCGCCAACAGGCTGGCTCAATAAAGCAGTTTTAGCGGGAATAACCTGCGATTGCGCCATCAAAGATTTCAGTTGGAATGAAGCAATCGACATCGATGGCACATTCTCTACCATTTGTGGCCACAATTGCATCGCTAACTGCGAGGGTAATGTGTTCGTTTCTTCATCAATGCGCTTGTGAATCTGCGCGGATAAATAAGTACATCCTTGTAATAAATGATCAATATTCGGATCGCGCCCGAAGGGTGACTCTAAGTTCAATGCACCCGCTTGCTCAGGGTATGTTTGCGCGAACACCTTCACGTCTGTCTGGAAACGCTGCCATTCGCGATCATAGTATTTTTTAATGGCATCAGAGGTAGACATTGAATTGCCCAGCGCCCGTGGTTTCAATGCTTAAATCCAGTTGCTCTTCTGTTTTTAAGGTGACTTGTAATGCATAGCGCGTCGCTGCCAGCGACTTCTTCGTGTTGATACAATCACAGGAAACTCTTTTTATTCGCGGCTCATTGTGCTGAATGTGAGTCAATACCATTTTCTTGAGCTTGTCCGCATAGTCAGTGCTGATCGAATCCCTGAAATCAGGCACGCCAAATGAAGATGTGTAAGGTAATGTTCCTGCTCGTGCGTTTAATAACGCCTCTACCGACTCGCGGATCGGTTCGTGTGGGTGAGACTGTTTGATCGGTTTGAATAATTGGAGTAGATCGGGGTACATTGTTGTTCTCTTTATAGTTTGGTGAGATCGATAATATCGTGAAGAAAAACCCCCGCTGTATGGGGCGAATATATGCGCGCATATATTCGCCCCTACGGCTGCTACCTTAAAAGGGGGCGAAAGAGAGGGTTACGCCGTCTTCGCGACTCGCTCTTCCCACGCATCCGAATGCGTCAAGTTGCCGTTCACGAAGTTTACCGTCATCCGTTTATACCGCAAGGCAATCTCTTCTATATGGGGTAACCGCTCTGATGCCGCTTCTTTCACATTCGGCAGAACCGTATTAAAAGACGTGATTTTGACATCTTCGTAGGTAATACGATAATACTCTTGCTCGATCCCTTCGCGATTAATTTCATAAAAACGCAAGACCACCTCTTTCAAATTACGTCCCGTCGTTACCGCCTGAAATAAATCAACCGAGCTTTTATCCACGGCCTTTTTGAGTAGTACAGCGTCGTGACGGCGCATGCCCGTCAATAAACCGCTGTGCTTGTCCGTCGGTATCTCAATCAGATGATTCATTTCCAGCACTTCAATACTGCCACGACGATCGTCAGTCATCACCACACTGCCCTGCAGCTGTGCGCCAGATTCGTCTTTGATCCACATGTAGATGGGGGTTGGCATTTTTATTTCTCCTCTATATTATTTATGTTTACTTTCACCGTTATTTGAAAGGGCGCACCATGGGGCGCCCCTACGAATAATTATTTTTTAGTCGGCAATTGCGATATCAATGATAAAGTGATATCCATGCCTTCTACCTGGAAATGCGGCACCACATTCAACTGCACACGATAATAGCCAGGGTTCTCGGGCACATTGTGCACAGCAACAGATGCGGCAGATAACGGGTATTTCGCAATCGTGTCCGCCGATGGGCTCGATTTACGGGTCACCCAGCGCGATAACCACTGGTTTAACTCGCCTTCCAAATGTTCTCGCGATTTCTGACTACCAATGTTTTCACGTTGCAAGACTTTTAAATAATGCGCCAAGCGAGAGATGAGTAGCACATACGGCAATCTCGAGTTAATCCGGCTATTGGCTTGCGATTGATCATCATCGTATAACGCAGGTAATTGAACTGAGTTTGCCGAAAAGAAACAAGCAAAATCACTGTTCTTATAATAACTCAGTGGGATAAACCCAAGCTCAGCAAATGCAATTTCACGTGTTTCAGGAATACTCACTTCCGTCGGAATCTTTGTTTGAATGCCTGCCCCTACATCATACTGGTGCATCGGTAAGTCTTCGACTTTACCACCAGATTCCGGACCACGTATGTTTAAGGTCCATCCATGCTTCTTGAAAGACCGCGCCATGTTTGCCGCAAACGCAAAACTGCCCGCGCCCCATAAATACTTTTTATGGTCTTCTGCCACCACACGCTCAGCATACCCAAAACTCCGGACCCGCATCGTGTCATCGCCATAAGGTAATCGCAGCAGGAATCGTGGCAGCGCTAACCCAATGTAGCGGCTGTCGTCGGTCTTACGGAAACTTTGCCAACGAATAAATTCAGCACGCTCAAAATAACTGGATAAATCTTTGATCTTCATCACAGCTTCAAAATTGTCCTTATCAAAGAAGTTGGCATCTACATTACCAATAAAAGGACAATGCGCAGAAGCGCATACACGTGAAATTTCTTTCAAGAGTGAAATGTCTTGCGGCGTCTTATCAAAGAAATAATCTGCAACCAATGCCGAAAAAGGCTCGCCACCCGGGGTATCGTATTCTTGTGTGTAAACATGATGATACAAACCAGAATGCGTGGAGTCTGGCGACTCCTCAAAATCCATCAGCAAATCATCCTTGGAAATGTCCAATAATTCAACTTTGGTGCCAGAACGCGGATCAGCTTCTTGTGCCAAATAGGCTAGACTTCGCCATAATGATTCTAATGACTGAAACTCAGGATGATGCAAGATTTCATCCAATTGATCACTCAACTTTTGATCCAATTGCGAAATCAGTAAATCAATCAGGCTCTTGTCAAAATGAACTTCCTCGGGCATGGATTCATGCACCAAACAATCCATCAGAGCATGTAACGATACCGTTAATCGCTCACTGGCAGAACTATCAGCCAATAAACCGCGCTGGCTGTAATCATCTACATTGACAACCCGCTTCTCCATGAGAGGTGCAATTTTGGCAGCATCACAAAGTGACTGATATAAAGGTGAAGGTGAATGCATAAAATACCTCTTATTGTTTTGAACCATCTTGAATCACTGAGTCAATATCTTGTTGCAATAACTTAATGTTGTCGGGTGACTGCAACATCTCTTTGAGCATTTCTTTGAAAGCCTGATTATCAATCACATGCGCTCGTAAATCTTTTAACAAGTTCCGCACTGCCAATAGACGCTTTAATGACGGCACTTGTAATACCACAGCTTCCGGATGAAAATCTTTCATGGATTCAAACGTTAACTGAACCGGTAGCTCGTCAGGGCCACGGCCTAATTTATTGGCCAACACCAAATTCAATTCAGGCGAAATGTCTTTTAAAACAGAATCTAATGTTTCTTTCGTCACGGGCTTTCTTTCGCGATCCTGCAATGGTAATGTGTTCGCGCCAGAGGAGAAATCCCCCATCACCAATGTCTTGTGCGGCAAGGCCACCGTTTTTGTTTTTCCATCTACCCGTAAATCGACGGATAAGTTGATTCGGCTCTTCGGAATCTCGTTTTGAAAACTGTCTGTCATTGTATTTTCCCTCTTCTCATGCATAACCAAAGAAACAACCCCCGACATCTGAATCAGCAATGCTGATTCAGATGTCTGCCCCCTTCAAAGGGGGCGGAATTACGCTATATCCCCTGCAAATAAAAAATCGTGCTGAATAATCTGATTTAAAATGTGCTCGTATCTTACACCTTTTCTTTCGCTCATTTCTACCCCCAACGTCCAAATTTTTTTCATTAATTTACTATCCCAATAAAATAATTCTTTCTCTTCACAAAATGTTTCGAGCGCTTGATATCCGCGCCATGCACTATCACTTCTTTGATTAACAAAATCATTTAACACGCACAAATAACGCTGCCAGATTTTATCCGCATGTGACACGGGAACAAATGCTTTCAACCAATCCACCGCTTCTTTTTTTCTTTTTCGAATACCTGCTTCTGTCGAATCAAACAAATTGACTTCACTTTTATCTGCCTCAATGCTGATGGGCGATTTCAGTGATGACACCCATCCTCTCACAGAAGCATCACAAAACGGTGTGCCGTCATTAAAGTGCATATCTAACAATTCTGGATATGCATCCAACCATGCCATGAAAAATCCCTTCGCCCAAATCAATATATCGGGCTTATTCAAATGTTCAATCGATTGAATAATATAGTGCTGCAATCTTAGATCAAATGGCCCACCCTGCTGCATGAAACATTGCTCTGCACATTCCCATAATGATTCCCACTGACCTTGCGAATACAATGCATGCATGTGCTGATGATCAACAGGACGTAGCGGTGCTACCCACGTTTTGCCAAACTGTTCTTGGGGCATCACCGTCCGTGCCCATGCGTCACTACGCGACAAACACATCGCCTTGAGTTTGTTTCCTTTTTTCCAATAGTATTCCCATAAGCGTTCCAACTGCTCTGAGGCTTGTCGATCATCCTCAATGGCTGGATTGACAGGAACCACGGGAATAACGGTTGCATCTCGCTTTTTTTCAGGCGCCGCCGTTGCTGGTCGTGCTTGTTCTAGCCATTTTCCAAGTACGTGCCAGGACAAATGCTCTGATTCAAAAGAAGATTTCCAGCTTGCTTGCAGCTTGGTCCATGTTTCTTTACACGCAATCAACCATGATTCAGAGAGCTGCTCTTTATGCTGTTGTAGCAATTCAACAATACTCGATTGGTTCAACCAGTACAGCGCAGCTTGTCGGCCCTTCGTTGTCTGAGGATACGCCGCTTCACCTTTGGATAACACACTATCGTATGCACGCATTGCCAACAAGAAATCATCAACATAGCCTCCAGCAGCACACGCCAATAATAAGAACTGACATAGCTGCCAATCATATGAGCGCTGCAATAAACATGACGCGACGTTAATCATCTCTTCTACATTAAAACTCACCTGGCTCATGCCGTTCTTAAGCTCAACGTACGCTTCATCGTATTTTAACGATTCTCCCGGGGCTGTGATGTTCGATAATGAGGTTAACCAATCTTGGCTAAGCAATGGCACGGACCACCTCCTGTTGCCAACGATACATGGCCTCGCATAAACTTAACTCATCCTTGGATAAAATAGCGACAAAATCAGGTGAGGCGCATGCACGATTCACCGGCAGGACCACAGGATTAACCCACTCTAAAAACTGATAGTGATTGAGTGGCTTCAACCATACATGCAGTTGTGCGTATGTCGCCGTGCTTACCATGCAATAATGCAATGGCCAACGCTTTGGTTGTAACAAACTTTCAATCCACTGCAACCACAACGTCATCGAAACCAAGGTGTTCGCAGGCGATAATGCAAAGGTAAGCTGTTCAAACTCTCCTTTTTTATACGCATGAATGCTACGCCCTATCGATAAAATTTGATCGGCAATGGCCTGTTTACTTTGCCCAGGGAAAGCTTCCGAGAGCCACGCTGATTGCGACATCTGCTTTAACAGTGATATCTCATCCTCTAATAATGAAGCTTTCGTGTGCGCAAATCGGAGCTGATCTGCCTTTTTCAGCGCCATTTCTAGATCTGCTTTAGAGGTTATTCCCTCTTTCAGCGCACTCACATACTCATAAAAGGGCGACAGAATGGCAGGCACTGCGGGTTGACATTCTTTCATGAGAGGATGCGATACAAACCCTACCCCGGTAAACGGATAGGCACGGCCACTTTTATCCGTACTATGACAGACTTGCGTCACCAGCCAACGGCCCTCTTGCTCAAAAACGCATTGCATATCCAAACTATGAATGGATGCACTGCACTGTTCATGCAACCCAGCAATCATGCGCTCAATTTCCGCATTGATCATCACCGCATGCTCAAGATGCGCATTGACCCGTGTGTAATCGGCTATCCCTGGCAACTTTCCAAACAAGGATAATGATTCCAGCAGTGCGGGCGCAGATTTTTCCTTTTTAAGAAACTGAAACATATTATTCTTCCGCCTCTGAATACTGCGCGAGCGCGCGCATGGGCGTGACGGCTAATATGTGCTCGGGCAACGCAAATTGCTGCATCAGCCCTGGCTCAAAAATATTGTTTTGCTTGTCTGCGCGTAATTTGAAACGTACATTCATCGCATTTCCTGCCGCATCCTTCACGTTCCATTGAGACAGATACTGCGCTCCCGCTTCACGTGTTAACTTGGCAGCATTCAATAGGTGAAATAGCCCCCACACCCCAGGACGATGCACTTCTGCCCATTCGGCTTGATCATTCTTCGACACGTATAACCGCGCACCCATTTCCGCTGAATCGCCAGGCCATACAAATCGACGCCATTCTTCTGGTTCATTACGGTAACGGTAGATTTGCCCATTGCTATCAAAAATGACTTCTTCAATACCCGGCGTAGGCACAGGTGAAATAAAGAATGTTAATTCCACATCGCTGCCATTATTACGGAACAACCCTTCTGAAATGCGCTTTGCCCGTGTGAGTGAATCAATGAAATCATCTGAAAAGGCCAAACTTTGACCTAGCCATGTTTGTGGCACGTAGCCATTACGCGTCCATTGCAGATAAGGCATCAAATAAGTATCTTGGAATTCACTGAGCACACCTTCTCTGGGTCTGAAAAAAATAGCCACGTCTTCCAGTGTCGCGTCTACGGAGGTTCTCGCGAACGGGAATTTATTACGCAACGTATGGTTATAGGCATCAATGACTTGTGCGTCCCATTCCTGCTGCAAATACAACCCAGCACTATTCAATACGGAATGCCAAGAACCCTCCAATGCCGATAACAATAAAGGCTCCATCGCTTTCCGCGTTTTTTCGCCATACGATAATGCTTCCGTAGACGTCGTGCTGGTCTCTAATAAAAAGGACAGACTCGAAGCAGCTTTGGACAACTCTGTTTCGGAACCCGCAAACACGCGCCGTGCATAGGATTCAGCATCACGACCTGGGTTACTGGAATGCGACAACATTAATAAATCACTCTGAACACGCCCAATCAAATGCAAGTATTGATTGATCGATTCAGCGACTTTCATTTTCTCACCCGGCTGGGTCATGCGTCTTAACGCATAAAATGGCCCATCAAGTTCAGGCACCAACAATGCAGATATCACTTTCTCGTTCTTGATGTTATCGGTAGGCAGCAATTCATTTTCAGACAGATACACGTTATCGTGAACCACCGACATTAACGCTGATAAAGGCCCTTCTTGTTGTTGCAAAAAGGCCAGCTTATTGGATGCATCTTCAATAGACTGAAATGATCTCACTTTGACAGAGGCTAAAAATGCAAACCACTGCTCCGCGTAATCCGTAAAGTACAACCCACGAATGCCCGCCATGAGTGATTGCTTGACGTCTTTTCCGACCGTCACGCCTTCATCATTGCTGAGCACCCAATCCCCTTCTAACGCACGATCCACGGCATCCGCGAGAGCAGGTAATACATGCACGGAGAAATGTTCCTTTGTGTAAGCATTGGGCAATTCGTGCTGACTCTCGAACATGCCATAAGATTTACCCTCCATTAGCTTCGTCAGGTTTGTATACCCTAATTGCTTGTTCAGATCGCTGATCATGTGTGCATAAATCGTTTCGGGAGATGGGTTCACGCTGAGAATATTCCTCGCCTGGCCAATCACCGATGGATTACCCCGCCAGGCATAATGCGCATACTCAGGTGTTTTGATCAAATCAATGTACGTACCTACCATGGCTGTTAATCGATCCTGGGGAATCGCCAATTCAACATAACGGTTTTGCATGATGAAGGCCCAATGCTCCGCCAGGCGTGGCAACGCATACGCCCGCTCCATATGTTCTCTCGGCTGAGACAACATCAAGTACGTTTTGAGATGATCATACAACGATGCATAAACCGAGTTTTGTTGCTCTTGTGTCAAACTAAACCACGTTTGCGCCTGATTATCCAAATCAATTTCCAAGTATTTGGCAACATCATTCATGAACAACGCTTGCATTTGAGACATCCAGTCACGCAGCACGACTTTTTTGGCCAAATCCATTTTCTCAATGGCATGCAACGACATGCTTTTATGACGCGTTAAATCGTCAATACGTACATACTCGTCATATAATGCGTTCAAGCCTTGAACTTTTTGTCGCGTAAAGCCCGCTCCGTTGTTCAACTGGGTTTTGAGCGTATTTTCAACACGTGTATACACACGCTGATGAATGTCATAGCTGGATTGAAATAATCCAATCGCCGTCACAATGGCAAGCGCTGAACCCACCGCCGCCACCGTTTTGATTGAAAGATTGACTTTATGTGCACGCTGGCTTTTAACCAAATGCTTGTCCGCAAATATGATTTTCTTGAATAAATGCTTGATAAAGTAACTCAATTTTTGCTGCGCATCTTGATGCGCACTGGTGAAAAAGATACCTTTGAAATCAGGTTGCTCTTGGTAGGGATTGCTTTTTAAGAGCAATTCTAAAAATGGCTTTACTTTCTCTAAGGCATCTTTGAATTCCGCTGGGAAGCTCAATACCTTCGCTCTGCTTTCAGATTCAGACTGCAGCGATAATTTGTGCATTCTCAGCGCACATAGCTTTTCATACAACCGATGGAATGACAACGAAATCGCATCTTCTTGATAGTGTGGCGATTCGAGGTGAATACCCCAGACTTGTTCGCGTGATTCCGCGCTTAAATCTTGAAAATACGCTGTAAACCCTTCCAATAAATCGCATTTCGTGAATACCATTTGGACAGGGAATATCACCCCTAGACGCTGAATGAGTTCTTGCAACCGTGCGCGAATGATGTGAACATGATCTTCGATTTCATGTGGGCTGGCTTTTAACACATCCGATAAACTCAGCGCAACGACCACTCCGTTAATCGGCGCATTGCCTCTGAATTTTTTCAACATGTCCAAGAAGGCATACCACTCAGGCTTATCCTCTTCTTCCGTCGTATAACGGCCTGCTGTATCCAGGATAATGGCTTCATCGGCAAACCACCAATCGCAGTTACGTGTTCCCGCAAATCCTTTAATATCAATCTCTTTGTGACGGGAATAGGGAAAATGTAACCCGGAGTTGCGCAATAACGTACTTTTTCCTGCCGCCGACGGCCCAATCATCATGAACCAAGGCAATGCATACAATGCCGCTTGACCACGATAGCCGACATTCAAACCCGATGTTTTCAGCGTCCCCAAGGCTTCTTTCATTTTCTCGCGCAAGGCAGCCACTTCTAATTGATGCTCTTCCGTGGTTTGTTGCTGAATGGCTTGGAATAACTTGCCACCCATTTTGGATAACCATGTACGATAGACCAACCAACTTACCCATATCAGGGCTGCCAACCCTATTATGACCAACGCTTTTTGCCACCAAACAGTGATTCCCAGTTGCTGCAAGCCCCAGACCAAGGCGCCGATACCTACCGTTGTGAATAGACCAACCCATGCACGGGGCTGAGTGAGCATTTTTAAAATATAGTGCAAATTCATTTTATTATCCTTTTAAATACTTCCAACGTAAGAGGTCACCAATCCACTGATCGCCAGGCTGTAACCGATGTAAAAAATCGTGATGGTGGCCGCTGCTCCTGCGCAATAGCCCCACCAAGGAAAATGCCGCCTCATCATGCCCAATGTACGGGGTGTTTCGAGGCGCGGTGATAAACGTGGATCCGGTGTGCCAAGATACATATCGATTTTATGTTTTACATCCACATGAATCGCATTCAATTTTTCTTGGCCTTCTACGCTGTAGCGCCCTGAGAATCCCATTTTCAGGCACGCGTAATACACTTCTAAAACAGACAAATAATCTTGTCCATGATTCTTAACACGATCTAACCATTTGAAAAAGTTTTCACCGGCTAAATGCTCACCAAATTGCTCCACCTGAATGAGCTGCGCAATCCACTGCTCACGTTCTTTTAAATTGGATTTTAGAATGGTTTCATCGATGAGGGCTGCCAATGCAAACTTAGCATCGTGCACTTGATGGCTGGGGATTTGTCGCTCGAAGGCTTCACGTTCAAAGCGATGCAACAGGCTGCGCAGCGTTTGTCCATATTGTGTCGTCGTTTCTTCTGAGATCGCATGCACATTCATGGTATGCAATGTGTTAAAAATGGGCACAGCACAGTCTAGCAAGGTATAAGTATGTTTCATCGTTATTTACTCTTTCACAATATCTAAGGACAATTGGGCGGTATGAAAAGGCTTGGGCAAGTAGACCGTCATATTTTGGTGTGTCACAAGCGACTCCCAATAAGGGTCGTTCTTCTTTAATTTAAAATACTCGTAACCGCTGCGTAGGCGCACAGAGGAAGGTGGCCGCTGCACATGTTGCAAGCCGATCCCAGGCAATGCAGAGACGAGAATGCCAGTCAGGTTTTGTGACGGCGATAATTTGACTTGTTGAATAAAGTTTTTCACCCATTTCAAATCGTCTGATTCCATGCTCACACCCAAATACCAATCACATGATTGGATGACCGGCAATGGAATATGCCCCGTTGAATAGTGATGCTCGTCGAGGCGCGACAGTATGATCTTATCTTCTTCAGGCAATTCATTAATGGCCCATATTTCATTTAAGGTCGTTTCGATCCACATAAAAATATCTGTCAACCGATCATGCTGATACGGTGGGAATTGCAACCCCGTCCCTTTCAATAAATAAGCCTGGTGAATTAATTTGGAAGACAGTGCATAAAGCATATGAGGATGCGCCACCCCATGTTGTTTGATCAAGGTTAATTCGACGAGAACATCGGACCATTGCGTCGCTTCTAAATAAGCTTGTGGATCCCATTTACGTTCGAGTTGTTTCTGAAGCGAGCATACCTTATCAGAGACGCCATGCATGATGCGATCCATCCAGTCCCTCAAACCATCACAGCTACTGATCTGCATCACTGCGGGAATGAAATCACGATCCCATATGAAATGATTGCCGACACGATGTTTTACACAGGCAATCGGATAAGACCATCCTCCTGTGGGTGGTATTGGCGATGTGCTCAAGATGAGATTAGCGCGCTTTAATGCGACTTCTTGTTTTTTGCCACTATCGTAGGTATCCGGCAGTTCATCGTATTCAACCTGGTATTGTGGTTGTTGCGTCGTACAGACATAGCCACTTAACCCTTCACAGCCGTGATTCCCGCATTGAAGGTAAATATAGGTTGATGCGTGAGGATCCAACACACATTGCAAGACTGGCATGTGAGTACCATCATACGTCATGACCTCCCCTGTCGGGCAAACCCAGCGCACGTATTTCAAGCGACATACACCTTGCGTCAGCGCTTCTGTATCCCAAGTACACGCTAATAAACCATAGGCATACGGCATCAACAGGTGCATCAATCGCGTTTGTGCATCATGGATAGAGGCATCCCAATATTGAAAATGTTGTTGCGTAAGGTAGGTCCCTTCCGACCATGCGATGGTATAACCTGCTTTCATGTTATTCTCTTATTTTTAGGATGCTATTTTAATGGTTTTATCTTTAACGTTCACTGCCATACTATTGGAAAAATGCGGCGCAAGCCCCGATTGGCTCACGGGTTTTAAAAGACGCCAATGATTCTGCACATTGTCTCGGAATAAAGCGACAACGCCGATGTATTGGACATTATCTTGCTTGGTTACTTTGAGCGTGCTCAATTCGCCGGGATGAATTAAATATTCTTCACGTGATAATAATTCTGTGCCGAGCAATTCCATGTCCTGCTTCCACAGTTGTTTGAAATCAGCATGTTCAAATTTCGTTTTGGAGCTTAATTGGTAGACACGCATGACGACAGGCAATGAGCGCTGTTGATTATCTTGATTAATCGACTGATCGGCCGCAACGTTTACTTTGACTTTCGGTGAACCACAACCTAGTAATAAAATAATCATAGACAATATCATTACTATTTTTGACGAATAAAATCCTGCTTCCATCATGTGCTCGCTCTTCTATTTGGTGACTTCATGTGTCATTTAAGACTCGCTCATTTTAAGCATTCGTCAATTAAAGTCAAGGGACATTTTGATTTTTTGATGAAATTATTTTAATTTGGTATTGTTTGGGTTCTGGCTTTGTTGCATATTTAAATTAATGACTATAATGATGGTATCCAAACTATATTACTGAGGTGATAACCATGCTAAAGCAAGTTAAATATAACGTGTTATTTTTCTGTGTTGGCTTAGCATTGTTGGCGCCCCATAGCAGCTATGCTAATGGCAGCAGCATCTATCAAGACCATTGTGCCATGTGCCATGAAACCGGCGTTTCAGGCGCACCGAAGCGTGGGGATTCTGCGGCATGGTCAGGTCGCGGTGATCTTCAAACGCTGCTCAATGCAGCAAAAAATGGAATGGGGGCAATGCCCTCGCATGGAAATTGCCCTTCATGCTCTGATAGTGACCTCACAGCAGCCATCAATTACATGAAATAACCTTACAGTAACCGTTCAGCCCACCACTTTTAAAGGCACATTACCCTCTTAATTTTTCGCCCATCCGAGGCGGGGGTTTTTCGTTGCGATCGTAATGTGATTATTCTTCACCTTCGCTATATAACCGCTTGGGGTCCCGGCATCTACGCTGTTATGCGTGCGGCTTGAATAATGCTATTCAAATTCAAGTATTGTTCAAGCAAACGACAATGAAGCAAGTGTCGGTGCCAATGCGGGGTTGTTCTTATCGTGCCGGGACATATCTTGTCAGGCGAGCCTCCGATGCTGGAGCGTGCCCATGAATTCCGCGTGAGCCCAACCACAATGCCAGCTACCTAATGGCATCGATAAGAATGACACCGTATTGGCAAACCAGACACGAGCGTTAAATAGAGTGCAGCGCAGTACAATCTCATTACGATCGCGAAGAAAAACCCCCGCCTCGGATGGGCGAAAGATTAAAACAGCGGTTACACCTTACATCGCTAACCATATGTAGGCAAATATCGTATTGTTATCGGATGCTTTAATATCCGAACCATCTGAACTATTTGAATAACCATCAAATTCGTTGTACCAAATGTATTGGAGTCCGATACGTGCATTCAACCATGGCCATATAGGCGCTTTATTCATCCCAAAGGGGATATAGGCAATTTCCGTGATCCAACCATTACTGTTCGGACTAAAATCTCCATTATCGGCATACATTAAATCGTCTTCCGTTCCCCAAATATCAAAATAACCGATCGTCAGCGGAAGCCGGAAATTTTGCCCATAAACAAATTCTGCCTGGCTATTGAATGTATTCAGATAATTGGTTTCATTCGCAGCATTCCCATCGTTTACGCTGCCTCTAAGATCTTGTTTTTCGAGAATAATACTATTACGCAATGTAATGGAATAATCTGCACTGATGTATTGATATTGTGAATCGAAACCGAGGTCTCCATAGGAATCAGAGCCTACATGGCTGAAATCCCAAGGATCAGGTTCTACGTTCGCATAAAAGCCAAACATGCCCAGCTCTAATGAATTTGCTCCCCATTGAGGTTCCGCGGCAACACGGAAATAAGGCGCGATATTATTAAACAAGCCTGGAGTGCCAGTAGGATCAACGCCGAGCGCCTTTTGGGTCGGTTGGTTAAGTGTTTGATACCCAGTGGCTTCGAGATAAATCACGTTATTAATATAGGTATACATACCTACGCCTACAACAGAGGCCGCAAAACCACCACTAATAATAGGCGATGCAGCAGGCGTATTCGCCAATGCTGAACTGACAAACGGGAAGCTCCATGCAGGCGTTGTATTCCAGAGATCTTGCACTGTTGGATTATTATTGACTGTCACACCATAAACCAAATTGGTATTGGCCAGTGATCCCGTATTCGCATACCGTATGTCGGTATTATCCCAGGAATAATTAAATTCAGGCGGAGGACCAAACCCAGAAGCATTATAAGTACCTTGAATAAAGGCACCGAGGTGATCCGTCATCGCTCCGCCATAAAACAAACTGGCCGATTGAAACAAGAAATTATTATTCGTTTTAAGATCAGTTCCCGTATTATCTTGGGGCTCTTTCGTATTCGTAAATCCTTCTACCCCCATGACAGCGACAGGTGGAACCCAAAAGCCTTTCTTAAAGTTATTGGCCGCATTCATGGTGTAACCCTGCAATTTAAATTGCCGCCCCATAGACGTTAATTGAGGGAAATCAGTATGACAAGAACCACAAGGGAGATCGGTTTGACGTGCAAAACTTGGCAATGCTGATGCATCAACATAAATACCAAATAAGGGGAGAGTTGTGAGCGCTATCCGTAGCCATTTATTCATGAAGTACCCTGTTCATTGTCGCATCCTGCGAAGTCATCACATGATAGCCCTTTGGGCGTCAATATGTCAACAGCCACCGAAACTTGCAAAAAATGTCAATTTTGCCGTTTTTTACTTGCAAATAATGTCAAATCTGACGTTTTTTACTTGTAAATAATGTCAAACCTGCCATAATTAACATGTTGTCTCAGTCCTAGGAGGTTTTATGCAACGCCTTATCATGGCCGATTTAATACGCTGGAAAGAACAAAAAAATCGTATCCCATTGATTTTAAAGGGTGTTAGGCAATGTGGAAAAACTTATGTCCTTAAAGAATTTGGGACGTCCCACTTTCCCCGCATGCATTACTTCAATTTCGAACAGGATAATCGACTGGCACCCATTTTTGAGGGCCCCCTTGATCCCAAAAAGCTCCTGTTTGAGCTGAGCTTACTCATAAATATGGATATCAATCATGAGACAGACTTCATTTTTTTCGATGAAATACAAACCTGCCCTCGCGCTTTGACAAGTTTAAAATATTTTTGCGAAGACTTACCTCAGGCCGCTGTTTGTGGCGCAGGTTCGCTACTGGGTTTGCATTTGAATGTTCAATCTTTCCCTGTGGGTAAGGTCCAATTTTTAACGCTCCATCCAATGTCTTTTACTGAGTTTTTGCTCGCTATTGGGCAACAAAAATTATTCGATTTTTTACATACGCTAATACCCGAAACCTCTGAAGTCCCTCTCAGTATTCATCAAACATGCTGGGAGTTTTTGAAAAAATATTTTGTGATAGGAGGTATGCCATCAGCAGTGAAAATATATGTCGATTTGCAAGATTCTCCCTATGAAGCACTCCAGAAAGTACGTGATAAGCAACTTGATTTAATCACCGCATACCAAGCTGATATCGCTAAACATGCGGGGAAAGTCAATGCCATGCATATTGATCGTGTCTGGCGTGATGTACCAGCACAATTGGCACGCGCGCAAGATGGGAGTGCTCAGAAATTTAAATTTAAAGGCATTTTACCCGGCATTGATCGTTACCAACGCTTGGCCGATACAATAGACTGGCTATGTGCCGCACAACTTGTCATCAAAGTGCCAGTAGTTGATACAGCGCGTATCCCGTTACCCGCTTATGTCAAAGAAAATACATTCAAGCTGTATATGATGGACGTAGGATTGTTGGGTGCCATGAGTCAACTGCCCGTAAAAGCCATTTTGGATCAAGACTACGGCAGCTACAAAGGCTATTTTGCCGAAAATTATGTTGCTCAAGCATTATTGAGCGCTGGCAGCCAAGGTTTATATGGGTGGGCTGATGGTCGGTCTGAAGTAGAATTTCTCCAATTAGATAATGCTGATATTATTCCCATTGAAGTCAAGTCAGGTAATGTAACGCGAGCAAAAAGCCTGCAAATTTATGCTGAAAAATACCAGCCGCCTTATCAAATCATTTTCAGCGCAAAACCACCTTCATTGCAGGGCGACTTTGTCCGACATTATCCGCTGTATTTTGCTGAGATCATTAAATTTGCGTAGGGCATCTTCACGCAAAAACGCCCCCAAATGCCTGATAAATCATCTGCACCGACAGGGCCGCCAAAATCAACCCCATCACGCGAATCAATATCGACGCACCATTCTTACCCATCACGTGCAATACGCGTGTTGCGCTCAACATCAATAAACACGTGATCACTAACACGATCAATAACATCGCTACAGTGCCTACCTGTGTCATGATGGGATATACATCATTGTCAGTAATCAAGATCACCGCAGTGATCGCACCCGGGCTCGCAATCGAAGGAACCGCCAATGGGAAAACGGCCATGTCATGCCCTTCTTCCGGTGCCGATGATAACGTGCTTTCTAAATTACCAAACACCATTTGCAACCCAAATAAAAATAATATGATCCCGCCTGCCGCTTGCAATGCCTGCAGGTGTATCCCCATCGCCTTTAATATGATTTGCCCAAAAACAATTGCTCCGACTAAAATCGCCGTCGAATATAATATCGCCTTTATCGCCGTCTTACGACGCTCATCTGCGTTTAACTTCGCCGTCACGCCCGCAAATAAGGCCAGCGTTCCGATCGGATCCACCGTCGCCCAAATCAGCATGAAATCACTGAGGAATTTTTCGATTTGCATGTCTATATCTCTCCTTGCTCCATAAAAAATCCCTCCGGCTCTGCGGGCCACCTCCCTTTAAAAAGGGAGGAATAGGACAATGACAAAAATCCCTCCGGCCCTATGGGCCACCTCCCTTTAAAAAGGGAGGAATAGAGTGTTTACATAAAAAACCAATACGACAACATTATCGCCGATGTAATGCCCGCCAGATCAGCCAATAACGCACACCCCAAGGCATGCCGCCCATGCACCAATCCAACGCAGCCAAAGTATACCGCCAATACGTAAAATGTGGTTTCCGTGCTGCCCTGAATCACCGCCGATACTAATCCCGGAAAACTATCTACGCCATAATGCTGCATCGTTTCCAACATCGTCGCCCGTGCGCCCGCTCCGCTCAATGGCCGCATCAACGCCGTGCTCAACGCCGGTACAAACGAATCGTCAAACCCTAAAAAACGTACGCCAGCAGCTATCCCATTTAAAACAAAATCCATCACCTGGCTGCTGCGTAATAAGGCGATCGCCGCTAACATCGCCACCAGATACGGCAAAATCTTAATGCTGATCATCACGCCTTGCTTCGCGCCTTTGATAAACGATGAATAAATATCCACTTTTTTATACATGCCAATCATTAAAAACATCATGACGATCGCTAATAACGTAAAATTCGAAAAGAACTGGGAACGCTCAACCAATTGCGCCGCATCGAGCCTTGCAAAATAATATACAATCCCACTGATCAATAAACAAAATGATAGCAGGTACGCCATCACCACCGGTTGCCATATCTTTATTTTCTGCATCAATGCAACTGATAAAAATCCCACAAATGTCGAGGCCGATGTCGCCAACAAAATGGGAATAAATACCATCGCCGGATTCGCCGATCCCAATTGCGCGCGGTACATCAAAATGGAAATCGGAATCAATGTTACCGCCGAACTGTTTAACACCACAAATAATATTTGCGCGTTCGTCGCCGTGTCTTTCTCTGGGTTCAATGTTTGTAAATCTTTCATCGCTTTTAACCCAAACGGCGTCGCTGCATTGTCTAGCCCCAACATGTTCGCCGCTAAGTTCATCGTGATGCTCGCGTGCGCGGGGTGATCCCTAGGAACGTCTGGCATAATGCGAATAAATAATGGCCGCAATACCCCTGCCAACTTGTCGACCACCTGTGAATTCTTGGCAATCTCAAATATCCCTAACCAAAAACACATCGAGCCTATCAGGCCAACAATGATTTCAACCGATTGCTTCGAACTGGCAAATAATGCCCCCACCATTTCCCCAAAGACGTTCGATTGCCCCTGCCCAAACGCGAGCACGCAGGCACTGAAAAAACTTACCAGAAAAAAACTAAACCAGATGCGAGTTAGCATAAATTCATCCTTGCTTCGTAGAACAACCCCAGACAATCAAACTAAATCATACACCATCGCCATCCAAATGTACCCAACGGCTTGAAAGACTCCTCTTCATATATGGACCTACTGGCAGATATATATAGAGTGATGCGGAGGCGCGCTGTGGCTGCCCCTCTGACCAAGCACCAAAGCAGTAACTGCCTGATTTTACCAAAGCTCGGTCCGATTAATTTAGTTAATCGCCTTGATGAATCCAGGTTCTTGGGCTAACCTTTAACATGTAAGTTAGTAGTATTAGTAGTGGAGGAAGGTGTCCTGTGTTAAATCCTCGGACAGAGTTGTTACCACAAAATCATCAACTTAAGTTGGGCAAACTGAGTTATGGGTTGTCATTTTGCTTCTTAACAGCTGCTGGCCCAGCCTTCGCGGGTCCAACGGGTGGCAGTGTTGCAGCAGGTTCTGCGCGCATTCAAAATAATGGTTCAACAACGGTCATTACACAAACCACTGGCCGCGCTATCATCAATTGGCAAAATTTTAATGTCGGCACAAATGAAAGCGTCAAGTTTGTTGATCCTTCTTCTAGTGCTGTTACGTTAAACCGCGTGACAGGCGGTAACCCTTCTGAAATCCTCGGCAATATCTCATCTAATGGTCAAGTGTTTATCGTCAACCCAGCGGGCATTGTATTCGGAAAAACAGCACGGGTTGATGTTGCTGGCCTATTAGCAACGACAGCCAGTATTACCAACAGCGATTTCATGAAGGGTAACTATCATTTCACCAATGCACCTGCGGGATCATCTGTCATCAATGAAGGTAAAATCACGATCCGCGATGCAGGACTTGGCGCACTTGTAGCACCTAATGTTCAAAACACCGGATTCATTCAAGCAAAACTCGGCCGTGTCGCACTCGCTGCCGGCTCCGCATTCACCGTTGACTTATACGGCGACGGTTTGATTAATTTCGATGCCACCGCCAGTGTCAAGGCTAACGTCGACAACATGGGAACCATTGCAGCCAATGGTGGCACCGTTATGTTATCAGCTGTCGCCGCCAAAGGCATTGTTGAAAATGTCGTTAACATGTCAGGTTATATTTCTGCCACGAGCGTGTCCAATCATAATGGCAAAATTATTTTATCAGGTGGTGCAGGTTCGAAAGTGGCCGTCTCCGGTACATTGGATGTTTCAGGCACAGCGCAAGGACAAACAGGCGGCACGATCGCTATCGCTGCCGATAATATCAAATTATCCAGTGGCAGCATATTAAATGCGACCGGCTACGCAGGTGGCGGTAATGTCTTGATAGGCTCCGATGTCTTCCACAGCACGTTAGATGGCGCACCCATTAGCACCGCAGGACTCCCCACAAATTTCAACAACGCACAATATATCTATGGCGATGCCAATGCCACCATCCTTGCCAACTCCTTATATAAGGGCAATGCAGGTAACGTCGTGGTCTGGGGCAGCCAATCAACGGAATTTCATGGCAATATCTCTGCTCAAGCGCTCGGTTCATCAGGTGACGGTGGACGGGTAGAAACCTCAGGTGGCAATTTAAATATCGATAATATTCAAGTCAGCACGAAAAGTCTCAACGGCAACGCTGGCTTATGGTTATTAGATCCCTGGAATGTCACGATCGCGGATACAGGATCAGGTACCCTCTCAGGAGGTACCTATAGCCCTACTGTGACTGGTGCGCAAATCAGTTCGGCTACGATTAATGCAGGTCTGGCACAAGGTAACGTCACTATCACCACAGGTACAGGCGGCTCTGAAGCCGGTAACATCACCTTCACCGATACCACGACACCCATTAGCTGGGTAACACCTTATACCTTCCTTGTCACGACTGCGGGCACAACAGGTAATATTATTTTCTCATCGTCAAATGCCATCAATAGCACCGGCCCAGGCAATGTTGTCTTGCAGGCTATCGCGACGCCATCTAGCAGCGCTATTCAGTTCAATACGGCCAATGCTATCACGTATGGTGGCACAGGTAACTTTACCGCAGAAGCAACAGGCAACATTGCCTTAGCCGCTGCCAGTGCAATCAACTGGAACAGCAGCGGCACCTTGAATTTAAAAGCAAACTATAACCAAAATGGTGTGGGTACAGGAACATTCACCACATTAACATCAGGCACCGTGAATGCAACTGCCGGTACGGTCAATGCATTTTATTCAACAGGTACAGGATCTTTCACCAACACGGCTCCCTTGAATTTCGGCACCTCCATTGCCACATCCGGCTCAGCAATTTTAAACAAATATAGGCAAGTGGGTTATGCAGCAAATGCCACTATCGCTGCCGCGGATGCAACGACTGCAACCGACGGTATCAATGCAACACTGAATGCCGGCACAAACGTCATGATCTTTGGCGCAGGTAATTTATCACTGGCAGCCGCTGCTGGTCCTAACTGGTCAACTACTAACTCGCTCACCATGGAATCGGTGGGCTCTTTCACCTTCTTAAATCCAGGCGTTTCAACCAATGTGATCACACTTTCCGGTGGCGGCACATTGAATATTCGTCCTGATAGCGGCGGCACAAACCCCGCTAATAGCATTGTTATTGGTCCAAACGCGAAGATCAACAGCTCAAATGCAAGCGACGTTGTCAATCTGTATTACAACCCTACTGCATTTGGTAACATTGCAAGCCCTGTACCTTTTGCCGCCGGTGGCAACTTAGGCACGATCACGAATTATAACCTGGTCTATGATAACCAAACGGGACGCAACGTCAGTAATATTGCTGCAGCCGGCCTCGGTAATGCCTATGCCCTCGCTCAAAACATTACAAGCACGAATATTAGCGCGTTAACACCTATTGGTAGCACAGGTACACCTTTCACAGGTATTTTTAGTGGCTACAATGTCGCAGCACAAGATGGTACTGATTACACCATCACAGGTTTAGGTGTCTCTGCAAGCACAAGTAACGCCGGCTTATTTGGTGTGGTCAGCACAGGTAACGTCAATAACGTCAGCTTGGTCACCCCAACGATCACGGATACCGGATCGGTCAGTAATGTCGGTGCCATTATCGGTTCTGTCACAGGTGCCGCTACACTGTCAAATTTCTACACGAGTGGTGGTACCGTCACTGCCACGAGTGGCACAGGTGTTGGTGGTTTGGTCGGTTCGATTTCAGGCGCAGCTACATTGGCTAATCAATTTTATGGTTCAGCAGCTGTATCAGGTGCCACGTCAGTCGGTGGATTGTTTGGTCTCATTTCAGCTGGCACATTAGGAACCAGCACGGTATTACAAACGACGGCAGGATCTGTCGCCGGATCAACCGCTAACGTCGGCGGATTGATCGGTAGTATTGCGCTTCCAAGCATTGCCACGAGCAATACCCATCCATGGACAAACTTTGCGACCGTTTCAAGCAGTGCTGCCATCAATACGATCGGCGGTATCTTCGGTACACTGACCGGCTCAGCCATCACCATTAGCAACCCCTTATTAAACTACGGTAGTGTGACAGACGCCAGTGCAACCGGTATTGGTGGTATCACCGGCATTCTGAGTGCCCCTGCAACGTTCGCCGGCAATTTATCCGACAGTGGTAGCATTTCAGGTGCTTCAGATGTCGGCGGTTTATTCGGACAAATCACAACCGGTGCAGGAGGCGTTACCGGTTCTTCTCTTTCATTGGCCGGTGCAGCCAACGTCACCGGTACCGCAGCAACAAGCAACGTCGGCGGATTGATCGGTGATTTCGGCACCTTGACGGTCACTTCGACATTATCCAATACCTCATCGGGTAATGTCCAAGGGATCAGCAATGTCGGCGGATTGATCGGTATCATGGAATCAACTGCGACGCTCTCAGGCGCCTCTAACATGACAGCCAGCGGTGGCACGGTCACCGGTAATGAATCAACCGCCAATCAAAGCACCAACGTCGGTGGACTCGTTGGGGACGTATTAGGCACGCTCAGTCGCACGGGTACTATTTCAAATGCCGATAACATTCTAACAACAGGCACACCCACCACGGCAGGACAAGCCTACGGTGGTATATTTGGTAATGTGAACGATACGACATTCACGCCTGCATCAGGCACGCCTACGCTAAGCAACACGGGTAGCATGACGGGCATCACCGATGTCAATGGTGTCGGCGGCGTGATCGGTAATTGGTCCAGCAGTACGGTCGGATCAGCCTATAACATGACAAATTCTGGATCGATCACGGATACACTCGCAGGCAGCATCACCGCTGTCTCCAATATCGGTGGTGTCGTTGGTAATGTCGGTGGTTCTGTCCAAGGCACGATTTCAGGTAATTTAACGAATACAGGCGCCATTTCATTGGGCGCATCAACAGGAACAGCAGCCGGTGGCGTCATCGGCTTTTTTAATTCTCCCAGTCTTTTGACGGGCACACTTTCTAATAATGCAGGTGGCACTGTCACCGCAGCAAGCGAAGTTGCAGTGGGTGGCGTCGTTGGCGAAGTCTCTACTTCAGCTCAAGCCATTGCAGCCAATATGGTCAACAATAATGCAGTGTCAGGATCACAATATGTCGGCGGTTTTTTAGGCGAAGTCACCGGTGGCTCAACATTCAGTGGTACCTACACAACATCAGCAGGATTCACCGTTGCAGGTAATAATGATGTCGGTGGCGTCATCGGTTACTTGAATGGCGGTACGTTAAGTTCATCGAGCCTTGCCGGACTTTTTGGTGGAACTTCTGTTGCGTTGACATTAAATAACAATGCAAATGATTCAAGCTTAGGCGGCATCGTCGGACTCATGGCTGGCACAAGCACATTGGGCACTGCGGGTGGAACCATTTCACTCAATGACACGAGCTCCAACTACCTCACCGCTGGTAGCAACACTTCAAACATCGGTAGCTTTGTCGGTACCTTACAGGGTACCGCTTCATTTTTAGGCACGGCCCTCACACCTAAATCAACCACATCGACTGTCACTGGCACGGATGTCGGCGGATTCGCAGGACAAATGAATGCCACGAGCTTAACCACGACAGTTTCCACACTCCAGAATTCAGTTGCGATGAACGGTGGCTATAACGTCGGCGGCATCGTCGGTTTAATGTCTGCAGGTACATTCTCAGCCACCACACTCCAAAATACAGGTGCTATTGCCGCATCCGGTGCAACCACCGCGATTACATCTGGAACGGGTTATGACGGTGTCGGCGGCATTTTTGGTGAAGTCAATGGTGTGACCATTTCTAACGCACTGACCAGTTCAGGCAACGTCAACGGAAATCAAAACATTGGGGGTATCGCAGGTTCTCTGGTCAACGGTACGTTGAGTGGCGCAAAAATCTGGGGCAATAGTGCCAGCTCCGTATTGACGGGCACCACATCAGGCAGTACCAATATGGGTGGCATCCTCGGCTTAATGGTAGATACCTCTACGTTAAGCGGTACCAATATGATCAACCCCTTCACCACCGTCACTTACATGGGCGGTACGAATGTCACCGATGTGGGTGGTTTGATCGGTGAATATTATGGCGTCACATCAGGCGTGACAGGCACATTGGGTGATGCTAGCCATACGTCAGCACAATTTTCGCAACATAGTGCGGGTGTCAGCACTCTCGGATCCGCCCTCCTGACCCCACAAAATGTCGGTGGCTCGATCGGTCTTGTGTATGAAACTGATCACACGAATTTATTAAACATCGCTACCAGTGACACGACGCTGGCTAATTCACTCAATGTCAATGCCATCGGTGGCACGGCAGGTGGTGTCATTGGCTATTTTGAAAATTTAGGTTCAAGTTCAAGCGGCACGGGTAATTCAGGCCTCATCGCAGGCACGTTAAAAAATACAGGATCGATCACAGGTGGCCCTGATGCTGGCGGCGCGATCGGAAATCTTTTATTAAGTGGTTCAGGCTCCACCCTAACGGGCAACATGACAAGCTCCGGATCGGTATCAGGCACAGGGAAAGTTGGCGGATTAATCGGCAATGTCACCGGCAATGGTGGCTTTATCAATAGCACATTGAGTGTCACTGGAACACCCACGATGAACATGGCATCAGGCGGCCTCAATGCCGACATCGGCGGCATTATCGGTCTCGCTACAACGATGGGCGGACTGCAAGGTACCATCAGTTCAACGGCTGCATTTACTGTCAATAACACGACACAAAATGTGGGTGGCGTGATCGGTTCTCTTGTCGGATCAGGAACGGTTCCTACGATCAGTGGCATCGGCAGCATCAATAGCTTCACCATTTCATCTACCGCCACCAACGTCGGCGGTATATTCGGTTCTTTTACCACAGGCAGTGCAACCAATTTCAGCAGCAATCTCACCAATGGTGCGAGCGTATCTGCACTTAATAGTACCAACGTCGGCGGTATCATTGGTTCAGCATTTGATTCAGCCTTTAGCGGCACATTCACCAACAATGGCACCATTTCCGGTAGCTTGGCAGTCGGTGGTGACGTCGGTTTATTATCAAGCATTTCAACGGCAGCCACACTCAGTGCAGCAGGAAGCTGGACGAATGCGGGCCCAGTCAATATATCCAATAGTGGCGCAAATTCAGCTGTCGGCGGTGTCATCGGTAGCGTCACGCAAGCCGGTGGTACAACAACCATTCTAGGATCATTGAGCAATTCAGGTAACGTCGGCACGGCATCGAATAGCGCCGAAGTAGGCGGATTGGTCGGTCTCTTTAATGGTGGAACAATTGGCAGCAGCGCAACGAATGCAGGCTTAAGCGTCACGGCAGGGACCATTCAAGGCAATGGACAAGTCGGTGGCATGTTCGGTTATTTAGAATCGGCAACACTGAATAATCAAACAGGCGTGATCCCCACGTATACCAGCGCAGCGACGTTAGTATCATCAGGATCCAACACGAGTTATTTAGGCGGTGTATTCGGTGAAGTCGGTGCACTCACGATCCCTTACAACTTAACCAACGCCAGCGCAGTCACCAATACGGCGTCGACCGGTACCGTTTCCGCGGGCGGTATTTTGGGTTACCTCGATGTGGCTGCAACCTTCTCAGGTCAATTGACAAACAGCGGCAACATCACCACCGCTACTTCAGGTAATGCCGATGCCGGTGGTATTATCGGTCAAATGATTACTGGCACGATCTATAATGCAACCACGGCTGTCACGATGACAAACTCTGGCGCGATCAATGCAGCCTCTGGCGCATATGCCGGCGGTATATTAGGTAATTACGTAGGCGGTACGATCGGCACCAATACGGTGATGACGGATTCCAACAATGTGACAGGTGGATCCTATGTGGGTGGTTTAATTGGACGCATGAGCGGTATCAGCTCAGCTGTTTCCATCACCACCAGCGGTGGATTGACAGTCACAGGTACGCCCACCATTTCAGGTAATTTAAATGTCGGCGGTTTAATCGGATCATTGGGCAGTGCAGCCACATTCTCAACGACTTTCTCCCCCACCGGAACGGTATCCGTTGCATCCGGCGCTACCATTACATCAAGTAGCAGCACCGCACAAAACATCGGTGGTATCATCGGTACGGTTGCTGGCACCTCTGGAAACCTTGTTGCATTCGCGCCTACAGCGCTGACCAATAATGCGACGGTTTCTGCAACGTCTTCATCAGGTAGCACCTCCGATATTGGCGGTATCTTTGGTAGCTTTGATGCAACACTCGGCAGTGCAGTCGCCACGAATTTCACGAATAATGGTAACGTTTTTGCAGGCACGAATATCACCACACCTGATGCCAACAGCAGTAATGTCGGCGGTATCATGGGATTGGTCGCAGGTTCCACAGCCGCAACTACATTCTCCGGCAACGTCACTGGTTCAGGCAGTGTTGCTGGTGGTTCAAATGTCGGCGGCTTGATCGGTCAAATGATTCTTGCCACTTTCTCAGGTAATTCAATATTCAATTTAGCCACAACGGTAGCGCACCCCACCATCACGATCACCGGTAATGGCACAGCAGCCAACACGGGTGTCGGCGGCTTAATCGGTTTAATGTCCAGCAGTTCTACTTTCTCAAGCAATGCACAAACCAATATTTCACTAGGCACAAGCCCATCGATCAATGTCAACGCAAGCGGCGCTGTTAATGCAGGCGGTCTATTCGGATTAGTCAACGGTACCCCGATCAGTATCACATCAGGAACATTAACCAATAATGCCTCCGTCACGAATACTGGAACGGGATATACCGGCGGCATCATCGGTAATATTTTTGGATCAACGGGCAATAGCCTCACCTTGAGTGATACATTGTCTGAAGCCACTGGCACGATCACGGGCAAGTCTGAAGTCGGTGGTTTAATCGGCCAAGTTGGCACCGCGGTCACCATCAATTTAGCAGGTGCTTCCACCAGTAGCGGTACGGCAGTCACGTCTTCTTCATCTACTGCAACGGATATCGGCGGCATGTTCGGTAGTATTGCCAGCACGGCCACTTCTTTCAATGTGACGGGAGGCTTGACCAATAATGCAACGGTATCAAGCACCAGCACATCGGGCAGCCCAGCGAATATTGGTGGTATTTTCGGTAGCTTTAATCTCGCGGGTACCTATGGATTTAATTTGACCAATGCCTCTGCTGCAACGGTTTCAGCCAATGCAGGTAGCAATGTAGGCGGTCTGATTGGTTTACTGACCGCAGGAACATTCAGCGGCACACTCAACAATGCCGCTAATGTTGCTAATGCATCAACGGCCGCCAATTCAAACATCGGTGGCGATGTGGGTAGCATGACAGGCGGAAGCGTCTCCGGTGCACTCACCAACTCAGGTAATGTCGGCACTGTCGCACAAAGCACGAATGTCGGTGGTGATATTGGTTCTATGAGCGGTGGAACGTTCACCATAGCAACCACACTGAATACAACAGGCACCAATGCCATTCAAGGTGTTAATAATGTGGGTGGTTTGATCGGTAATTTGGGCACTAATGCACTCAATCTTGCATATTCAACGAAACCTACCTTCACCAACACGGAAGCCGTCACCAGTACAGCAGCCATTAACACGATTGGTGGCATTTTCGGAACGATTGCTTCAAGCGACACCGTCACCGCCAATTTAACCAATACAGGCACTATCACTGACAATAATGCCACCGGTATCGGCGGCGTCATGGGCTTGCTCGTCTCAGGCGAATCATTTACAGGAAATCTCACCAATAGCGGTACCGTCCAAGGCACCAGCGCAACGAATGTCGGCGGCATATTCGGCAGCATGACCGGTGGTACATTATCCGGTGCATTAACAAGCTCAGGCACTGAAATCGGTACTGCCAATGTCGGCGGTTTAATCGGCGGCATGAGTGCAGGCACACTGTCAGGTACAAACGCATTTAACACGACTGCAGGCAGCAGCGTCACGGGCACGACGGATGTCGGCGGTTTGATCGGTAATGTGTCAGGTACGGCCAACTTCCAAGTCGCAGGTAACAGTAATATTTACAGCACAGGCTCTGTCGTGGGTTCTGGCAATAATGTCGGTGGTTTGTTTGGCTCTGTATCAACATCAGGTACATTCAGTGCGGCATCAAGCACGCTCACGAATAATGCAACAGTGACTGAAAACACCGCCAGCGCACAAGACATCGGTGGCATCTTTGGCTATTACAATGGCAGCAGCACCAATGCTTATACCATGACGAATGCATCGACAGGTGTCATTGCGTTATCACCTGATACGCTTTCCGGTGTGTCAAATGTCGGTGGTATTGTCGGTGAATTTGCAGGTGGCACATTTACAGGCGCACTCAGCAATAGCGCAAACATCCTCGATTCAAGCAGCACCGCCAGCAGTGTCGGCGGCATCGTCGGTTTACTCGATGGCGGTATATTAAACAGCAGCAGCTCAACCAGTAACAGCAAATCCATTTATGGCAGCAGCAACTTAGGCGGTATCGTTGGCTTAATGTCATCAGGTGCATTACAAGGCTCAGGTGGATACACCAGCAGCGCTGCTCACATCACAGGCACAGGCGCTGATGTCGGCGGATTGATCGGTAGCGCCACAGGCGGAACGATTTCAGGCACCAACAGTGCATTTAATACCACCGCAGGCGCTGTCAGTGGTGCGAGCTCTGTCGG
>JBIOEA010000012.1:0-62843 GCA_044445605.1 Gammaproteobacteria bacterium | reverse complement strand
GTTTGGGGGTCTTTACCCCCTTTTAAAGGGGGCGGCCGAGTATTTCGAGGCGGGGGTTTTTCTTCACAATCAACATGTTACGCACTAATGCAAACCTCATCGAAAGGGTATATACTAAGATTGATAGCTGTCTTATTTCGGAGGTACCATGAATAATCTAGCATGGATGGATCAAGCCACCCGTGAGGCCAATTTAAAAAAATTTGGTTTACAAAGCATCCTTAACAAGGTGATGCCAATGGTTCCTCATCATCCGCTGAGTCCTTTTAATCCTTCTACATGGGCTCAAGCATTGAGATCCCCTCCGATTGAATTATTCCAACGCATGATTTGGTCAGCGACGGTATTTGATGCAACGCAAGCTGAAGCTGTAAAGCCTCCCACCCAGAAACGCTCACATAAAAAGAAGGAAGAGAACCTATCCGATGATGAGCTGACAGCAGGTGAATTGGATAAGAATTATAATAGCCCCGCAGCCATTGAGGCGCAACAACTGGCAGCTGAAGCGAATAAGACAACCATCATGGAAGAAGTATTGTCGATCTGGAATAAAAACGCTCAATTCATGGCCATTGCAGCAGCGGAGATTGCGAAGGTTTATCATGACAGTTTTGCTAAGATTCGGGATGAATTGGGTATTGCCGAACAAGACCACATGACAGATGAGCAGCTCAAGGAATGGACGCAACAAAATCAGGGCCCAGTACATCTAGGCATAAGAGGCTACTTATTAGATCAAATTGCAGAACATGCGCAACACTTTAGCCTTGAGCAGGTGGCTGTGGCAGATCGTTTCCTTGACCGTATGACGGCGATGCTGATGAAGGGGGGGAAGGGGCTGAATGATTTAGAAAAGCTTACTCCTGGCCTGATTGCTTCAGCCTATGATCAACATCATCTGGCATTGAATCAGCTTGCCAACAAGATGGAAAGTGCAGCTGTCAACGCATTGAAACAACTGGGGACAGCGCTTCCATCGCCTATGCCTCCCCCAACACTTAACATGAATGTGCGAATAAATAACCAATTGTTACTGATGAATGCCCCCGGCCTGACGGCAGCGCCCCTGATGGATCCTGCGCATCGCATGGATCAACTGCGCTTGGCTGTGATTAAACTGCTAAACCCTAATGTGCCGCAACCTGCCAATGCACTGAATCAAAAGATTGCGCCAAACGTCGAGCAGACTTCCCATGAAGCCATCAAGGGTGAGTTGGAGCATTATGCTAAAGCCATTGGCGTGGGCTTGTCCACGATGGGTAAAGCCGCGGATCGCATGTTATTACAGCATTTATGGCCTACCAGTAACCCTAATCATACGGCGACGAAACAATTGATGCAGGATAACCCCTTGGCCGCGGTTGAGCCTGCGCATAAAAGCTTGGCGAAACGGGAAATGGAAAAAGCGATGAAGCCGCATCAACAAGGGACATAGAAGGGATTGGTGGCTATGGGTGGACTCGAACCACCGACCTCAGCATTATGAGTGCCGCGCTCTAACCGGCTGAGCTACATAGCCACGAGAAGTTGACATTCTGCCCGCTAAAGTGGAGACTGTCAAGAGCCTAATCAGTAAAATCAGGGGGATAATCGATGTCTGTAGATAAACCTGCTCAAGAATTGCGCCCCGTCCCTGGCGGGCTTCCTTTTAACAATCTTCCTGGCCCCTTATCGCCACAAGATGCGTTGAGGTTGCCTGGGGACAATATCATTAAACGTATTTTTTGGGCCATGCTCATGATGGCCGCGTTGAAGGCGCATGCGGGTAAGCACAGAGCGATCATGTCCATGAAGCAAGAGGAGCTTGAGGAGCATATCGAGAAGGAATTGAAAGAGCATAAGAAGCATCACCCGCTGCATCATTATGTAGGGCGTCAAGAAGGCGGCCCCGGGCATGAAGAGGGGTTTGATGCCGGTGAGATTGACGAGAATTATCATGGTTCTCCCGAAGCTCTCGCCATGTACGAAAATCATGATGACAAGAATAAGGCGAAGGAAACGAATTGGATCAAGAAGCTGATCAGAGTCTATTACATTACCTACTTGATCATCTACACCCTGTTAGGGATGAAGCGTAATGAGGATGGGGAGTTGTCGGACAAGGCGCTCGATGATTGGTTAGTCGGGAATCAGCATAAACTTGAGTTTAGACAGCTTAAAATGCACTTATTAAATAGTTTATCTGAGCATTCACCTCAATTTGATTTAGTTCAAATCGAATTTGCTGAACGTTTTCTGAATCGTTTGACAGCGACATTATTGATCAGCGGAAAGACGCTACAAGATGTTCAAGCGGTGAATCAGGTCGAGTTTGGAAAAGCGTTATCTGAAGCTTATTCTCAACAGATGAAAGAAATGGACGCGGTATCGAATGAGATGGTTCATGACGCGACGAATGCCGTAGCAGCAGCCGGTATTGAGTTAAAGCCTGCTGTCGCAACACCAAGCCCAACGCCGACCGCATTGAACCGTGCGGTATCACAAATGGGGCCGGCGCAACATCCTGAAGATCATGGTCAGCACTTAGCGATGCAACGTTTAGCGACAGTGCACACGATGTTCCCAAAGGTGCCAAAGCCTCAGAATACGCAGCGTCGTGATCACGAGAAACAGACGGGTCATAAACATGCACACGCGAAAAAGCCGGGGCATGATCTTGCTAAATTTAATACGAACGAAGCGATGGGCGGCGAGCTAGAGCAGTATGCCAATGCAATCGGTGTTGATCCACGTGTATTAGAACAAGGGGCTGATCATACCCGCATGAAATTGTTTAAAGAAGATGGCCCTGAGCATGAGCCCGGCAAAAAAGCGATGCGTGAAACGTCTGCTGTCTCGCAACGAGAGATCAATGCGCCGTCCAAGCTATCTAGAGCGCCGAAACCGGCTCCTCCTATGCCAAAAGGAGCTTAGTGCAGTGGTATAATCTCTAAATCTTAATCTTGGAGATTTGATATGAAACGTTTACTTTGTACAGTTGCTTTATTGCTTCCTTTGGTAACACTAGCCTGCGGCAATGATGCCGTGAAATTTAGCCATGGCTATGTACGTGCAATGGCGCCCGGGCAAGATGTCACCGCTGTGTATATGGACATCAAGAATACGGGCGATCATCCTATGACGATCGTGAGTGTATCGAGCCCTGATGCACCTGATGTGCAAATTCACACGAGCATCGAAAAAGACGGCAAGATGAAAATGGAACACTTGGATAAATTAGTGTTAGCACCTAACAGCAAAACAGAGCTCAAGCCTGGTGGTAAGCACATCATGTTGATGGGATTGAAAAAACCGTTAACACCTGAGTCTGAGCCAATAACCTTGGTTTTCAAGTACGAAGATGGTTCGGAAATGACCATACATTCGATCAAAGTCAAAGATATGCGTTCTAAGAAAGCAAATTAGTTGACAAAAATCCTTTAATTGCGATATAGTACACTGCCTCACTTTTGTGAGGTATTGTACTTTTTAATGGTATTTAGGAGATTAGCGATGTATAAACCTTTTAGTAATCTATATAATAATAAAAAAGATGATGCGCTCATTTCAGATCGTAGTAAGACGACCGTCGTTGTACCTGCTCCGCCAAAGGCAGTAAAACAACAAGTTAACGAACAAAAAACCAATTCAAATGTTGGCTCACTTGTTTCTCCTTGCCGTTCTTTCAAAGATGCATTGGAAGGTAAAGATACCTCTCCTTCTAACGCTGTTTCTTCTGGCACTTCTCAATATACTTATTTGCGGAAGCAAAAAGAAGAAAGCAAAAATCGTGCACCAGCAGCCAAGCTTAAACTAAGTTAAACGTTGCAATCTATCTCAGACGGGGCGGTCTCGCACGGGCGTATCATGACATGCCCGTGGTGCCTCATGAGATGCCTATTTTACAAACTTCGTCACTTTTCCCTCTTTACTGAAGTAGACCGTCAATTTTTTATGAACAGGCTCTTTATATTTTTCTTTATAGTAATAGACATAGTCATAGCGGTCATCGGCAAAGGTGTTATGTGAAATAGGCGCCCCAAGGAGGAAGTCGACTTGTTCGCGGGTCATCCCAACTTCAAGCTGATCAACCTTATCTTCTTCGAGCAAGTTCCCTTGCTGGATTGGAGGCTGATAAACAAAGGGGATATAGTTTTGGCACCCGACCAATGCTAGCACAAACAACGTGAGAAAAAATTTCATGAAGCGCCCCCAAGACCAATATAATAGCTCTGGTAATTGTACTCTATTCAGGCTAGGCTTGGTATCATCATTGTTTGAATTGATTTTGACAAGGGGACGTTCGTGGACAACGACGATTTACGAAAAGCGGGTTTAAAGGTCACGTTGCCGCGTTTACGCATTTTAGAGATGTTGGCACAGAATCCTGAAAAGCACATGAGCGCAGAAGATATCTATAAGACGCTGATGGACATGGGGGATGAAGTCGGTTTGGCGACTGTCTACCGCGTATTAACGCAGTTTGAAACAGCAGGATTGGTGAACCGTTTAAACTTTGAAAGCGGGCAGGCCGTATTTGAATTAAACCATGGGCCGCATCACGATCATTTATTGTGTGTGCAATGCAACGCGGTGGAAGAATTTGTCGATGAAATGATCGAAGCACGTCAGAAAGAGATTGCCGAAAAATTTGGTTACGAAATGACGGATCATGCATTGAATATTTATGGGTTGTGTAAGAATTGCAGGGGGAAATCAGTTGCCCATCAAATTAATTCTCCCGAAAGGTGACGTAACGACACGAGGAATATAATGATAACCAACGCGTACACCTATTATGTAACATTTTACGCATGTTACCATTTTGCTTATGAGGACTTGATTCGCCTATCTACTCATGAAAAAAAAAGAGAACCGCTCATCGAAAAGAAGATGGGGATTACCTCTAATGACTTGCTTGTCATGTTACTGGAGTGGTCTGGTATTGTCTTGGCCATCGAAGAAATAGCCAAGGAAACGCTGGTAGAAAAATATAACGATTTTGATGCTTGTTTTTCCAAGATAAATGGGATTATTGAAAGTATGGTCGTGGAAGTGACAAATGAATCCTCGCCACCCAAGGATGCGTTGTCCTACTTTCAAGAATTACAACAGCCCCTGTCGAATAGTGCTAAGGCTATCAGGAAAATTAAAGATAAGCCCAATAAAAAAACCTATCACCCTATTCAAGCGGATGGAAATTGTTTTTTTCGTGCTGTTTCGCACCAAATTTCTCTGCTTAAGGGTGACATTAAGCATCACAGTGCACTTCGGACATTAGCTGCAGAAACCATTGGTAAGAATAGCACTATGTTTGCACCCTATATTGGAAATGACAAACGGTCTGTAGACGCATACATCAGTACCATTAAAAAACCAGGCGAGTGGGCGGATGAGCCTGAAATTAAAAGTCTAGCGATGGCGCTGGGCATGCAAATAGTGGTTATGGATGTGTCACGAGGAAAGATCACGACATATGGCGATGATAATCAGGGGACAATTTATCTAAGATATACCTGTGATACAATGGCCAAGGTTGCAGGTGAGCATGGGCATTATGATTCTATCATTGACCATCAAGAGGAAATGAAGCGATCAGGGCTTGTTACTTCGGTTCCATTTGAAAAAAAATGGACTCCTAGCCGTGATGAACAGACCTCGCCAAAATCTGCACTGTCTGATACGACAGGCAAAAGTAGTAGCAGTAAAAAGCAGGTATCCTTTAAGCTGCCACAATAAGCCATGATTTATTTACTAGTTAGGAACTCCTTATGTGTTTTTCAGCCACTGCAAGTTTTACAGCCGCCGGGGTATTGTCCGTCATGGGAATGCTCACCATTAAAGCAGCCCGAACGCGCGAATTGCGGCTCTTTGCCTCCATTCCCTTGTTTTTTGCGTTGCAACAACTTCTGGAGGGCATGGTCTGGGTCACCCTGATGGGGAGCCAGACAGAGAGTTTCGTTCACCTTGTTGCGCTCTACGGATTTTTATTTTTTGCGGGGGTGTTTTGGCCGATATGGATCCCAGGACTTCTTTATCGACTCGAGGAACAGGACTCTCGAAAAAGAATCCTGAAGGGATTTTTATCGATAGGGTTTTTAATTTCTAGTTTTTATCTGCTTGTGTTGGTTCTGATTGGCAGCGATGTGCAGATGGTTGGTCATCATCTTGCCTATCCTTTTCCTACCGAACGTTATCAGCATATCGCTACCGCCTATGGGGAAACCATTTATTACACTCTTCTTGCGTTGTACGTCACTGTCATCGTAGGAGCCTGTTTTACCTCGTCATTCCCACGCGTTTGGATTTTCGGCCTATTTGTGGGCATTGCATTGATCCTCGCCCATATTTTTTATGCCTTCGCTTTAGGATCTGTTTGGTGCTACTTTTCGGCGCTGATCAGCGGGGTGATTTATTTTGTTGTTAAAAAAATCCCAGCTAGATGATCTGTCAATAAGCATCGTTAGAGGCGGCCATAGGCTGGGTTTATCGCTGAAATGTGGTCTATAATTAAGTCGCCACACACAGAGCAGCGAGGTACATCATGAGCAAGCTATTTGCATTGAAAAAACTGTCTCCTCTAACCATTAAACAAGGCAATCCTTTTACTGCCTTGCAAAATGAATTAGACAGAGCCATGGAAGAATTTAATGGCATGGATATATTCGAAGATCTTCATCTTCTTCCCAAAATTGATATTGTCGATGATAAAGACAGTTTCAAAGTGGAAGTAGAAATGCCAGGCATGGGTGAAGACGATGTCAAGGTCAATATCAAGGACGGCGTGTTGACCATTTCAGGTGAAAAGAGCACCTCTACAAAAGACAAGGATAAAAACTACGTCATGCGTGAAATTACTTACGGTAATTACCTGCGACAAGTAGTGTTGCCTGATTCTGTCGACATCGATAAAGCCACTGCCTCATTCAAGAAGGGGATGCTTTGGGTGAGTATGCCCAAGAAAGCAGGCAGCAAGGAACACAGTCGTGAGATCCCTGTCGAAAGAAAATAGTAGAGAGTAATCACTCCGTACGAAGGGCTGTGCTTAGGAATCGAGAAAACCATTCTTGAGCCAAGTGCGCAGCCTTTTCAAGCGTCCCAGGTTCTTCAAATAAGTGCGTCGCTCCGGGAACAATCACTAATTGCTTTTCTACTTGGAGTTGAGCGTAAGCCTGTTGGTTAAGTTCAATGACAACTTCATCATGGCCTCCGACAATCAGCAAGGTAGGCGATACCACTTTCTTCAAGAGCGGCATGGCCATATCGGGACGTCCTCCACGGCTCACCACACATCGAATCACTGATCCTAATTTAGCTGCTGCATTCAAGGCCGCAGCAGCACCCGTTGATGCGCCAAAATAGCCCAGTGTGAGATCTTTGATAAGCGGTTGCTGTTTAACCCATTGAGTAGCGATGAGTAATCGTTCTGTCAGCAGATCAATATTAAATCGGGTTTCATAAGTTTCATCTTCTTCCGGCGTCAATAAATCAAATAGCAAGGTTGCAATGTTTGCATTGTGCAATACTGAGGCCACATATTGATTACGGGGACTTAAGTGACTGCTTCCGCTGCCATGGGCGAAAATAACCAGGCCAATGGCATTTTTGGGAAGGGTTAAATTGCCCTTTAATAGCAAAGAGCCCACGGGGATTTGAATGGGGGGATCGGTTTCATTTAAAATCTGGATCACTTCTTCATCGGAGACCTGTGGAAAATCGCCGTAAAATTGGCCGACAGCTTGGAAGTAGGGCGGCGCTTCTAGGTAAACGACTTTGTCCGCATGAGATTGAAGTTTATCTAATGTTTCAATGGGGCCAACGGGCGTGGCGACAATGAGTTGTTTAGGATTTTTGCTTCTCAAAGACTCGAGTGCGGCGAACATGGTTGCCCCTGTTGCAATGCCATCATCGACAACAATCACGATTCGGCCCTCGGGGGAGATTGCATGATGAGCTTTTGTATATTGGCTACGTCTTTGTCGCAAGGTCGCCAGTTGTCGTTGTTTTTCTTCTTCGATATAGTGTGGCGGGATTTGTTTTGCAAATGGATTTAAATAGACATCGCCCGCTTCGTCAACGGCCCCAATGGCCAATTCTTCCTGATAAGGCGCCCGGAGTTTGCGAACGAGTACGACATCCATTTCTCCACCCAAATCATTTGCAATGATGTGAGCCATGGGTACTGCTCCACGGGGAATGGCCAGAATCAATGGGTTTTTACCTTTGTAACTGGATAGGGCGGCGGCAAGCAAATGTGCAGCTTCTTCACGGTTTTTAAATGGCATAGTGGTCATCCTAAGGTAAACTCTAACCCAGCATCTCACTCGCATGTTGCAAGGTTTTTTCGGTGATTTTCAGGCCGCCGAGCATGCGGGCGAGTTCTCGGATCCTGCCTTCTTTATCCAATACCGTCACTTGTGTACGCGTTTTGCCATCCTCGGTTTGTTTTGAGATATAGAAGTGATGATTGCCTTGTGCAGCGACTTGCGGTAAATGGGTGACACACAGGACCTGCGCTTTCTTCCCCAATGCATGCAACAATTGGCCGACAATTTCTGCCGTACCGCCGCCGATCCCCACATCGACTTCATCGAATACAATGACGGGCAGGCTATCGTCTTGCACAATCAACACTTGTAGGGCCAATGAAATACGCGAGAGTTCACCACCCGATGCAATTTTATGAATCGGTGCAGGTGCTGCGCCTGGATTGGTACTCACCATGAAAATGACTTGTTCAGCCCCGTGTGCGCCAGGTATTTCCAACGGTTCAAAGTGAACAGTGAACACACCGCTTGGCATGCCCAATTGTTGCATCGAATCGGTGACGGCTTGATTGATCGTCGGTGCAATCTGTGCGCGTTTCGCAGACAACGCAATACACAACTGTTGATATTCTTTTTCTTTCTCGGCAATCGTTGTTGCGAGCTGTTCGATGGCGGCTGTTTGTGATTCCAATGCATTTAAACGATCATGAAGTGCCGCCAATTTATCTAATAATGCTTCGGGCGCAACACGGTGTTTACGTGCCATCTCATGCAACACGGTTAATCGTTGATGTGCCGCTTCTAGATGCGCAGGATTGGTATCCATTTTATGCGCATAGGCATTAAGTGAATTGGCTGCTTCGACACAATTGATGCGGGCTTCTTCGAGCATCTTATAAATAGGTTCGAGTGATTTATCCAGCCTTATCAATGTCTCGCAAGATGATTTAATGTGCGATAACTGTTGAACCGCTGTCCCCGAAGGGTTTTCACTCAACAAGCTGAGCACGTCTTGAATATTGGCAATGAGTTCCCCGCTTTTGGACAGCGTATCATGATGGGCCGTGAGTGTTTCCCATTCATTGTTTTTGATGCACAAGGCTTCGAGTTCATTGATTTGAAAACGCAATAAATCCATTTCGTCCGCTTTTTGGGATTCACTGAGAACGAGTGTCGCATGCTTTTCTTTCAATGCACGTAACTCATGATAGCCGTCTGCGACGGCTTGCACGATCGATCCATGTTTGCCGAACACATCCAATAAATGACGATGTGTTTCCGTCTTAAATAAAGCGTGATGCGCATGTTGGCTGTGAATATCGATCATCAAGCGTGCGAGTGACTTGAGTATGGAGAGCGGAACGGACTCCCCATTAATATAAGCACGCGAGCGGCCATCGGATAATACGGTGCGACGAATCATGCATTCTTCGCCTTGGTTTAATTCATGTTCGGTGAGCCAGGTTTGGACGGCGGGCAACGTTTTGATGTCAAGCGTGACGGTAATTTCTGCACGTTCAAAGCCGGTGCGTACAAAGCTGGCATCGGCGCGTTCGCCCATGCACAAAGAGAGCGCATCGATCATGATCGATTTACCGGCGCCGGTTTCACCGGTCATGACGGTCATGCCGGGGTAAATTTCTAAATCGAGCTCATCAATGATAGCGAAGTGTCGGATATGAATATGCGTCAGCATGGTTAATCCTGCGATGGGTTAGCAAAATATTTGTTTTGAAGCGGTTTGCCCCAGTCGAGCTTGGTCCGCAGCGTGTTGTAATAATCGTAATCTTTCGGATGAATGAGTGTCAATGTATTTTTTTTGCGAGTGATTTGCAATGTCGCGCCGGGAGCGAGTGCCACGAGTGCTTGCCCGTCGCAACTGATGGCCGGGTGGCTTGACGCACGTGTACGAGCGACGCGCAGTTCGATGATGGCATCGCTGCTGACGGCGATGGGACGTGATGTCAGTGTGTGCGGGAACATGGGCACTAATACGATTGCTTCCAATGAAGAATGCAAAATCGGGCCACCCGCGGAGAGTGCATAGGCTGTTGAGCCTGTCGGTGTGGCGATGATCAAACCGTCGGAGCGTTGGCTATAGACAAACTGCCCATTAATATACATTTCAAATTCGATCATCTGGGCAATTTCGCCGGCGTAGAGCACGACATCATTCAATGCGCCCCCGATGGGCGATGCTTTGCCATCGACAAACAAGGAGGCTTCTAATAGGAAGCGTGATTCTTTGACATACTCGCCACGAAGAATGGCGGCAAATGCGGTTTCGAGGTTATCAGGAGAGATATCGGTCAAGAACCCGAGGAGCCCACGGTTGACGCCAATGACAGGGACGTGGTCATCAACGACGGCGTGAGCGGCGTTGAGCAGGCTGCCATCGCCTCCAATGACAATGACGAGGTCAACGGTTTTGCCCAAGGCTTCACGCGTGACGGTCGGCAGGTTAAGGGAGGGGACATGGGAGGCTGTATCGGCTTCGATAAAGATTTCGACGGATTGGGTCCCCAGGAAGGCGGCGAGGCGTTCGAGGGTATTGCTTGTGGTGTGGGTGCTGTAGCGGCCCATCAAAGCGATCCGTTTAAAAGTCATATTATCTCCTGATATGTCCTACTTATTATCGGCTAGTTTAGGGAAAAAACCAATGGCCTTGAAATGTTTAAATAGGCCCCCATATGGTTTCCTGGCCCATTGAATTGGATAGGATACGATAGCATGAGCAAAGACAAAGGCAAGCCGGACGATTTGGAATTTGATGTAGACGTTCCCGTCCCTGAATTGAAAGAAAAGGCCCCAGATGGCAGTGACTTGGATATCGCCAAAAAATTGGCGGATGCTGAGCAAAAAGCCAAGGATAATTGGGAACAGTTATTGCGGATGCGTGCGGAGATGGACAATCTCCAAAAACGTGCCCAGCGGGACGTTGAGCATGCCCATAAATACGCTTTAGAGCCATTTATTAAAGCATTGATACCTGTCGTCGATAGCTTAGAGCAGGGGCTTGCCATGCCTGCGGACACGGGCGAGCACGCGAAAGCATTGCACCATGGGATGGAGCTGACGCTCAAGATGTTCCTGAGCACGTTGGCGCGGTTCCACGTAGAGATTGTGGACCCGTTACACGAGGCTTTTGACCCAACGCACCATGAAGCGATGGTGATGCAGCCAAGCGAAGAGCATGCGGCTGGGACGATTCTAACGGTGGTCCAAAAGGGCTATTTGTTGCATGGACGGCTATTGAGACCGGCTAGAGTGGTGGTGTCAAAGTAATCATAACCCCGTGCGGCGGGGGCTTGTAGGGGCGAAACATCGTTCGCCCTCTTGAAAAGGGTAGAAACAAACCCCATCTGGGGAAGACGAATTGAAACTGGGAGAGCAATAATGGGAAAGCATGTAATAGGTATTGACTTAGGCACGACAAACTCTTGCGTGGCTGTATTAGACAAAAGTGGTAAAGTGGTTGTCATTGCGAACTCAGAAGGTGTTCGCACAACGCCATCGATCGTGGCCTACACGAAAGACGGTCAAAAGTTGGTGGGTGCACCTGCGAAGCGTCAATCGGTGACGAACCCATTAAATACTTTCTACGCTATCAAGCGTTTGATTGGTCGTTTATTCAAAGATGAAGTGGTACAACGCGACATCAAGATGGTCCCCTACAAAATTGTGGCAGCGAATAATGGGGATGCCTGGGTGGAAGTGCAGTTACCTGATAACCATGAAGCGAAGGCGCCATCACAAGTATCGGCAGAAGTGCTGATCAAGATGAAGCAAACGGCTGAAGAATATTTGGGTGAAGAAGTGACGGAAGCGGTTATTACGGTACCTGCTTACTTCAACGATTCACAACGTCAAGCAACGAAAGATGCTGGCCGTATTGCTGGATTAGAAGTTAAACGTATCATCAACGAACCCACAGCAGCAGCGTTGGCCTACGGGATGGACAAGAAACGCGGCGATTGCAAGATTGCTGTATACGACTTAGGTGGTGGTACATTCGATATTTCGATCATTGAAATTGCGGTAGTGGAAGGCGAGCACCAATTTGAAGTATTGGCCACGAATGGCGATACTTTCTTAGGTGGTGAAGACTTCGACATGCGCATCATTGATTTCTTGGTGGAAGAGTTCAAGAAAGAGACAGGCATTGATTTGCGCAATGATCCATTAGCATTGCAACGTTTGAAAGAAGCGGCAGAAAAAGCGAAGATCGAATTATCTGCCTTGGCACAAACAGACGTCAACTTGCCTTATATCACCGCGGATGCGAGTGGTCCAAAGCACTTGAACATTAAGATGACGCGTTCGAAGCTCGAATCTTTAGTAGAAGATTTGGTGCAACGCACGATGAACCCTTGTAAGACGGCATTGAAAGATGCGGGTCTCACAGCGGATCAAGTTAACGATGTTATCCTGGTCGGTGGTCAAACACGTATGCCGATGGTGCAAGAAATCGTCAAGCAGATTTTTGGCAAAGAAGCACGTCGTGATGTTAACCCTGACGAAGCGGTGGCCATTGGTGCTGCATTGCAAGCCGGTGTATTGTCAGGCAGCGTAAAGGACATTTTGTTATTAGACGTCACACCGTTATCGATGGGTATTGAAACCATGGGTGGCGTGATGACGAAGCTGATTGAAAAGAACACGACGATTCCGACGAAGCATTCGCAGGTGTTTTCGACAGCGGATGACAATCAAACGGCGGTAACCGTGCATGTATTGCAAGGTGAACGTGAACGTGCGAGCGACAACAAATCGTTGGGACGTTTTGATTTGACAGACATTCCTTCGGCACCACGTGGCATGCCACAAATCGAAGTCACGTTTGACATTGACGCAGACGGTATTTTGAATGTGTCGGCGAAGGACAAAGCGACGAACAAGCAGCAATCGATTGTGATCCGTGCTTCGAGCGGTTTATCTGAAGATGAAATCCAGAAGATGGTGAAAGATGCTGAACTGCATGCGGAAGAGGATCGCCAATTCAAAGCATTGGTCGAAACGCGCAACCAAGCAGATGGCATGATCCACTCAGCGACGAAGACATTGAAAGACGCGGGTGAGAAGGTATCTGCGGAAGATCGTGCTGCGGTGGAAGCGGCTGTCGGTGACATGAAAGAAGCGTTGAAGTCCGATGACAAAGCGCTGATTGAAGGTCGACTCAAAACATTGACGGAAGCTGTTAACAAGATGGCTGAAAAGTTATACGCTGCAGGCGGTGCAACGGGCGCAGGTGAACCTGGTGCTGCGGATGGACAAGCCGGCGCTGCGGGTGGCGGCGATGCTGTTGATGCAGAGTTCGAAGAAGTGAAGGACGACAAAAAATAGTGGTAGGGGCGAATAATATTCGCCCTTTTATGTCTTAGGCCTCCTTTGGAAAAGGAGGCAGCAGAGTATTCCGAGCTATGTCTTAGGCCCCCTTTGCAAAAGGGGGCAGCCGAGTATTCCGAGGCGGGGGATTTTCTTGTAGGGGCGAAACATCTTTCGCCCTTCCCCATTTTATTGATAAATGATTGAAGGTATCTACATGTCAAAGCGCGATTACTATGAAGTACTGGGTGTTGAACGCGGGGCATCCGCGGAAGACATTAAGAAGGCATATCGTCGTTTGGCGATGAAATTTCATCCGGATCGCAATGCGAATGATGAAACGGCGAAGGGCAAGTTTCAGGAATGCCAAGAGGCTTATTCAGTATTATCGGATGCGCAAAAGCGCGCAGCATACGATCAATTTGGTCATGCGGGCGTACAAGGGCCTGGTGCGGGTGGACCTGGCGCGGGAGCCTATGCTGGCGGCTTTGAAGATATCTTTGGAGACATTTTCGGTGATATTTTCGGGGGTGGCGGTGGCCGAGGCCCCGGTGGTCAACAACGTGGTGGGCGCAGTCGTGCTGCACGCGGCCACGATTTAAAATACGATTTAGCAATGACATTGGAACAAGCGGTTGAAGGTGTCACACAAGAAATTAAAGTGCCGACATGGGTTGGCTGTAAACCTTGCAGTGGGTCGGGTGCAAAGCCTGGATCCTCGAAGAAAACGTGTGCGACATGTGGTGGTGTCGGACAAGTTCGCATGCAGCAGGGCTTTTTTGCGGTCACGCAAACATGCCCAACATGTCATGGTGAAGGTCAAACGATCAGCGAACCTTGTAGCGCATGTAAAGGCCAAGGCAGAGTACGTGAAACCAAGACATTATCGGTTAAAATTCCTGCCGGTGTGGATAACGGTGATCGCGTACGCTTAGCGGGCGAAGGCGAAGCGGGCATGAACGGTGGTCCTTCGGGAGATTTGTATGTCGAAGTACATATATCCTCGCATCCGATCTTTGAACGTGAAGGTAATCATTTGCATTGCCAAGTACCGATCAGCTTTGGAACGGCAGCATTAGGTGGTGAAGTGGATGTACCGACATTGACAGGCCACGTGAAGTTAAAGATCCCTGCTGAAACACAAACGGGAAAAGTATTCCGTTTACGAGGCATGGGCGTCAAAGCGTTGCGTAGCAGTCAAGTGGGTGATTTATTGTGCCGTGTACAAATACAAACACCCTCAAATTTGACGAGCGAGCAGAAGGCGAAGCTTCAAGCATTTGAAGATTCAATACGTAAATAATGTTTATAACAAATCCCCCGCCTCGAAATACTCGGCTGCCCCCTTTTCCAAAGGGGGCGAAGAGTGGTCCATCCCTCACTCCATCTCTCTTTAGAAAGGAGGATGCTTTTACCACTTTTTCTTTTCTTTTAAAAGGCCGGTGTTAGCACCACTCTTCTCTCCATTTGGAAAAGGCCGGTGTTAGCACCACTCTTCTCTCCATTTGGAAAAGGCCGGTGTTAGCATCACTCTTCTCTCCCTTTGGAAAAGGCCGGTGTTAGTACCACTTTTCCCTCCCTTTTTCAAAGGGAGGTGTTAGTACCACTCTTCCCTCCCTTTGGAAAAGGGAGGTGCCCGCAGGGCGGAGGGATTTTATATATTGAATACACCCATTTTCTCTGCTACTTTTGATGAGACTTAATTTTTCAACAAAGGACTCAGCGATGAAAAAATACACAATGGCGGCGATGGCCGCATTACTGGCGATGAGCACAATCGCGATGGCGGAAGAGTTACCTCGCAAGTGGGGCTATTATGGTGAAGAGGGCCCTATGTTCTGGGGTGATTTAGATGAAAGCTTTGAAGGTTGCAATGAAGGTTATCATCAATCGCCGATTGCATTAAAAGATCCGATTTTAGCCAAGCTGAAAGATTTTTCAACAAGCTATTTGATGAGTCCGGCATTTGCGGATGATGCAGGTTACACATTACGAGTCGACATGAAGAACACCAGCAATCATTTGCAACTGGGTGATCAAGTGTTTGACTTGAATGAATTTCATTTTCATCAACCTGCTGAACATCCGATTGATGGCAAATTATATCCTCTCGAGTTACACTTCGTGAACATCAGCGAGAGTGGGGATGCCGTGGCGCTGGGCGTGTTTTTTGAAGTAGGTGCTGAGAATGCCGCATTGAAGGCATTGCTACCCGCTTTTAAAGCATCCAAAGAGCAGGGTAAAAACATTGAGATACAAATCAACCCAAATGATCTGCAGCCACCCAAGGGCTCGTTCTATCGTTATGAAGGTTCTTTGACAACGCCGCCATGCCGTGAAGGGCTTGTCTGGTTGATTTATCAAAAACCGATGACGTTATCCGCAGAGCAATTAGCGATGTTTAATGATCTGATGATCCAGAACGCGCGCCCTGTCCAAAAAATGCATTCACGGATGTTGATGCAGAGCCAGTAATGGACAAATGTAAGTGTTAATCTGGTCGCAACAGGTTTGTGACCAGGTTACATTATTCTACATTCTTGCAGTTTTCCTAAGGGGTGTTTCCAGTGGTTGCAATTCCACGGCGTGCTGCCCAGCGCGAGTGTTTGAGAAGAAAAGGGCAGAACGAAATGTTGAAGATACGATGCCCATATAGCCCTGTGCTTTTTGGGCAGGGGTTAATTCTGATGGGCCCTCATTTGAAGGGGTTCCTGGATCAGCTGATATATCATTACTCATTTCATTTGATTTATTGAGTTCTGTCCCACTGAATGCACCGTTATTTAAGGCATTCCACATGGCAAAAAAAGGATAAATGAATCTATAAATTACATTATGCTTTTTGCCGTCATCGCTTGCAAGGGGTAAGCCGCAAAAGGCACGCGTAAGAAATGTGGATAATTTGAGGGCCGCGGTGGCGTTATAAATGACCATGCTGATCATAAAGGCCGCTTGTAGAATGGGTAATACAACATTATTAGCGCCAAGCGTTCCAATATCGAGATGCCCCATGAGATTTTGTGCGCCATTCACCAAAAAAAGTTCGGCTGCACGAGGCGCTAGCATGATGGCTATGTAGGAAGTAAGCCCAGTGATAAACACGAAGAGAGCCAGGCGTCCAATAGAGCGGCCCAGATGGTAAGTGTTTGCCGTTTCTTGTGTTTCATCAATTAACCCTTTATCGGCTTTGAGGTCAAATATTTTAGTGAGAGCAAATATTTCAGCGAGGGATTGTTTTGTCCGTTGTAGAAATTCAGAGTCACTGCGTTTGGGGTGCTCGGGATCTGTTCCTTCAAACCATTTTCGTGTTTCTTGGGTGAAGAGACCCCAGGTAGCAATAAACGTCAGACCGAACGTCATGATAACGGCCGTAGAAGTCCAATAATCATTGATGCCCAAAACATCCGTGACTGTGCTTGCGGCCAGTGCGGTGAAGACAAGTGCGCCCAAGCCTGTGAGTGTAACAAGTCCAAATTTGTAGATATTGTATGCCCGATAAGTATCTTCAGCGCCGTTTTCATCAACAACGGGAATGTGTTTTTTGCTTTTTTTCAGCAGGGACAAAATATTATTGCGAAAACCCCAAAGATTCACAGCCATCGTGACGCCTGCGCTTGCCAGCGCCATCCCCACGGAGGAATAGAATGGCCAGTCGAGTGCCTGCACGCCGACAAAGACGCTGATGCCGCAAAGAATGGCATTATCGAGGTTGAGAAAAATACTTCCTGCCCAGCTAGCCCAGTCTCTGACGGTGAACTTTGCCGCTTTACTTGGCTTGGTAGGTGGAGTAGGGGGAGTCTTTCGCAGGTTTAGCTTGAAAGACAATGTTGCAAAAAAGTAGAAAAATTTGGCTTCATGGTAGTCGCGCCACTCTATTTTGAGGCGTTCATTTTCGGCTTTTTTTAATTTTTTTAAGCGGATGCGTTTGGCTTTGATTGCAGGGGTATCGGAGGTGAGATCTTCTGCCTCATTATTGTTAATAGCTTGCCTTAATTCTGCTTCCCTTGCTTTATCTTTGGCAATCCCAAGTTCATTTTGTCCTTCTTTAACGATGTCCCCATATTCTACTTTTTTGAAACGGGCTTTTAGCCAATCATCGGCATCGAGTTTTGCGCGGTATGCCTTTTGAAGTGTTTGTTTTGCAGCAAGCCTATCTTGTTGCTGTTCATATGCAGCCTTGGCATTTATATAGTCAGTTTGTATTTGTTCATATTCTTGCATGTCGTCTGCAAGGTTTGCACTTACATTGAATTGTACCGGCGCCGCTGCAGTTGTCACAGATTTTTTAGCCTGAGCTTCTTCATTCAATACCATTAAGATGGCCCCAAGGGCTTGTTTTTCCACGAGATCGGTAGTGTTGATGGCGGTTTGTATGGTTTCATGAATAAGGGTGGATATACGCTCCCCTGTGATTTCAGCCCCTGCTAGGGTTTCCGTCAGCCAGGCACTCGTGAGGCTTCTTAACTCCTCCTCTGCATTCTCATTTTTGGCTTTTTCAGGGTCGGCAATGGATTGGAAGTAATCTTTTAAGTTGCCAAAATTCACCATACTGCGACACTCCTATGTAAAACTAGGTCACCTAGCTTAGGCCGTGTCCCAGGATAGCATATTTCCAGGAAAGCGAGCAATCTTTTTGGGAGAGGGGGGAAGGGCCACCTCATGCATATGATCAGGCTGTAACCATTTGTTATACATAAAAAAAGCCGGCGCTAGGCCGGCTTTTTAGCGGCGTGTTATGACACGCCCGTAGCAGTTTATTTATCCATGTACTTATGATGAGCCTTTTTATGATGTGGCTTGTTGTACATGTTAGGCACGTCGACGCGGACAGCCAAGAAGAGTTCTTGAGCTGCAAAGTCATCTGTTTCCAGGCCGCTTTGAGCACCACCCGCTTCACCCGTTCTCCAGGTAATGTTACCTAAGTCAGAGTAACGATAGCTCAGATCAAAAGCCAACCATTTCAATGGCTTGACTGTCAAACCAGCGGTCGTCATCCAGCTGAAGCTTGCATCATCAACTGAACCTTCATAATCATGGCCAACTGTTGTTGTGCCACCGATTTTGGAGTGCGTCGTGTTAATGGCTTCACCTAAACCGCCGCCAAAGAATACGCCAAACATGCGTGTTACAGGCACGTCTACGTAGAAGTTAGCGAGGATCGTTTGGTTATCAATGTTTGAATTGAATTCAGTTTCAGAAATGCTTTTGCCAGGATAGCCTGTTTCGTATTCGAAATGATTACGATACAAGTACTCAGCTTCCATCCGTAATGGTACTAACCACTTGGTGTATTCATAACCCACTGCGCCACCCCATGCAACCGCATTCTTGGTGAAGTCTGATTCAACAGGTTGGGAAGAAACAGATTTAGAGTCGCTATCATATCTGGAATCGTTTTCAATAGAGTTTCCTTCTCCATTGGAACCACCAACTTTACCGGTGACATAGATGCCACTCGCCATGGCTTGACTAGCGAATACTGCTAACGCAGCAGAACATAGTAGTATCTTTTTCATATCGTATCCCTCAGGGTGTGAATGATGATAAAAGAAGTATAGAACACAGATTATATTTTGCTAGCAAGTAAAGTAAAAAAAATGTACAGGTACCCTTGGAACCCTTATTTGTCCAGCGTTTTCGGAGCTGAATTTGTTACCGGCGGCGGCGTGTAACGAGGCGTTTGAGCTGCTGGATAGAGGTCCGGAATCATCACACGAATGCCAAAAAAGATTTCTTGGGCATTAAAATCGTTGGTGCTGATCGTGGTGAGCGTCTTCGCAGAAATGCTGTTGAGACCAGAATACCGATAGCTGAGATCTAGGGCTAGCCACTTAACTGGTGTTACGCTAAAGCCGCCTGTCGCCATCCAGCTAAAGCCGGTATTGTCATCCTGACTGGTTATGTCCCCAAGGTATGGGATAGTGATGCTGCTGTAAGTCGTCGACATTGCTTCGCCGACACCGCCGCCTACGAAGAAAGCAAACATACGGTTTAACGGGATATCCAAGTAAAAATTAGCCAAAATAGTTTGTGTGTTGGTATGTTGCTGGGTCGTGGCAAAATCAGGACCAAAGCCACCCATGCTGGGATCACTCAAGGTTGTACTGAAGGGATAACGGTTGCGGTACAAATATTCAACTTCCATGCGAAGCGGTACAGCCCAAGGTTTGTAGACATATCCTACTGCGGCGCCCCACACATAGACGTTTTCATTGAAGTCATCGGGGGCAAGCGTAATGCCCTCGGTAGAGGTAAAGCCTTCGGCCTGGCCATGCGAGCCCCCAAATTTACCTTCTACATAGAAGTTTCCTCTATCGGCAAAAGCTTGGCTTGCCGCCAACGCGAGCAACATCCCGCATATCCCTAATTTTTTCATGTGGTCCCTCACAAGATAAATAGATTCAGAGTATAGGATAGTTTTTCGAACTTGTTATGTTTTGAAAAAGCAGATATTCTTTATGGGCACGTGCGCTATCTACATATAGGGATTTTGTAATGAAGCTAAATAGAAGATTTTCCCCATTGACATTACTGTTGCTCAGCATCAATGGGATGGTGGGTTCTGCCTGGTTGTTTGCGCCTTTTTATGCCGCAAAAATGGCGGGTTCAGGGGCGATCATTGCTTGGTTGATTGCGGGCGGGGCAACAGCGCTAATTGCGTTCACCTTTGCTGAGTTATCGGTTTTATTGCCTGTAGCGGGCGGGACGGCGCAGATTCCTCAGTTAAGTCACGGGACATTCACGAGTTTCATGTTTAGCTGGGTGGCGTGGTTATCTGCTTTAACGATGGCACCTATTGAAGTTCAAGCCGTGTTGCAATATGCCTCGACCTACTTTACGGGACTGACGCATATGGTTAATGAGGTACCGATGTTAACCACGACAGGGCTCGTGTGGGCAACGATACTGATGTTGTTTTTATGTATTTTCAATATTGCGAGTTTCAAAGGGCTGGTGCGTTTCAACTTTGTGCTGTTCGTTTTCAAAGTCGCGGTGATTTTATTGGTGATTGGATGGTTGATGAAGGAGAGTTTCCATCCTGGAAACTTCGCTATCCCTGTAGATCCGAATGATGGCTTAGGCACATGGAAAGCGATTTTGTCGGCGGTTGCCGCCAGCGGTGTGGCATTTGCGTTTACTGGTTTCAAACATGGTGTTGAGCTTGCTGGCGAAGCCAAATCCAAATTAGCCATTTTTGTGGCGATTGTTGGTTCCGTGTTGGTCTGTTTATTATTGTACCTAGGTTTGCAAGTGGCATTCATTGGTGCATTGGATCCTGCGAACCTCACGAGCGGTTGGGGGCATCTCACGTTTATGGGGGATGTTGGGCCATTTGCTGGTCTGGCTGCGGCTTTAGGCTTACTTGTTCTTTTAAAGTTCTTATATATCGACGCAGTGGTTTCCCCCTTGGGAGCAGGCTTGATTTATGTGACGTCGACGGCGCGTATTTTTTATGCCATGAGCAAAATTGGGTTTTTCCCGGCTGTTTTCACCAAGTTGAATAAACAGGCATTTCCTTGGGCTGCCATCATGCTGAATTTTGTGTTGGGCATGTTCTTGTTCTTGCCTTTACCAAGCTGGCAATCGATGGTGAGCTTTTTGGTATCGGGCATGGTGATTTCCTATGCAGCGGGCCCTATTGCGTTACTGTGTTTCCGCTTGAGCTTGAAGAATGAGCATAGGGCGTTTCGTTTGCCTGCAGCGCGATTTTTGTGTTTAATTGCTTTTTATTGCTGTAATTTGATGAGCTACTGGACGGGCTGGGAAACGATTTATAAATTAGCGATTGCGATGGTGATTGGTTTAGGTTTCTTTGTTTGGGCTTATATACGTGGTCGTTTAGAGAAAGAACATTTAGCGATGAAATCGGCTGTTTGGGTCATTCCGTATTTTGCAGGCTTGATATTGATTTCGTATTTAGGCGCATTTGGCGGGAAGAACGTCATTCCGTTTGGATGGGATTTCTTGGTGATGTTCGTGTTCAGTGCTGTGATTCTGTATCTGTCCGTGAAGTATCGCTCGAAAGCGATTGCTACGGAATATGCAGCGATGGAGCCAGTGGTTTGGTGATAAAAGGGGGGAGGCAGTGCTTTCGAACGCAGTGAGAAAGTACTGCCGGGGGTTTTTAGATTTATTCGCACACAATCCCATCATGCCCACCCGAGATCGCCTTCTGAGATAACGCCTCCAGCGATAAGCTCGGGTTATTGAATACTCGAAACAGCATCGGCAAGGACAATCCAGAAATCACCAGGCGAGTATCGCTGCTCAAATGTCGGGCAATATTATCAGGTGTTGCCCCACATATATCGGTAAAAATAATCAATCCATCGCCTTGATCAAGTGCATTGGCTTGAGTTTCACAAAAGCGTACACATTCATCGGGATCGGTATCCGCGAATACGGGGATAGCCTGAGCAGGCATGGGCAAGCTGCCAAACGTTTGTGCGACGGTATCGAGCAAAATTTGGCCCATATAATCATGGGTGATCAACAATAAGCCGACTATGATTTCACCTCGCGATGACGAATTTGGACATGAGGGTAGACTGTGCGGAAATGCTTTGCCAACCGTTCTACCATATAAACTGACCGATGTTGCCCGCCGGTGCAGCCAATGGCAACGGTTAGATAACTACGACGATCAGCCTCAAATGATGGAATAAATTTTTCTAAAAATTCGGAGATAGAGGTTTCCATGTCTGCGACATTATCATGTGACGCAAGAAAATCAATGACCGGTTGGTCCAACCCTGTCAGTGGGCGTAATTCCGCATCCCAATAAGGGTTAGGAAGGCAGCGGATATCGAACACATAATCCGCATCGCGTGGAATACCATACTTATACCCAAACGATTGGAACAGTAATGACAATGAGCCATCGCGCGGCAAAATGCGCTCACGCAAGATATTCATCAAATCATGTGCACGTAATGAATGCGTATCGATCATTAAATCCGCGCGGTTAACGATTGGGTCGAGCAGGGCTCTTTCTTTTGCAATGGCCTCTTGCAATGAAATATTCGCATTACTGAGTGGATGCTTACGGCGCGATTCGCTGTACCGTTTGAGCAAGGTTGAGTCATTCGCATCCAAATAAATCACATCGACTGTATTGCCGCTGTGGTCAATGTCGTCAAGCAGCGTGGTTGTTTCGGCCGGATCCTGCGGTAAATTACGGCTATCTAGGCTGACCGCAATCGCCTGATGTGTTGTTGACAACGTATCGAGTAATTGGGGAAGCAACTTGAAGGGCAAATTATCCACGACGTAATAACCTAGATCTTCCAGGTGCCGCAATAAAATACTTTTACCTGAGCCTGAACGGCCGCTAACAATAATGAGTTTCATGAGTTTTCAATCTCGTTGCGTTGACGTTGCGCGAAAATCTCGCTGGCCTGGTAGCCGCTCTTACGCAATACTTGGTTGTGTACGGAAGCCTCTACCAAAACAGATAAACTGCGTCCCGGGCCTGCAGGGATAGTGACTTCAGGGATATCCACGCCTAAAATTTCACGTGTACGATGCATGCCTTCAAGCCTGTCAATTTTCGCAACAACCGGATCAGCGATATTGACAATATGGACGATCAAATTTAATTTCTTGCAGTCTTTGACGGCAGTGTTACCAAACATAGCACGTACGTTGATAATACCCAACCCGCGAACTTCTAAAAAATCTTTGAGTAAATCGGGCGCGCGGCCAGTCAGTGAGTCGGGCGCGTCACGCGAAAAAACAGGGGAGTCATCGGCAATCAACCGATGCCCACGATTAATCAATTCTAATGCCAATTCACTTTTCCCGACGCCGCTATCACCCGTCAATAACACGCCGAGATCAAACACTTCCATGAAAACGCCATGGATATTCGTGCTGGGTGCTAAAACCATCGACAAAAAATGCGAAAGATGGCCTAGGACCGCAGCCGCATTCATGTGCGTGTTCCAAATGGGTGTTTGTGTCAATTGTGCCTGTTGCAGCATTTCTTCCGTTGGAACTTGATCTTCACAAATCAAGAGTAGCAAGGGCTGTGTTGAAAACAAGCGGTCAATCGCATTTTGATAACCAGGGACATCGAGATTCGCGAGATAGTGGAACTCTTGTGTTCCCAGCAATACGATGTGGGAAGGATGCACAAAATTCAAAAAGGCGACAGAAGTTTTGCCCCCATCGTGTAATTCCGACAGAGTTTTGTCGGCGAATTCCTGGCCATATTTCCATTCTAAGGAAAGGTTGGCCTTGTGTGTGCGATAGAGTTCGCTCAGTGTGATGCTATGGTTCAATGAGAATGTTCCATATTTCATTGTTGGATTTCGCTTCCCGCAAAGCGGTCCGCGTCGCTTCATCATTCAAGCGAGTCGCCACCTGAGACAACAAATTCAAGTGAGTGGTATTCTCGCCTTGGGGGACAAACAAACCAAAAACCAGGTCCACCGATTTTTCATCATGGCTGTCGTAATCGATTGGGGTATTCAACCGAAGGAAAACAGCGACAGGCTCAGTAAGATTATCGACCCGAGCATGCGGTAATGCAACCCCATGACCCAGCGAAGTACTGCCGAGCTTTTCACGCTCGAGCAGTGCCTCGAAGAAGTCACCTGCGAGAGCAGATGGGGCGCACAAGGCCGCCACATGCTCGAGCAAGCGTTTTTTAGTAGAAACAGGCGCGTCTACTTCAACGCGTGACAACGACAATACATGTTCTAATAACATGAAGATAATTACTCCTCGCCCTCATTGTCGGCGCGTCCATGGTCATGTGTTTTTTCCTTGAATTTAATGGCTTGACGATCGAGTTTATCGGCCAGTAAGTTAATGGTGTTGTACATATCTTCGCTTTCTGCGGAAGCACGTAATTGGCCACCCTTATGATTGACGGTTGCTTCCGCCATGTGACGATTCTTTTCCACGTGCAATACGATGTGGATTTGGGTGATTTTGTGCAGGTGTCTTTCGAGCTTGTGCAGCTTTTCTTCCGCTGTATTCTTGAGTGCATCGGTTATTTCAAGACCATGACCACTGACTGTAATATTCATAATAACTCCTAGTGCTTCCGATAAAGACATGAAGGTATGCGTAACGCCTCGCGGTATTTCGTGACCGTGCGCCGCGCAATCTTAACACCTTGCGCCTGCAGCATGCCGGTTAATGCATCATCCGTCAAGGGTTCTGCCTGATTTTCTGTGCTAACCAACTCCTCGATCAACGTTTTAACCGCGGTGGATGCCAATGGCTTCCCCGAAGACCGAATGCAACCACTAAAGAAATATTTTAGCTCGAAAATGCCTCGAGGGGTATCTATATATTTTTGCATCGTGACACGAGAAAGGGTTGACGGATGGTAACCGAGCGTATCTGCGATCGTTTGAAGGGTTAACGGCCTGAGCATTAGGGCGCCTGAGATAAAAAAATCCTTTTGAATCGCGACGATAGCGCGGCCTACTGCCAAGAGTGTTTGATGGCGCATCTCAAGTTGTTCTATAAATTGTTTTGCTTGAACGAGGCTTTGGTTTAATTCAGGATGATTTTTGGCGGCTCGCGCTATCGTTTCGTTAATTGTGATGGCGTAATGCCCATAAGGAATGAGGGTGACGACGGGTTCGCCCATTTCATCAAAGGAGAGTTTTAAATCAGGCATGATGAGATCGGCGGTTTCAGCGCTCTCTTGGCGACCGGGTTTTGGGTCGAGTGTTTGGATGAGTGCGAGGGCTTTATGAAGTGTTTCGGCGGGGGCCGCCACTTTTTTGGCTAATACAGTAGTTTTATAGAGGTGTTCGAGATGGTCATGAACGAGGTGCATAGCCAAGTCGGTGGTATCGTCTTGTACTGACAGTGCTTGGAGCTGAAGCATTAAGCATTCTTTAAGATCGCGTGCACCGATGCCGATGGGTTCGAATCCTTGGATTTTATGTAATGCATGGAGAATCAAGGCATTAAGATTTTCAGGTGCACTGGCTTTATCGAATAATCTATCGAGAGGCGTTGGCAAATAGCCATTTTCATCGATCGCATCGATGAGAACGCAAGCGATATCAAATTCTTCAGGGCTAAAATGGGTGAGTTCGCATTGCCACATGAGCTTATCGCGCAATGAAACAGGGTTTTCGATGGTGAATAGGGTACCTGGTTCGGTGTAAACCGTGGGTTCGCGGACATTGGCGGTCACGGGGGTGACGAAGGTATCTTCGCCAGTATCTTGATTCAGTAAAGGGTTTTCGTTGAGTGTTTCTTCGATAAGGGCTTGGAGTTCAATTTGCGTTAAGGTCATAAGTCGGATGGCATGTGAGAGTTGAACATGCATTTGTGGTTTTTGATATGTCGTATGCCGTTGCTGTGTTTTCATAATTTAAGTTTAGCTGAATAACACGGGATTACTACTTCCAAACAACAAATATTTTCTTAAAAAAGGGCAATTGCCGCTTTACAGAAGGGCGAGATTTCGATAGGCTCCCTAAGCCGTTTAGAAAACGGGGGGTTTTTATTAAGGTAGCGTTAATTAGTTAGGGAGACTTACCATGCGTCTTATTCTTATGTTGATAGCAGGTATTGTAGCAGGGATCGTTGTTGGTTTATTGGCTCCATTAGGGTTGGTGCGCGGGATCGCGACATTTCAACATGCATTTGGGCAATTTATTTCATTTGTCATGCCTCTGTTGATTTTCTTTTTTATTGCAGAGGGGATTGCTAACCTCAACTATGGCGCAGGGAAGATCCTCGGCTGGACGACAGGAATAGCCTACGCTTCAACGTTGGGTGCAGGCGCATTAGCGGCTTTCGTTGGATTAAAAGTAATTCCAATGTTATCGTTGGCGTCCTCGTTTGAGGCGGTGAAAGCAGTGGCGGTCGTGCCTTTCGTTAAATTAGACATGCTTCCAGTGATGGGCGTGATGACAGCACTTGTCATGGCGTTTGTCTGGGGTATTGGTGTAGGCAACACAAAAGCGGCGGTATTGCGTCAAGGGCTTTTGGAAGGGAAACGTATCATTGATGGGGTAATCAGTTACGTCATTATTCCTGTACTACCTTTTTACATCGGTGCATTATTTGTTGAAATGACTGTGGCTGGCGAAGTGGTCGCGACATTGCGTACGTTTGGTCTTGTGCTGTGCCTTGCCGTTGGGTTGCATCTTGTTTGGTTGTTCACCCTCTATACGATTGCGGCTACGGTGGCGGGCATTAATGTATTTACTGCGCTGAAAAACATGATCCCTGCCTATATAACGGCCATCGGTACGATGTCGAGTGTGGCCACGATCCCCGTCACATTGCGTCAAACCTTAAAGAATAAGGTAGATGAAGATGTGGCTGACTTCGTGATTCCATTATGTGCAACGATTCACTTGTCGGGCAGCACGATTACATTGACGACTGCATCGATCGCGGTGATGTTATTGACGCAAGGAATGTTGCCAACCTGGGGCATGCTGGTTCCCTTCATTGTGATGCTGGGGATTACGATGGTGGCAGCGCCTGGGGTGCCAGGTGGCGCGGTGATGGCGGCACTGGGCTTGTTTTCGACCATGCTGGGGTTCAGCGAGGCCGCTGTAGGCTTGATGATTACCTTGTACGTCGCTCAAGACAGTTTTGGGACAGCATGCAATGTAACTGGCGATGGGGCTATTGCCTTGATCGTGAATAGGCTAGTGCGTAAAGATAAGCGGTTGGGTGATGCTGCGAGCCAAGTGGCTTGGCAAGCAGGTATAGGGCAACCCGCTCCAGAAGATTTGGAGAAAAGGGCTTAATTAGGGTACAATGCGTGGGCGGCGCTGCCGCTCACGCATTTTTTTTGCCTGATGCAAAGGAGTCTTCAAGATGCTTTCTTCTGCTTTTACCGCACATTTGAATCAAGAAACAGCTACCCTCAAAGAAACAGGGGTTTTCAAAACAGAGCGATTGCTGACCTCCCCACAAGGCGCACGTATCCAGGTTGCGGATGGCGCAAAAGTCATTAATTTATGCGCCAATAATTACTTAGGGCTGGCCAATCATCCTGATCTGGTTGCTGCTGCACACCGCGCATTGGATCAGTATGGTTATGGTATGTCATCCGTACGTTTTATTTGCGGCACGACGGATTTGCACAGAGCGCTGGAACAACGCTTGGCGGCCTTTTTAGGTAAAGAAGATGTGATTTTGTACGGCTCCTGCTTTGACGCCAATGGCGGATTATTCGAGGCACTCCTGGGCGAGCAAGATGCGGTGATCAGTGATGCATTGAACCACGCTAGCATTATTGATGGCATTCGGTTATGTAAAGCAAAGCGTTACGTATATCCCAATAATAATATGAGTGTATTGGAAGAAAAATTAAAAGAAGCCAGCAGTGCACGTTTTCGCTTGGTGGTGACCGACGGTGTTTTTTCAATGGATGGGACATTGGCGCCGCTGAAAAAAATAGTAGCATTAGCGAAACAATACGATGCCATGGTGTGTGTCGATGATTCCCATGCCGTCGGGTTTATGGGTGAGCATGGGCGTGGTACACATGAACACGCTGGTGTGATGAATGATGTGGATATTTTAACGGGCACCTTAGGCAAAGCATTGGGCGGAGGTTTGGGCGGATACACAGCCGGCAGCAAGGAAATCATTGCTTGGTTGCGTCAACGCTCAAGACCCTATTTGTTTTCAAACAGTTTGCCGCCGTTGGTGGTGGCAACCGCGATAGCTGCGCTTGATTTATTGGAAAGAGACACGCACTTGCGAGAGCAGCTTCACGAGAATGCGCGCTATTTTAGGGCAGGGCTGGAAGCGGCTGGCTTCACCATTATTCCCGGAGAACATCCGATTATTCCTGTGATGTTAGGCGAAGCCAAATTAGCCCAAGCCATGTCTGAAGCGTTATTGGCGCGCGGCGTTTATGTGATTGGATTTTTCTATCCTGTTGTGCCACATGGGCAAGCACGCATTCGAACACAGGTATCAGCCGCGCATACACGTGCTGAATTAGATGAAGCGATCGCAGCATTTAAGGCTGTTGGTCAGCAATTGGGAGTTATTTCATGAAAGCATTGGTCAAAAGACATGCCAAAGAGGGTTTATGGCTCGAAGAAGTGCCGATGCCGGACATTGGGCACAATGACGTACTTATTAAAGTAAAGCGCACGGCGGTATGCGGGACAGATTTACATATTTACAATTGGGATGAATGGGCACAAAAAACGATCCCTGTTCCCATGGTGGTTGGACACGAATTTGTAGGTGAAATCGCCGAAGTAGGCGCGGACGTGACTGAGTTATCCGTGGGACAGTTGGTGTCCGGGGAAGGGCATATTACGTGTGGTATATGCCGTAATTGTCGTGCAGGCCGTCGTCACTTATGCCGCAAAACGATTGGGTTAGGCGTGAATCGCCAGGGTTGTTTTGCTGAATACGTATCAATGCCAGCGGTCAATGTATATCCCATTCCCGAGGGTATTTCAGAACGCGTTGCTGCGATGATGGATCCTTTAGGCAATGCAGTTCATACGGCATTATCATTTGATTTGGTCGGTGAAGATGTGCTCATTACGGGCGCGGGCCCGATAGGCATGATGGCTTGCACGATTGCTAAATATGTGGGAGCGCGTCATGTGGTGATTACGGACGTCAATGAAGGCCGTCTGGCCCTGGCAAAAAAAATGGGTGCCACACGCGTCGTGAATGTACAACATCAACATTTGCGTGATGTGATGGATGAATTAGGGATGCAGGAAGGATTTGACGTAGGGCTTGAAATGTCAGGTAATCCGTTGGCGATCAACTCCTTGTTTGATCATATGAATCATGGTGGCAAAGTGGCGTTGCTAGGCATCCCTTCTACGACAGTTCAGATGGACTTGAATCAGATTATTTTCAAAGGGCTGATAGTCAAAGGGATCTATGGTCGTGAAATGTTTGAAACATGGTATAAAATGGTAAGTTTATTAACCTCAGGGATGAATGTAGATGCGGTGATCACGCATGAATATCCCTATCATGAATTTCAAAAAGCCTTTGATGAAATGAAAGCCGGCAGGACTGGAAAAGTTATATTGGAGTGGTAGTTATTTAATGAGTGCATTGACAGAATTGGAAAGACGTCGGACGTTTGCGATCATTTCGCATCCTGACGCGGGTAAGACGACGATCACCGAAAAGCTGTTGCTTTATGGAGGCGCGATCATGCTTGCGGGGACAGTCAAGGGGCGCAAAGCGTCTCGGATGGCTACCTCTGACTGGCTTGAAATGGAGCAAAAGCGGGGTATTTCGGTCGCCACATCGGTGATGCAGTTCCCTTACGGCCCTTGTTTATTCAACCTATTAGACACCCCAGGCCACGAAGACTTCTCTGAAGATACCTACCGTACGCTGACGGCAGTGGATGCTGCCTTGATGGTCATCGACGTTGCAAAAGGCGTTGAAGAGCGGACAGTTAAGCTGATGGAAGTTTGTCGTTTGCGCACGACTCCGATCATTACCTTTATTAATAAGCTGGATCGTGAAGGCAAAGAACCGATTGACCTACTCGACGAAGTGGAAGCCGTATTAAATATTCAATGTGCCCCGATCACCTGGCCGATTGGCATGGGTTCTCGCCTCAAAGGCATTTATCACATCACGCACGACGAAATTTATTTATACGAACCGGGCAAAAACAGTGAAATTAAAAAAGCACGCACGGTCAAAGGTCTCAACAGCCCAGAATTAGACGTTGTCATCGGCGAACAAGATGCCAAAGCCTTCCGAGAAGAAATTGCCTTAGTGAGAGGCGCCTCTCATGCGTTTGATGAAGCACTGTTCAAAGCGGGTAAAATGACGCCAGTCTTTTTCGGATCGGCATTAAATAATTTCGGGGTAGAATCTCTCCTGGATGCGTTCGTGGAATATTCACCCACGCCTTTGCCGCGTCCAACGCTCACCCGCGAAGTATCGCCTGATGAAGCGCCTTTCACCGGATTTGTGTTTAAAATTCAAGCGAACATGGATCCGCAGCACCGGGATCGCATTGCATTCATGCGTGTCTGTTCTGGACGTTACCGTAAGGGCATGAAAATGCATCAAGTGCGTCTGAATCGTGACGTGCTGATCAGCCAGGCATTGACATTCATGGCGAAGGATCGCTCCCATATTGAAGAAGCTTACCCGGGCGATATCATCGGGTTGCACAATCATGGAACGATTCAAATTGGTGATACTTTTACCGAAGGCGAGAATTTAAAATTCACTGGCATTCCGCATTTTGCGCCTGAATTATTCAAACGTGTTGTGTTGAAAGATCCAATGAAACGCAAAGCACTGCAAAAGGGGTTGATGCAGTTATCGGAAGAGGGTGCCGTGCAATTATTCCGACCCATGCGTAACAATGATTTGATTGTGGGTGCAGTGGGTACCTTGCAGTTTGACGTGGTCGAAGAGCGTTTAAAGAGCGAATACAATGTGACATGTGCCTATGAACAGGTGACGATCCATGCGGCTCGCTGGGTCACCTGCGCGGATGAAAAAAAGGCGGAATTGTTCAAAGAAAAAGCGTTTGAATATTTAGCCTGGGATGGTGCTGACCAGTTAACCTACCTTGCCCCAACGCGGGTGAATCTGCAGATCGCCCAAGAAAAGTGGCCCGAAGTCACGTTTGCGGCGACATGTGAGAAATAATGTAATATGGGAGCAATGAATTATGCAAGTCGATGATTTACGAGAACGTTTCTTATCCTATTTTGAGAGCAAGGGGCACACACGCCAGCCTTCGAGCCCATTAATTCCTGCGAACGATCCGACGTTATTGTTCACGAATGCCGGGATGGTGCAGTTCAAAGATGTTTTCCTAGGGAATGAAGCGCGGCCTTATGTTCGTGCGGTGACCTCGCAACGTTGTGTCCGTGCGGGTGGCAAGCATAACGATTTAGAAAACGTGGGATACACAGCGCGTCATCATACCTTTTTCGAGATGCTGGGTAATTTCAGTTTTGGCGATTATTTCAAAAAAGAAGCCATTGCCTTCGCTTGGGACTTCCTGACAAAAGATTTAAAGTTGCCACCTGAGAAGTTGTGGGTCACGGTATATAAAGAAGACAAAGAATCTGAAGATATTTGGCTCAACGACATGAAGATTGATCCCACGCGGTTTTCCCGTTGTGGCGAAGCCTCCAATTTTTGGGCGATGGGCGATACAGGTCCTTGCGGCCCTTGCACAGAAATTTTTTATGATCACGGTGCAGAGATTGCGGGCGGTCCTCCAGGCAGCCCTGATGAAGACGGCGATCGTTATATCGAAATTTGGAACCTAGTGTTCATGCAATTCAATCGCACTGCAGATGGCGTCTTGCATCCGTTGCCAAAACCTTCTGTCGACACCGGCATGGGCTTGGAACGTATCGCGACAGTATTGCAGCACGTTCACAATAATTACGATATTGATTTATTCCAAGTCATTATAAAAGATGCTGCTGCGTTATTGAACGTCAAAGATTTAACGGATAAATCGTTACGTGTGATCGCTGACCATATTCGTGCTTGCAGCTTTTTAGTGATTGATGGTGTGCGCCCATCGAATGAGGGGCGTGGCTATGTGTTGCGCCGTATTATTCGTCGTGCGGTACGTCATGGGCATCATTTAGGTGCGACACAGCCTTTCTTTCATCAATTAGTGGGCAGTCTTGTGAAGGCAATGGGCAAAGCCTATCCCGAATTAGCACGCGACAAAGCCGTGATTGAAAAAGTACTGAAGCAAGAAGAAGATCAATTTTCTCGCACGCTGACGCAAGGGATGAAGTTATTGGAGGATGCGCTTGCATCATTGAAGTCGAAAGTCATTCCGGGTGAAGTCGTTTTCAAACTGTATGACACTTACGGGTTCCCTGTGGACTTAACTCAGGATATCGCACGTGAAAAAGGTCTAACGATCGACATGGCGGCGTTTGAGCTTGAAATGCAGCAGCAGAAAGAGCGCTCGAGTGCGGCAAGCCAATTTGAAGCAGACAATCGTGCTGCATTAAAAGTGCAAGGGCATAATGAATTTACGGGGTATGAGCGTCTGGAAGATGAAGGTAAGATTACTGGCATTTTTGTAAATGGTGAACCTGTTCAAACATTGAAAGCCGGCGAAGCAGGCATGCTCGTGTTGGATAAGACCAGTTTTTATGCAGCCTCGGGCGGACAAGTGGGTGACATTGGTCGTATCGAAAATCAATCAGCCATGTTTGAAGTGAAAGACACGGTGAAGCAACAAAAAATTCACGTGCATGTGGGCGTCTTAACCAAGGGTACACTCAATGTGGGTGACCGTGTTAACACATTGGTCGATAAGAAAACGCGTGATGCGATTGTGCTCAACCATTCGGCTACACACTTATTGCATGCGGCGTTGCGCCAAGTACTGGGCCCTCATGTCGTTCAAAAAGGTTCTTTGGTGGCGGCTGATAAATTGCGTTTTGATTTCGCGCACACAGAACCGATGACACGCGATGAATGGATTGCGGTTGAGCAGCTCGTCAATACTAAGATTCGTGAAGACGCGGCATCTCATTTAGAAGTCATGGACATGGAAACAGCGATGAAGACCGGCGCAATGGCCTTGTTCGGTGAAAAGTACGATGAAAAGGTACGCGTGCTTGAAATGGCCGGCGGGTTCTCGAAAGAATTATGTGGTGGAACACACGTATCACGCGCGGGCGAAATTGGCTTTTTCAAATTGGTGAGTGAAGCGGGGATTGCGGCGGGTGTGCGTCGTATCGAAGCGATCACGGGCCAAGCGGCGTTGGATTTTATCGCAACATTAGAATCGGATGTTTTAAACTTATCCGCGATGTTAAAAACCTCTCGTGATGGTTTATCTGAAAAGACGCAACAGTTGCTGGATAAAAACAAGGAACTCGAGCGTGAGATGCGAGCCTTGAAACAAAAGCTGATGGCAGCCCAGGGAGATGATGCTCTGGCTCAGGCGATTGAGATCGGGGACATGCGGGTCCTGGCGATGGAGGTAAGCGATTGTGATTCGAAGGGATTGAGGGACGCGATGGACCTTTGGCGACAAAAGATCAAAAAAGGTGTGGTTGTTCTCGCGCATATTCAGGATAATAAAGTAAACTTAATCGTAGGCGTGACGCCGGATTGTTCTAAACAATGGCCGGCCGGTGCACTCGTCAAATATTTGGCACAGCAGTTGGATGGCCAAGGTGGCGGCCGTGATGATTTAGCGCAAGGTGGCGGGGTCGCGGATGCGCGGTTACCGCAGGTGTTGAGCAGTGCGGTGGAATGGGTGAGGGGGCGACAATAATCTCTTTCCTCCCTTTTAAGCGAGGTGGCGTTTGTAGGGGCGAAACATCTTTCGCCCTCCTCGCGATCGTAAGGAATTGGCATGGGCATACTCGTTAAAAAATTCGGCGGAACATCCGTCGCCTCGATAGAGCGCATAGAAGCATGTGCGGATATCGTTGCACAAAGTGCAAAGGCGGGTCCTGTTGTCGTGGTGGTATCTGCGATGGCGGGGGAGACCGATCGTCTGCTCGGATTGGCGAAAGCGATCACGCCGGATCCTGATGCGCGCGAAATAGACATGTTGTTATCAACGGGCGAGCAAGTATCGATTGCCTTATTGGCGATCGCATTGCAAAAGCGAGGCATTCGTGCACGTTCACTCACAGGCGACCAAATTCCGATCCGTACGAGTCCGGTCCACACAAAAGCGCGGATTGAATCGATCGACAGTACGCGTTTGCACCAATATTTAAATGCGGGGGAAGTGCTGGTGATTGCCGGTTTCCAAGGCGTGACGGAAGCGGGCGAAAAAACGACATTGGGCCGTGGAGGCTCAGACACATCCGCGGTAGCGATTGCCGCAGCATTGGAAGCAGACGAATGCGAGATTTACACAGACGTGAGGGGTGTTTACACAACCGACCCTCGTGTTGAACCAGCAGCACGTTTGATGCGACGGGTCACCTTCGAAGAAATGTTGGAAATGGCATCATTGGGCGCAAAGGTATTACAAATTCGTGCGGTTGAATTTGCGGGCCGCTACAAAATTCCGTTGCGTGTGCGTTCGACATTCGAGCCTAACGACGAAGGAACATTGATTACTTTAGAGGACAAAAAAATGGAATACGCCATTATTTCTGGCATCGCGTTTAGCCGTGATGAAGCAAAGATCAGTGTGATGGGTATTCCTGATGAGCCTGGTATTGCCGCACGGTTGTTAGGGCCGATCAGTCAAGCCAACATTGAAATTGACATGATCGTTCAAAATGCGCCGCATCAAGGGCGGACAGATTTTACATTCACCGTGCATCGTAATGATTACGATAAAGCGCTCGCACTTTTGAAGAAGAACGCGTATGATTTGGGCGCGGCAGAAGTTCAAGGCAATGCACGCATTGCAAAGATTTCGTTGGTAGGTGTGGGGATGCGTTCTCACGCGGGTATTGCCAGCACGATGTTTGAAACCTTGGGCCGTGAGAATATAAATATAATAATGGTAACTACCTCAGAAATTAAAATATCAGTTGGGGTAGAAGAAAAGTACCTGGAATTAGGGGTTAGAGCGCTGCATGCGGCGTTTAAGTTAGATGAAGAGCCAGAAGAAGAAAGTATGACTGGGCAAATTGTTGCAAAATGAGTTATACTGTAAACATTAGCTAATTATTCTATTCATTTTTTTATTGATGTGTCTAAGGATAACATTTGCCGATGAGATTTGGATGTTAGCTAAAGAGCTGGAATAACCAGCCAATACAAGGATATAAAAGGAGATTGACATGTTAATATTGACCCGTCGCGTCGGCGAAACCTTGATGGTCGGTGATGAAGTAAGCATTACCGTCCTGGGTGTCAAAGGGAACCAGGTCCGCTTGGGCGTAAATGCCCCGAAGACCATCGCCGTGCACCGTGAAGAAATTTACGCGCGCATCCAACAAGAAAAAGAAGGCGGCGAAAAAGAAGAATAGCCTTTCTTTTCCCTACCTGTAGGGGCGAAATATCTTTCGCCCTTTTGTGTCTTAGGCCCCCTTTGTGAAGGGGTCAGCTGAATATTCCTAATACTCTAGCGCCCCCTTTGTGAAGGGGTCAGCTGAATATTCCTAATACTCTAGCGCCCCCTTTGTGAAGGGGCCAGCTGAATATTCCTAATACTCTAGCGCCCCCTTTGTAAAGGGGGCAGCCGAGTATTCCGAGGCGGGGGATTTTCTTGTAGGGGCGTATTGTTATCGTCGCGACGAGGGTCCCCTCTGCCGGTCTGCTTCTCGTCGATCTTCTGCTTCTGCCTTCACATTGATATTAATGGTGGCACCAGCAGCCAGAACAAAAAGCATTGTGCTGCAAGCCACGACACCTTTAATAAAGGGGTCGTGATTCCGCGTTCCGTACACCCATAGTAGCCCTCCGATAGCACAAGTGCTTTCTATAGCGACAAGGGCAATGGCTGTGGTCATATCGCGTATTTTTTTGCGTTGCTCATAAGTACTAAACATCGCTTTCCCGCTTCTTATATATAGTGACGACATGGCCAATCTGTTGAACGATGGCAGCCTGATGGGTCAAGCAGATATCGTCAATCATGGCGTTGCGCGCATCGCGGTCAGCCCCCGAGAGGCGGATTTTAATCAATTCATGGTCATGCAAGGCACGGGTAATTTCGAGATGAACAGACTCAGAAAGCCCTTTTCCACCTATCATGACAATAGGTTTGAGTTGATGTGCTTTGGCTTTGAGTACTTGGCGTAGTTCTTGTGGTAAAGTAGACATGGGACACCTATAGAAAAAAACTGAGTTTATTGTATCACACTGGAGTATCTACTTAAATGACCCGTCCTAAATCATGTGTTTGGATTCATCAACATATTAATGATCCTTACGTTAAACAAGCCCAAAAAGACGGCTATCGGTCGCGTGCGGCCTATAAAATCAAGGAAATTCAAGAAAAACATAAACTTATAAAGCCAGGGATGACTGTGCTGGATTTAGGCGCTGCTCCTGGGAGCTGGAGTGCGCTCGTGGTGAACTGGGTTGGTAAAAAAGGAAAGGTATTTGCCCTTGATTTATTACCCATCGACCCCATTTCCGGAGTTGAGTGCTTGCAGGGGGATATTCAAGATCCTGTGATAGCAGCCGATCTAAAGGATCGGATGGCGGGTGAAATGGCTGATGTGGTTTTATCGGACATTGCACCCAATATCTCAGGGAACTCCAGTGTGGATGCATCGCGGTCTGCATACTTATGGGACATGGCCTTAGAAGTCGCGAATGATTTTTTAAAGGAAGGCGGTGTATTTTGCATCAAAGTCTTCCAGGGTGCCGGGTTTGACGCTTACGTGAAAAAACTTCGGCAACAATATGCGACAGTGCAGATTTACAAGCCTAAGGCTTCTAGGTCTCGCTCAAGCGAGGTATACTTGATAGCCAAGCAAAAACGCGCGGCAGAACCATCAACCAACGGGGTCACATCTTGAACGATATCGTCAAAAACCTGTTTCTCTGGCTTATCATCGCAGCAGTGTTGATGTCAGTCTTCAGTAACTTCGGTCAACGTGGTGGCGCGCAAACACGTTATGAATATTCCAAATTTTTAACGATGGTGAGTCAAGGCGAAGTCAAAGGCGTTGAGATTGATGGTCGGACAATTCAAGGTGTGACACGAAGCGATCAGCATTTCAGCACGTACATGCCGATGGAAGACACGGGCCTGATCAGCGATTTATTAAAGAACGATGTGACGATTGAAGGCAAGCCGCCAGAGCAAAGCAGTTTCTTGATGCAAATTTTCATTAACTGGTTCCCAATACTGTTATTTATAGGCGTGTGGATATTCTTTATGCGTCAAATGCAAGGCGGTGGTCGCGGGGGTGCGATGTCGTTTGGTAAGAGCCGTGCACGCTTATTAGGTGAAGACGAAGTGAAAGTCACGTTTGCGGATGTCGCAGGCGCAGACGAAGCCAAGCAAGAAGTACAAGAGCTGGTAGATTTCTTAAAGGATCCGACAAAATTCCAACACATTGGTGGACGTATTCCACGCGGTGTATTGATGGTTGGACCTCCAGGAACGGGTAAAACATTATTGGCGCGTGCGATTGCGGGTGAAGCTAAAGTACCGTTCTTCACGATTTCGGGTTCAGATTTTGTTGAAATGTTTGTCGGCGTGGGCGCATCGCGCGTACGTGACATGTTCGAACAAGCCAAGAAGCAAGCACCTTGTATCATTTTCATCGATGAAATTGACGCTGTAGGCCGTCATCGTGGTGCTGGTTTAGGCGGCGGGCATGATGAGCGCGAACAAACACTGAATCAATTGCTTGTTGAAATGGATGGTTTCCAAGAGGGTGAAGGCGTGATTGTGATTGCAGCCACGAACCGTCCTGACGTACTGGATCCTGCCTTATTGCGTCCAGGTCGTTTCGATCGACAAGTCGTGGTACCGTTGCCTGATATTAAAGGCCGTGAAGCGATCTTGAAAGTGCATTTACAAAAGATTACGGGTGACGAATCGATCAAACCAGAAATGATTGCACGTGGCACACCTGGGTTTTCGGGAGCTGATCTTGCGAATTTGGTTAACGAGGCGGCATTGATGGCTGCGCGCAACGGTCGCACAACGGTATCGATGAAAGAAATGGATTTAGCGAAAGACAAAATCATGATGGGCGCAGAGCGTCGTTCCATGGTGATGACGGAAGCTGAGAAGAAGCTGACGGCTTATCACGAAGCAGGTCATACGATCGTGGGGCGTTTGGTTCCTGAGCATGATCCTGTTTATAAAGTGACGATCATTCCGCGTGGCCGTGCATTGGGTGTGACGATGCATTTGCCTGAGCAAGACAGATACAGTTATTCCAAGCGTCGTTTGAAGAGCCAAATTGCTTCATTGTTTGGTGGACGGATTGCAGAAGAATTGATTTTTGGTAAAGATGCCATCACAACAGGCGCATCGAATGACATTGAAAAGGCGACAGAATTGGCGCGCAATATGGTGACGAGGTGGGGCTTATCGGATGCGATGGGGCCGCTGGCGTATGGCCAAGATGACGGCGAAGTGTTTTTGGGCCACAGTGTGACCAAGCATAAAGAGATGTCGCAAGAGACTGCACGTGCGATTGATGCAGAAATACGTGCATTGATTGATGAAAATTATCAAGTAGCCTACAACGTATTGAAAGCGAACGTTGATAAGTTGCATTTGATGGCGGACGCATTGATGTTGTATGAAACATTGAATGCGGAACAGATTCAAGACATCATGGAAGGCCGGACTGTACGCGAGCCTACGAAGTATGATGACAAGCCGCCCGTGCATAAACAAGATGATACATTGACGGGCACGCAGTTTGCCCAGGGTGAGAGCTAGTAGAAGATACTCTTCTGCCCCCTTTTAAGGGGGCAGCCGAGTATTTCGAGGCGGGGGTTTTTCTTGGGCGAATCAAATACCAATCCACATTTTTTCCACCTCAAATCTTCCCCAAAAATCATGGGTATTCTCAACCTAACGCCGGACTCTTTCTTCGCAGGAAGTCGTGCGGCGGATCTGGCACAGGCTAAATCATCGATTGAAACGATGCGTGCTGAGGGTGCCGATATCATTGATATTGGTGCAGAATCGACCCAGCCGGGTGCTGCGCCGATTTCAGTGAATGAAGAGTTAAGCCGTCTCATACCTATTCTCGAATGGTTACAGCATCAAGAAATTCCCTATTCAATTGATACGCAAAAAACGGATGTGATGGCCGCAGTGCTGTCTTATAAGCCTTCCATGATCAATGATGTGAACGGGTTTCGGGCTGTGGGTGCGTTAGAGGTCGTCGCTGACGGCCCTATGGATATTTGTATCATGCACATGCAAAATAATCCTGAAAATATGCAAGAAAATCCAGCATATACTGATGTTGTATCAGAAATCCTCACATTTTTTGAAGCGCGTCTCAAAGCGTGTGATGCACTAGGCATCGACAAACATCGCATTATATTGGACCCGGGTTTCGGGTTTGGTAAAACGCTCCAGCACAACATAAAAGTGCTACAATCGCTCCAGGCATTTTCGGCCTTAGGATGTCGCGTATTAGTGGGCATGTCCCGCAAAGCGATGATTGGGGCTATCCTGAATAAGCCGGTAGATGAACGGTTGTATGGTAGTTTAACGGCACATACCGTAGCGTTCCTGCAGGGGGCGGATATTATCCGCACGCATGATGTTGCTGCGACGAAAGACGCGCTGAAGGTATTACAGGCTTTGCGGCAGGAGATATGATGAATCAACACAGTCATTTTGGTACTGACGGGATCCGCGGTACAGTGGGCGAAGCGCCGATCACGGTCGATTTTGTATTAAAGTTGGGTTGGGCGGTAGGGCGCGTGTTAGCGCAGGCTGGCCAGGCGAAAGTGGTGATTGGCAAAGATACACGTGTGTCGGGGTACATGTTAGAAGCCGCGTTAGAGGCGGGGCTGACGGCGGCGGGCATTGACGTGTATTTATTGGGCCCGATCCCAACACCTGCGATTGCTTATTTAACGCGCGAGCTGCAAGCGCAAGCGGGCGTTGTTATCAGCGCATCGCACAATCCTTATCCAGACAATGGCATCAAATTATTTTCCTCCTTGGGTGAAAAGATCAGTGAAGCATTTGAGCAAGAAATAGAACGCCATTTGGCATTGCCGATCGTGACATTAAATGCAAAACTGCTTGGCAAGGCTTATCGTGTGGATGATGTACAAGCTCGATATCGCGATTTTTGTTTATCTTTGTTTAAGAATTTATCGTTAAAAGGCATGAAAGTGGTATTGGATTGTGCCAATGGTGCGACGTATCACATTGCGCCGGAACTTTTCACGCGTTTAGGGGCTGAAGTGGTTACGATAGGTGTTTCGCCGAATGGTCGGAACATCAATGAAGGATGTGGCTCAACGGATTTAACGCTCTTGAAAAAAACTGTACAAGAAACAAAAGCGGATGTAGGGATTGCGTTTGATGGTGATGGGGATCGTGTGTTATTTGTTGATGCACAAGGCCAAGCGATTGACGGTGATCAATTGGTTTATGCGTTAGCGAAATATGGACATGACAAAGGCACCCTGAAAGGCGGCGTGGTTGGCACGCTGATGAGCAATCTCGGACTTGAATTTGCGTTGAAAGACATGGGCATTCCTTTTGAGCGTACGTCGGTGGGTGACAAATACGTACATGCGAAGCTAGAAGAAAAGGGATGGACGTTAGGCGGCGAATCCTCTGGTCACGTGATACAAATGCAGCGTCATTCGACGGGCGACGGTATTTTAGCGGCATTGGGTGTGTTAGAGGCGCTGATTGAAAGCAAGTCGACGATTTCAGCGTACGTGAAAGGCATGACGTGCTTTCCACAAGTGATGATTAACGTGGCAGTCTTGTGTTCACAGGATCCGATGTTGCACCCTCAAATTGCGCAAGCGGTGGCGGATGTAGAAGCGAAGTTGGATGGTCGTGGTCGCGTGTTATTACGTCGATCGGGGACGGAACCGGTTGTTCGAGTGATGGTGGAAGGCGAAGAGGGTGCTTTGGTGCAATCATTAGCCGAGGGCCTTGCGACAATGGTGAAAGAAGTTTTGGTGAGTGACAAGCAGCATTGCATGCTTTGAGTGCCCTCGGCGGTGCGGGGTCTTCGCCCCCTTTATAAAAGGGGCAGCCGAGTATTTCGAGGCTGGGGTTTGGGTTCTTCGCCCCCTTTATAAAGGGGGCAGCCGAGTATTTCGAGGCGGGGGATTTTTAAGGAGCTAAAGTGAGACAATACATAGTAGCAGGCAACTGGAAGATGAACGGCGACGAAGCATTGCTGATCGCGGTACGTGAGGCATTGGCGGACGTACAGACTGAGGCGACGGTGGTGGTCATTCCCCCTTATGTATATTTGCCGGCGGCCACGCAGCATTTCCGTGACACCAAGTTAGTGGTAGGCGCACAGAACATCAGCAAATTCGAGGAGGGCGCTTATACGGGTGAGATTTCGGGGTTGATGTTACGGGACGTTGGGTGCCATTATGTTTTGGTGGGTCACTCAGAGCGTCGGGCGATGTACGGTGAAACGAACGAGATTGTGGCGAAGAAGTTCATGGCGGCGCAGAAGGTGAACATCACGCCGATTTTATGCGTAGGCGAGACGTTTTCGGAACGTGGGGCTGGGAAGACGATGTCGGTGATTGAGGCGAGCCTAGAGGCTGTGCGGGCTGCGGCGGGGATCAAGGCATTTGGGAAGGCGGTATTGGCGTATGAGCCGGTATGGGCGATAGGGACGGGGGTAGCTGCGACGCCGGAGATGGCGCAGGCTGTGCATGCGGATATAAGAAAGTGGGTAGCAAAATACGACGAAGGTATTGCAAAAAACCTACAAATTCTGTATGGTGGCAGCGTGGCTCCGTTGAATGCGCAAGCGTTGTTTAGCATGCCGGACATCGATGGTGGGCTAGTGGGCGGGGCATCCCTTAAACCGGATGGATTTGCTGAGATTGTAGCGAAGGCAAGGTAATAACCATGTATCAAGTTATTTTAATCATTCATGTTGCGATAGCGGCTGCATTGGTGATGTTTGTGCTTTTGCAGCAAGGCAAGGGTGGCGGAATGGGCGGCCTAGGCGGCGGCGGGGCATCGGCGACATTTTTTGGAAGTGGCGGGTCGGCTGACTTCATGAGTCGTACGACGGCGATCTTGGCGACGGGATTTTTCATTACCAGTTTGACATTGAGCATTTTGGCTGTAAACCAGGTCAAAGCGCAACAGAAGCAAGATTTACCTAAAGTGAATGCGACGCAGAACAGTGAAGTGCCTGTTGAGACGAAGGCAGCTGCTCCAGCAGTACCGGCGCCTACACCAGCACCTGCTGCTGCACCTGCGGAACCGATTATTCCTGTGAAATAGATTGTAGGGGCGAAACATTTTTCGCCCTTTAGATGATTTAAACGATTTATGCCGAAGTGGTGTTGTGGCAGGCGCGCCAGAATGCAAGTGAGGCAGTTTTAGAGTTAAAGATGATTTATGCCGAAGTGGTGTTGTGGCAGACACGCCAGAGTAGGTAATGAGTTGAGCGTATGCTTACACCGAGTTTAATGCCGAAGTGGTGTTGTGGCAGGCGCGCCAGAATGCAAGTGAGGCAGTTTTAGAGTTAAAGATGATTTATGCCGAAGTGGTGTTGTGGCAGGCGCGCCAGAATGCAAGTGAGGCAGTTTTAGAGTTAAAGATGATTTATGCCGAAGTGGTGAAATTGGCAGACACGCCATCTTGAGGGGGTGGTAGCGAAAGCTGTGCCGGTTCGAGTCCGGCCTTCGGCACCAATATTCCAAAAAAATGATAATAACATATTGATTTTAATAAACAAAAAATAAATTGACAATTAACCTGTAACTACCTATAGTTACATATGCAGGGAAGTAATGGGAAAATCAGACAAACTTATTGAAAAAGCACGGAATCACCCGGATGGTTTATCTTTCAAAGATTTTATAACATTGATGAGCCGCTGTGGTTGGGTAGAAGATCACCAGCGTGGTAGCCACGTTATTTGGTATTCTCCAACAGGGTATAGAATAAGTGTTCAAAATAAAATGGTAATGCAAAAGGATATCAGGTGAAACAGTTTTTAATACAGTATGATGAGGAACAAACAAATGGATGATAGATTTGATGGTTTTTCAACAGAGCTATTTTTAGACGAAACAGGGGATTGGGTGGCTCATTTTTTTGCATTGCCTAATGTTTCTGCTTTTGGCAGTACTCCTGAAGAAGCCTTGCATGAGCTTAAAGAAGCCTGGGAAGCGATGAAGGAAAGCTATCGCCAACATGGGGAGGAAATCCCTGTGGCGCCTTTACGTAAAGAATACAGTGGTCAATTCAATGTTCGTATTGACAAACGTGTACACCGCGCACTTTCTTTGGAAGCAATCGAGGCAGGAGTTTCACTCAATGCATTAGTGGCCCAGAAGCTTGCACGTGACGCTCATTTTTAGGTTAATCTGACATTTCACGTACTATACTTACGGTCATCCAACGGACGGGTGCCGCTATGCAAGTAAAGAAACACATTATTGGCCTGATGGTCTTGAGCGCGATACTATTTGGCTGCTCTAAAAATGAAGAAGTACCCCAACTGGCACCGCTTGTCAAAACTGTGATCGTGGGTGCGGCGGGTTCCTCTCTCGAGCGTTCATTCCCAGGGCGAGTCATCGCGGGTCAACGCGCAGAACTCTCATTTCAAGTTTCTGGTACCTTAAGTGAATTGCCTGCAAAAGAAGGTCAGCATGTCACGCAAGGGCAACTGTTAGCCAAACTGAATCCACGTGATTATGAAAACCGATTTGCATCTGCAAAATCCAGCCGTGAGATTGCAGAGCTCAATTACGAGCGTGGCAAAAAATTGGTGGGGTCAGGCACGATAGCACAGGTGACATTCGATGAACTCAAGAATAAATATGATGTGGCAAAATCCAATGAAGACATTGCCCAGAAAGCATTGGAAGATACAAAGATGCTCGCTCCCTTCGGCGGCATGATTGCACGTGTGTATAAAGATAACTTCCAGGAAGTACAAGCCAAAGAAAAAGTCCTAACCTTGCAAGATATACAAGACATTGACATCCTCATCGATGTGCCCGAAAAAGACATCATTAATCGTCAAGGAATGAATCAAGGGAGCGCACAAAATCAAACGTTGGAAGGCGGCCATGTAGTGTTTGAGGGAATACCGAATAAAAAATTTGATGTCACGGTGAAAGAATACGCCACAGAAGCCGATCCAACCACGCAAACCTATCGTGTACGCTTGAGCATGAAAGCGCCGGAGAACGTCAATATTTTACCAGGCATGACGGCGACGCTCATCATGAGCAATCAGAAAAAAAGTTTGACAGAGCTATTAATTCCAGCCAGTGCGGTTGCAGTGGACGCACAGGGCAAGTTTTATGTGTGGTTTGTCAAAGAAGATATGACGGTTAGCAAAGAGTCAGTTGAAGTCGGCGAAATGACGAGAGATAGCATTCGCATTAAATCAGGGGTCACACAAGGGCAGCGTATTGTGATTGCAGGTCTTCCTTATTTGGAAGAAGGCATGAAGGTCCGATTATTCACCAATCAATATTAAAAGGCTGATCTGACATGAACCTAGCCAGTGCTGCGATCAAATACAAAATATTTACCCTGGTATTGACGGTACTCGTCATTGTTGGGGGAGGGAAGGCCTATGAAAAATTAGGTCGTCTCGAAGATCCCGAATTTACGGTAAAGTCCGCGCTGGTCTTAACGCAATATCCTGGCGCTAGCTCTGTTGAAGTTGAGCAAGAAGTGACGGAAGTCTTAGAGACAGCGATTCAAGAAATGGGGCAAATTGACTATTTAGAATCTCAATCACAGAACGGCCTATCCACGATCACGGTCAACATTTTAGACAAATACGATAAACATACGCTTCCTCAGGTCTGGGATGAATTAAGACGTAAAGTAAATGACGCACAAATGAAATTACCACCGGGCGTGCCAACTTCTATTGTGTTTGATGCGTATGGTGATGTATTTGGCGTCCTTTTGGCGGTAACAGGCGAGGGATACAGCGAGGAAGAGCTCGAAGATTATGCGGATTTTTTGAGACGTGAATTATTAACCGTCCCGAACGTAGCCAAAGTATCGTTATGGGGTGTGCAACAGCGGCAAGTATTTGTTGAGATATCCCGTGCCAAAATGGCGCAATTGGGGATCAGTTTAGATTCCATTTATGCCACGCTCGCCAAACAAAATTTAGTGCAAGCGGCGGGGAATGTGGATGTTGGGTCGGAGTATATTCGCATCAATCCAACGGGTGAAATCAGTTCCGTGGAAGCGATTGGTAATTTATTGATTGAGAGCAAGGGGCAGGAGCTTATCTATTTAAAAGATATTGCGATGGTGAGCCGAGGGCTGATCACGCCTCCCACGCGTCATTTGCGATTTAATGGTCAAAAGGGCATTGCGATAGGAGTGTCGACGATTTCGGGTGGTAATGTGGTGCAGATGGGCGAGGGCGTCCAAAAGAGATTGAAATCATTGGCGGCGCAAACTCCGCTGGGCATTCATATTGATCCCATTTATTTTCAGGCGGATGGGGTGAAGGCTTCTGTGAATGGTTTTGTTGTGAATCTTATCGAAGCGCTACTGATTGTCTTAGTGGTTCTGATGGTTTTCATGGGTGCGCGCAGTGGGTTATTAATCGGTGCTGTGTTACTGATCACGGTTGCGGCGACGGTTTTTGTGATGGAAATGTATGCGATCGATTTACAGCGCATTTCACTGGGTGCTTTGATCATTGCATTAGGGATGCTGGTTGACAATGCGATTGTGGTTGTCGAAGGTATGCAAGTTAAAATGCAGCAGGGGATGGCCGGTGTCGAAGCGGCTGAAAAAACCGTGGCGCAAACGATGTGGCCATTACTCGGTGCGACAGCCATTGCGATCTTAGCGTTTGCGGCGATCGGGCTGTCACAAGATTCGACGGGTGAATATTTAAAGTCGTTATATCAAGTGATGTTGATTTCACTGGGCATGAGTTGGCTGATAGCGATTACCGTGACACCTGTTTTAGGCGTGATGTTTTTGAAAGTAGGTAAAGACACGAATAAAGATCCGTATGCCAATCAAATTTTTCAGACATATAAAGCATTGTTGGTGTTTGCATTAGGGCACCCAAAGCAGACACTTGGTGCGGTGCTGATGTTATTGTTGTTATCGGGCGTTGCGTTCAAGCAATTGGAACAAAGTTTTTTTCCGAATTCAACGACGCCGCAATTGTTGGTGCATTACTGGTTGCCGCAAGGAACGGATATTCGGAAAACAAGCAGTGATCAAAAAACGATTGAAGGTTTTATCGCGCAGCAAAAGGGTGTGACATCGGTGAGTACATTTGTTGGGTCGGGTGCTCCGCGTTACACATTGGTATATGCGCCAGAGAAAATGAACAATTCATATGGGATGTTCATGGTCAACGTGGATGATTACCGTGTGTTGGATGCTTTGTCTGAAACCATTATTGATTATATTCGCAATCATTTTGTGGATGCTAATCCACGGACGGAGAAAATTAAATTGGGGCCGGGTGGTGGATATCCACTTGAATTACGAATCAGGGGATCAGATCCTGACGTATTGCGTTCGCTAGGTGACGAGGTGAAAAAAATATTACTGGCAGACGGTGGGGCTAAAGGGATTCGAGATAATTGGCGTGAGCGTGTGAAGTTAATTCGTCCCGAAATTAAGACGGTGCAAGCGGAGCGTGCGGGGTTGACGCGATCTGACATCGCGCAAGCGATAGAGACTGTCTTTGTGGGAACGCAGGTAGGCATTTATCGTGAACGCGATAAATTATTACCGATTGTTTCGAGGAGCATTCCATCGGAACGAGACAATGTCGACAATTTATACAGTATCCAAGTATGGAGTGATCAAGCGCAAAAGAGTGTGCCGTTGAGTCAATTGGTATCGGATTTTACTACCGGTTATGAAGATGCGATTGTGCAGCGTCGCAATAAAGTGCGCACATTGACGGTGCAGGCTGAGCCTTTGTCAGGCAATGTGAGTGTTTTATTTGAACGTGTGCGAGAGCAGGTTGAATCGATTGTCTTGCCTATTGGATATCAGATAGAGTGGGGTGGAGAATTTGAGGATTCGCAAAAAGCGCAAAAGAGTTTAGCAACGAAGCTTCCACCGACGATCATTTTGATGATTTTAATCACGATTGGTTTATTTAATGCGATACGTCAGCCGATTATTATTTGGGTAACGGTGCCATTGTCGATCATTGGTGTTGCGTTTGGATTATTAATGTTTGGTGAGCCATTTGGTTTTATGGCATTGCTGGGCTTCTTAAGTTTATCAGGAATGCTCATCAAGAATGCGATTGTGTTGATTGATGAAATGGATCTTGAAGTAGCGAGCGGGAAGAAAATGAACGATGCGATTGTGACAGCATCGATATCACGGATGCGTCCGGTGATGATGGCGGCGGTGACGACAGTGCTAGGCATGATTCCATTATTAACGGATGTATTTTTCAAAGGCATGGCGGTGACCATTATGGCAGGGTTAACGTTTGCGACAGTGTTAACGTTGGTCGTGGTGCCGGTATTGTATCAGCTGATTGTTCAGCCTAAACATTCGTAGGGGCGAAACATCTTTTGCCCTCTTATCAATCATGACGAAGAGAAAAGATATTTGGCCCCCACCAAAGCACATTCACGTACCACTTCAGTGCTATCCAGTTGATTTTTAAGATATTTATTGTGTTTTCTATTTTTTCAAATAGTTAATGATTGGATACTCAGGGTTGATTCTATCCTAAAAAAGGGTATAATCTCAGGTAAGACGGGTAATACCTTTATCGTGCCTGGTGAATTCCCTCCATAGGTCGGATCTGAAATCAGGGACGAGGCGATACAGGGGCCGTCTTTTTATTTTATGCCTCCAAAATCATTAAGCTCCATTATAGTTAATCTATCTTTGTATAGTGAGAGCCATTCTTGGTCATTGTATTCATAATGCCTGCCAATTCCCCAGCAAAACATATCAACAGCTTGAAGAATAGGGTTTTCATGAGAACGCTCATGGGATATGTCATAAGTAATATTTAATGGAAGTGTCGCCTCTAAATGATTAGATAGGTATTTGTTAAATTCATTAATACCTTCTTTTCCTTTTCTTTTATCCACAACTAGCAATAGTTGAGATTTGATGCTTGTTAGATCGACCTGTGCTAATACTTCCCTTGAAAGGTGATTGTAAATCCGTTGTTCACTTGGCAAAACCCCACCTAGCTTTTTTTTGAGCAAATGTTTGTCTAATACAATTCCATACAAATGCCAGTCTTTAATATGTGAAATTTGGCGATAAAAATATTTTTTTATTGCATAAATAGTTTTGGTCCCTTTTAACTCTCTAGCGTCACTTTGTAACACATTAAGTTTAGTTTTGTATGTCTTTCTAATCGCTCGTTTGAAGTGGGTTGCTGCTGCTTGATTATGACAAACCAATAGTGTAATGATAAAATAACGTGGTGTTCGTTTTTTATCAAAATTGAATCCTAAATCGCCTGATTCATCAAGATAAATACATGTATGATCACGCATTATTACTCCTTGTGGAGGCGTGAGGTTTTGGTTGCATCATTTTTATCCCAACTTCTTCTTCAGCAACTCATTAAGCTGCCCAGGGTTCGCGGTACCTTTACTGGCCTTCATGACTTGGCCAACAAAGAACCCAAACAATTTATCTTTACCGGAGCGATAATCAGCAAGTTGTTCAGGGAATTGCGTCATGATGTCATCGATGATGGCATCAATGGCTGATGTGTCCGTCATTTGCTTCAAGCCTTTGGAAGCAATCAAATCATCAGGTTTGCCTTCGCGCGCACACATGGATTCAAAAATCGTTTTAGCCATTTTGCTCGAAATCGTATTGTCTTGAATGCGTGCGACGAGCGTGCCGAGGTCAACTGCAGGCACAGGGCTTTCTTCGATCGTTAAATTCATCTTGTTCAATGCACCTAACAAGTCACCGATCACCCAGTTTGCTGTGATTTGAGCATGTCCGGGCACAACCGATAACGCCGCTTCAAAGTAATCTGCCAATGCTTTATGGGCCACTAGCGTTACGGCGCTGTCAGGGTTTAATCCACATGCCGTGATAAAACGTTCACGTTTTTGATTCGGTAACTCAGGCAATATTTTTTTCATTTCCGCAATCATCTCTGCAGACACATGCAGTGGCAATAGATCGGGATCAGGGAAGTAGCGGTAATCATTCGCATTTTCTTTGGTACGCAATGTACGTGTTTCATTCAAGTCTGCATCGTACAGACGCGTTTCTTGAGAAACCGTGCCACCCTTTTCCAAAATTTCAATTTGACGTTGCACTTCAAAATCAATCGCACGTTCAACGAAACGGAATGAGTTCAAATTCTTGATTTCAGCACGCGTGCCGAGTTCGCCGCCTTTTTTGCGAACAGAAACGTTCGCATCGCAACGGAAGGATCCCTCTTGCATGTTGCCGTCACAAATATCAATGTAACGCAACAAATTGTGTAATGTCTTCAAATAGGCAACAGCCTCTTTTGCACTGCGCATATCGGGTTCAGACACAATTTCCAATAATGGAACGCCAGCACGGTTCAAATCGATCCCGGTGCAGCCTTGGAAGTCTTCATGTAACGACTTACCCGCATCTTCTTCTAAGTGTGCGCGGGTGATCCCGATACGTTTGACAGTATTCGCATCCAGCGTAATATCCAAGTGCCCTTGTTGAACAATCGGATGTTCGAATTGGCTGATTTGATAACCTTTCGGTAAGTCAGGATAAAAATAGTTTTTACGGGCAAAGACAGAACGTTCTGCAATGGGTGCATTGATCGCTAATCCAAGCAAAATCGCTTTTTCTACCGCCGCTTTATTCAACACAGGCAATACGCCAGGGGCACCAATATCAATCGCGCAAACATGTGTGTTCGGCGCAGCACCAAACGCAGCACTGCTGCCGGAGAAAATTTTGGACTTCGTGTTTAATTGGGCATGTACTTCAAGCCCGATCACTGTTTCCCAGTTAGACATACTATTTATCCCCACAATTCATTAAATGCCATTTGGTGTTCATTTGATATTGGTGACCCAAATGCAAAATCGTCTTTTCATCAAACGACTTACCGATGAGCTGCATGCCAACAGGCAAACCATTCACGAACCCACACGGAATCGACATGCCTGGCAAGCCGGCCAAATTCACCGCAATCGTGTAAATATCTGACAAGTACATCGCCACGGGATCATTGGATTTTTCACCGATTTTGAATGCCGTGGTCGGTGTTGTCGGTGACATAATCACATCAACTGTTTCAAACGCACGCGCAAAATCATTCGCAATCAAACGACGTACTTTTAATGCTTTCAAATAATACGCATCGAAGTAACCCGCAGATAATGCATACGTTCCGATCATGATGCGGCGTTTGACTTCCGAACCAAAACCTTCTTCACGCGAACGTTCATACAAATCTTGTAAATTTTTAGGATTCTCGCAACGATGCCCAAAACGCACGCCATCATAACGTGACAAGTTTGAGGAACATTCTGCCGGAGCAATCACGTAATACGCGGGGATCGATAAATCCAACGTATCCAACGTCACAGGATGGAACGTCACGCCCATTGGTGCCAATACTTTCTTGGCTTCTTCCAAGCAAGCAGCAATCTCAGGATTCAAGCGTTCATCAAAAAACGCCGTCGGCAAACCGACTTTCAGTGGGTGCAGTGGTTTATCCAAGCCGGTGGTGTAATCTGGGACGGGGAGATTGACGCTCGTGGAGTCACGAGGATCATGGCCTGCCATCACATTCAATAGCATGGCTGCGTCGTAGGCAGTTTTGGTCATTGGGCCACCCTGATCGAGGCTCGATGCGTAGGCAATCATGCCATAGCGCGATACACGTCCATAAGTGGGCTTTAAACCTGTAATGCCGGTCAATGCGGCAGGTTGGCGAATGGAGCCACCTGTATCGGTTCCGGTGGCAGCAGGGGCCAATCCTCCTGCAACAGCAGCGGCCGATCCGCCCGAGCTTCCGCCAGGCACATAATCAAGGTTCCAAGGATTGCGGACAGGACCGTAAAAACTATTTTCGTTCGATGAACCCATGGCGAATTCATCCATGTTGGTTTTGCCCAACATGACAGCACCGGCTGCTGCAAACTTTTCAATGACCGTGGCATTGTAAGGGGCAATAAAGTTATCCAACATTTTTGAGCCGCAACTTGTCTTGATGCCTTTGGTACAGAAAATGTCTTTTTGAGCGATGGGGATCCCGGTCAATGGGCCGGCCTTTCCTGCTTTGTGAAGCATATCTGCATCGTGCGCCTGTTCTAAGGCCAACGTATCCGTGACCGTAATAAAGCTGTTGAGCTTTTTATCATGGGCATGGATACGGTTTAGGAAATGCTGGGTGAGCTCGACGCTCGTATAGCGGCCGGCGGCCAAATCATCGGCCATTTCACGTAATGTTTTAATGTGCATCGTAACCTCTATTCAATGACCTGGGGCACAAGATAAAGCCCGAATTCGGTAGCAGGGGCAATGGCGAGCAGTTCATCGCGTTCATTGCCTTCGGTGATCGCGTCTGGGCGCAGTGGCTGAGTCGCATCGAATGCATGTGCCATGGGGGCAACATCCGTTGTATCGACTGCCTGCATTTGTGCCATCAGGGCGAGAATGTTGTTGAGGTTGTTAGCGTACACGGGTACGTCACTGTCTGAGAGGCCAAGGCGTGCGAGATAGGCAACACCTTTGATTTGTTCTTGGGAGATAGTCATCTTGCTCAAAGCTCCTTATGGATTCGATTACTCTATCACAAAATTGTTACTTGCCCAATAGGATTTCCGTGTTACTCTTATAGGGGACGACATTTTTGTGTATATAGAGTCGCGTATCCTGATTTTTTTGAGATCGCGCCTGGTTCCTGGGCATATTTATACACAAATGGCGTTGAATTTTCTGTACAATGGCACATGTTTTGTGTGATTTTAAATTTTGGCGGATAACCATGATCAAGAAATTAAGAGGTATGTTCTCAACTGACCTGTCCATTGACCTCGGGACAGCCATTACACTGATTTATATGCGCGGACGCGGCATCGTATTGAACGAGCCATCGGTCGTTGCGATTCGGCAGGATAAAATCGCCGGGCAACGTAGCGTCTTGGCAGTAGGCTTAGAGGCTAAGCGTATGCTAGGCCGTACGCCTGGCAACATCACCGCTATTCGCCCATTGAAGGACGGCGTGATTGCCGACTTCCATGTGACGGAAAAAATGCTGCAGCATTTCATTCACAAAGTGCACGAATCCAAATTCATGCGCCCCAGCCCCCGAGTACTGGTCTGTGTTCCTTGTGGTTCAACCCAAGTAGAGCGCAAGGCGATCCGTGAATCGGTTCTGTGTGCGGGTGCTCGTGAAGTCTACCTGATTGAAGAACCGATGGCGGCTGCGATTGGCGCAGGCATGCCGGTGGAAGAAGCCACGGGTTCGATGGTGGTGGATATTGGTGGTGGTACGACAGAAGTAGCGATTCTTTCCTTGAGTGGGATTGTGTATTCTGCCTCTATACGGATTGCCGGTGACAAGTTCGATGAAGCGATCATTAACTATGTGCGCCGCAACTATGGCAGCTTGATTGGTGAAGCCACGGCTGAGCGGATCAAGACGACGATTGGAACGGCTTACCCTGGCAATGAAGTACGCGAAATTGAAGTCCGCGGACGCAATTTGGCGGAAGGGGTACCACGGTCATTTACATTGAACAGCAATGAGATTCTGGAAGCGTTACAAGAGCCTTTATCGGGCATTGTGGGCGCAGTGAAAGCGGCCTTGGAACAAGCGCCACCTGAATTGGCGTCTGATATTGCTGAACAAGGCATTGTATTAACGGGTGGCGGTGCATTACTCCGCGACTTAGATCGTTTATTAATGGAAGAAACGGGCTTACCTGTGATTGTGGCCGATGATCCATTGACCTGTGTTGCTCGTGGTGGTGGCCGTGCATTAGAGATCATGGACGAGCGCGGTGGGGATTTATTATCAACAGAGTAGTATTGTAGGGAGCAAAACCATTCGCGCACTTTTCCGACACAGCCGTGTGGCGATCACGCGGTTGTGTTTACTGTCCTTACTGTCGGTCTTGTTGATTGTGCTAGACCATCAACAGGGGCATTTGGCGCGCGTGCGAAGTTTCATGAGTGTTGTTGTGTTGCCGATTCAGTATTCTGTTACATTCCCTGAACAGTTTTACCATAAAATGGCCAATCAAATGAAGTTACGTACTGCATTGGCGAAAGAGGTAAATAAACTCACTGTCGAAAATTTAGAATTACGTCAACGCCTACAATATTTATTGGCTCTGGAAGCTGAAAATAACAGTCTCAAAATGCTGATGAAGACAGCGACGAAACCCGACGAAAAAGTTGCGGTAGCTGATGTACTTGAAATCAACACAACCCCTTATTCGCAGCGCATTGTGATTGATCGGGGGAGTTCTGATGGTGTCTATGAAGGTCAGCCGATTGTTGATGCCATGGGGATTTTGGGCCAAGTGATTGAAGTGGGCCCTAAAACCAGCGTCGTTTTATTATTAACAGATAAGCAACACGCCATTCCGGTTCAATCCAGTCGCTCGGGTGCACGCGCATTGGCATTTGGTGGCGGAACGGTGGACAGTTTATCGATCACGCACGTGACACTGACGGCTGATTTTGCGGTAGGCGATGTTTTGGTCAGTTCAGGGTTAGGTCAACGTTTCCCTCGTGGCTATCCTGTTGGCGTGATTGAGTCGATTGATCGTGAAGGCGGTGGGGCATTTGTCCGCGTGATGGCAAAACCCTTTGCACGGATTGACGTAGCGCGGGAATTATTATTGATATGGCCAGATGCCAGTTCATTTGCGGCGGAAGAAACCGCGAAAGAGACCGCTAAAGTCGCGCCACAAAAACCGAAGGAGGCCTCATGAAGGACACATCCAAAGGTATAGCAATTATTGCGCTGACCCTATTTTTAGGACTGATGTTTTTGGCCACACCCATGCCACCTGCGATCACGGCGGGAAGACCCTTACTCATCTTACTGATATTGCTCTATTGGGCATTATATTGTCCGGATCAGGTGGGTGTGGCCACGGCTTGGTTTGTGGGGTTATTAACCGATTTTTTATATGGCATTATTTTGGGGCCTTATGCACTGGGTTTTGCGTTGGCAGTTTATTTAGTTGTGCGTTTGCATGCGCGCTTAAAAATGTTTCCTTTGTTTCAGCAGTCTTTATTTATGGGAATGTTGGTGGGTGGCGTACAGTTTTTGGTCATCGCGATAGGGATGATTTTAACGCACATGGACATGCCTTGGCACGTGTTATGGTCGATCCCCAGCTCGATATTATGCTGGCCAATCATCATGGTCATTTTAGATTCCGCGCGAGGCGTGTTCAACCAAGCGGAGTAAATCATGCTCGACGAAATGCTAGTCAATATTAACCCTTACGAATGTCGTGTGGCGTTATTATTGAATGAGAAAGTACAAGAAATTTACGTAGAACGTGCAGGCTCACGCAGTTTGGTAGGCAATATTTACAAAGGCAAGGTGACGCGCGTGTTACCAGGGATGCAAGCGGCTTTTGTGGAGATTGGGCTGGAACGTTCTGGTTTTTTACACGTGGGCAATATTGCACCTTTATCAGAAAACGACGAAATTCCAATGCCGGCTCTTGGCGTAGACATTCGTCATTATGTTCATCAAGGTCAAGAAATTGTGGTTCAGGTCTCGCGAGATCCTCTGGGAACCAAAGGTGCTCGATTAAGCGCACATTTATCTTTTTCATCCCGTTATTTAGTGTACATGCCTTCTTTGACGAAAGATTTTTTATCTAAACGAATCATGCATCATAGTGATCGTCAACGTTTGTTTTCCTTATTGGATAATGCGCGTGCAACGGTGCCACAGGTGGGCGGGTTTGTGGTGCGTACGCAGGCGATAGGGCAAACGGATTTATCGTTTCAAGAGCACATGGAATACTTGCATGAAGTGTGGGAGCGAATTCGCGAAAAAATAAAACATGCGAAAGTGGGGGAGTGTTGTTATGAAGAACTACCCTTACCGCTTCGGATATGGCGCGACAGATTATCTACTTCGGCGCACGTTAAAATTGATGATAAAGCGATGTATCATCGCACACAGGATTACGTAGAACGTTTTTTCCCGGATGCGATTGATGATGTCAATTACTATGACTCACACAAACCGATTTTTGATCTTTATGGGGTGGAGCAAGACATCACCAGTGCCTTGAAGCCCTCGTGTAGTTTACCTTCGGGCGGATACTTATTGATTGAGCAAACCGAAGCAATGGCCACGATCGACGTAAACACAGGTGGGTTTGTTGGGAAGGAAAGTTTAAATGAGACATTTCTGAAAACGAATTTAGAGGCTGTCGAAGTGATTGCTCGTCAGTTACGTTTACGTAACCTAGGTGGCATTATCGTGCTTGATTTTATTGATATGGAAGAAGAGTCTCATCGTGAACAGGTGCGTCAAGCGTTATTGCATGCGACAGCTCATGATGTGGCGAAAATCACCATCAATGATTTTTCGGGATTAGGTTTGATTGAAATGACGCGTCAACGGATGCGTGAAAGTTTAGAACATATTTTGTGTGAAGAATGCCATCAATGCAAAGGCAGTGGTTCGGTGAAGCGTCTAGAGATGATTTGTATGGACATTGTGCGGGAGATCAAGCGCAAATTCACGCCTTTTGAAGATTACTCTTTTACAGTGGTGGCATCTCCGATGGTCGTAGAGCATTGTTTATCGGCGAACGACATGATAAAAGAGACTTTAAAAAACATATTAACTGAGGATATTATTTTTCAAACGGATGCGATGTATCCCAATGAAAAATTTGATGTACTGATGACGTAATAAAAAGGAGCAGGACGCGGAATGGAACATGTCATTAAAAAAATAACGAAAATTTTCGGGTATGTCGTATTGCATTTTACGGTATTTTCCGCTGTCGCCTTGAGTTTGGTGCGTATTGCGATGCCTTATGCGGAGAATTATTTGGGCACGATTGAAAAGTGGGCCCAGTCGCAAGTTCATTTAAACATCACCATATCCAATTTGGACAGTGGTTGGCATGGTTTTGGACCAGCGTTGCGTTTTAAGGGTATCACGATAGCGGATGCCGAAACGGGGAAGCAGGTTGCTTCGATGGAGTACGTGGATGTTCAATTGGATGTATTAGCATCGCTGATGAAATGGGATTGGGTATTGGGACGGTTAACCGTTGAGGGGCTGAATGTCACGCTACGGGAAACGGGCGGGGCTGAAAATCTGAATGCCATTCCGTGGCCTGTGTTACAGCAGTTCAAGCGGATTTCGGTGGAAGATGCGACGGTGCATTGGCTGCTCAAGAATGGCCAACCGATCACGCTCAATATTATTGATTTTTCGGTTCGTCCACAAAAAGAAAATCAACGTGTTGAATTGGCCATGTACATTGGCGATCGTCATTCCAGGTTCCGTTTTATTGTGGATACGGCTGGAGACTGGCGTGATCCGTTGAAAATGAAAATCAAAGGATACGCGCGCCTGAAAAATGTTGTGTTTGATCCACGGTACATGCCCAGTCAATGGCATGATTTTACGTGGCAACATGGCCTAATGAATGGAGATGTCTGGTTTGATTACGATGGAGGCATCTGGCGTAGCATCGTAGGGCGAGTTGATCTGAAAGATGCTGTGGTGAAAAATGACGTAGCGGACAAAATACTTCCATTTTCATTTGTGGGTGAAGTTGCGTTGGAAGGCGAAGACGATGGTCATATTAAGCTAACAGCGGACGATGTTTCATTTACGGTGCATGAAAAACTGAGTGCGCTAAAATCCTGGGTAGTGGACATTGATCCCGTTAAACCTTGGGAAGCGCGTTTCAATGCCATTTCTTTATTTGATGCGGTGTCGATTGCGCGTGTATTGGGGTATTTAACACCAGAGCAAGAAAAGAAATTGGTTCAACATGATCCCCATGCACGTTTATATAATATTGAATGGGTGGGTCTTCCAGGTGATGCAATTCATTGGCATGTTGGTTTTCAAGTCAGTGATGCCTATGAAAAATCAGAAGGTACATTACCCGGTATTGATAATTTGGCAGGTACTGTCAAGCTGACCGCAACGCACGGTGAATTTGAAGTAGATACTAAAAATCTGACATTAGTGGTTCCCACTGTGTATCCACACGCATTAGAAATTGATGGGGTGCATGGAGTCATTGATTGGACATATGATCCCTTGGTCATTCATACACAGGGTTTTGAAATTGTTGAAGAAGATGCGACAGCGAAAGTTGATTTAACGCTGACGGTGCCGGAAAAAGATCCTGCCCAGTTGAAACTATTTGTGGAGACGGGGCGATTGACGCGTGAAGAGATTTTGTATTACTTGCCAGGAAAGGTATTAGGCGCTGGATTATTCCATTGGATTTCCGACAGCCTTGTCAAAGGGGAAGTGACGAAAGCGACAGGGCGAGTAGAAGGCAGTTTAAAAGATTTCCCTTATGAAAATGGGAATGGGCTATTTGAATTGCAATTTGCACTGAAAGACGCGACCTTGAATTACCAAAAGCATTGGCCGCCGATCACCGATATCAATGCACAATTAGTGATCGACGGTAAGAAATTCCAAGGATACATTGATTCAGGAAAGTACCGAGATACAGTGATTAAGCAAGCGGTTGCGGCGGTGGATTACAGTGATCTCAACAAGCCATTGGTGTTGCTGTTGTCGGGTGACATTGAAGGGCCGGCCAACAACATGGAACAATTCTTACGTGAATCTCCGCTTTGGGAAACAATGGGTACGGGAATGGAGTGGGTCGATGTTGTGGGCACGTTGGATACTCGATTAGATTTAAAGATCCCACTGGATGAAAAAACGCAAGCGGATACGACGGGTATTGTTTCCATGAAGAAGGGTTTAATCACCTTGCCATCGTGGAAAGTCACCTTTGATGACGTGACTGGTTCCGTTGCATTTAAAAATGGTTGTATCACAGCGAAGGATATTCAAGCGACGTTTCTGCATCATTCGGCAAATATTGGGGTAAGTTGCAAAGAAACCAGTGGGAAGACGCTTCATGATTGGGTGCTCAACAGTAACTTTGGGATGAAGGATATCGAGCCGTATTTAAGCCCGATGTTTAAGCCATTGATCAGTGGCGATAGCACTTACTCAATGACGTTATCGACGATCTCAGGGAAAGGTGATTCGACGCTGACCTTCCAATCGGACTTGAAGGGCATTGCCATTGCGGTACCGGAACCGCTGGCAAAGGCTGCTGATGCTCAAAAATCACTCACGATTCGTCTGCCATTGAAGAGCGATACGGTACTTAATCCCGTGGTCACTTATGATGGGCTATTTAATGCCGCATTGACGCTCAAAAAAGAGGGAGAAAAATACCTTTTGAAGGCGGTGAATTTAATGTTAGGGAAGGAAGCCGCAACGCCAGCAAAATCGGACGGATATTTTGTGGGTGGGAAGATCACGGCGCTGGATGTGGATTCGTGGCTGACCTTTTTCGAGAAGTTCAAACAATCGGGTGAAAAGCCATTGACCGTGCAGGGTGGATTCTGGGTTGACACATTATTTTTCAAAGGATTTCGGTTGGAAGAAACGTTTTTAAGTTGGAAGCGTTTAGCGACGGCGTGGCAAGTCACGTTGGATGGTCCGGGGGCGAAAGGTGTGGTGATGGCACCGGATACGATTTCGTTGAGTGCTCCGTTATCATTGAACTTTGAGCGATATGTTTGGAAGCCGACGCCGGGAGCGGATAAGAGCCCTGATGGTGATCCACGTCAGGTACCGCCGATTAATTTTAATTGTCGGCAATTTTTTTATCAAAACCAATCGTTGGGTGAGGTGAACATACAGATTCGCCCGATCCCTAATGGGGTGGGGTTTGAGCCTGTGACGGTGAAGAGTGACGTCCATCAGTTGACGGCGACGGGGTCGTGGATACATACGGCTGAGGGGCAGACTGAGACGGCATTTCAAGGGAATGCAAAGAGCAATGACATTGGAAAGACGTTGATTGCTTCGGGATTAAAGAGTGACATTGAAGACTCGAAGAGTGATATGACGTTTGATTTACGTTGGGTGGGTTCCCCCGGTAAGTTTAATAAAGCGACAGTGCGCGGGGATGTTGATATTAACCTGAAGAAGGGGCGCTTAACGGCGGTCAACCCAGGTTTAGGGCGTCTGTTAGGTTTGTTCAGTGTGGAAAGTATTGCACGTCGTTTGCAGTTTGATTTCAGTGACGTATTCCAAAAGGGATTTGCGTTTGATGCTTTTCAGTCGAAGATCAATATTCATGATGGCACGGCATATACGACCGATGCGACGATGAAAGCGCCCTCGGCGAACATGACGTTGAGTGGGAAGGTGAGCTTGGTGTCGCAGGTGCTCGATTTAGATTTGGATGTGAAGTCGACGGCGAATTCGGCGGTACCAACGATAGGGGCAGCGGCGGTGGCGATCGCGAACCCGGCGATTGGAGCAGCGGTTTGGTTAGCGGGCAAAATGTTTAATCCACTTGAGGGATTGGGGCATTACCGGTACCATATTACGGGTACGTGGCAATCGCCTGTGTTTACAGATATTTCACATGAGATTAAGCCACCGAAAGAAGTACCCGTGAGAGAGGCTCATTGACCCCATCCTGTAGGGGCGAAACATCTTTCGCCCATCTTCGAAATTAAGGAGATATGCTTGTTCGAGTTACACGCACACACATTAGCGTCCTTGCATTTACGTGATGTGATCCCTGATCCTATTCGCGCGCAGCGGATGCAGATCTCATGTGGAGAAATATCCTTAGATTTCAGTCACCAACGATTTTTCCCTGATTCATTACCTATATTTGATGATTTTGCACGTGAGCAACGGCTCCCTGAAAAGATGCAAGCATTGGTTCGTGGAGGGATTGTTAACGTCTCCGAAAACCGACCTGCCTTACACACGGCATTACGCAGTCCTTCGACTGAGCCGTTATACGTGAGTGGTCATGACATCATGCCGGACATACACGCATCGCTCGACAAGATGAAGGGGTTATGCGAGCGGGTGCATCAATCCGCGATCAAAGACGTGGTGGTTTTTGGGATAGGAGGGTCATATTGGGGGAGTGCGGCGGTATGTGATGCACTGCAGTTAAGCCCCAAGCATTTAAACGTCCATTTTCTGGGTGACATGGAAGAGGAGGCGTTTGATGTAACGGTTGCGGCTTTGGAGCCTGAGACGACGTTATTCATTATCATCAGCAAGTCATTTACGACGCCCGAGACGTTATTCAACGCGACGTTGGCGAAGGCTTGGGGCGCGACGAACCTTGTTGCGGTGACGGCGAACGCGGATGCGGCTAAAGCATTTGGCATATCGGCCGATTGTATTTTTGACATGTGGCCTTGGGTAGGTGGACGGTACTCGGTGTGGTCTGCCGTAGGTCTACCCATTGCCTTATGTCATGGTTTCGATGCATTTGAAGCGATGTTACAAGGCGCACATGCGATGGACGAACACACGCTTCATGCCGCTCCCACTGAAAATTTACCCATGATGGCTGCGTTGTGCACGTTTTGGAATGTGCGATACGGTGGTGCCACGACGGAAGCGGTTTTGCCTTATGGGTTCCGGTTATCGAAGTTTGTACCCTACGTCCAGCAATTGAGCATGGAGAGCTTGGGGAAGAACTGTACGATGGATGGCGAGCCGCTTGCGCAATCAACGGGGCCGATTGTGTGGGGCCAAACGGGGTTGCATGCACAGCACACGTTTAATCAGTTGTTGCATCAGGGCAAGCACCGCGTGTCGGTTGAGTTCATTTTGCCGTTAGAAAACAAAGAGTTAGTGGCAGCCTGTTTGGCGCAATCGTATGCCTTGACCCATGGGGATCCCTATAATCTCAATCCGAATGCCCGTTTGGAGGGCAACCAGCCGCATCAGATTATCCGGTTAAAGAGCCTAAGCCCTGAGAATCTCGGGGCGTTGATGGCGTTTTATGAGCATAAAACGTACTTTTTGGCTTGTCTGTTTGGCATCAATGCCTTTGACCAGTTCGGGGTCGAATTGGCGAAGAAGTTGATGTAGGGGCGAGTTGACACATATTGTTACAAATTATAGCTCCCTAAGATCTTGAAATAAGTCACAAAACTCAGTACTCTTATAAGTATGAAAACGGAACAATACATATAAGGTGCTTCATGAGTAATGAGATTAAAGCAGCGGCTATTGAACGCATTACCGATCTAAGTCGTGTGGAGTTGCTTGGGTATTTTGAAAAATTTACGCCTGCTGTTTTTCGTGCACAGTTTGCGGAGATTGAATCGAAACAAACAGATTGTGACGCGTTTTATAAATCCGTGCTTGCTCATATGCAAATGACCATGGAGAAAATGAAGCGTGATGACCCTACAGCTTATTTAATAAGTTATATTTTTGCTTTGAAAGATTTAACGGATTACCCAGTTAAACCAAATTTTTATTTAGCCCGTGCATTTGGAATAGATCTTGAAAAACTCAATAATACAGAAGTGGCTTTTTTGCAATCAGAAGAAATTGATTATAAAATTTCGCATGGTCTTTTTTGGGGATTTGATAAAACCCCCGAAGAACTTTCTGAGAAAGCAGCTTTATGCATGGGGGATATTTACCAAATCGGGGATGCTAACAAACTCGATGCCATAAATTCTTTGCTTGCAGAAACGGAAGCCTATTTATTGTATCTTAATGAAAAACAAGGTGAAGACTGGGTTTCAAGAAAAGCTACACTCGAGCGATTTAAGAAAATACTTTCTGATACGACGAAAAAGCCAGAGAAAACGCTGGAAGATTTTTATTACGATTTTAATGCAAAAAAATCAACAATTGCCGATAACCCAGATCCCCATTCAAGCTCATTTTTGAGAGCAGTAGCTTATACGCTGGTAAGCTGCCTGACGCTAGGTCTGTTTAATGTGGCCAGAATGGGGTATAGGGCATACTCTGGTAAAGAGTATGTCGGATTCAGCAAAATGTTCAGCGGTGAAAAGTTTGCTGGAAATGTGGAAGCGAAAGTGCGTTTGCCATCTTCGGCATCACCTCAACGATAATTGTCCCTAGTCCCCGCACTGAGGGGCGCCCCTACAGAAGAAGGGGCGCCTTGCCACAAATTGTCACAGAATACCATTAGAACTTGGCCAATTAACTAGATATACTTACCCTATACAGAGCGAGGTAGGTAAATGATAGAGATAGGGGTAATTATTCTAGTAGGAACAGTAGTGGCCATGATGATAGCGGCACTTGCTCTCCTTGTGCGTGCGCATGTCTTTATTGCTAAGTTCGATAGACCATCTGAGCCACATTCCCCAGCGCCTGTCTATACTGCATCGCCATCAACTTCATTTTCATTTACGAACTTTTTTAAGTCTTTCTTTGCGCCTATGTTTTCAAATACCGAAGAGGTGAAGGCTAATTCACCAAAAAAAGAATCTGAAGTTGAGAGACGGGCTAGAGTATTACAAAATAAACTAAAAAATCAAAGCATTGACCAAAAAAAAGCGGAACTGCTTGAGAAAAGGGCAGATATAAAGCCAATAATACGCGCTACAAACGTAGCTGATGAAGATCTGCAGTTTTACATGGAAGGTGTTGGCATGCCTGCGCCAGCAGATGAAAAGCAAGTAGATGAAACAAGTTTACAGGATGTTGAGGACAAAATAGAAGAACTCGATTATGCATC
>JBIOEA010000011.1:0-65312 GCA_044445605.1 Gammaproteobacteria bacterium | reverse complement strand
GATTTTAAGAGCTATAAGATGGATGAATGCATTTGAATTTGAATTAATGTAAAATTATTTGACAAGCGCATTGTTATTCGTTTTAATGTAGAGGTAATTGGGCAAGAGTAGACAATTTACAGAACAAAAAACGCTTTATCTTACAAACAGGTGCCAACTTATAGAGTTACGGAGCCATCGGCCAGCGGAATAACCATATACCTGCGTTTTCCTAAGCTTGCTGCCCGCGTGACATGCCCTTGACCGGTGGTATCTTCAGCCAACACAATATCTCCTGTGTTGAATATTCTTTTAGCCCCATCGCCGATTTCTATTTCCATGGCGCCCTCCAGCATGATCACAAACTGCGGAGCGGATGGATTGTGCCAACTAATTTCAGCCTCATCGGTTATTTCGCCAAAATATAAACAATTCGCGGGTATCTGTGCAGTGACTTTGCCAATGAGCGCATCGAACAACTCAACATCGCCATCTTCAAAATGAGATTGATTGTCAGTTCCTGTGTATATGCGCGTGTATTTCATATGGCTATTCTCTTTTTAGGGGCGGATTACCTTAATATTACCAGCGATAGCAGCAAATATGCTCGATTTTTTCATGGTCAACTCCAAGGCATGATCATTACTGATTATTAAATTTTGGTTTCACCGTGCTTTGCATTGCATTTTCAGCGAGGCAAATGGATCCAATCCAACCTTCTTCAATACAATGATCACCAATGGTCACCCAGCTGCTGGAAGAGTCATTGTCCCTCCAACCCAACACTCCTATTAGCTCATAGGTTGAAGCCTTCTGCTCGTATGGCAAAACCACCTTCACGATATCCCCTATCAAATACTCAAGGACTTCCCGACGTTTGCCGAAGTTACGACTGGTAATGTCCCAGGAAGTCGGCTCAGGAGCATTGCCCCATACCTTCTTTTTTTGGTAATTCGTTAAATACGTATAAATGCAACTTGATGTATTGTTCGCGATAGCTTGCTGGTTCATTTTAACGGCCAATCTATTTCTAAGCTCCGCACGGATATCTGTAAAGTTCGCACTCTTATCAACGAGAGAAACTAGCATTTCTTTCAGCGACTCACGGATCAGAGGGAGCTCTGTTTGATAGTCTGCCGCATGTTGACGGCTATAGTCGTTAAACTTGTCTATTTCGTAGTCTCTGACGTAATCCCATATTTTTTTGCCTTTATATTCTTCATCAAATGTCTCACCAAAACTTAGCAATACAGGAATGACTTCCAGAGCATCATCTTGAAGCGCCTGCAACAGAGGTGGTTCAGCATCCGCACTCCGCTGGGCAAGGGCGCCATTTTCACACAAGCACTGAAGGAGAGCGAGATTTTTATATGAAATTGCGGGCCACAATGCGCGCCCCATCTCCTTGCTTTTTTTAGTTTTAATGAGGGAAATGGGAAGCTCACCATCAGCGGGGTTCCTGGATATTGCAAAATTTCGCACCGTTTCGAAGAAGAAGCCATCTTGATCGATATCAGCGCCCAATCCAATCAACCGGGTGACGACATCATTACGCCCAGTACGGTAAGCCTCCAGCATATTACTCATCAATTCAGTCGTGCACTTTTTCAATGCATTTAAAGAACAGGTAGTATCACCCAATATTTCTTCGTATTCTATAAGATAGGCCAACTGTTCATCTGAATATGAAACAAATAAATCAAAAATGTTTCTGATCTCTTGTTTTCCCACTTCACCTCCAAGAGCCCGAAAAATATCCTTGAGATAATTTACTGTCTCTGCTTTTCTAGACAATATCGCTTCGAATATTTTTAGATTCCATTTTTTGTTGAGTTTGCTGTTCAATAACATATAAAATATATCGTTAAGTTTATCCCCCTCTTTTTTCCAAACAATCACTATTTTGTGCAATATGGCTTTCTTTTCATCATCATCAATTGTTTCATCGAGAGAGGCTATGAGGGAAGGGAGCTTGAAAGCAACAAATTCAAGAAATCTCTCATATTCTTGCTCGGGAAGTGTCTTCAGGTTTGCATCAATTTCGGGTTTATCTAGCAAATCGTTAACCAACTCTTTGATTTGATGAAAGTTGTAATTGATTTCTGAGCATCTCTGGATACACGTCGCTTTTGTATGAGCCATGATGGATACCCCTTGCTACTGAATTGATGTCAGCATTGTACCTTGTATGTGGAGTGCCGCTCAAGGTTTATGTAAATCACAAAGAAGAGATGTGACTTGCATTTAGTCGCCCCTAATGTTAGCATGTTAGCTGGTTTTATGGGGCGACATACGATGAGAATTGCAATACACCACTTTATTCACAATAAAAAACCGACAGTCACTCATGATGGGGATTGGACCATCAGTCAGTATGCACGAAATAAACTTGAGTTTTTAGGGCAACAAGCGGGTCCTGCTTATATTCATTGTCAGAATAAAAATGGTACGGAATTAGCATTAAGTGCTGCGGAAAATATGATAGAGCTTAATGTCAAAATAAGCAGTGCTCATGACGCAACCTCAGAAATTATTCAACAATTACCTGCGGGTGCCCAACGATTTACGTTTTCCAAAAAAATCCCAATGGCTCATGAACATCAGCACTCTGGCTTTGTGTTAATGAATCCGAATGCAAATGAATACCTTCTGTTTTATGTCAATAAACAAGACGACAAAGTCATCGAAGTTGTTCCTGATTTAGGTAGTGATTTTCGCTCCGCATGCATTGTGGCTAAGATTGGCTTGAATACAGATCCTGGTATGTTGCCAAATGCGTTGTTAAATCAATTATTTTCGTGCTTTGATCTTAAAAAGTTTGCCAATATGGATAGGGGGCTTTCGAGCTTTTTTACGATTCAAGGGGTCGCTCAAAATCATTGTTTCTTCTGGAAGCCGCAAGTCGAAGAGCACTTGTATGATGAAATGGTTGAGCTTTGTAGTGTGCTTGGAAAAGAAATGCAAATGACGAGCACGATGGGTCTAATGCTGAAAAATTTTGTTCTCGATGCAAAAAACGAGTGGATGCTTCTTAAGTTTGAAATGACCTGCTTGACTGAAAGTGATCGTCTTTATGAGCTTTGGAAAATTCAAGGTGAATTTGAACGAAACACAGCATTGAAAACGGTTTATGCCAATCTCATGAACTGGTTCCGTATCCATCATTCCCCTATCGCGACTCAAATGGAATATGTATCTAATGAATATAATAAAAAAAGGGTAGCGGATTGTTATGGAGAATTATATGACCGCCCTCAGGATATCGCTGAAGTATTGTCAAGAATGGATGTTGAGGATGAAAGACTGGCATCAAATAACAATAATAACAAAGATCGACTCTTGGCATTCAAGGGAATCCCTTATTTCCGTACCAGCGCTTATGATAGATATCTCGATCAGCAAAATACGGCAAAAATTGAAAAATCAAGATTGAACAAGAACAATAATGATCAGCTTGTTAACCCCTGGGCTTCGATGTATAGACTTGAGGCAAAGAAAGAACCGTTTTCGCTGACTCCGCTTTGTAAGTATGTTTCTTCCGATAGGGTAGAAAGGCATTGTGACTATCTGGAAAATATAGAAAATGAGATGACATCTAACTCAAGAGAATTGGGTGCCGGCTTTACCATCAGCCACCTTACATTGTCATCTGCAAATGCCCAGCCACGCGATGCAGAAGCACTCGTGCTCTCTGGCCTCTCGGGTGTGGATTTTTCCCTGACGCGCATTGATAATGATTTGCTACTTCGAATCGTTTTTGAAGACGTCCCTTGTGCGACGATCAAGAACATTAAAAAAATGGCGCGCGAAATCCAGTGTGAAGAAATAGGTCTGAACATACTGATTAGTAATCTCAAGCCTCAGTATAGCTATGCTGTGCGTTCTTATGAATCTGTAGGCATTGTATCTAATATATGCAAATTTCCTGAGTCACAAAAACAGCTGCGTCAATTTATTGAAAACCTATCCCAAGCATTTTATGTCCCGAAACATATGCAGAAGGAATGCCTCGATTTGATTGATAGAACTATTGCTCAACCTAACGCCGAAGTAGAGGCGCAATCAAAGCATATGTATAACTTTTGATCGGGTGAGCTTTTCTCAATATCAATCATCGTCTTTGATATTACCGATGCGGCGGATATCCGCGCCTAAGCCTTGTAGTTTCTCTTCGATGAATTCATAGCCACGGTCGATATGGTAGATTCTGTCGACGGTCGTGGTGCCATCGGCCACGAGGGCAGCCAAGACTAAGCTGGCAGAGGCCCGTAGATCAGTCGCCATGACTTGGGCGCCTGTGAGGCGTGGGATACCCTCACAAATCACGGTATTACCCTGTTGAAGCACATTCGCGCCCATACGCGCCAATTCGGCAATATGCATAAAGCGGTTTTCGAAAATCGTTTCAACGACTTCACTGCGGCCGTGGGCAACGGCATTCATGGCCGTGAACTGGGCTTGCATATCTGTGGGGAAGAGAGGGTAGGGGGCCGTGACCAGGCTAACCGCTTTAGGGCGATTGCCATGCATGTTCAGGCGGATGCTGTCGGCGGTCGTAGTGATATCGGCCCCAGTTTCAGCGAGCTTCTCAAGGACAATTTCAAGCAGGCTAGGATCAGTGTATTTGGTCGTGACATCGCCCATCGTCATGGCTGCCGCTGTCAAAAAGGTGGCCGTTTCAATGCGGTCGGGGATAACCCGATAGGTTGTTCCATGTAAAGACTCAACACCTTCAATCTCAAGACGGGTTGTGCCAACCCCGTGAATATGGGCCCCCATCGCTATCAAGCAGTTGGCCAGGTCAGTGACCTCGGGTTCACAGGCAGCATTTTCCAAGACAGTGACGCCTTTCGCGAGACAGGCTGCCATCATGATGTTTTCAGTGCCAGTGACCGTTACCTTCGGGAACGTGATGTGTGCGCCTTTGAGCCGCCCATTGGATTTGGCCTTGATGTATCCATTTTCGACAGTAATGGTGGCTCCCAGTGCTTCGAGTGCGGTGAGATGTAGATCAACAGGCCGTGTGCCAATCGCACAACCACCAGGAAGAGACACTTCCGCTTCACCAAATCGAGCTAACAGGGGGCCCAGGACTAAAATCGATGAACGCATCGTTCTGACCAGCTCATAAGGAGCTACCAATTGCGTCAGGTTGGTGGCATGGACGGTGAGGGTCATGTGGTCGCCCATCACGACATCGACACCCATGCGGCCAAGCAGCTGAATGGTCGTGGTGATATCACGCAAATGAGGAACGTTGCTGAGGGTGACAGGCTCATCGGTCAGGAGGGTGGCCGCCAGGATAGGGAGAGCAGAATTCTTAGCACCTGAAATACGGACTTGCCCGGAGAGCGTGCGCCCACCCGTGATTAATAATTTTTCCATCTGCCACTCTCAACTATATATATGATGAGAGAGATTATACCCGAGGATTGGCTAACTGTCTCGGGCCACGGCAACATTCGTCGGATCATTCGTGATCCAGTAGTCCTTTGGGGCAGCTCCGCCAGTGGGGGCCGCGGGGTCGATGATGCTCTCTACCACTGTTTGGGGGCGCAGCGATTTAGCCCCTTCGCACAGGTGGTCAAGGATATTGTTATGGTGGGCATGAAGCGCTTCTACCAATTCTGACGTTTTCTGGAAATGTGCAATCACTTGGTTTTGGTAGTCCGTCAGTTCGCGTTGTTTTTGTGCCAAAGCTTCTTCCAGTGCTTTGCGTGCGGGGCTGTTTGAGTAAGCCATGTAGGCAACGCCGTAGCCGATCACAAGGCCCGCTAATAGACATAGGTACATTATCATGCTGTCATCTCCTTATGTGTTTCGATAAGCATGAGCAATGGCGCGCTATTCGTCAAGTATGCGTGGTTGAAAGTGCGCTAATAATGTTTCTTTTAGTAGCGTTAAATGACCATGAAAAAAATGACCGCATTCAGGCAGCAGTAATAATGTTGGTTTTTCAGCGCGGCTATGTGCAAACTCGACTACCAGGGGCGTCGGAACAATTTCATCCTCTTCGCCTTGAATGATCGTCCATGGGCAAGTGATCGTCGGCAACGCATCAAACTGCGCATGTTGCACCGCAGGAGCCACGGTGAGTAATTGCTCGCAAGGCCGAACAATCGATGCCCGTGCAGCAATGTACGACCCGAATGAAAACCCAAATAACCAGAGTTTTTGATAAGGGTGATGTGCCGCCAGCCAATCAATCGCGGCGAGCGCATCAGCCACTTCACCTTCAAGATGCCCGTATTCGCCTTCAGATGCCCCGACGCCGCGATAATTGAAACGCAAATGCATCGCGCCCAGTTCTGTGCATACCTTCGCCAACATGGTGATCACTTTGTTGTGCATTGTCCCACCATAAAGCGGATGGGGGTGGCAAATCACCACGGCATGGTCTGTTGGGTGCGCAGGGATATCCAGTAGGGCTTCGAGTTGCCCCACGGGTCCTGGAATGATAATCGACGGTGGTAACGTTTTCATCGGCTTATTATATCCTTTTTTCTCCTCGCGGGAACCCTAAATGCGGAGCAATAAAAAAGGGCGAACCTGAGTCCGCCCTTTTGAAATAGCCCAAATAGAATTATTTGGCCATTTCTTTCAGTTTCTTCAGAGCCAACACCTTGACGACGTTGCGAGCAGGTTTTGCTTTGAACGTGGTAGGTTCGCCAGTGAAAGGATTGATACCTTTTCTAGCTTTGGTCGCTGGTTTGCGAATGACTTTAACCTTGATAAGGCCACCCATGCTGAATAACTGTGGTCCGCGTGATTTGATATGTTCATGAATCACGTTTTCCAAAGCTTCCATCACAGATTTCACTTCCTTGCTGCTCAAACCAGTCATATCAGAGATGGTTTTGGTCAGTTCGGTTTTCGTGAATGGGCTTTTCACCGCAGGTGCAGCTTTCAATACTTGAATGCTAGCGGTTTTAGCTTTACGGGGAGCAGCTGCTTTCTTGGTTGTTTTTTTGACAACCTTTTTGGCAGCGGTTTTTTTAGCAGCAGGCTTTTTAACAGCTTTTTTCACTGTTTTCTTGCGAGCGGCAGATTTAGCGGGTTTTTTCTTAGCAGGCATAAGAAGATCTCCTAAAAGTGAGCATATACAGTACTTAACATAGCACAGATTCATAAAAGTGTAGTAAAAAAGCGGAAATAATGCGGAATCCCATATATCTTTGTTTGAGGGGCATGCTGGGGCTACTATTATTGGAGGCTTTTATGAAACATCTCATATTACTGTATATCATCGCCGCATTCTTTTACTTAGGCCTAGACATGGTCTGGCTGAATGTTTTTGCGAAGCATTTTTACCAATCTCAACTTGGCAGCCTGATGCTCGAAAGGCCGCTTTTGTGGGCAGCGGCCTTGGTGTATCTATTATATCCGGTGGGTTTAGTGGCTTTTATCGTGGAACCGAGCCTGGCAAACGGTGCGAGTTCGGGGGCTGTGTTGATAAAAGGAGTATTCTTTGGCGTTTTAGTGTATGCTACCTACGATTTGACGAACTTGGCTACCTTAAAGGGCTGGTCTACGACTTTAGCGGTGGTAGACGTCTTATGGGGTGGGTTCGTCTCTGGCGGGGCCTCATTGGCAACATTTTTAATATTTAAGCGATTTTTTGCCTAAGTACTATTGCCAGCCCGTGTTGAGTTGGGTAAAATAGCGCTTCTTTGGAGAGGCATATTCTCGGAGTATACATGAAAACGATTAGCGCTAAGCCGCATGAAGTACAGCATGCGTGGTATGTAATTGATGCAAAAGACAAAGTTCTCGGCCGCATGGCATCCCGTGTCGCCGGCATTCTGCGTGGTAAGCATAAACCTATCTACACTCCCCATGTTGATACAGGGGATTTTGTCATTATTGTTAACGCCAGTCAGATTAAAGTGACGGGTAAAAAAACGACAGACAAGAAATATTTTCACCATACAGGCTTTCCTGGCGGTATTAAAGAAGCTTCTTTTGAAGATGCTTTGGATAAAAATGCCGCACGCGTCATTGAGTTGGCGATTAAAGGCATGTTACCAAAAGGCCCATTGGGTCGTGACATGTTCAGGAAGCTGAAGGTGTACGCAGGAGCTGAGCATCCTCACAGTGCGCAGCAACCTATTCCTCTTGATACTGATAGTTTAACTTAAAGGTCGCATATGAACGCAGCAGCAACATGTTATGGAACAGGCCGTCGTAAAAGCTCGGTCGCACGGGTATTTTTAAAGAAAGGCACAGGCCGTGTCACCGTTAATTATAAAGACGTTAGCGCGTATTTCACGCGTGGAACAGACATTCAAACCGCATTGTCCCCCCTAGCGGCGGTAGACATGCTCGAAGGTTTCGATGTATTGATCACCGTTAAAGGCGGCGGATGCACAGGTCAAGCTGGCGCGATTCGTCACGGTTTAGCACGTGCATTGGTTGTTTTTGATAAAGCAGTCGAAGGCAGTGCAGCTGAAGAAGTTGATGGCGTGATGAACGAAGGCGTGATGGGCTTCAAGCGTATCCTCCGTACGGCAGGCATGCTGACCCGCGATTCACGTAAAGTTGAACGTAAGAAAGTCGGTAAGCCAAAAGCACGTCGTTCCAAGCAGTTCTCCAAGCGTTAAGATTACTGCCCACGCTTTTTTCCAATGATTGGGAGACCCAATATGAGCGAACATGGGGTGAATCAAAGCCGCCGTCGTTTTCTGACGGCTGCTACGACGGTGATCGGTGGTATCGGAGCAGCTTATATGGCTGTTCCTTTAGTTGGTTCCTGGGAACCAAGTGCTCGCGCACAAGCAGCGGGTGCCCCGGTTGAAGTCGATATCTCTAAGATCGAAGAAGGCCAACAAGTCACGGTTGAGTGGCGTTCCAAACCTGTCTGGATAGTCCGTCGCACACAAGCGATGCTCGATGTTTTGCCAACGCTGAAAAGCCGTTTGCGCGATCCAGATTCGTTGGTCGCGACACAGCAGCCTACGTACTGTCAGAATATAACCCGTTCTATCAAACCAGAATATTTGGTTGCGGTCGGTATTTGTACGCATTTAGGTTGTGTACCGACCTATCGTCCAGATCCCGGTTCATTAGCAGTTGATTGGCCAGGTGGATTTTATTGTCCTTGCCATGGTTCTCAATTTGACTTAGCGGGTCGCGTATTTAAAGGCGTGCCTGCTCCGATGAATTTGGAAATTCCCCCGTACCACTTTGTGAGTGACACTGTGGTGTTAATAGGTAAAGACGGAGGCGCGGCATGAGTAAGCCAGGAAGCGCGTTGATGAAATGGATAGATGAGCGTTTACCAGTAACAGAGTTTTATCGTAAACATTTATCTGAGTATTATGCGCCGAAAAATTTCAATATTTGGTATTACTTCGGGTCGTTGGCCATGTTTGTATTGGCGCTGCAGCTCGTCTCCGGTATTTGGTTGGCCATGAATTACGTGCCAACGGATGCAGATGCGTTTGCATCGGTTGAATACATCATGCGCGATGTGCCTTATGGCGATATCATACGGTATGCACACACGACAGGGGCGTCTGCCTTTTTCCTCGTGGTCTATTTGCACATGTTCCGTGGTTTATTGTACGGTTCGTACCAACGTCCACGTGAATTAGTCTGGTTGTTGGGAATGGGAATTTTCCTAACCCTGATGGCAGAAGCATTCTTGGGTTACTTATTACCTTGGGGGCAAATGTCCTTCTGGGGTGCACAAGTGATCACATCGTTATTTGGTGCGATTCCTAAAATCGGGGATTCCTTGGTCTTGTTGATCCGTGGTGACTACAATATCTCGGGCGCAACATTGAACCGCTTCTTCGCGTTGCATGTGGTTGCATTGCCAATCGTATTATTGGGTATTGTCTTGATTCACTTAGTTGCGCTGCACGAAGTGGGTTCGAACAATCCTGATGGCGCCGAGATCAAAAAGTTTAAAGATGAGAATGGCAAACCTTTAGATGGTATTCCGTTTCATCCTTACTATACGGTCAAAGATCTCGTGGGTGTCGGTGTGTTTTTGATTGCTTTCTGTGCGGTACTGTTCTTTGTGCCTGACATGGGCGGGTACTTCATCGAACACCCGAACTTTATCCCAGCAGATCCATTGGTAACACCTGAGCATATTGCACCTGTTTGGTACATGACGCCTTTCTACTCGATTTTGCGTGCTATTCCTGACAAATTGTTAGGTGTGACCGCGATGGGGGCTTCATTGGCAGTCTTGTTTGTATTGCCTTGGTTGGATCGCAGTGGTGTACGCTCTATTCGCTATAAAGGTTGGCTATATAAAGGCTTCTTGGCGATGTTTGTGGTGTGCTTTTTAGGCTTAGGCTATTTGGGCGGGTTGCCTCCAACACCTGTGAAAGCGGTTTTCTCGCAGTTGTTTACGTTGGGCTACTTTGCATTCTTCTTGTTGATGCCCATTTACAGCAAAATGGATAAGACTAAGCCAGTGCCAGAGAGGATCAGCGAATGAGAAAAGGATTATTAGCACTGTGTTTATTGCCTTTCGTGGCAGCGGCTTCTGGGGATGTTCATTTTGTGTATCACACACCCAAGATGAATCCACATGATCAGGCCTCCTTGCAGCGTGGCGCAAAGTATTACATGAACTATTGCAGCGGTTGCCATGGGTTACGGTACATGCGTTATTCACAAATGGCTAATGGCATTGGTATTACCGATGCGAAAGGCGAAGTGAATGCAGCGATAGTCAAGTCGAATTTGATGTTTACATCTGACAACGTGGGTGCTCTGATGGGCACGGCGATGGATCCAAAAATGGCGAAAGCTTGGTTTGGCACAAAGGTACCTGATTTAACGTTGGAAACAAAGTCACGTGGTTCGGAATGGGTCTACAATTATCTATTGTCGTTCTATCCTGATCCAAAGCGTCCTTTTGGTGTTAACAATGCTGTTTACCCACAAGTCGCGATGCCCAACGTGTTGGCAAATTTGCAAGGATTGCAGCAGCCTATCTATAAAACAGTAGGCTTTGATGCAGACAAGCGGCCTATTCAAGTGATTGAAGGTTTTGAGTTAGTGGAAAAAGGGGCGTTAACGCCTCAGGAATTCCAGCAGGTCACCTACGATTTGGTGAACTTTTTAAGTTTTGCGGCTGATCCTAAGAAGATAGAACGCGAACGTGCTGGGGTAATTGTTTTGTTGTTCTTGGTAATATTCACACTTTTTGCTTATCTTTTAAAGCGTGAGTATTGGAAAGATGTAGAGTGAGTTTGTTTTTGAATGTTTGAGAAAATCATGTCAAGCACAGTTCATAACCAAAATACGTTGTATTATGACGTCACTGATGTCAGCGACATTAAAAGTCATTGCTGTCGGATGGCTATCGCCTATAAAGGCATACAGGTAGAGTTTCGTTCTGTTTCAAGGGATAATCCTGAAGTTTTGTTTGGGATGAATCCGTACGGCAGTTTGCCGACCTGGATCGACAGAGATGTTGCTCTCTATGATTGGCGAACTATTTTTGAATACATTGAAGAGCGTTATCCGGCGCCAAGCTTGTTACCCCAAGCACCGGGTTCACGTGCGACGATCCGTAGCTTATGCTACCGGATTGACCGTGACTGGTTGGCACGGATTGCACATTTAGAAGTGCGTGACGAAGTAGAAAAAGCATCTGTTGCTAAGAGTCTGTCTGACGGGCTCATTTCATTGATTCCGCACATTCATAAATCAGGCTTCATGGCGGCTGAATCGTTGACGTATGCCGACTGCATGTTGGCTGCGATATTGTGGCGTTTGCCGGTATTAGGGATTTCTTTACCCCCAACTGCAGGTCCACTGGTCGAGTACGCGAAGAAGATATTTGCGATGACTTTCTTCAAGCAAAGCCTGACTCCGCAAGAAAGAGCAATATATCTGCCCGCGAAGGTAACGGTATGATGACACCAAAGCGCCCATATTTGTTACGTGCTGTTCATGAATGGATCGTCGCAAACGGTAAAGTCCCTTACGTTTTGGTAGATGCAACGCAGCCTTGCGTGCAGGTGCCGAAAGAGCATATTGTGGATGGCAACATTGTTTTAAACATTGATCCAAATGCGGTTGATAAATTGCACATGGGGCAATGGTTAATTCGTTTCAGTGCTCGGTTTGCACGTGGCTATTTTGATTGTGTTGTTCCTGTATCTGCCGTATTGGGTATTTACACGAGCGATACAAATGAAGGATACTTTTTTGATCCTGATGATTTAGGTGATATGACATTCCCGACCACGATTGAAGCGCTTGAGCGTCTAGAAGATGGGTTACCGAGTGATGGTGGCGGCAATGGTGGTAAGGGGAAGGGCGGCCCTACATTAACTTTGGTTAAATCCTGATGACTCCCGCGGTGCGTGCGCAGTACTTAAAACAAATGGGTATTGTTGCATATGTACCTGTAGGGCCGAAACATCTTTCGCCCTCGTCAGATGAAGCGCCCATTAAACTTGTATTTCTCCTCCAATCCTCAACGCTTGACTGGTCTTCTCCTGAGCATCAACTGTTAAAAAAAATCATGGTCGCAGTGGGGTTACCTGAGGAAGAGATGGCGATTTGCTATTCTGAGACGCTCCCGTTGAGGTTACCCGAAGTGAGCCCATCGGCAAAAGTGGTTGCATTTGGACGTGGACTAACTGTATCCTTACCTAAGGGCTCGGTAGAAACGATGCCGTTAAACGAATTGCAACACAATGACTCTGCCAAACGCCAATTATGGCAGGAGTTAAAAGCGATTAAGGCAGCTTATGGACACTAACCGTAAAATCCGCCGTATGGTGGGAGAAGACGTAGACATTGCTTACGATATTCAATGCATATCGAGCATTTGCCCTTGGCCTAAAAACATCGTAGAAAGTGCGTGCAATCAATTTGAAGGATACGTTGTTGAGCTTGACGGTAAGATTGTAGGTGTATCCTTTTTATTTTCACAATTTGAAGAAGCGCATTTATTAAATATTGCGATGTTGCCTCAGTACCAAGGCATGGGCTTGGGGCGTCAGATGATGGAATTCCTGCTTGACCGTGCGAGGTCATTGGGTGCCATTTTAATGATTTTAGAAGTCCGTCCGAGCAATTGCCCCGCGATTGCGTTATATGAAAGCATGGGCTTTATTAAGATTGGTGAACGCAAAGATTATTATGAACTCCCTAATTCTTCGACTGAGCGCGAAGATGCTTGGGTGTTTTCAAAGCGATTAAAAAAGAAAGATTCCATTTTGTAGGGGGCGAAACATCCCATGTCAAGCATGGGACAAGCCTTTCGCCCTTTTCTGCGATGCCTCATGTGCATGGGGGTTGTTTTTACTCTTCTAATGCAGTATGCTAACAACATGATTTTTTCATCTATGCACGAGGTAAAAATGCAGCCCTATAACCAATTGATTATTTTCCAAAATGCATCGGCAAGAGCCTCAAATCAGCTCGCACTGCAAGCTGATCTCCCACCAAGACCTCGGCCATCCAATGCTGAACAAATGGCAGATCCAAGCACAACACCATTGATGCGCGCTATTTTCAATTATGCCCCTAATGGCGATAAAGAAAAGAAAAGTAAAGAGCTAAAAGGTATTAAATCGTTGCTCACAGCAGAGAGCGTGAATCAAAAAAACAAGTGGGGTGACACTCCATTGTTCAGATCTGTCAATGATTTTCGTCCGGAGCTTGTCGAATTATTACTAAAAAATGGTGCTAATCCGAATGTTATGAATGGATATATGGCTCCTATGCATCTGGCGGCAATGAATGGATATTTTCAAATCCTTCAATTGTTGTTAGCTTATAACGCAAATATAGATATAAAGGACGTCAATGGTAAAACCCCTCTCCACATTGCTGCGTCTAATGGAATGCTAGAGATTTTGGATCATCTGCTGTCGAAAGGCGCTGATAAAAATAGTGTGAGCCATGATAAGCGTCATCCTCTTGTATATGCGACGGAGCATGGGCATGCGAGATGTGTGGCAAGGTTGCTCGATTATGGTGCTGAGGTGGATAAGCCTGTCCTGAGTAACGTTACCGCACTGCATGTGGCATCATTCAACGGCCGTATAGAAATAATAGAAATGTTGATTCAAAATAACGCTTCCCTGTTGGCAAGGACGGATCAGGGTAAGTCACCCTATGATTTGGCGTCTGAGAACGGACAAGACAAAGCTGCACTCTTTTTAATGAAGATAATCCCAGAACTAACTCTTATGCAGAAGTTGAGTCTAACAATTACAGTGAAGTCGAATCGGTTCGAGCGACTGAGCACTGAAGCAAGGAGTAATAATAATGTAAATGAATGTAATATATTAAAGGCTGAAATCCAGGATCTAAAATTTAAGCAGAGCAGATGCGAACATCTTAGCCAGGTGGAGGAATTAGCCAAGAAACAACGCGAAGAGATTGAACGAGGAATTAGCACCTCCACTTTTCACGGTGTGTCTAATGTAAACAATAACAATAATAACAACAATACCAATTTAGTAGCATTTAGCCCTAACGCAGCGAAACTGACAGGGAAAAGAAGTGATCTGGAAAACGGCAGTAATAAGAATAATAATAAGACACCTATCAAAAAAGATCATAAGTGAAACGGTGGTGCGTCCTCTCATTTCTCTCGCCCCCTTAGAAAAAGGGGGCGAAGACAATGTGTTAAAGACAGCTGATATCGTTTATCTCTCCGTCAACGGCACAAAATCCCTTTGTGTGTAGCCGGTGTAGAGCTGTCTTGGACGAGAGATACGACGTTCTGGGTCGCTGATCATTTCGTTCCAATGGGCGATCCAGCCGACGGTACGCGCTAACGCAAAGATCACGGTAAACATGCTGGTGGGCACACCCATCGCACGCAGAATAATACCGGAGTAGAAATCCACATTCGGGTACAATTTCTTCTCGATGAAGTATTCATCTTCGAGCGCAATTCGTTCAAGTTCCAATGCGATTTGGAACAGAGGATCATTGGCAAGACCCAGTTCTTTCAGCACTTCGTAGCACGTCTTACGCATTACCTTCGCACGAGGATCGTAATGTTTATAAACACGATGACCAAAGCCCATGAGGCGGAAGGTATCATTTTTATCTTTCGCACGCTTGATAAAAGTGGGGATGTTTTTAACATCGCCAATTTCTTGCAGCATCGCAATAACGGCTTCATTGGCACCACCATGAGCGGGCCCCCACAAAGCAGCGATACCGGAAGCGATGCACGCAAACGGATTCGCGCCAGAGGAACCAGCCAAGCGCACGGTGGAGGTAGACGCATTTTGTTCGTGATCAGCATGCAGCATGAAAATAATATCCATCGCACGTTCGAGCACAGGGTTCGGGTCGCGGATATTATCGCAAGGCGTGTCATACATCATGTGCAAGAAATTCGCCGTATAGCTCAGGCGATTTTGCGGATACATGAAAGGCTGGCCAATAGAATACTTGTAGCACATCGCGGCCAGGGTAGGCATTTTGGCGATTAAACGGTAAGCGGCAATTTCACGATGCTCGGGATTATTAATATCCAGCGAATCGTGATAGAAAGCGGAGAGGGCGCCGACCACACCCACCATGATCGCCATGGGGTGCGCATCGCGACGGAACCCGTTAAAGAAGGTACGGATTTGTTCGTGCACCATCGTATGGGATTTGATTTTACTGATGAATTGGAATTTTTCTGTTTTGTTAGGGAGCTCGCCATTTAGCAGCAGATAGCACATTTCCATGTAATCTGATTGTTCAGCAAGTTGTTCGATGGGATAACCGCGATGGAGAAGGAACCCTTGATCGCCATCTATATAGGTGATCTTGGATTCACAGGCCGCGGTAGCAACAAAGCCGGGATCGTACGTGAATAAATTATTGGCAGTGAGCGCACGCACATCGATGACATCAGGCCCGAGTGTGCCGCCGTAAATGGGTAGTTCGAGGGTGTTACCACCTACGTTGAGTGTGGCTTTTGATTTGAGTGTTGGCATACGTCTATCTCCCTCATGTCTGCTGTATGGCTGCGTGATATCTTAACGCTATACTCACCCCTACACAAGGGGGCGCAATAGGGATATAATACGCCATCACATAACCGTGCTAAGGTGGATCTGGTGAATAAAAAGCAAGTCGTTTACCTGAATTTATTTCAATTTCGTTTCCCAATCACAGCGATTGTTTCGATTTTACATCGTGTTTCTGGGGTGGTCTTATTCTTATGTGTCCCAGGTGTATTATGGGCTCTTCAACAAAGCCTCGCGAGTGAATCAGCTTTTACGCATCTCATGGCGGTCAAAGACTGTTTTCCTTTCTTATTGGGTCTGTGGGTTTTCCTCAGTGCGCTTTTTTACCATTTAGTGGCAGGCATACGTCATATTTTCATGGATTTCTGCATAGGTGACACGAAGGCGGGCGGGCGTTTAGGGGCTTACCTGGTGATGATTATGTCAGGAATCTTTACAGTATTATCTGGGGTGGTGATATTATGGTAAAACCATGTGGAGCCTTACGCGGCTCAGGCCTGTTGGATTGGGTCGTTCAGCGGGTGAGTGCAGTCATTTTGGCCGTATATCTATTTGCAGGCATAGCTGCATTAGCGATGCACCAGGCAGAGCCACTCTCTTATAGTATGTGGGCCGCTTGGTTTGCGCCTGTGTGGATGAAAGTGGCAACATTTATCACCGTTGCCGCATTATGCGTGCATGCTTGGGTAGGTATGTGGTCGGTCGCAACAGATTATTTACACGGCGCTTTGCGCTGTTTGTTTTTGGGCGCCACGGCAGTGGGCTTGATGGTATGCCTCGGATGGGGCGTTGTCATTCTTTGGGGATTATAAAAAATGGCGATTGTGACACGTGAATTTGATGTTCTGGTGATTGGTGGGGGCGGTGCAGGTTTACGTGCAGCGTCTGAGTTGGCAGGCAACGGTAAAAAAGTCGCGGTCATTTCTAAAGTGTTCCCAACACGTTCACATACAGTTTCTGCACAAGGCGGTATCAATGCTGCATTGGCAAACGATGATGAAGACGACTGGCGCTGGCACATGTTTGACACTATCAAAGGGTCGGACTATTTAGGCGATCAAGATTCTATTGAGTACATGTGCCGCGAAGCATTGCCAAGTGTTTATGAACTTGAGCACATGGGGATGCCGTTCTCCCGTTTAGACAGCGGAAAGATTTATCAACGTCGTTTTGGCGGGCAATCCAAGCATTTTGGTGGCGAACAAGCTGCCCGTACCTGTGCTGTGGCTGATAGAACGGGCCACGCACTATTACATACGTTATACCAACAAAGCTTAAAAGAGGGCACGACCTTCTTCAGTGAATGGTATGCGATCGATTTAGTGAAAAATGCTGCGAATGCAGTCATCGGTGTGACCGCTTTATGCATGGCAACGGGTGAAGTATGCTTCTTCCATGCACGTGCGGTTGTGTTAGCCACGGGTGGCGCGGGTCAAATTTTCTCATCCACAACAAACGCAAACATCAATACGGGTGATGGTTTGGGCATGGCACTGCGTGCGGGTTTCCCTGTTCAAGACATTGAGTTTTGGCAATTCCATCCCACCGGGATTGCGGGTGCCGGCGTATTGGTCACGGAAGGTTGTCGCGGAGAAGGCGGTTACCTCGTGAACAAAAATGGCGAACGTTTTATGGAACGTTATGCGCCGAAAGCAAAAGATTTAGCATCGCGCGACGTGGTTGCACGTTCGATGGCGATTGAAATTCGCGAAGGCCGTGGATGTGGCCCTAACGGCGATTACATTTATTTGAAGTTAGAGCATTTGGGCGAAGACTTGATTGCCAGTCGTTTACCTGGGATCCGTGAATTAGCCATAACATTTGCACATGTCGATCCTGTTTGTGGGCCGATTCCCGTCGTTCCAACCTGTCATTATATGATGGGTGGCGTTCCAACCAACGTACATGGCCAAGTCATTACGGTGGACGCAGAGGGTAAAGATCAGCTTGTACCAGGTTTATTTGCGATTGGTGAATGTGCCTGTGTGTCTGTTCACGGAGCCAATAGATTGGGCGGCAACTCGCTGCTGGATCTCGTGGTGTTTGGCCGTGCAGCAGGGATATTCTTGACTGAAGCCATCAATAAAAACGAAGCACCTCTAGTACCCTATGCACCTGAAGAGATTGAAAAAGCATTAGCGCGTTTAAACCGTTGGAACAATAGCACTGAAGGTGAGCGTTTCACGGATGTACGTCGTGAAATGAAGCAAGTCATGCAAAATGATTTTGGTGTATTCAGAACAGCTGAGCACATGAAATCAGGCTTGGAGAAGTTGAAGAAGCTTCGTGAACGTTTGCAACATGCTGTGTTAACAGACAAGAGCAAAATTTTCAATACGTCGCGTATCGAAGCGTTAGAATTGGATAACTTAATGGAAGTAGCTATCGCAACGGCCCATGCCGCACTAACGCGTGAAGAAAGCCGTGGTGCGCATTCGCGCAGTGACTTCCCTGAGCGTGATGATGCGCATTGGTTAAAGCATTTGACGATTAACGCGAAAGGCGAAATAACAGAAAGACCCGTGAATTTCAAACCGACATCCATGGATCCCTTTGAACCTAAAGCCCGGGTCTATTAAGGAGTTGAACATGTCAGCAGCGATGAAAACAGTACATTTTTCGATTTATCGTTATAATCCTGAAAAGGATGAAAAGCCCTACATGCAGCCTTATACGTTGGAAATCGAAGAAGGTCATGACATGATGCTGTTAGCGGCATTGAAGAAGATCAAGGAAATGGATCCGACATTGGGCTTCCGCTTTTCTTGTGGCGAAGGTGTTTGTGGTTCTGACGGCATGAGTGTCAACGGTAAAAACGTGTTGATGTGCGTGAACCCTGTGTCTAAGTTCAAACAACCGATTGAAGTGCGTCCATTGCCTTCCTTGCCGGTGATCCGCGATTTGATTGTAGACATGTCGCAATTTTATGCGCACTACGAAAAAATCGAGCCGTATTTGCAAAACAGCAAACCAGCGCCCGAAAAGGAGCGTTTACAATCGCCTGCCGATCGTGCGAAGTTGGACGGATTGTATGAATGCATTTTATGTGGTTGCTGTACAACCGCATGCCCATCGTTCTGGTGGAACCCTGATAAATTCTTAGGTCCTGCAGCATTATTGCAAGCGTATCGTTTCATTGCGGACACACGCGATGATTCAACGGAGAAGCGTTTACAGCAATTTGAAGATGCATATAGCTTATTCCGTTGTCATGGGATCATGAATTGTGTGGATGTATGTCCTAAAGATTTGAACCCAACACAAGCGATCGCACATATTCGCGAAGAAATGTTGAAAGATCATTCAGACGAGAAAAAATGAGGTATTAGAGATGTCTACCGACGCGTATAAAAAACTCGTGGATACGACTGCTGTAGCCAACGGCGGCGCCTACATGGAATCGCTGTACGAATCTTTCTTGGAAGATAAACACTCTGTTGATCCAGAATGGCGCACTTATTTTGAAAACATGCAGGCGGGCGCACACGATGTCCCGCATGGTCCTATACAAGACAAATTTTTGGCATGGGCACAAATGGGCTCTTCTGTGGGAGCGAATCAACATGCGCCCATTTTTGCGGATGTACCTGCCGATGTCAAACAATTTGCTGTGAATGAATTAATCGACGCTTACCGCACGTATGGCCACCATAAAGCAAAGATCGATCCATTAGGCTTGATCGAACGTGATACGCCGAAAGAATTAACGTTGTCATTCCACGGGTTAAGCAATGCGGATTTGGGTGAAATGTTTCAAACGCCGTTTAGCTTCAAGCGAGAAGCAACGCTGAAAGAAATCATTGCACTGTTGGAATACATGTATACGGGTCCGATTGGTGCGCAGTGGTCATACGTTGAGTCTCTGGAGCAGCGCGAGTGGTTGCAACACCGTTTTGAAGTGTCTGACAGAAAAGCGACCTTGAGCCCTGAGTTACGCAAACGCGTCTACGGTCAACTCACCGCAGCCGAAGGTTTAGAGCGTTACCTGCACAATAAATATGTGGGTCAAAAGCGTTTCTCACTGGAAGGTGGTGAAACGATGATCCCGATGTTGGATCAAATGATCATGCGTGCGGGTGCGATCGACATGCAAGAAGTCGTGATTGGGATGGCTCACCGTGGTCGTTTGAATGTACTCGTCAATTTATTGGGCAAACCACCGACAGAATTATTTGAGGAATTCGAAGGCAAGCGCAAAGTGCCGTTTGGTTCTGGCGACGTTAAATATCACCAAGGTTTTTCTTCTGATGTGCAAACGGATAAAGGAGTCGTGCATTTATCCTTGGCATCAAACCCATCACACTTAGAAATTGTGATTCCTGTGGTAGAAGGATCTGTTCGCGCACGCCAAGAGCGTCGTGACGACTGGACAGGCAGCACAGTGCTTCCAATTGCTATCCATGGTGATGCAGCCTTTGCAGGCCAAGGCTGTGTGATGGAAACATTGAACATGTCGCAAACGCGCGGTTACAAAACGGGCGGAACGATTCATTTGGTGATCAATAACCAAGTAGGGTTCACGACCTCTAACCCTGAAGATAGTCGTTCAACACCGTATTGCACTGACATTGCAAAAATGATCGAAGCGCCGGTATTCCATATTAATTTAGATGATCCCGATGCGGCGATGTTCGTGGCGAGTATTGCATTTGATTTCCGTGATAAATTTAAGAAAGATATTGTCTTGGATTTGGTTTGTTATCGCCGTTATGGCCATAACGAAGCAGACGAACCTTCTGCAACACAACCTGTGATGTATCAACATATCCGTCAGCATCCTACGACGCGTACGATTTACGCCAATCAGTTGATTGCTGATAAATTGATGACTGAAACAGAAACAGATGCATTCGTAGCGCGTTACCGTGATCAATTGGATCAAGGCAAAATCATCGTCGCACATCTCGTCAATAATGGAGATAATCCATTTAAAGACGTTTGGAACAAATACCTTACGGTGGATTGGGATAAGCCTGTCAGTACTGGCGTCGATGAGAAAACGTTTGATGCATTAGCCTCAGCGGTGACAACGCTGCCTGATGGTTTTGAATTGCAAGCACAGGTCAATAAAGTGTACCTTGAGCGTGCCAAAATGGCTAAAGGTGATGTCCCGATCGATTGGGGCTTTGCTGAAACGATGTCGTACGCGACGTTATTAAAAGAAGGCTATGGCGTGCGTTTAAGCGGACAGGATTGTGGGCGTGGTACATTCGCGCACCGTCATGCTGTCTTGCATGAACAAAAGCAAGACAAGCAATATATTCCATTATCTACCATTGGCAAGCCTCACCAATTTACGGTGATTGATTCGTTATTGTCCGAAGAAGCTGTGTTGGCGTTTGAATATGGGTATTCCAGCACAGAGCCACGTTCTCTCGTGTTGTGGGAAGCGCAATTTGGTGACTTCGCCAACGGCGCTCAAGTGGTCATGGATCAATTTATCAGTTCAGGCGAATGCAAGTGGAACCGTTATTCTGGGTTGGTGATGTTATTGCCACACGGTTATGAAGGTATGGGCCCTGAGCATTCCTCTGCACGTTTAGAGCGTTACTTGCAATTATGTGCTGAGCACAACATGCAAGTGTGTACGCCAACGTCACCGGCGCAAATCTATCATTTATTACGCCGTCAAATGATTCAACAATTCCGCAAGCCTCTCGTGGTGATGACACCGAAGAGCTTATTGCGTCATCGTTTGGCTGTGTCGACAAAAGCAGAGTTAATCAAAGGGCATTTTGAAGAATTGATCCCTGAGATTGACGCATTAGACGCCGACAAAGTAACGCGTGTCGTTGTTTGCGGTGGCAAAGTTTATTATGATTTGCTTCAAAAACGTCGTGAATTAAAACTGGACTATGTAGCGATTATTCGTGTGGAGCAATTATATCCCTTCCCAGAGAAAGCCTTATCGGCATGGTTGGCATCGTACAGCCAAGCGAAAGAAGTTGTCTGGTGCCAAGAAGAGCCAAAGAATCAAGGTGCATGGTATTGTTCGCAACATCATGTGGTTGCTTCATTGGCGAAGCATCAGACGTTAAGTTACGCGGGGCGTGATGCTTGTGCTTCTCCGGCAACGGGATATCACAGTTTACATGTTGAACAACAAACAGCACTGGTGGCGCAAGCCCTAAGGATATGATATGACGATCGAAGTGAAAGTACCTGTATTGCCAGAATCAGTGGCAGATGCGACAGTGGCCACATGGCACAAGAAGCCAGGTGATTTTGTGAAGCGGGATGAAAATTTGGTCGACATTGAAACCGATAAGGTGATGTTGGAAGTACCTGCACCGCACGATGGTATCTTGAAAGAGATCGTGAAGGCAGCTGGCAGCGTCGTGAAGGGCGAAGAAGTCATTGCACTATTTGAGGTAGGGGCGAAAGATGTTTCGCCCTCTTCACCGGCCCCAGCGGCAACTGCACCTGCTGCACCCGTAGCCGCCAAAGATGTTTCGCCCTCTTCAACGGCCCCTAAAGCATTCATTCCCGGCCCTGCGACGCGTCGCGCGGTAGCTTCGGGCATGCCGTATACAGCCATTGCTGCACCGAAAACAGCGCGTGCGGAAGAACGCGTTCCGATGACACGTTTACGTCAGCGTATTGCTGAACGTTTAATGAGCGCGCAACACAATGCAGCGATTTTAACAACGTTCAATGAAGTGAATTTGAAGGCGATCAGCGAATTACGTGCGAAGTACAAAGATGAGTTTTTTGAAAAACACGGTGTCAAATTAGGCTTTATGTCATTCTTTGTCAAAGCAGCGGTCGAAGCGTTGAAGCGTTTTCCTTCTGTGAATGCAAGCATTGATGGCACTGACGTCATTTACCACAATTACTTTGACATTGGTGTAGCAGTATCGACGGAGCGTGGCTTGGTTGTTCCAATCATTCGCGATGTTGAAAACATGAGCCTGGCACAAATTGAAAGTGCGATCATGGATTACTCTAAGAAAGCGCGTGACAACAAATTAACGGTTGAAGACATGTCGGGTGGTACTTTCACGGTATCGAATGGTGGTGTATTTGGATCCTTGTTATCCACGCCGATCATTAACCCACCCCAAAGCGCGATTTTGGGCATGCATAAGATTGAAGATCGTCCTGTTGTTGAAGACGGTCAAATTGTTATTCGGCCAATGATGTATTTGGCGATGTCGTATGATCATCGCATCATTGATGGCAAAGAATCTGTTTCTTTTTTAAAGACCATTAAAGAAGCATTGGAATATCCTGCAAAATTATTGCTGGATATTTAACTGATCTTCCCTCCCTTTGGAAAAGGGAGGTGCCCGCAGGGCGGAGGGATTTGTATACAGTAGGTTTTTCACATAGGGGTAACAATGAATTTACACGAATATCAAGCGAAGCAGCTTTTCGCACAATACGGCTTGCCTGTATCGAAGGGGTTGGTAGTAACGAGCGGCAACGATGCGAAGAAGGCCATTCAAATGTTGGGTGGAAGTCGTTGGGTTGTGAAGGCGCAAGTGCATGCGGGCGGCCGCGGTAAAGCCGGTGGCGTAAAATTATTTGATGATGCTGAAAAGGCAGAACAGTTTGTCCATGACATTATGGGCACGAACCTGGTAACCTACCAAACGGATAAGCACGGTCAACCTGTCAATCAAGTATTGATTGAAACGCCTTGTGACATTGCAAAAGAATTGTACTTGAGCGCATTGGTTGATAGAAGTTTAGGTTGTGTTGTTTTCATGGCATCGACCGAAGGCGGCGTGGACATTGAAGCGGTTGCACACGACACACCTGAAAAAATTCATCGTGTAGCTGTTGACCCCTACATCGGCGCATTGCCGTACCAAGGTCGTGATTTAGCGTTCAAATTAGGTTTGACGGAAGCGCAAACCAAACAATTCGTGCAATTGTACATGGGCTTAGGCAAGATGATGATCGAACGTGATCTCAGCGTGTTAGAAATCAACCCACTGGTTATCAAGACAGACGGTAATTTATTGTGTCTCGATGCGAAAGTGACGATGGATGACAATGCTGGTTTCCGTCAACCTGAGTTAGTAGCGATGCGCGATCCGACGCAAGAAGATGCTCGTGTTAACAAAGCGCATGAGTGGGACTTGAATTATATTCCGTTGGAAGGCAACATTGGTTGCATGGTGAACGGTGCGGGTTTAGCGATGGCGACGATGGACATCATCAAGCTGCATGGTGGTGAACCTGCAAACTTCTTAGACGTGGGCGGTGGTGCGACGCAAGAGCGCGTTCGTGAAGCGTTCAAAATCATTTTGTCTGATGATTCTGTCAAAGGCATTTTGGTTAATATTTTCGGTGGCATTGTACGCTGTGATCTGATCGCTGACGGTATTATTGCTGCGGTGAAAGAAGTCGGTGTGACGGTTCCTGTAGTTGTGCGTTTAGAAGGCAACCGTGCGGATGAAGGGGCCAAGATATTGGCAGAAAGTGGATTAAACGTTGTGCCTGCGCATGGCTTAAGCGATGCGGCGCAAAAAATCGTTGATGCAGTGAGGGCAGTAGCATGAGTATTTTAATCGACAAAAACACGAAAGTAATTTGCCAAGGTTTTACGGGCAAACAAGGGACATTCCATACTGAGCAAGCGTTGGCTTACGGCACCAAGATGGTCGGTGGCGTGACACCGGGCAAAGGCGGGCAAGAACATTTAGGATTACCTGTGTTCAATACCGTGCACGAAGCGGTTGAAGCAACGCAAGCGGAAGCGAGTGTGATTTACGTTCCTGCGCCATTCTGCAAGGATTCGATCATTGAAGCTGCTGATGCTGGCATCAAATTGATTGTATGTATCACCGAGGGTGTCCCTACGTTGGACATGATGGTTGTGAAGCCATACGTGGATTCCTGTGGAGCACGTTTGATTGGGCCAAACTGCCCCGGCGTGATTACCCCAGGCGAATGTAAAATTGGTATTATGCCCGGTCACATTCATTTGCCAGGCAAAGTCGGCATCGTATCCCGTTCTGGTACATTGACGTATGAATGCGTCAAGCAAACTACCGAACTGAAATTGGGTCAAAGCACCTGTGTTGGTATTGGTGGGGATCCGATTCCTGGATCAAGCTTCATTGATATTTTGCGTTTATTCCAAGATGATCCTAAAACCGAGGCTATTATTATGGTAGGGGAAATCGGTGGAACGGCAGAAGAAGAAGCGGCTGAGTTCATTCGTGAATACGTGACTAAGCCGGTTGTCGCTTATATTGCGGGTGTTACGGCGCCTAAAGGTAAGCGTATGGGCCATGCGGGCGCCATCATTGCGGGCGGCAAGGGCACGGCAGACGAGAAGTTTGCTGCGCTGGAGCGTGCTGGCGTGATGACTGTCCGTTCACCTGCAGAGATTGGACGTCGGTTGGTAGACGCTCTGTAAGGGCTGAAACATCTTTCGCCCATCTGAGGCGGGGGATTTTTGTGTAGGGGCGAAACATCTTTCGCCCTCTTCACGAACAGGGAAATTGTATAAGGACATACAACATGATCGCACTTATATTGATAACGATTAATTGCCTATGTTTTGCCTACGGGTGGGTATTAACGGAGCGCCAATTACGGTCGGAAGCTTTATTAAGTCGGCGATTATACCAACAACCGAACATGAATACGTTTGATAAGCGCAAGCCTTTGATATACGGTAACTTTATAGGCACATGTATTGTTGTTTTATTAGCGTTTAGCGTATTTGGTTTTATGTTTTCTTTATCGACTGATTTCCCATTCTGGGAATTAGGTTTGCAATTATTGGTGATCATGGCGATTGATGATACGTGGTTTTACGGTTGTCATCGGTTGTTACATCACAATACATGGTTATTCAAAAAAGTACATTCTGTTCACCATCGAGTCCGTTCGCCTTTGCCATTAGATTATTTATACGTACAACCCGCAGAGTGGATGTTAGGCGCTATAGGCATTTTATTAGGTGTTGTGGCGATTTATTTATATTGCGGCGAAGTGAATGCGTATGCATTATTTGCCTACAGCTTTTTCAGACCGTTGCATGAAATACATATTCATTCGGGATTACCGTCAAAAGTGATGCAGCGCTTGAAACACATGGGATCATCGGAGCATCATGGTGCACACCATGCGAAGTTGAAAGGGAATTATGCGTCGACATTCAAATGGCTAGATCGCTTTTTGAAGACTCATTTGTAAATATGCTTATCTTTGATAGAGGGGCGAAACATCTTTCGCCCTTTTATGTCTTAGGCCCCCTTTGTAAAGGGGGCAGCCGAGTATTTCGAGGCGGGGGATTTTTTTACTGTGAACAATCATTATTGCCTTGAAGGACGTTGCAACAAGCCACTCTTGGATCCAATCGGCTGTGAATGTAGGTTTTACTGCAACCAATTTTACACCTAGCTAAATCCATGTTAAGTTGCTTTACGTCATTGTAAAGCTGCGTGATTGAACCATAGGTAGTTAAGCAGGAGGAAGCTTGTGCTTGTGTAGGACCTGCCGTGGGAAGGGACCCTGGCATTCCAGCAGGAATATTAGGAGTAGCAGGCGTTACACCAGAACTCGATCCAAATGTTGGTGGTGACTTACTCACTGCTGGCATGACGCAGAGCTGCTGATGGGGATCAAAGTGAGGTTTATTGGATGGACATGCTTGGCATGATTGCGTACTTAAATCGAAATAGGGAGATGCTGTTGGGCATACCTGACATTCTCTTGCTTGAGAATTGTAGTACGGTGTATCAGGTGGACATTGTATGGTTACAGCATGCGCCACATTAAGGCCGAACACGCCGATGAATAGGACGCCTAAGAACGGTGATAGGGTTCGCTTCATGATGAATTACTCAAGTGTGGAAAAAGGGTATTTTGTCTTTAAAGTATAGCAGCGGGCGTCTAGACTACAAATCCACAAGCGCGAGCTCACCACGTTGATAGCAAAGGATTTTCGCTTGCCCGTTATCCCAGGCGCCCAGGACGAAACGGGTAAAAGGAGGGTGGCACATAGGGTAGAAGTGTTTAAAGGGTTTATGGGTATGGCCATGGACCAGGGTATAAACCTGGTAGTGTTTGAGCCACTGCGCGACGGTTTCCTCATTAACATCCATCAAGCTCATCTGTTTGTGGGTGCCTTGGGCTTGAGATTGCATGCGCAATTTGTCCCCCACTTTATGACGCCAGGCGCGTGGCAGGGCGAGAAATAGCCATTGGATCCACGGGCGATGCACGAGCCAGCGGTACCGTTGGTAGGGTGCATCGTGAGTGCACAGCAGATCACCGTGGCTCATCAGTACATCATGTCCATCGAACGTAACAACGCTCGGATCGGGCAAAAGATGCATATCTGATTGATTTAAAAAGGACTTTCCAACAAGGAAGTCGCGATTTCCATGCATGTAAAAGACGGGAACACCTTGTTCAGACAGCCCTTTCAAGCGTTCACTAACGCGTCTTGCGGTGGCGCTGTCATCGTCATCGCCTACCCAGGCTTCGAAGAGATCCCCTAATATATAGAGTGCATGCGCATGGCGGGCTTTAATATCGATAAACCGCTCGAAAGCTTCGAGCAATTCAGGGTGCCCGTCTCCGAGGTGGAGGTCGGAAATGATGTAGATAGGTTTGGTCAGCATGGGATAAGTTTAGCAGATTGTATCAATTATAGGACCGCTGAGAAAGGGACGGACACTGGAATCTGCGCTGCAGATTCCAGTGTCCGGGGTGTCGGGGGTTGTAAAGTTCTGTTAAAATAAGCGGCCAACCAAGGATTCATCAATGATCAAAACACGTTTTGCGCCGAGCCCGACAGGGTACATTCATTTGGGTAACATGCGAACAGCGCTTTTCAATGCGATGATTGCGCGTCATCAACAAGGCATATTTTTGTTACGGATTGAAGACACTGACGAGGCGCGTTCAGAAGAAATCTACATCGGCACATTGAAAGAAGATCTCCGTTGGTTAGGGTTAGACTGGCAAGAAGGCGAAGAATGCGGCGGGCCACACGCACCCTACCGTCAATCGGAACGTCATGGGATTTATGAATCCTATTACAATAAACTGATAGAAATGAATTTAGCTTATCCATGTTTTTGCAGTGATGAACAATTAAAGCTAAGCCGCAAGATGCAACGCGTCGCGGGGCAACCGCCTCGGTATGATGGGCGTTGTGCGCGTTTGTCTCTTGAAGAAATTGCGCAGAAAACCGCACAAGGTTTAAAGGCAACATTGCGATTCCGTATCCCACGTGCCGAGAATGTCGTGTTTCAAGATTTAGTGCAAGGTGAAAAAATATTTGCGACGGACGATATTGGTGATTTTATTATTCGTCGTGAGGACGGTGGGGCGTCGTTCATGTTTTGCAATGCGATTGATGACTCGTTGATGGAAGTCACGCACGCTTTTCGCGGTGAAGACCACCTGACGAACACGCCTCGTCAACTCCTGATTGCCAAGGCGTTGGGGTTAACGCCGCCGCAATACGGTCATTTTGCACTCATCAATGGCACAGACGGATCACCGCTTTCTAAACGTAACGGCAGTCAAAGCATTCGCGAAATGCGCGAGAAAGGGTTTTGGCCAGAAGCGGTTGTGAACTATTTAGCACGGCTTGGTCATTACTATCCTCAAAATGAATTGATGAGCATAGAAGATTTGGGTCGCTTTTTTGAAATTTCACAGTTGGGTCGATCACCTGCGCGCTATGATGAAAATCAATTGATGTACTGGCAAAAAGAAGCGTTCAAAATCAAATCACCGGATGAGGTCTTTGCCTGGATGGGTGATGCGGTGCAATCCATGGTGCCGGAAGACAAGAAAGCTTTATTTGTTGACATCGTCACACCGAATACATTATTTCCTCATGACGCGGTGATATGGGGAGAGCGTGCCTTTAATGAAGATGTACTTTCGCTCATGAATGAAGAGTGTCAGGCGATGCTGAAAGCAATCCCCGCTGGTTTCTTTGATCATGCGTTGGCGGCTGTCAAGGCGCACGGTTTGGATTACAAGGCATGGATCGATTATTTGAAAGAGCATGCGCAAGCCAAAGGCAAAGCATTATTCCAACCGTTGCGGATTGCCTTGATGGCAACGCTGCATGGGCCTGAAATGGATAAATGGGTCATGTTACTGGGTGACGAAGCCTTGATCACCAAACGTTTAAACGATGCTAGACAATGGGTAATTCAATCATGCTAATGATCCATAATTCGCTAACGCAGCAAAAAGAAGTTTTTAAGCCCTTGAACGGCAAAAAAGTGAACATGTATGTCTGTGGCATGACGGTTTACGATATGTGTCATATTGGGCATGCACGTACAGTGTTGGCCTTCGACATGGTGTACCGTTATTTAACGTTTTTGGGATATGACGTACATTACGTGCGTAACATCACGGATATTGACGATAAAATCATTGCGCGTGCGGCTGAAAACAACGAAGCAATCGATGCATTGACAACGCGTTTCACAACCAAAATGCATGATGATTTAGCGGCGCTGGGTGCATTGTCTCCAAGTGAAGAGCCTCGGGCAACGGCATACATTCCTGCCATGTTGTCATTGATTGATACATTGGTCCAAAAGGGTGTGGCGTATGTTGGTTCAGATGGCGATGTCTTTTATTCGGTGAGATCATTTCCCGAGTATGGAAAATTATCACATCGTTGCCTAGAAGACATGCAAGCGGGCGAGCGGGTTGAAGTGAACACAGCCAAACGTGACCCAATGGATTTCGTGTTGTGGAAAAAAGCGAAGGAAACAGAAATCAGCTGGCCTTCCTCGTATGGTGCTGGGCGCCCTGGCTGGCACATTGAATGTTCGGCGATGGTCAAACAAACATTGGGCGAGTGTGACACGCTCGATATTCACGGGGGTGGTTTTGATTTGCAATTCCCGCACCATGAAAATGAAATTGCGCAATCTGAAGCGGCGTACGGGAAAAAATTTGCCAACGTGTGGATGCACGTTGGGTTCATTAATGTTAACGATGAAAAGATGTCTAAATCGTTAAAGAATTTTGAGACGATCGAATCGGTGCTCGCAAAATACCCTGCGGAAGTGATTCGTTTCTTTTTATTATCGAGCCACTATCGAAGTGGTGTGAATTATTCAGAAGAAAATATGGCGCAGGCACATGCATCGTTAGGGCGTTTGTATACGGCCTTGCAAGATCTGACGCCTACATCTGGGGGAGTGAATCCTAACGTAAAAGAATCATTTATTCATGCGATGGATGATGATTTCAATTCACCTGCGGCGATGGCGGTATTATTTGATTTGGCACGTGAAATCAACATTGCAAAAATGCAGGATACAGGCCTAGCGAATTCTTTGGCCGGTACCTTAGTCAAATTGGGGTGTGTTTTTGGCATTTTGCAAATGGAGCCGAAAGTATTTTTGCAAGGCAATGCGCCAGAAGGCTTATCGGCGAAAGATATTGAAGCGTTGATTGAAAAGCGTGAACACGCACGCGCGAAAAAAGACTTTAAAAAGTCGGATGACATTCGTCAAGAATTAGCGGATAAAGGCGTGTTGCTGGAAGATATCCCGGGCGGTGGGACTAGATGGAAATTCACTGCGCTGGATTAGCAGGCACGCCTTCATTGATAAGGTTCTGGCGTTCTGACTCCAGGCGATCGATCATATGACCGATTTTTTGATGATCGCGTTTCATTTGGGCGATATCCTCCCGATCGCCTCGCTTAATATCTTTTCCGAGATGATCATAAGCAGGTCGGAGCGTATTTAATTCGCTATCGATTTCCTCGATACGTTGTTCTTCAGTAAATCCAGCCACGACTTTATCTTCGGATGAAAGTGCTGCATCGCCAGATGCTGCAAAAGCGGGAATGCTTGCGAAGCAGGATAGGGTGATGAGGGCACAAGCGGAGACGAGCGTCAAAAATTTCATAATGGATCCTGAAAAGGTGTTGGTTGCCACATAAGACTAGAGGGGCAATCAGACTTTATCAAGGAGAGTTGCTTGCAACGTATTATCCATGAGCTGAGCGACTGTCATGGGCCCGACGCCCCCGGGGACAGGCGTGATGGCGCCGGCGCGCAATTTAGCGCTATCGAAATCAATATCACCGACCAGGGAGCCATCAGGGAGCCGGTTGATACCGACGTCGATGACCGTGGCACCGGGTTTAATATGGTCCCCATGAACCAGGCCGACGATACCTGTCGCGACGACCAAAATATCAGCTTGTTTAACGTGGCCCGGAAGATCTTCCGTAAAGCGATGACAGCAAGTAACCGTGGCTCCCGCGTGGAGCAATTCGAGCATCATGGGGCGGCCGACGATATTGGACGCGCCGACAACAACGGCATTCTGGCCGCGTATGGGTAAATGTTCTGCCTGCAATAATTTAATGATTCCATAGGGAGTGCAGGGGCGCAGCAAGGGAGCACGTTGGGCCAGTCTTCCTAGATTATAGGGGTGGAACCCATCTACATCTTTATGAGGTGCAATGGACTCAATGATGGTCTGCATATCGATACCCGCGGGCAAGGGGAGTTGGACCAAAATCCCTTGAATTTGAGGGTCATTATTGAGTGTATGAATGAGTTTTAGGAGATTGGTTTGGGTCACGGTGTCGGGTAAGCGATGGACATAGGAGGTGATGTCAACGGTTTCACAGGCTTTGATTTTATGACGTACGTAGACCTGGGAGGCGGGGTTTTCACCGACGAGTATCACAGCAAGCCCCGGCCGATGAAGGCCCTCTTCGACACGGGCAGTGACAGCCTCCGCGACTTGGTTGAGAAGTGCTCGTGCGTGTTTTCTGCCATCGATGATAATCGTCATATATGTCTCTCAGTGATCTTCTAAATTCCTCCCTTTTAAGGGAGGTGGCCCGTAGGGTCGGAGGGTTTTTCTTCACAATCTCAAAAATACCACTCGCATATAGTAACCCACAATCACATTTTTTTCACAAATATAGATTGCGTTATTTTAAGAGCTTATGTATGATTGTGGCTCCTGTAAAAGGGTACCGGGGTATAGCGCAGTTTGGTAGCGCGCCTGATTTGGGTTCAGGAAGTCGGGGGTTCGAATCCCTCTGCCCCGATAACTTTAGGGTAAATCACTGTGCCCGTAGCTCATCTGGATAGAGCATCGGCCTTCTAAGCCGAGGGTAGCAGGTTCGAGTCCTGCCGGGCGCGAACAGATTTTACTTGTTTACATACGACGGTGGGCGTAGCTCAGTTGGTAGAGCCCCGGATTGTGATTCCGGTCGTCGTGGGTTCAAATCCCATCGCTCACCCCACATTTTATAAGCGTCAAACTTTAAGCGAAAGTGGCGAAATTGGTATACGCGCTGGATTTAGGTTCCAGTGGGGAAACCCGTGAGAGTTCGAGTCTCTCCTTTCGCACCAACATCAAAAGAGGTAGTGTCACTATGTCATCTGTCGCCATGGAAATGTCCTTACAAAAAACGGGTCCTCATGAGAGAAAGTTGTTGGTGACGGTGCCTGCCGAAACCTTCGAACAAGCATTGAAGCGCCAATTACACGATATGGCCAAGAACATCAAAGCAGACGGTTTCCGCGCTGGCAAAATGCCCATCAAATTAGTCGAAAAACGCGTTGGCCCTCAGGCACGTTATGAAGTCATCAACAAAATGACGGAAGATTCCATCAGACAAACGATTGAAAACGAAAAATTCATTTTGGCAAGCCGCCCTGTATTAGACATTGAAAAAACAGGCGAAGGCGAACCGTTGCAATTCACCGTCACATTCGAAATTTACCCAGAAGTCGTGTTGAATGGCCTAGACAAGATTGCGATCAAGAAAGCTAAAATTGCTATCTCTGATGCAGACGTTGAAGAAGCGATTGAGCGCCTTCGTGTACGTTCCGCTCACTGGACAGCCAGCAACGCACCTGCCGTTTCAGGCAACCGTGTACGCTTCAAACTGTTCGGCAATGTTGTTGGCGAAACAGAGATGTTTGAAAACGGTGCAGAAATGACCATGGAAATTGGCGCGAAAGAAGCGATTCCTGGTTTTGAAGATGCATTGGTTGGCGCAGCAGTCGGCAAAAAAGTTGAATTTGATTTGCCTTTTCCTGCGGATTATTTCCGTGAAGAATTGGCAGGCAAGACAGCGCACTTTGCATTAGACGTATTGGCTGTTGAAGTTCCTGAATTACCTGCACTGGACGAAGCATTCATTCGTGAAAAAGGCCGCATTGAAGCGGGCACCATCGAAGCATTGCGTGAAGACGTGAAAGCAAAATTGGCAGAAAGCGCCAAACGTATGTTGAACAGTTCTTTGAAAGAAGAACTATTGGATTACTTGTTAACACAGCATACTGATTTGACTGTTCCTAAAGGATTGATCGAGCAAGAAGTGGCTGCATTGCACCACGAAGGTCATACACATGAACATGCTGAAGGCGAATCTTGTGGACATACGACCGAGGCAGAACGTCGCGTAAAATTGAGCTTGATTTTGGGTCAATATATTCGTGAACAAGAAATTAAACTTGATGAAACGAAAATGTACCGTGCCGCGTTAGAAATTGCATTCCGCAGCCCAGATCCCAAGGCAGAGTTAGATAACATATATAAAAATGCCCGCTTAAGAAATATGTTAGTTTCCATTATTCTTGAAGAACAAGCAGTCGATCATTTGCTAGAACGCGTGCAAGAAACTGAAGAGACGCTAAGCTATAAAGAGATGATTGAAAAATTGAAGTAGCTTCACGCCCCCTTTGTAAAGGGGGCAGCGCCGAAGGCGCGGGGGATTTTGGAGTCTTTGCTTGTTAATAATGGATAAAGGTCAACCAATGGATATACACAACACTTTGGTCCCCATCGTGGTAGAGCAGTCTGCCCGTGGTGAACGTTCTTACGATATTTTTTCCCGGTTATTAAAAGAGCGGGTGATTTTTCTGGTTGGCCAGGTAGAAGATCATATGGCCAACTTAATTGTGGCTCAAATGCTTTTTTTAGAATCTGAGAATCCTGACAAAGAAATCAGCTTATACATTAACTCCCCTGGGGGTTCTGTGACGGCTGGTATGTCGATCTACGACACGATGCAATTTATCCGCCCGAAAGTGGCCACTTACTGCATGGGGCAAGCCTGTAGCATGGGGGCATTCTTATTGGCAGGCGGGGCTCCTGGGCACCGTTATGCATTGCCGAACGCACGTATCTTGATTCACCAACCTTTGGGTGGCGTACAGGGTCAAGCGAGCGACATTGAAATCCATGCCAGAGAAATTTTACGTATGCGTGAGCGTCTGAATAAGTTATTGGCCCACCATACAGGGCAGCCCATGGAAAAAGTGGTACAAGATACGGACCGCGACAATATCATGACGGCGCAAGAAGCGTTGAAATATGGTTTAGTAGATTCTGTGTTAGAGCGCCGTGTGCCTCCATCAGCGGATGAGTCATCTGCGGCCTAATTAGCTAACGGGGTTTAAGTATGAGTAAAGCAGGATCACAAGACGGCAAATTATTGTATTGCTCTTTCTGTGGAAAAAGCCAGCACGAAGTTCGCAAGCTGATTGCCGGCCCATCTGTTTATATTTGCGATGAATGCGTGACGTTGTGCACGGACATCATTGTAGAAGAACATGCTGAAAAAGATGAGCTTGGGCAGAAGAAGCTACCAACGCCGCGCGAAATCAATGCTACTTTAGACGAATACGTGATTGGCCAAGAAAAGGCGAAGAAGGTATTAGCGGTTGCCGTTTACAATCATTACAAACGGTTGAGCTTAGGTGGTAAAAAAGCCCCTGCGGATCAAGTAGAGCTGAGCAAAAGCAATATTTTATTGATTGGCCCCACAGGCAGCGGTAAAACCTTGTTGGCACAAACCCTCGCACGTTTATTAAATGTTCCCTTTGCGATTGCAGACGCGACGACGCTGACCGAAGCAGGTTACGTGGGTGAAGATGTTGAAAACATCATCCAAAAGCTCTTACAAAAATGCGACTATGACATTGAGCGCGCGCAACGCGGGATTGTTTATATCGATGAAATCGATAAGATTTCACGTAAGTCTGAGAATCCATCGATCACGCGTGACGTATCCGGCGAAGGCGTTCAACAAGCATTATTGAAGCTGATTGAAGGCACGGTGGCTGCGGTTCCGCCTCAAGGTGGACGTAAGCATCCTCAGCAAGAATTTTTACAAGTCGACACGTCCAACATTTTGTTTATTTGTGGCGGTGCTTTTGCGGGCTTAGAGAAGATCATTCTAGAGCGTTCTGAGAAGGGCGGCATTGGCTTCTCGGCTGAGGTGAAGAGCAAGTCGGATAGGAAGTCGGTGAGCCAGGTCCTGACGGAAGTCGAACCTGAGGATTTAATTCGTTACGGATTGATTCCTGAGTTTGTGGGCCGTTTGCCTGTTGTGGCGACGTTATCTGAGCTCGACGAAACTCAATTGATCGAGATTTTGACAGCGCCTAAGAACGCGTTGATCAAGCAATATCAGCATTTATTTGGCATGGAAGGGGTTGAAGTTGAGTTCCGTGAAAGCGCATTGATTGCGGTCGCGAAACAGGCTTTAGCACGTAAAACGGGAGCGCGGGGATTGCGTTCCATATTAGAGAATGTCCTATTAGATACGATGTACGATATCCCTTCCAACAAACAAATTTCTAAGGTTGTGATAGACGAGAGCGTGATTTTGGGCGAATCAGAGCCGCTGTTGATATACAACAACCCAGAACCGCCATTGAAGACGGGAGAGGCGTAACACACTCTCTGGCGGGGGTATGGGGGTCTTTGCCCCCTTCTAAAGGGGGCGGCCGAGTATTTCGAGGCGGGGGTTTTTTCCGCATATTTCCTTGAATTAAGTAATACCCACCCCATGTAGTACGAAGGGTTCGCTACTTACGACCTACACACCGGGAGGACATTAAGATGTTTGAACACGACAAAGCAAGCATTAACATACCAGGCATTACTGAACCAGTTGATCGTCTTCCTGTATTACCCTTACGTGACGTAGTGGTCTCACCGAACATGGTGATCCCTTTATTTGTAGGGCGGGAAAAATCCGTAAAAGCATTAGAAGCAGCGATGCGCTCTGACAAGCAGGTATTGCTGTTAGCGCAGCGTGATCCTGCGATTGACGATCCACTTTGGAAAGATTTATATGAAGTGGGCGCATGTGCGAACATTCTTCAATTGCTCAAGTTGCCTGATGGCACATTAAAGGTATTGGTTGAGGGCGCAGAGCGTGCAAAAGTTATTGAACAATTCAGCACGGGCGAATACATGGAAGCGAGGTATGAAATATTACCAAGCGTCACTGGCAACTCGATAGAAACAGAAGTATTGACCCGTTCGGTGTTGAACGAATTTGAAAATTACGTGAAGTTGAATAAGAAGATTCCGCCAGAAATTTTGAGTTCTTTAGCGAGCATTGAAGAGCCCGGTCGTTTAGCGGATACGATTTCAGCGCACATGCCGTTGAAGATCGACGAAAAGCAATTGATTCTTGAAACATTGGCTGTTGATCTGCGTCTTGAAAAGCTTTTAGTATTTCTTGAAAAAGCATTAGATTTATTAGAGGTAGAAAAGCGGATCCGTGTGCAAGTCAAAGGGCAGATGGAAAAGACGCAGCGCGAATATTTCTTAAAAGAGCAAATGCAAGCGATCCAGAAAGAGCTGTCTGAGCTGGATGATATGCCGAACGAAACAGAGGCCTTGGCGCGCAAGATTGAAGAAGTTGGCATGTCGGAAGAAGCTAAGACGAAGGCTTTGGCCGAGCTGAACAAATTGAAGATGATGTCGCCGATGTCGGCAGAAGCGACGGTGACGCGCAATTATTTGGATTGGATGTTACAGGTGCCATGGAAGTCGGCTTCTGTGTTGACATACAATTTGATTCAAGCTGAGAAAATTCTGAATGAAGATCATTACGGTCTAGAAAAGGTGAAAGAACGGATCATTGAGCATTTGGCCGTGGAAGGACGTTTGCATAGTTTATCGACCAAGGCGAGCAAGAAAAAGGGCAAGTTGGCGAAGAAGCTCGAGGAAGAGCATCCTGTGGCAAAGATGAAGCAATACAGCCCGATTTTATGTTTAGTGGGTCCTCCTGGTGTGGGTAAAACATCGCTGGGCGAATCGATTGCACGCGCAACGGGACGTAAATTTGTGCGTATTTCACTGGGCGGCGTACGTGATGAAGCGGAAATTCGAGGCCATCGTCGCACGTACATTGGTTCGATGCCAGGCAAGATTTTGCAAAAATTGGCAAAAGTTGGCGTGAGAAATCCTCTATTTTTGCTCGATGAAATTGACAAAATGGCGAGTGATTTCCGCGGTGATCCTGCGGCGGCGTTGCTAGAGGTATTGGATCCGGAACAAAACAATACATTCAGCGATCACTACTTAGAAGTGGATTACGACTTGTCAGATGTGATGTTTATTGCAACGTCGAACTCGTTGAATATTCCTGAAGCATTATTGGATCGTATGGAAGTGATCCGTTTAGCGGGTTACACGGAAGACGAAAAGATGAACATTGCGTTGAATTATTTGCTGCCAAAGCAAATTAAGAACAATGGTCTGAGCGATCATGAGATCCAAGTGACAGACGCAGCGATTCGCGACATCATTCGTGAGTACACACGTGAAGCGGGTGTTCGTGGTCTTGAGCGTGAAATCTCGAAGATTTGTCGTAAAATTGTGAAGCAAAATGCGATCAAGCCGAAAGAGGCAAAAACGATCGTGACGCCGCGTAACCTTGAAAAATTCTTAGGTGTGGCAAAATATCGTTTCGATGTGATGCATGAAGATGATCGTGTTGGCCAGGTGAATGGGTTGGCGTGGACGTCCGTAGGCGGTGAAATGCTGACGATTGAAGCGGCTTCCTCACCGGGCAAGGGCAAGGTCACGCGCACGGGCCAATTGGGTGAAGTAATGCAGGAGTCGATCCAAGCGGCATTCACGGTTATCCGTAATCGTTCGCAGGCATTGGGTGTTGCCCCTGATTTTTATGAAAAGATGGATATGCACGTACACGTTCCTGAGGGTGCGACGCCGAAAGACGGCCCCAGCGCAGGTATTGGCATGTGTACCGCGATGGTATCGGCATTAACGGGGATCCCTGTGCACGCGGATGTTGCCATGACAGGCGAAATCACGTTGCGTGGTGAAGTGTTACCGATTGGTGGCCTGAAAGAAAAGTTATTGGCTGCACGTCGTTCAGGCATTAAGACGGTGATCATTCCGATTGAGAACGAGCGTGATTTGAAAGAGATTCCAAAGAATGTATTGGAAGATCTGAAAATCGTCCCTGTGCGTTGGATTGATCAAGTGTTGGATATTGCCTTACTGCACCCACCTGTTCCACGGGAATTACAACCGGTGGTTCCGGCGGTAGCGGCCTTGGCTGAAAAGCCTGAAGAGGATGCGGTGAGGAAACATTAGCGTCCACTTCCATTGCCCCCTTGAAAAAAGGGGGCAATCACCGAAATTTTTTCTTCCTTATCACCCCGGTTTTATTTTCTCCCCATGATTAGCTGTTTCTTCGATTTCTCGCGTTGAAGATTGTCGTGTTTGTTCAACGGTATTCCCCGCTTCTGGTGTCACCGCAGCGATATGTTTTACTTCGCTAGATTTACTGTCAACGACAAATTTTTCTTCGCCCTCCTTACGTTTTTTAGATACGTCTATACGCTCATTGATCCAATCAAATCCTGCGATGATAAGCCCCCCGAGGGCGATAGCGGTCCCCATGATAGTGATTTCAGGGAAGCTGCTAATCATTGGAACAAAAACATTGTATAACGTGATGGCATTAGTGACCATTTGCGCCCCAAAGGTGACGACTGCAGGAAGAAAGTTGATAAGGCCGGCCCAGCCGATCAATGCAAAGCCAGCGGCAATAGCGGCCATGTTGATCAGGGGGAAAACGATGTCTACGAAGATGGGGCTAACAAACCCATTTTTGTCGATACCGAGATGTTCGAGTAAATCTTCAACGATATTGCGATAAGCATGTTTTGAGGTGATGGGGTTTGTATCATCTTCACTTCCTGACATTCGCAGAGGAATATTAGCCAAACCAATGGCGAAGGCGAGGGTGCCGAGGGTATAGACTAGATAATGTACGGTCAAAGCAATGGCACAGGGGATCCCTGCCAAAAGGCGAGCCCCAACATTATCGGGTATCTCCCCGTGTTCAAAAGCATTGGCCATAGGGGTCTCATCTACGCCATGTAATAGCATATTGCCTAATGCACTGATGTAAGCCCTTGAATTCATAGGATCACCCTGTTTTAAGTATAGCAGCTGGCTACTGCTTTTGAGGGCGCTTCTACGCGTAAGGGCGCCTCATCGTGCTATAATTGACTCAGTTAGTAAGCTTTTGGGCAGTTCCATGGTCAAAATACCCTCTTTCGACGCAACCACATTGGCTCAATACATTGTTCACAGCGTGAATGCTGCAATGCCTATTGGCCCATCCAATATTAAGGAGGGGCCAGCGCGGTTATCGAGTCAGGAAAGGACAGGAGGTTGGTCGGAAACAGTGATAGCCGGTTCGCATTGTGGTTTCCTGTCTTGGTCAAAATGGGAGCAGGAAGGTCCCTGGGAGATTAAACTTTATACAGATATTCGAGAGTTTGAGGCAGCGCCAAGCAAGACATATGAAAACAATAGCAAAGTAATCGATTTGGTTGCTTCAGCATTACGCGCAGCAATGTACAAGGCGGGCAATTGCGATGATATGTCCGATTTGGGCATGATTCAATTATGCCAATGGATAGCGTCCATTCCTGATGCAGTGCCTATTCCACCTTTTTCATTTCAAATTATCGCTGGCGTACGCCACGTGGCAGCGCATGCTTGCTTAAAGATCTCGTTGAATGGAAAGCATGTTATTTGCGATCCATGGCTTAAAGAAGTTTTTGAGATTAACGATCAAAATCTAGACAGATGGCAACAACAATTTGAAAACACTGAAGTTCCGCCTGATAGTAAAAAAGATTACGATGATGATGAAAGGGCGGTAATATGGGAACAATTGAAGAAAAATATTAAATCTGACTTAGAAACCAAGAGTGTTTTATGTTCAGTGTCATCCCGTGAAGAAGCAAAAAACATCGCAGCATTTTACGAGCGATCTTATCAACAATCCATCCTATCATCTTATGGGAAAAATCTATTTAATGAAAAAGATATGACATCGTCGCTTATGTGGAACGAAGCTCCCGTGTATTTACATTATGAAATCCTTTTGCGGGTCACATCACCCGATTACTACGTCAAACAAAATATTAAATTGATTAAAGAGTATATTGATAAATTCGAGTTCTCTGGGAAAATCAACAAAACTGAATTGAAAGAATATGTTAGTTTTTATTTATATCTTTTAACCCGTGGAGGTTTCAGCCAAAAATCATCCTTATATAATATTGTTCGCATCATGAATACACTTCCATTTAAAGAGCTGTGCAAAATATCTTGCGTTAACATGGCATCGATGGATGCGCTTAAATTATACGGGGGATGCGTTTTGTCTCGTTTAGATCCACAAAGTGGAAAGGCTTCCTCCTTGCGAAGCGCACTGGAATCGGATGACCCATTGGTCGCCGTGTGTGATGCGTTAAACATAAAGCAAAATCAACTATTAGGTTTTTGGGCACCACCAGATTCATGGACCGATATGCCAGACACATTAAAGGACTTTGTAACCGTTGCCATTGAGCAAAAAAAACCAAAACAAGGACGTCTACCCTGATATTTGTTTCACATGCGCAAACTGCTCAGCCCAGTGCTTGACTATTCCGATAATCCGCTCATCCATCAAGGAAGGGCAATGGGTGATACCGGGCAAGTCAACGATGGTGATGGTGGGCTGATATTGTTTCATTTCAGCACAAATATCGGGTGTGAGCACGACGGATTGTTCGCCATGTAACACGAATATGGGAATGTGGATGGCTTTAAAGACGGGCCAAAAGGCAATGTCCCCGTGCAGCATGGGCAGGAACGACATAAACAACTGAGGGTCATACGCGCGTGCATAAGTACCGTCGGGGAGGCTGATATGATCATGGGCGAGCAAATGGTCCCAATGATAAGGTTCCATGGTGCCTGTTGTTGCATAAACGTGTTTCAAGAAATCTTTGAGTTCGCCGAGGCTCTTGAAGGTCGGGTTTGATTCGACTTCCTCGCTCAAACGGTTAGCAGATTCTTTTTTAATGATGGGTCCGATATCATCGAGCAGCAGGCGTTGAATGGGGGAGTTAGGTTGTACGGTAATCAGCATGCCGAGGATGCCGCCGAGCGATGCTCCCAGGAAATCGACTTTTTTCAAGCCAAGTTGATGCATCCAACCTACCAAGTCCGCGACATATTGTTCGATGGTATACAACGCAGGGTCTTTCATCCATTCGCTTTTACCGCGGCCAATGAGGTCGGGGGCGAGGATGCGGTATTCGTTGAGCAGGGCGGCGGCAAGGAAGTCAAAATCGCGGCCATTGCGGGTCAAGCCATGGAGGCAGACGAGGACGCGGGGATTTTCAGGGTTACCCCATTCGTAGTAAACCATTTGGTGTGTGCCCGCCGGGTCTGGCAGGGTCACGGTATGTTTGGTTGGCTTGGCAAATTTGTTCATAGGTAGAGTATAGCCCACTCATACATGTTGGGGTATTTCACCTATAGCCATTATTCCTCGGATATCTTACAATACAGCATCTTCGTATGTCATGGGAACCGAAAAGATGTTGGATTTCAACTTTCAAGACGACGCTATTGTGACGAGCCTCTCTGGCAAACTGTTGATGAATACCCCGTTATTGAACAAGGGTACAGCCTTTTCGATGGAAGAACGGCGGACGTTTGGGTTGCTGGGTAAGTTGCCTGCCCGGGTAGAAACACTAGAAGAACAAGCTGCCCGCGCGTATGAGCAATATAAACGTTATACCGTGGATTTAAGTCAACATATTTATTTATACAACTTACATGAGCGTAATGAGGTCTTGTTTTACAAGCTCGTGACGGATCACTTAGAAGAAATGATGCCCATCATTTACACGCCGATCATTGGTAACGCGGTGAAGCAATTTTCGCGTGAATTCCGTGCACCCCGAGGCTTATTTATTGCCTATCCTGATCGTGACGATATGGATGCGATCATTTCGAACCGCAGTCATCCTGAGATTGAATTGATTGTGGCGACGGATGGCAGTGGTGTATTGGGGATTGGCGATCAAGGTGTTGGCGGGATGGATATTCCTGTGGCCAAGTTGATGGTTTATACCTTGTGTGCGGGCGTGAATCCGGCGAACACATTGCCTGTGATGTTGGATGTAGGCACTGACAATGAAACGTTATTGAATGATCCGTTCTACTTGGGATGGCGGCATAAACGTTTACGTGGTGCAGAGTACGATGATTTCATTGATCGTTTCGTGAAGAGTGTATCGAAGCAATTTCCTGAAAGTTTCCTGCACTGGGAAGATTTCGGACGTGATGCGGCGCACACGGTACTTGAGCGTTACAAGCATGAGCATTCGAGTTTCAATGATGACATTCAAGGCACGGGTGTGGTTTGTTTGTCGGCGATATTGGCGGCGTTAAAAGCGACGAACCAATCGGTTGCTGATCAGCGGATTGTGATTTACGGTGCGGGTGCGGCGGGGGTAGGGATCGCGGATCAAATCACGGCAGCATTGGTGCGTGATGGCATGTCAGATCGCGAAGCACGTTCCAAGTTCTGGTTAATGAACAGTCAGGGTTTAATTGTTGAAGGCAAGGAAGTGAAGTCATTCCAACAGCCCTACATGAGAATGAAAGAAGAAATTAAGGCCTGGGGCTGCAACCCTGAGCATGTCACCCTAGAAGAGGTGGTGACACACGTAAAGCCGACGATATTGATTGGTACGTCTGCATCATCTGGCGCGTTTAACGAGCATATTATTAAGACGATGGCACAGCACGTGAAGCGTCCGATTGTGATGCCATTGTCGAACCCGACGGAGCGTGCTGAAGCGCACCCACGTGATATTTTGCATTGGACGGAAGGTCGTGCAATGGTTGCGACGGGCAGCCCATTCTCACCGGTAGAAGTTAATGGCAAAACGCGTGTGATTGCGCAAGCGAACAATGCATTGGCGTTCCCTGGATTAGGGTTAGCGATTTTAGCGACACGCGCGAGCCGTTTAACGGACTCGATGTTGTGGGCTGCATGCGAGGCATTGGCTGAGTTATCACCTGTCTTGAGGGATCCGGATGCGGCGTTGCTGGCTCCGATCACTGAAGCGAAGGAATCGGCATATCGCATTGCGGTAGCGGTGGCACAAATCGCGATGAATGAGGGGTTAGCTCGGGTGAAAGACAACCTGAGCGCTGCGGAGCGCATTGATAGAATGTTATGGCAACCGCGGTATTTGCCGCTGATTCCGATGGGGCTGTAGGGGCGAAACATCTTTCGCCCATCCGAGGCGCGGGTTTGGGGTCTTTGCCCCCTTCTAAAGGGGGCGGCCGAGTATTCCGAGGCGGGGGTTTTTTTTCACGATTTACGCAAAAACACAGGGAGCAGATATGAAAACAACACGCGATACATTTAACGTTAATGGCAAACAATACACCTATTTTAATTTAAACAAAGCGGGGACGAAGGAACAATTAGAGCGTCTACCGATTTCGTTACGGATTTTATTAGAAAACGCATGTCGACGTGTTGGTTCGCCAGACGTACATGAAGCTGACATTGAAGCCCTATTGGCTTTTGGTGAGCCGGCATTAAAGAATGAAAAGATAGCACGCGAAGTGACGTTCATGCCTGCACGGGTACTGATGCAAGATTTCACGGGTGTTCCTGCCATCGTGGATTTAGCGGCGATGCGTGATGCGATGAAAGACTTAGGTGGCGATCCAGAAAAAATCAATCCATTACAACCTGCTGAACTGGTGATTGACCACTCGGTGCAAGTCGATGCATTCGGTGCCAATGATTCGCTTGATATGAACAACAAACTAGAAGTATTGCGCAACAAAGAGCGTTATCAATTTTTACGTTGGGGCCAAAAAGCGTTTTCGAATTTTGCGGTGGTTCCACCAGACACTGGCATTGTGCACCAAGTGAATTTGGAATATTTGGCACGCGTGGCATACCCGATGTCAAACGGCGAAGAAACGTGGGTATACCCAGACACATTAGTCGGGACAGACTCACACACCACGATGATCAACGGACTCGGCGTATTAGGTTGGGGTGTTGGTGGTATCGAAGCGGAAGCAGCGATGTTAGGTCAGTCGATGGCGATGTTGATTCCTGACGTGATTGGTTTCAAAGTGACGGGCAAATTACCGGAAGGCGCGACAGCAACGGACTTGGTATTGAAAGTGACAGAAATGTTACGTAAACGTGGTGTTGTTGATAAATTCGTTGAATTTTACGGTGATGGTTTAGATGAATTGCCTTTGGCTGATCGTGCGACCATTGCAAACATGGCGCCTGAATACGGTGCAACCTGTGGTTTCTTCCCCGTTGATAAAGAGACATTAAATTATTTACGTTTATCCGGCCGTCCTGAAGAACAGATTGCCTTGGTGGAAGCGTACTACAAGAAGCAAGGTTTATTCCGTGAAACGGGCATGAAAGAGCCTTGCTTCACTGACACCTTGCATTTAGCATTGAGCGAAGTTGTTCCTTCGATTGCAGGGCCGAAGCGTCCACAAGATCGCATTGCATTGAAAGATGCAAAAGAAGATTTCATGAAACACCTTTTGGTAGCAAAACCAAACACGACGCCAGCGGATTTGAAGATTGGCGAATTGCGAGATGGTTCTGTGGTGATTGCGGCGATCACGAGTTGCACCAATACGTCGAATCCAGCGGTGATGTTGGCTTCAGGTTTGCTGGCCAAACGTGCCGTTGAGCGCGGATTGAAAGTGCCTGCCTGGGTGAAGACATCATTGGCCCCTGGCTCACGTGTGGTGACAGACTACTTGAAGAAAGCCGATTTAATGGCACCGCTTGAGGCGCTTGGTTTTTATTTGGTGGGATACGGCTGCACGACCTGCATTGGTAATTCCGGCCCATTGCCTGAAGAAGTCAGTGAAGTTATCAAGAAAAAAGATTTGTATGTCACATCAGTATTGTCGGGCAACCGGAATTTTGAAGGACGAATTCATCCTGAAGTCCGCATGAACTATTTAGCTTCACCGCCATTAGTGGTTGCGTATGCATTAGCCGGCCGCATGGACATTGATTTCTATCATGATCCGATTGGCCAAGACAAAGAAGGCCGTGATGTTTACTTAAAAGACATCTGGCCATCGCAAGCGGAGATCGCACAGAACATTCATGACTTCTTGAAAGCAGAAATGTTTTTGAAGGAATACGGGAGCGTGTTTGAAGGTGATGATGCTTGGAAGCGTTTAACGGTACCGGAGGGTGAGCGTTATGCATGGCCGGAATCGACTTACGTGAAGAAGCCGCCTTATTTTGATGGTATGACGGTTGAAGTACCGAAAGTCTGTGAAATTCAAGGTGCACGTTGTTTAGCGGTGTTGGGTGACAGTGTGACGACGGATCACATTTCGCCAGCAGGGTCGATTTCCAAGACAAGTCCAGCGGCGGAGTACTTGATTGCACACGGTGTTCCTGTGGCAGAGTTCAATTCTTACGGTTCGCGTCGTGGCAATCATGAAGTAATGGTACGCGGTACGTTTGCAAACGTACGGTTACGCAATCAATTGGTTGAGAAAGAGGGTGGCTTTACACGTCACTTCCCCAGCGGCGATGAAATGACGATATTTGATGCCTCGTTACGTTACGAAGCGGATAAAGTACCGTTGGTTATTTTGGCTGGGCAAGAGTACGGATCCGGGTCATCACGTGACTGGGCTGCGAAGGGGCCGAAGTTATTGGGTGTCCGTGCGGTGATTGCACAAAGCTATGAGCGGATTCACCGATCAAATTTAATTGGCATGGGTATTCTCCCCTTACAATTCAAGGCGGGCGAAAGTGCCGCTGCGTTGGGTTTGAAGGGTGATGAAACGTTTGACATTCAAGGTTTGAAGGGTGGCGAAGCGAAAGAAGTGACCGTTGTTGCAACGAGCCCGAATGGTTCGCAAAAAACATTCAAAGCAGATGTGCGTTTGAATACACCGTTGGAACGCAGCTATTACGAACACGGTGGTATCTTGCCATACGTGTTGCGGAAGCAGTTGTAAACTCCGCCTCTTTCGCCCCCTTTATTTCGCAGCTCACTTGAACTCCCCCTTTTCCTCGTCTATAAATTAAGGTAACATTAAAGCATAGCGAGTCGGGGGCTGGATATGAACATAGTTAACGGACTTTTTGTTGCAGCGGGAATATTGGGAATAGCGATGAGCACTGCATTTGCAACATCATCGGTAACGGCAGAAGACTGTGCAATGGAAAATTACGAGCAACAAGTTCTGCGTTATGGGGAACAAATGGCGGCGGCGAACCAGGTGCACAATCAGGATTTATATGCTCAAGCGAGAGACGCACAAAAGGCGGCTCAAGCGAATGTAGCCGCATGTGCCGCGTTGGGTAACACACAAGCGGCGAAGTAGGGGCGCATACGCATACTATGTCTCGAATGAATTGGTCGCGGTGCGCTTGACCCCGGTAATGTTGGCTTGGGGAGATACTGAAAATTGGAGTACTGCACTAACGCTTGATGGCGATCGCTGTTTTTCCAGGTTGTTGGGGGCGGATGGGTCACCCCATTCACGCTGCCATGATTCGAAATCATTGTTGCAAAACTCATCGAATGCCGAAGTATTAAGTTCATTGCCTGCGCATATGATTTGAGGCAAACAGGCGGCTGATTGGGTATTTTCAGTCATTTTTTGAAGAAATATTTGCAGTTTTTTGGGGCCAGCATCGTGGGCGACAGCTTTTATTATTTGCTCATTATTGAGTCCTAGTTCGATGAGTTTGGCGTAGTGAGCAATAACAGCTTCTAAATTTTTTGGGCCGGCATTATTAGAGACGGCTTTTATGATTTGCGCAGCATTAAATCCTAGTTCGATGAGTCTGGCGTGATGAGTAATAATGGCTTCTAGGTTTTTTGAGCCGCCATCGTGTGAAGCAGCTTTTATTATTTGCTTAGCATTATATCCTAAGGCAGTGAGTACAGCGCGATGGGTAATAACCGCATTTAAGTTTTTTGCTCCTCCGGAGTGGGCCACGACTTTTATTATTTGCTTATTATTAAATCCTAGTTCGATGAGTGTGGCATGATGAGCAATAATGGCTTCTAAGTTTTTTGAACCGCCATCGTGGGCGACGGCTTTTATTATTTGCTCATTACTAAATCCTAGTTCGATGAGCTTGGTGTGATGGGTAATCACTGATTCAAGGTTTTTTGAGCCGCCATCGCGGGCAACGATTTTTATTATTTGTTCAATGTTAAACCCTAGTTCGATGAGTGTGGTGTGATGGGTAATAACGACTTCTAGGTTTTTTGCTCCCCCACTGTTAGCGACAATCCCTACAATGTTATCCGCACTATATCCTAGGGCAGTGAGTGCGGCGTAATGGGTAATGACAGCAGCTGGGCCGTATGGCGAGGTTCTGATTTTCTTAATTTGATTGGAATTGAAGCCTAGTGAGGACAAAGCCGTAGTGGCGATAGTCTCAGCTATTTTGCGTGCCGCTATCATTAATGGGTATCTACCTAAGTTTGGATGCTCAATTCTTGGATTTTACCACAGAAAGAGCCAGTATGCAAACTACAATATTTTCATTACAAAACAAACTGTTCAACGACCTCATCCGATACATTCTGCAGCAACTTTGTCCTTTAGCCTAGGGGCGCCTCACGCTGTACCCGTGCGCCCTGATTTCCCGAACAAGGTGAGTTCGCTTGCTTGATTATAAATATAATAAATTTGCTATATAAAACATTTTCGGTATAATCACGCAAAGAAATCAATCAAAGAAAAAGTAGTGGGGTGCAGGAAATGTTTAGTTTTGTATCTGACAACGGCCCGGGTATTTTTAATAGTTCTAAAGCATACGTTGATTTGCCTATTTTAGAAAAACAATCTGAGAGTGCTTCTCGGGCATCAATCAATGCGAATGTGCTCAATGGCAATTTGCATATTCAACAAGAAGATTTAGTCCTCTCAGGCATAGGATTAGATACACATCTTAAACGTTATTATAATTCTCAAGCACAAGGCAATCCTTGGCAGATTTGTGGTACCTCGCGACTCACCTCAAATGCGGAAGGGGAGCCCTCGCTCATTCATGCAGATGGCACGCTTATTTCTTTTCATGAAACTGAAGATGACATTTATGTCAGCTATGCGGGCAATCAAGGTGAGATGCGATTAACGCAGTCGGATGGTCAGTGGTGTTTAGAAACTGTATCAACAGGGCAACGTCAATATTTTTATTATCCATCAGGGTATATTCATTTTGAAACCAATGCACTCAATGGGCGCTTGGATTATATTTATAACAATAATACATTGGTTAAAATTCGAAATGCTTCTGGCCAAGAAGTCGATATTATTTACGATAATCCTCAGGATGAAAATAGGCGAGTTCAGCGCATTGAGGTCGAGGGTCAGGTTTATGTTGGATATCACTACGATGACTTAAAGCGTTTAGACCGAGTGACCTATTATAAGCCAGAAACGAATGACCAATATCATATTCGCTATACCTATGAAGGTGATTCTCAACGCATCAATAGCGTGACGGAAGATGACGGGCATGTATTGACAGTGGTTTTTGAGGGCAATCAGCTTAAAACTGTTTTTCAAGGGGAAAGGCAATTCGGATTTCAATATCGAGACAATTGCACCACAGTGAATCACAACAATGGTCAACGATATGAGTTCGAGCATACTGAGCAGCGTTTAAGTCAATTTGCACATGTGACTGCGACGGGGACCGCGCGAATATCACATCACTATTCGTACAATAATCCCTTTGGTTACTTGTCATCCGATGTGGGCAGTGATGATACAAGACGAGACTATCAACACGATGAACATGGATGGGTGTTTGAGCAAACCCAAAGGATTGATGCTCAATCAACGGAAACAAAACGGTATGCTCGAAACGAGCAGGGGCAGGTCACCAGTGAAACTTTAATGCAAACAGGTGCTGCAGTTATACCCGCAGCGTACACCATTTATGCTCCAAACAATTTTTATCAGCCTCGCTTTAAAGTGACGGGTGAGGGGCAAGTCACCGAGTATATTTATGATGAACACAAACAATTAAATCGTGAATATCGTTATCGAAATCGCTACACGGGTAATGATGTTACTTATGATGTTTTAAATGCCTGGGCCAATCAACCTTCTCAAAAATATCAAAGCGAGCTGATTGCTTATGATCATAATGAATATGGTGATGTATCTGCGACTAAGCGTTATTCAGAGCTCAATCCAGATGGCAGCCCTAATGTTTCGTATGAGCGAGTACAGAGGCAAGAGACAGACATGCATGGGCGTGTGATAGGTGTTCCCAATCACAAAAACGCCAATCAACCCAAGCGATATACCTTTGATGCCATTGGCAGAAAAGTCGCCTCTGTCAATTTCTTTAATCACCATACGATCTCGCAATATGCGCCTGCCACAGATCATCATCCTGCCACTCTGACGATTCAATATCCATCAGGTCTGACGGTCGTCAAATCCTTGGGCAAGGTGGGTGAGCCCCTGAAGGAAGAAGAGAGCGGCTCTATCAATGGTGAACCTGCACGTTTATTAAAAACGACTGATTACCATTATGATAAGAACATGCTTTATTGTGTTGACGAGCATGACCATCTCACGAATGAGCATCGATTCCAATACATTCAATATAACAGCTTTAACCGACCTTCTTTGGAAATTGACCAAGATGGTTATGCCACGTCATATGTTCGCGATGACAGAGGCAATGCTGTTAAAACCATTCAATACAGTTTTCAGCAAATCTCAAATCTCGATGTAAGGTTAAGCTTACAAGCCCTGTCTTCAATCAATTTGAAAAAAGACCCTCTCAAAGATAGAGTACGAGACACGCTGGTTGATGATAAAAATCGCATTCGATACACCATCAATGCCAGAGGGTTTATCACGGAGCATAGGTATGGCCCTACAGGCCATGTGAGCACTCAAATCGAATATGCCAAGACGCTTCAATCCCTAGATAGAAATCGCGTTTACTCACTGCAAGAGATGTCTGCGCTCATTCAAACGGAAGCGTTACAAAATGACCCAGAGAATCGCATCAGTTATCATTATGATGATTCAGATGGATTTGAAGTGCTCACCATTCAACCGAATGGTGGGGTGCTGGCGTATACACGTGACCCTCAAGGGAATATCACAAAAACTGAGCGATTTGCCAATCCACTGCGTTACACGCCAGATGCATTGCCTGCGACAGCGGCTGAAGTCAGAGCCGCCATCATACCTTCTCCAGAAGACATTGTTGAACATGCCTTTTATAATAAATGCAATGATAATGTTGCATCCATCGATGGGGAAGGGTATGCCAAAGAAGCCATTTTTGATAACGAGGGTGATAAGGAAAAAGAAATTAAATACGCCAAAAAGTCACAAGCACCCCTAGCCCCCACACCCTGGTCTCGAGAAAAATATGGCTTGAATGACGCTGATGCTGACAATGAAAGCTCAACGTTTGTTCATGATGCTGAGCATAGGCAGCTGACAGAACGAAGCAAGTATGGGGATATGCATGTCGAAGAATATGGCTATTGGGATGATCCCGACTCAGTGTATGACCATAGCACATATCAATATTCAACAAGCCAAGAGAATGTTTTATTAGCCAAAGGCACCGTGAATCAACGGGATTGCCGAGGTGACGTGTATAGATCGCTTGATTCATTGGGGCTTGATGCGCTGCTACATGCGACACAAGACCGAGCAGGCATATGGAGCCAATACGCGACCGTGCATCAGCGAGATGGTTTTAGACGAACAGCCAGAATAATCAATAATCATGGCAATCAAACACAATTTCAATATACAAAGCGTGGTGGCGTCAGGCTCACCGTCAATGCTGAGTTAGAGAAACGCGAAAGCATTATCAATGCTTTTCAGGAAGTGACTTCAGAGATATTGTATGTGGATGCACAAACTCAGGCTGTGACTGAGTCTATTCGAGACTTGGAAGGAAATGTTATACAACGGATTGATGCAGAAGGTTACGTATTTCACCATGCATTCAATGCATTTGACGAGCAAACCCAAGAGCGGTTTTTGATTGATGATTCACGCTGGCTTCTGACAAATGCGCATTATCACCACATGGGCAATGCAAATGAGCAAACTCAATCGACCTTTGTTAATCAAGAGGGTGAGCTTGGCGAATTGATTGATAGCCGATTGCTTTTCTCAAAAGAATTTGATGTGTTCTCCTGCCTGAGAAGTGAAGCAGATGCGCTGGGTTTAAAGACATTGTATGGCTATGACAAGCGCCGGCTTCAAACGAGCACACGATATACACAAGGGAATGATACAGATGAAAGCTTCGGAGAAGACAAAACTCTGGATGGCTTTGGGCGTGAAAGAGGCTTGCATCGTTTTTATCGACGTCATGGTGTTTTAGATGAACAATTCCATGACACCGTGTATTCAGCCACAATCCATGAAAGAATTATCACATCCACTGCGCATGGACGCACATCGACACGCACGATCAGGGAGAATGGATTTGAGGATGAAATAGAAGTCAACCTAGGCAACGGTCAATTAACCCAGACATATGTCAATGCGAATAGTGATGTCACCCGTCATATTGAAAGCGGTGTCACGGTTGAGGAGCATGCGCATGATACCCTGGGCAGGGTGAATCGCTCTGTCAATGCCAATGGGACGGTAGAGAAATTCAGGTATGATAAGATTGGCCGACAAACACGCAACACTATTATTAATCCTCAAATACATGCGGCTGCACCTTATCATCATTATCGAGTAGAAAGTGACTGGTGCCCTTTGGGCTTAGCAGGAGAAAGAACGTATGAATGTGCTTCAGTGGCTGAAAAGATACTGACACAAAGCACTCGATATGGGTATGGTTTAAGGGGTAGCAGAAAGCAGAAAATTGAAGATCCTGATGGCATTCAAAGAATCACCGATTATACCTTTGACATCCAACGCAATACTCGAACTGAAACTTTGCATAGACCTGACCAAGCGCCTGAGCGCGAAATACATCATCTAATAGACAACTTTGCTCGCCCCTGTACAACGATCATTGATCCTCATGGCTTAAAGATTGCTACCCATGAAAACCGCGATAAATTAGATCAAGTCGTAGAAGCTATCGATGGGATAGGCCATAAGACATACTATCGCTTAGAAGATCATGGCCATACCAAGATGGCCATGCGTCCGTCAGGGTGTGTGGTGATTGAATATTTCAATCTTGATATGCATATGATGAAGCAAGTTGCATTCACGAAAGCGCTTTCTCAATCCCAAATCCAAGAAATTATCGCGCAGAATTATAATATTGATACGGTGACCGCAATGCTGGGTGGCGAATCACAGGCTGCGGTTGAACACAATATCTACAGCGCGGATGAACTTTTACTTCGGACGGCCAAACCACACACATATCCTATTGACCATGTTTATAACAATGCAGGCGAAGAAGATGCGATACATCAAGGTGACCATGAAACACTTAAAGTTCATGATGCTTACGGTCATCTTGCATATGAGATAGATGCTGAGAATTACGTCACCCGCTTCATTCATGACAAAGCAGGAAACCTATTATTACGTATTCGCTATGCCAATAAAATTGCTTCTCGAGAATACAAAACCGTCGAAGCCATGGATGCTGTGATGGCTCAAATAGCCTCTCAACATGATCGCTTTGATTGTCATCAGTACGACATGATGCATCGTGAACAATTCACACTCAATGCAGAAGGACTATTAAAACAAACGACATACGACCCACAAGGACATGTGCATTCTGCCGCTATTTTAGACAAGCGATTTCCTATTCCTGCTGATTTAACCGCTAGGAACTATCAAGCTGTACAGAATTGGCTTCAAACGGACGTAAGCGCCAGCGCATTGGCGGAATGGGTGTCACAACATCGAACAGAGACATTAGATCAATCAGAAACACATGTCCGAGATGGATTGCGCCGAATCACGGCGACCACAGATGGCCTGGGATACCGGTCAGCCTATGAGCATGATTTAAGTGACCATGTGACACAAGAAATAAATCGCCTCGGTGGGATCACTGATCATAGATTCGATAAAGCGGGTCGCATTGAATCGACATTATCCCCAGAGCGTGAAGTCACTGAGATTAATTTAGAATCGGGTGATATTGTTGCGCGTCCCATGGTTCGTCCTCTCACAATATATGTACATGATGATGCCAATCAACTGAAGGAGAGACGCGAAGCAGCGGAGACACCTGATGAGCGTATCACAGCTTTCGAGCATGATGATGATGGCAATGTATTTCAGGAGATACTAAGAGCTGTAGCTGTTTATGATGCAGCGGCCGATGCCTCGCCGAATACCACGGGTCGTGTTGAAAGACCCATTGATGTCATTACATCGCAAGCCCATGATGCTTTCCGGAAGGTCACCATCAGAAAAACGAGTGACGGCGCTGTTTCTTATCAGGTCTATGGATTACACCATGAGGTAGTGTTCAGTATTGACCCTGAAGGTTATGTCACTCATCATCAGTATGATGAACATCTGAATAAAGCAAAGGTCACGCGATACAATCTTCCAATAGCTCCAGAGGCTTTCGCACTGCTTCAAGCAGGTACAACCCCTGAAGCACTCGAGCCTTATATTCAGCATGACCCTCTCGACGATAGATATATCGATGTTGCTTTCGATAAATTAAATCGACAAATTCGAATCGAAGAGCCAGTGGAACTTTACTTTGATTCCAATGCGACAGATAAAGAAGAACAATACTTTGAAGTGGGGAAAGAGACCTTATTAGAACACAATGCCTTTTCTGAAGTCACTTTGCAACGCAAGCTTGTCAATCCTTATGAAAAGAAATATTTGGAAGATAGGCAATATTACAATCGCGCAGGGGATGTGGTGGCTGAAGTCAATGCTGACTTATATATCATTACCTATGGCGACTTCAGTTTACAACATGAATGGCGGACCAAGATTGAATTCAGCCATCCGTTGAATCCTGCCCAGCTACCTGCTGATGGTTTGACATCTCCCAATGAACTTCAACGAAATCCGGATAAAGACAGGGAATACCATCGCGTCCTTAATGGGGAAGGGTTGGTGACCGAAGAAAGAGCCTGTGATTGGGTTGTCCATGATGTGGAGGAAGGCAACAGAAGGCTTGTCTCTATGAGAATTGACAAAGTCACGCGTCATGAATTTGATGGTGAGCAGAATGAAACTGCCACACGTATACATCTCATTCAATTATCAGATAATAGTGTTATTGAAAAGCGGGCTGTCCTTCATTTTTTCAATGCAGCCTGTCTAAAGATAGCGCAACTCGATACGAAGCGAGTGGTCAGACAAGCTGATGGCACGGATGCACCGGCGACACCACTGACATGCTTTGGTTACAACATACTTGAAGATCAGGTGATGACTGAGCGCTCAGATGTGATTACGCTGCCAACGGGTGGCACACATGCAGAGAGGCAATCGAATTTATGGCAAGTCATTGTGGTTCAAAGAGCGATGGGGCAATGGCATAGAGAATCGTACCTTTTTGGAAAGCATGGCCAAGCGATTGTGCGTTTTCAAGCGAATGGATTCAAGGTTGAGATGAGCTACGATGCGCTCAAGCGCATAGTGAAGGAGTGGCTACAAAATGCCTATTATGAATTACGCGACGGCCAACCCGCTCGTTTGACAGAGCAACATACCACGCTCACGCGATATAGTTTACGCGGATATCAGGTGGGCGATATAAAATTCGATAGAGAGGCGATTGTCGGGCGCTTTGCCCAGATGAATCCTTTCGGTGAGGTGGAAAACGAAGGTGTTCGATATGATGGTTCTCTTGCTCTTTATATTGTGCCTCATTCAAATGAAACGGATATCGTCACATCTGATTCGAAAACTTATTATGTTCGCAATCGCTCTGGAATGGTGATTAAGAGGAACCCCAATGGAGTTTGGGAGATACTGCGGGTCAACCCTGTGGGTTTTGTGACAGCGCAAATCATCAGTCAAATACATCATCTGGGTCAAGATAAATTTACGCCAAAATACTTAATGAGCTTACCTCCAGGTGAATATCAATACACGGAATTTCGTCATTCTAACCGAGGCTATGTGACACAAACCACATTGCCGACGTTTGCTCAATCTCAGAATCCTTTATTTACAACAGTCATGGTGGGTAAGCCTGGGTCAACAGAGAAGATCAATATATTTGGGCAATACGCTGCTATTTGGCAAAAGCCCACATCATTTCAAGCAAAAGCACAATTCAAAATAAGGCGCAAAGACAGTGGCGACCCATGGCAGGACTTAAACGTTATCACCCATGGCAATGACATGGGAGTGAATCTCACCGCGTTTGGGACTAACCTTTATGACTACGTCATTCAATTCTTCCACATCACAGATAACCTTGAACAAAATGAAACACCTTATGCGAGTGGCAGAGACGTTCTAGTCATTGTTAACAATAATCAAGTGAACTCTCAGCATCTTGTGCTTAAGATGGAAACGGAAACACGGATGGTGGCGGCAGGAAAGACCGTTGATAATGCAGAGGGGCCATTAACAGGTTTACAAATTATACCAGAGCTAGATCCACCTTTTTATGTGGGTGTGACGCCACGAGAGGATGGGAACTATGAAGTGGGCTTTGATCATGTTCCTTCGGGTACATATAAGGCAAGACGAGCGGATATATCACAGCCGGTGGGGGGGCCATTTACGCCTATACCTATGAGCATGCTTGGTGATGTGGTTAGTTTAACTGCTGTGACAGCGATTTATACGGAAGCACATACATCTGTTACGGTGAATGTAGAAGAAAGATACAAGGTTGAAACTGATGCTTCTGAAGTGCCAGAAGGGCACCCAATAGAGCAAACTAATCATGCGTATCGGTACTTCATGACAATGGAATTGAAAGTCGTAGGTAATCCCAGTCCTGGCCAGTATGCACAACAATATTCTTTAGAGATTGAATTCAAGAATGGCCTGGTTGAACGATATACAGGTGAAGTTGATGCGCAGGGCAAGGCAATCAACAGCATAATGATATATGAAGAGATGGTTCCTGTAGCGGTCCAACATGAACCGCCACCCTACAGTTTGGATGCAATTCGCAGCAGAGTGGATTATCCCGTTGCAGTCAAGAATGTGACAGTGAATGTTATCGATCATCATAGAATGGGTTCATTCAACCGAGAAGCAGGGTTGAATACATTCAATTCCAAGCCAAATAGCTCGCACATTCAGGTTAATTTTTTGGCAAACCCTGCAATCATGAGAATGCATGATAATGCCAAAGCAAAACGTTACATTCATGTCAATCAGCACATGAGACTTGCAAGCAGACAAATGGATGAAGCGGTTGCATTAAAAGTAGGCGACAAAACGATTGGCCCTACAGAAAATGTAGATGGGTATCAGTTGTTTGATATTTCGGAGGCAAACACCGCATCGTTGCAATGTCAATACATGGGCGCAAAACCTATTCCGGAGTCGACACAAAAGCATGAGGACGAGCAAGAGTATGTCGATACGAGAATTCCGGAAGCAAAGGTGCCTGAGATCAAGTATCAAACTACGCGAAATTCATTGGTCACGATATCTCCTATTGCATACACTCACTATGTAAATACTCAAAACCCCCATCCTAAAGTTTTTTGTAAACTGCCTACGGATCTTTTTTACGGCGGAGAACAAATTCATTTTGAGATGGATTTGATAGATGATCAAGGAAATAATGCAAGGTACACAATGATCCTTGCATCTGACGCAAGTAACTTTAGATTCGACTGGTCAACCACTAGAGCATCGGATTTTTATATTACACAGGTTAGTAGGCAAAATTCATTGTACAAATTTGCCCCAGCATTTTATCGGGCATCTAACCCTCCTGTGCCAGTGATGATTATTTGGGCTAACCCAAAAGCGAAGCAATACAAATATGTGACTCAAAGAGTTAGGATCACAAATTTGAGCCGTAACATCCTCCTGTATGATGGCGTGCCTTATTGTGATGCGCACAGTTCATATAAGTCTTCATTTGAGAGGTTTCAACAGTATTTTATTAAAGAGGATTTAACCTATCAATTTACAACGCAACCCTCATTGCACCCTGATATTGTTTCATTGAAGGTATTATATGAAGGGCGGCACATTGGTTCAACAGCTATTCAGCCGACAACTGGTTATTATTTTTCTTATTCTGCTGATCTACGGAATTTTGATATTCCAGACAAAAGCAAGCTTGCATTTCAATTCATGAGCCCGAATTTAATCAACAACTACGTGATTGAAAATCCACCTTTTGAAATCCGCTCAACAGTATATCAGCGCATGACTGTGACAGAAATGCCGGTCAATGTGCTTTTTGTTCGTTCGCAATCGATGTATATTAAAATGTATACGGAACGTGTTGGCCCTATTGTTATAAAGAAATATGAAGCGTGGGCTGGAAAAAATGCTGTTTGGACACAGCTTAAATTGCCTCCTATTCTTCAGGAAGAAAGTAAGCGTGTCAATTTTAAATACACGCTTAAGAGCAAGACTGGTCTTCAGGCCACTCAGGACAGTGGATATCATAACCTGGGCGCATTTGAGGCTAACTATACAGAGGTTGTGCATAGTCCAGAGAAAGAAGAAGATGTGAATGTCCCCGCACAGCTTCTCCCATTCCCACAAGGCGTCAATCATTATGACATGGACGTGAATCTCTACGGCACCTGGGTCAATCTCTACTCTGGCGCACCTAATGTGCCCAGATATTTTGTGATGATCAAGCCGTTGCCCAATAACACGAATCGAATCGAATTGTACTTGCGTCAGGAGCTTGATGCTAAACATCAACATTGGGATAGGGTGACAAACAACAATATTAAGTATGTAGCACATGGGATTGCGGTCATTGATGTGACGAGCTTGCTTGTTGCTCAATGTCAGTATCGTTTGCGTGCATTTTCGGTTGATGGACAAATATTAGATCTCAGCGCTTTTGCACCGCAGACAGTTGATAGGGAAGGCTTTGCCTATGGCCAATTTACCATCAAGCATAGTAATGAACTATTCGCACAAGTGCCTCCACCGGATCATGAAGCTGAGGAGGTATTAAGTCCTGTGCTCAAGGCGACGTATGATTTCCAAGGAAAAGTGGTGTCAGAAACAGATGCCAAATCGCAAACGACGACACATGTTTATGATAAACAAGGCGTAAGAACATTAACGAGACGACCAAAATCAAGTTTTATTAAACCTGAAACAGGCGGGAAGCTTGATTCATTTAAAGACGAAAAAATGGAACGCGTTGATGCGAGATATAAAGCGGAGCAGAAACGTTTTGATTGTAGGATCGAGGAGGCTGGATCTGCAGCTGATCCAAGGCGTGTATTGACTGTTAGAGCTAAAACAAAAGGCCCAGTGCTAAAGCACATCACTATCCGCCATCATGGAAGTCTCACCATCCAAGTTCCCATGTCACCTTATACGGACGGTGTGTATAGAGGAGTATTGCCCATTGAGCTCGCCAATCTAGTTTTTGATGCGAATGCAGTAACTTATCAAACAGAAGATCTTAGGGCTAATGAATATGCGGCTTCAGAGATTCCTACTGAATTAATTGAAGAAGTTTCTCCTGAAACATACACTTTCCCGAACGCCTTTGGGGAAGCAGTGGGTACTCAGGATTCGAATGGAAATCTATTTCTTCATGTCCGCAATGATGCTGGCTTAGAGAGCACAGCCTTGTACCCAGATGGATCTCAAGAAATTATTCATCAAAGCGTCTTTGGCCATGAAGTCCTGCGAATTGATCGAACAGGCATTGAAACACGAACGACGACTAATCCACATGGTATTGGGGTTCAGGTGACACGTGGAAGAGATGCCCAACATGCCACTGACTCTTATGAGCTAGAATGTCACGATAAAGTGATTAAACATCAAAATCCCGATGGTGCATGTACTTTATCTCGATTAAATAGTCTTCTACAAGTCACGCACAGTGTTGATCCAGATGAATATCGAAAGGTGAAATTATTCGATATTTCAGGCAATCCCCTCCTAGAGCTATTTGCTGACGGCAAATGTAATACCTTTTATCGAGATGTATTTGGCAGACCCATTTGGCATACGGATAGAGCGGGTGTGGAATATTATTTTCAAACCGATTATGCGGGATTACCCACAGAGACGCTGAGTGCGTCGCAATCAAATCGTCCGAATGCGATGTATGATGAAGGCATTCCATTGCCAAGACTTCTCTTATCCCATCGTTATCATTCCAATGGTAAGCCGTATATGACTTATTCCACACCATTTGTGGATTCAGGTACACCTCACTTAGATCAAAGCATCTCGCTGTATCGGTATGAAATTGATGGTTTGCTTGTCGGCGAACGTTTTTGGCTAAATGGCAGGGTATATAAGGACATGGTTGTGGGGTTCAGCCCGCTGAACCATGTGAGCTTTGTGGCCGATTTGGGTTATCGCTTGGATTATTATGAAGACAGAGGTAGCAATATCCGTGCGGTACGATTCATGGGAACAGATCCCGGCAACCCAGGATCAGTGATAGAGGATGTCACGCTTTGGTACGATTATAATGAAGAGAATCAGATGAGGCATGGTCGACGTCTGAGAGACCAGCAAGGCATATTAATCGAATCGAGCACATATCGATCGACGCTTGCAACCTACCAAAATGGACGAATGGTATCTCAGCGATATTATGATCCTGATAAAAATGCATGGATAGGGGATTCATTCAGATATAATGATCAGGGCTATGTGCGTACGATTCAGCATTCGGACGCCAGGGAGACAGCATTAACGCACAGTCTCGCTGGGTTGTTGAGTAATCAAATTACCCGTAAAACACACAATGGCCAAATAGTTGAAGATGAAAGCACGGCATACACACATAGTCCCAGTGGTGCACTTAACACACAAAGCTATCGTAAAGACGATAGGAAGAACGGGGTAGCTAGACCCATTTTTGATTTAAGACAACATACGCGCAATAACATGGGAACGATCACAGCCAGTCAACAAGAAATTTACAGACATAAAAACGATGATGGCGATACGGTGTCCCATATGACACAAGATCTTGCAACGACATATGCAGACTTTAAAAATCCAGTTGAAGCGCGCGTTGATTTGAAAACAACATTTCACAGTGAAGGAAAAACTTCAACAAACGCACTAACGCTATTTAGGAATGAACATGGGATTGTTCGAAAGAAAGTAGATCAAACATACCCTTCGCGAACAGGGATCTATGTGCCTATGCCCGATGGATCGGTGCTATATCGTGAAGAAGGCCATCCCAATGATGCTAACAGCAAGAAGGAAATTGCTGCCACCAGCACTTATGGGGATGCAGGGGGCACTCGAATTATTGCTCAGTATACCAAGAAGCACGATGAGAACCTGGGACGATGGGAGGTTGAGACAGCGATTCAACCATTTGCTGATAATCCCATCTCATCACAGCCCATAGTGATTGAAGTGATCAGAGATAACATGACACTTATCGATGTTGCCAAGATGTATTGTTATGGTCGTGGGGATTTTGCTGGCTGGTTGCAGCAGCATAATCCGCAGTACACAGTGAGTGAAATATTACCCATTGGTGCTCGCATTACGATTCCATATGGGCAAAAATCGCAGCATTTTACGGCTGGTTCAACACAGTCACATGCGTATGCAGCGATGCTGGGGAACACAGTTCCGAGCATAGTACCCTATTATGTGAAGATGCCTAACCCACAAGTCCCATGGAAATTGCTTATTCCTGTGGCTATTGGGACCATTGTGGCGATTGTTGTTGCGCCCCAATTCGCTGTTTTATTTGGGGATAAATTACTGGGCGTCATTGCTGCCGGTGCAGCAGCCGGCGCAGCAGGTAATTTGAGTGCACAAGCTACTGCGAATCTGATGAATCTGGCCGATGGATTTGATTGGACTCAATTCACAACAGCCACGGTGATGGGTGCTCTTGGCGATGTCATGAGTGAAACAAATAAATCTATCTTGGCGCTTGGGGAAGGTCCTAGTATGGCGAAAACAGTGGCCATGATGCAGCAAGCAGCTATGATCAATATTGCGCAACAGGGTTATTTTATAGCCACGGGCCAACAAGATCAATTTCAATGGCAAAACTTGGTCGCGAGCACCGTGATGAGCGTGACACGTGCCAATCTGGATGAGCATTTGACGGTCTCCCAATCCATTAAGGATATGACGAATATCATGCTTGGGCAGGTGATGGCCGAACAATCGCGTAGTATGCAAGAAGGTAATGCATTCCGGGGTTCAAATATATTCGGGGGAGCGGCACGCGAATTGGCTATGTACGGTGTTGTGAAGGCAACAACAAGTGCCATGGTACGTTTCTTACAACCAAAGACAAGGATGCCAGCACCGGTTAGAGAAGCAACACCCGTGCCAGAGCAAATGCCACAACCAAAACGTGAACCTGTGGTGCCCACAAACACAAATCCCACTGCATCAACACGGCGCAGAAATGAAAGCAAGCCTGCACCTAGGACTTCGACATCAAGCACACCTATGACACCTAAGCCGCTGCCTTCAAACACAGAGAAAAATGAAAGGCAGCCAATACCGCAGCAAGTGGGTCCACGAACGACTCAATATTCTTATTATCAAGAGCCATCATTACTGATGTTAAATTCAGAGGGGGCACAAGAAGCGAGGTTCAATTCGGGCGTTGGTCTCATTTTTAGTGGAATAGATGGGAATCCTGCCGTGCGTGCCTTGAGTAGATTAGTAGCCGTAAAGGAGGTTGTGTTTGATGGAGCAGGGAGGGTTGATACTGGGTATGATCAATTTAGGTATCGTGACACATCGACAACCAGTAGACTTGTTTGTGCAGGAGTAGGTGCGGGTACCGCTTTTCTCACTAGTGCAGGTTTACATGCCGCTGTTACCACGGCGAGTGGTGGACCATTAAGCCCAGTTTCGTATGGCACTAATTATCTTGCTGCCCCCCACATTGTGGTAGCCGCAAAAGTTGGTGGAGATGCTTCACAGCAAGTCTGCCATAATTTATTTAAAATGACTAACAAATGACCTACACGAGGTGTATCGATGCCTAATCCAAGACTATTCATTATGGATCCGGACCGTAGGGATCAGGCACGTAAACAAAGGCTTGAGAAGGCACAAGATGCTTGTAGGAGGGCTTCACAACGCGACATTCATTTAGTTGAGGCTACATTAAATAGCCGAGGAATAGATACGCGCCTGACAAGATTACGTATACAGCATGAAGTTGCTATAACTACTCGAAGTAAAGATGTTATCGAATCCCCATTTAATCGTATGACCGGCCCGCTTCCCGTGCAACGTATGCGCGAGGCAATTAAAAATATGGATCAAGCCATTGACCATGCGGGCCAAACAGCCGCAGAGATTGGTGAAGTCAATTGTCAAGCGCGAGATAGATATGTTGTTGAAAGGTTACGTCAATTGAACGATATAACTGATCTTACAGATGAACAATTATTAGAATTACTTGCCGATCTATGTGATTATGTTTTATTGAGCTGGGAGGCTCATGATCCGGAGGTCACTCGTATATTTAATTATTGCGCATCAAAATTATCAGAGCTACAGTTTCAAGATTTTTTACCCAGATTGATTAAGGTGGAAAACGGGCATAAGTCGACCTATAGATTTTACCTGATGGCAAAAACAGTTCTTTTTGAGATATGGATGCATATTGATCAACTTCATAAGGATAGGTTGAAAAGTGCCTTTGTGCCATTCATGACGCCAGAGCTGCTACAAAAATATGGTTGCCCCCTACATGCTGCTGCATATGACAATGATGCAGGAACATTTGTTGTTCTGACGGAATTGGGTGTTCCACTGGATGCACTTAGCGATGAACTGCCATTGATTTCCACAACATTGGGTAAGGATGCGATAGGAAAAACGGCATTTGAAATTGCATTTGAAAGAGTAGTGACTTCACCTGAGCATGTTTCAGTTAAAGCCTTTGAGCATTATATGGATTATCAATTCCGAGCGGCAGAGCGTGTAAGCCAAGAGATTGTCATTAGAAGATCACGAGCGCTGGCTGTTGTAAAGCAGCGTATTCCTATGCGGTTTCTGGCTGCTGGGCCTCGATTTAACGGATTTAGATTGGTGCGAGATGGCCTAGACGTTGCAGAGGATATAATGCTGGAATTTGGCATACCATTGCAAGGACAAACCGTTGTGACAGTAATGATTAATGGGTTGTTAGGACCGAGACCAGCGATGGTTAGAGAGGAGACGTATGGGCTGTATCAAGAAATTAGAACACGAGTGAAGACATCTTTAGAGAACTGCTTATTCTCTTATGATGCAGCGATGAACCTTCTGAATAGGGGTGAATTTAAGGCATTCATGTATTTAAAATGGCTTGGACATGTTCAGAGTATTACAGCTGACGATACTCTCATCGATTTATACATGAAGCCCTGTCATGCAACTGGAAATACCTATCTTCATTATTTGGTTTCACATTGGGATCATCTTGACCATGTGACATCGAGATATGAACTCCAAATACGTTTATCAGGGATAGTTCATGTGCTACTTATCTGTGGCGATAGGGCCTGCCAAGTCAGAAATAAAGAGGGCAAGTCGCCATGGGATATGTGCGACAGTGAGGATTTAAGAATAATTTTAAGATATCTTGGGATAAAAATTGCTCCTGAATTTATTGCTAGTTCTATAGAGCAAATGAGAGCTCAAGTGACCCTCGAGCCTGATTTGCTGCGTCAAATACCGACTCACCTGACCAGTGATCCGATGCAACTGGCAGAACGAATTTATGCAATGCTTCAAGAATATGAGGAAAAGGGATCTGACCTTACTACACTAGAAGCTGAATTGATTATGTCCATGAAGCAATATATGTGTCAGTATATGACCTCGTTTATGACGCTTGATAGTCAACATAATTACCAGGGTGATTTGATAGTGATGCTACAACAAAAAGCGACGCTTTATAGAACAACTGCAGCTTATTCCATGGCAGATCAGCTGAAAACGCTATTTAAGGAGCATTTGTTGAATGCCATAGATGATCTGCTGAATGATGTTTTAGAAAGACATTCAGTGGATGTGATTGGGCAGCAAGGGTTATTAGATGTGGTTGCATGCTGCCAAGCAAAATTAGAAAGGGCCAAAAGATCCAGCATCACAATGCAGCTTTTATCCTCAGACAGTGCAACCAACTTGACAGAAAGCTCGTTTAAAGAATTGTCTCAGTCTGGTTCGGCGTCAAGCTCTCATATGCTGTTGACTCATGCACAACTTCGGGGAGTTGTTCCTGGACCTGCTTCAACAGGCACCTCTCATGGTATGTCAAATCAACTATGAAGGAGAAACATTAGGGCCTGTTGACATTTCAATATAATGCTTTGATTTATAAGAGCAAACTCGTAGAATTGGTTTTCCAAGACACAACAAAACGAGTTTGCAATGACCCGACTTCTGCTCACGGATGAGATTTGGTCGAAGCTAAGAACGATCATGCTTCAAAATGGTATTTATGACAAGCACAATCTTCGAATGATGGTTGAGGGAATGTTGTACCGTATGCGCACTGGTGTACCTTGGCGAGACCTGCCCTCTATATTTGGCCCCTGGAATTCTGTTTATAAAAAATTCAATCGCTGGTCTTTAAAAAATATATTGTTCGCTATTTTTAAATCTCTTGTCCAAGATCCAGATCTGGAATGGGAATTTATTGATGGCACTATTGTAAGAGCACATCAGCACAGCACGGGTGCTGCTAGCGGTGAAAACGAAGCGATCGGTAAGTCTAGAGGCGGAAATACGACAAAAATACACTTAGCAGTTGATTCATATGGCCTGCCGATTGATTTTGAAGTGACAGGCGGCGAAGTTCATGATTGCAAAGCTGCGCCAGAATTTATTGAAAAACTTCCAGTATCGAATTTTACAATTGCGGACAAAGGTTATGATAGTGAAGAGCTGCGAGAGCTCATCCGAAAGAAATCATCTATACCAATGATTCCCAGAAAAAGCAATTCAATAAAAGGAAATGATGAAATGGATTGGTGCTTATATAAATATAGACATCTGGTTGAAAATGCTTTTGCACGACTCAAACACTTCCGCGCTATTGCAACTCGATATGATAAATTAAAGAGAAATTACGTATCAATGGTGGCTATGGCTTGCAGCGTCATGTGGCTGCCTATGTGAAATGTCAACAGGCCCTAG
>JBIOEA010000010.1:0-65737 GCA_044445605.1 Gammaproteobacteria bacterium | reverse complement strand
TGACGCCGAGCGTGTGGGCAAAGCCCGCTTGTACGTAAAGACTTATGGGTAACGAGCAGCTTTACAAAGTGGGCGAATATTATCAGATCTCTACCAACAACCGCTTCACCCTTTCCACGACAAACGGAAATGATGCAATATCTATCCATTCATGTTCTGAATGTGCACCGCCGCCGAGCACGCCGAGGCTATCGATGCAAGCGGGCACATAAGGGCTAACCATATTCATATCGGAGGCGCCGGCGATCATACGGTCAACGGCATGAACGGGTTCGCGACCAAGCGACACGCTAATATCGCTGACTCGTTTCAACAATGCATCATTGCCGGGTGTCCGTTCCATGGCAGGTTTAGGCGAAGAAAAAGTCAATGTCACTTGCACATGCGGATCATGTGGGTCTTTTGCATGATGTTGCATGCTGTGAACGACATCATCAAACTGCTGCATATGGGTAAACCGCATATCGCCATGTACGATGGCATGCGTTGCGATGATATTACTGGGGCCAGAGACTTCCGCCTGTGCGCCTTGCTCCTTCACCATGCTGCCACCGGCGATGCGGCCTGGGTTTAACGTCATCCCCAAATGTTTGGTCATTTCTTCGTGCATGCATTGCAACAGTCGCGCAGCATGATAAATGGCGCCTGAACCGCATTCCGCTTGGCCCACACGCGATGAATGCCCGCCTTGCGCATGGACTTCCAACATCCAATTGGTTGTCCCACGGCGCTCAACGACAGCGACATTGTCGGCGCGAGCGAATTCAAAACCAATCGCAACATCAGCCGATTGAGCGGCCTTGAGCAACGCCTGGCGGCTGACCTCCCAAGGTTGTGACGTTTGTTCCTCATCGCCCAATAAAGCCACGGTGATGTGTTTGCCAGCGAGTTTACCTTCCGCGTGCAGCGCTTCTAACGCGTAAAGAATGACGAGCAATCCACCTTTCATGTCATAAACACCAGGCCCAGTGGCTTGCCCATCTTTTTCTTCATAGCGTTGAAAATGGCTACTGATGGGATACACCGTATCCAAATGGCCGAGCAGCAAAATATGTGAGCCCTCGCCTGGGAGCGTTAAAAATAAATGGTCGCCAAAATCGGGATCGGTGTTTTTATGCCACGTTGCTTGGAAGCCAAGCGCTTCAAAACGAGGGCGCAAGGATTCACCGACAGCGCGCACGCCTTCGGGGTTTAACGTATGACTATTGATATTGACGAGGGTTTTGAGATCATGGCGAAGCGAATTAAGCACGAATCATTCCTTGAGTAGCGGGAGCAGTAGCATGCTATATCGATACATTTTGGACATAGACATGAGTTCATAACACGGTGTAGCATAACGCAAGCCGACAAAAAATGCCACGATAGGCATCATGTAAACGTAGGGCTCGTTGGGAATGATGGCATCATGGATTTGTTGAGAAGCGTGAGCAAGTTCTTGTTGATGCGCTGTGATGGAGCGGCTCGTGTTCCGGATGGATGCCAGTAAGTCCCTAGTGTTCATGATCACTTCCAAAATAATCTTTCAGATGAGAGCGTGTTTCTTTAAATTGCATGCGTTGGTGAAATTGGTGAGTCATGAATCCAGTCAGGCATAATAATAGGATTTGCAAAAGGAGTGTGCCCGTGAGGCTCAACCAGACATTTTGACTTTGTATATATATAGTATAGGCTGTTAATGCTAGCAGCGTGAACCAAGTGCTGATGATAAGGACGAGGGCACAGCCGAGGCTAGCGACAAAGGGAATGATGCTTTGCTTAGCCAAGGCTGTTTCCAAAGAAAATAATGTCGCGTGTTCTTTGACCAGGGCGATGCCTGCGCGGCAGATAGTTTCAATGGGGTTGTCCTTCATCGTTATTTCCCTAATAGTTTGCCAAGGAATATCCCCGCCACACCGGCAATGATGGTCGATTTGATGGGGTTCTTCTTTATGTACTGGCCTACTGCTTTCGTATAGACCTCTACTTCTTGCTCGATTTCTTCGGCCTTTTCCTTCAGGTCTTCAATCCGAGATTCTATATCTTTTTCAATATGATGCACTTTGTTTGACATGATAACTTCCTCTTAGTTGACGGGTACTCAGAAGTTATATCGGCAGGGGGCGGCGGTTATGTAGGGGTATTATTAAACAGCATACCCAATATAATCATGCGGTGTCAGTGCCATCAACCGTGCCTTATCATTTTCGGGCAAATCCTGCTCGGCAATAAACGCGCGCAGCGATGCTAATGTTAATGCTTTCCCGCGTGACAATGCTTTCAATTGTTCGTATGGGGCTTCTAGTCCATGCAAACGCATCACGGTTTGGATCGCCTCGGTCAACACTTCCGGATGCGCACTTAAATCTGCATCTATCACGGCTTTATTCAAATCCAATTTATTCAAACCACGTAACAAAGCGACTAATCCTAACAAGCTGTGTCCAAATACAACGCCTAAATTACGCAATACGGTAGAATCGCTTAAATCACGTTGAAAGCGCGAGATAGGCAATTTATCACTCATGAAGCGTGCCAGCGCATTGGCTAATCCAACATTACCTTCAGCATTTTCAAAATCAATCGGATTGACTTTATGCGGCATCGTTGATGATCCCACTTCGCCTTCCACCGGTTTTTGTTTGAAATAATTCAGCGAAATATAACCCCACATATCACGAGAGCAATCCATCAGAATGACATTCAATGCAGCGATCGCATCTAACATTTGGCAGAGGTTATCGTGCGGTTCGATTTGTGTGGTAAAGGGATGATGTTCAAACCCTAGCGATTCAATGAATTCCTTGCCGACAATGGGCCAATTTAACTCAGGGAATGCCACTGAATGTGCATTATAATTCCCGACAGCGCCATTGATCTTCGCTGTCACGGGCACAAGCCGTAAACGTTCAATACCTTTTGTTAGCCGATACGCGATATTCGCACATTCTTTCCCAACCGTGGTGGGCGATGCGCTTTGACCATGCGTGCGCGATAACATGGGCTGTTTTGCCCAGTTTTTAGCAAAATGATTTAATGTGTGAGCAATCGCTTCATAATGAGAGATCAAAAACGCACGCCCATCGCGGGTCATGTGCGCATACGAAATATTATTAATATCTTCCGATGTGCACGCAAAATGAATAAACTCTTGCGCATTCTTTAATGTGGTTCGCATCGCGAATTGCGACTTCATGAAATATTCCAATGCTTTTACATCGTGACGCGTGGTCGCTTCAATTTCTTTCACGGCGTGTGCATCATCAAGATCAAATGCACTAGACAACTGTTGTAAATACGCTTTATCTTCGGGCGTGACCGCCTTCAATACAGGGACATCCAACGTATCGCATAAAAACAAAAACCAAGCCATTTCAACTTGGTAACGATAACGGATCAACGCATATTCACTGAAAATGCCGCGCAGGCCTTCAACAATATCACTGTAACGGCCATCAAGGGGTGAAAGCGCTTGTATATCCATCGTCAATATCCTCTATGATAGCGCCACCCAAACAGTGGGAGCCGCTGTAAAATACAATCGATTGCCCAGGCGTTACTGCACGTTGGGGCTCATCAAAACTGACTAAAAAACGTCCTTCCCACGGCGTGATCACACAGGCTTGGTCAGCCTGGCGATAGCGTGTTTTAGCCATGCATGCAAAGGGCAGTGCAGGAACCACACCAATCCAGTGTATCTCAGAAACCAGCAGTCTGCTCGTGAATAATGCAGGATGATGGCTGCCTTGCGCGACAATCAATGCATTGCGCTTCATGTCTTTACGGACCACGTACCAGGGGAGCTCACTCGCATCAGCACGGCCACCAATCCCCAAGCCTTGACGTTGCCCAAGCGTGTAATACATCAGGCCATCATGCTTGCCTATCACGCGGCCTTCAGTGGTCACAATGTCGCCGGGCATCGCAGGGATATAATCCTTCAAAAACGTTTTAAAGCTGCGTTCGCCAATAAAGCATATCCCTGTCGAATCCTTTTTATCGGCATTCACAAAACCTTCCGCTTTCGCGATAGCACGAACTTCAGGCTTATGCATCTCCCCAAGAGGGAACATAACCTGAGAGAGCTGAGCTTGCGTTAACCCATGCAAAAAGTAACTTTGGTCTTTTTGAAGATCAACCGCTTTATGAAGCTCAACGCCATGCTCGGTTTCAAGCACACGGGCATAATGGCCTGTGGCGATTTTATCCGCCCCAAGTGTTTTTGCATGGTTTAAAAAGGCTTTGAACTTGATTTCGGTGTTACACAGAATGTCGGGGTTGGGCGTCCGGCCAGCTTCATAAGTGCTTAAGAAATAAGTAAAAACGCGATCCCAATATTCTTGGGCAAAGTTCACGCTGGAAAGTGGCATGCCGATCTTATCCGCGACTCGTTTGGCATCATAAACATCTTCGGCTGAATGGCAGTAAAGATCTGTATCATCTTTTTCCCAGTTTTTCATAAAAATGCCCTGTACATCAAAGCCTTGCTGTTTCAGCAATAGGGCGGCAACGGAGGAATCAACGCCTCCGGACATACCAACTATGATGCGTGCGCTGGGATTATTCATGATGCGGTGAGTTTATCGTAAAAATGGGGTAGCAGACAAGAAAAATCATTAATGAGTAAGCTTGCTTGAGTTGCTGCTGCCTGTTATGATGGGCGACCGATGTACCAAGAACGAGGCTGTCATGCGCAATTATAATGAGTTGATTCCTATAGCAGAAGCATTTAAGCGTAGATTCAGCGAGACACACCCCCACTGGCATGGGATTAATCCCGAAGTTATCGTCGTCGGGAGCGCCGCTCTTTATCATTTTATGGACGTCACTGCGCCGCAAACGGCAAGTTGGACTTTGGCACTTGTTTCCTCGCCAGATCGTAGCCACTTTGATATTTCACGTAATACGATAGGTCCAATGGTACATGGCAACAGAGCAGGCTTAAGCAAACCAAGTGTTCTGAATAAACCTTACGGTCACGCTGAATATCATAGGAATTTCTTCCATTGGATTGAAGAGGGCGTTTGCCATTCTATTGGTATGCCTTATATGCATTCTAATTTTGAACTTGTCTTTTTTGTCAATGAATATTACACGCTGGGTGTCATAGATACCCCTCATTTAGGAGCGATGGTGATCAATGCCCCAACCAATAAGCTGGCATTGAACGATCTGGTCTATGTTTTACAATCCTATCACGCAGCCATTGATGTTAAGCGAAAGCTTAACCAAAGCGTATCCTTATCGCCTCTTACGGCAGAAGCGATCAAATTGCTCATGACAGCACCAGTGTATTCAGAAGTAAAAAAGCTTTTACAAAAAAAATATGCAGCTTTGTTCCCAACAGCCGGCTCCTTAGAAAAACACATTGAAGATATTGAAACGTTGGCAGATCCTTTGGTTGCAGCGGAACGCCTCAGGCAACAAGCAGCCATGAATGAAATGGCGCTAAGGGCTATAGCACTTGATGCTGAGAAAGAAGCGTCAGCCCAGCTCAAAAAATCGGAAACGATAAACGAAGATTTGTCTCAACAAATAGAAGCGCAGCAACGTGAAATAGAAGCACTCAAGGCAATGCTTGCCACGAAAAATACTAAAGAAGCAGTTAAATCGGAGACGATTAAACAAACACAGAAGGCATTGCAGTCTCAAATTGAGAGTTTGTCTGGTGATAAAAAAGCACTGCTGTCTGAAAGAGTAGCATTGAAGGGGGTGGTTGAGACACTCGAAACGCAGATGGCTATCAAAACAGACTTGCATAGACAAGAAATTCATTCGCTGAACGGGAAAATCAAGCGGTTAGAAAAAGAGCATAAACAAGAAATTGCAAAGACGAGAGAAGCGCAACATCTTATCAAAAGCAAAACCATTCCGACCAAGCCAAGCATAGACTTGGGTGCGAGCGAAGCGGGCTTTGATGCTATGCTGGATGACCTGAACGCCATGATCAGTTCTTTGGATGCCGTTGAGCTGAAACCTTCGAGGCCGGTGAATGAATTCGAGATCCCGCATTTCACCAGTAAGATCATTTTGCTGCGCTTAAAAGAGGTGTTAGGTGCTGGGCGTCAAGAAAAACCGTTTGACGCTTCGTTTATGGATGACAAAACTTATGATCGTTTGAAACACGTTGTTATCGAGATGGAATCATCTGAACCTCAAGCATTCACGCAGCTTGTTCAGATGCTTCAGAAGGGGAAATTCATTGTTGAGCATCAAGAGAGACAAGATGTGCTGGATGAAGGGAATATCTTTTTAAGCGTCATGTGTTTGCTGAAAGATAATATCGACATCTTTGATGGTAAAACCAACGTTAATGCTTTTTATTCAAACGCTGCAAAAATACAAGCTGCCTATATGTTATCGCGAGGGATAACACCCTACAGTCAGCATGAAGATGAAGTGGCTGTGTTAGAGCAAGTTCAATTTTTGCAAGATTTTTACCATTCCAACTTGGGGCGTGATCTTTGTGATGAAGTTTTAACGCAGAAGCTAGGGTTGTTGTCCGAAGACTCATTGAACGTTGTCGTGTGCATGATTAAAAACATGTTTACCCATGCAGTGGGTGAAGATCAGCCCTCTTTTGATAAAGATATGAGCAATGCCATCATTGCGCTTAATCAGATGTCCGGGGATGAGAAGGCGAAACATGAAAATCTAACGCAAGATATTCGTGGGTTGCTTTCTAAGAGCACCATTGCGCCTATCAATGGATTAGTAGGGCAATGGAAGTTTGTATGGTCAATGTTTCAATTCAATGTTGTGCTGTCGAGAACGCCGCGTTCTCAACGTAAAGGCTGGGCTAGCACCTATCATGTTGCCTGGTTGTCTCTCAATACGATTTGTCTCACCCATGCGGATAAAAGTTATTTTTCATTTGAAAAGAGAACAAGCCATGTTTATACCATGCTCAACATATTCCTTCGTTTTGCGCAGGATAATCCCTCATTATTGGATGAGCGCGTGGTTAAAAATGCCGAAAGAGTGTTGACGGAACTTTATAATGCGGATGGTACCTATAAACATGAGGTTGGGAAGCTTGTCAATACGCTGAAAAAATTCACCGAATTTTTTATTTCACGTGTCTCGCTGATCAAGAAGGACGAGCATGCGCGCAACACAGCAGAGATGATCGATGCGTATAAACAGTATATGTCGATTGCTTCTGTTTATCAGGATAATACTGAGTTGGATGATGTGATTTCTTGCGCTGAAGGCATCGTTATTAAAGAGCTTCAATCTAATGCCGTATCCAATAAACAGATGGATGCGTTTATAGAGGATATGCTGAGTCGGGTTGAATCGGTTCAAAAAGCTGTTGTACAGTTTTCTAAGCCTGTGCCAGCAGCACCCTCCCTATTTGCATCGCAGGCAGAGAACTTTGCCGTTGATAATGCTAAGGCGATCACGGAGTTGTGCATTGGTCTGCGTCAAAATAGTAATCTATATGTTCGTCTACTTAAGGATAGTGATGAGCTGATTTACGTTCAGTATGATCGTATGCTAAGGCTCTTCCTCCTCGGTCAGGGGCAACCAGCGGAAGCGTTTGAAAAGGCTTTAACAGCGGCTTACCATAAGAAAATTCTAACCACTCATTTGATAAGCAAGGGCATTAACCCGCAATTAATTTTCAATAGTGTTCATCAGATCATGAATCAATTAAATGCTGGATTTCTTAAACTCAAACAAGCAGTTTTTGATGCATGGATAGCAGACTTTCAAGAAGCCAAGCCAGAAGATCTTCAAAGCAGTCTGAAGATCATGTTTGAGAAGGTTCGCAAACATGAGCCTAGTTATTGCACGACGCCGGTGGCCATACTTTGTTTCTTCGTGAAGTGTTTCCGTCATCCCAAGACAGGTAAATCCAATGAGAAATTTTTAATCGACGACAGGCTGCTAGTATCGATGACCCCATTATGTGATCTCGATAAGGCCATGACTGTTTCGGATGCGATTGCTGATTTTAAAAAGCAGAATATATTTGGCATGAATAGTAAGGAAATGAAGAATGAGGCCATGATCCGAGCTGTATTGCTTGAAATCATGGTTGAATACCAGGAAACGAATAGCAAACTGACCGATGCAAACCATCAGCGCATTGCACAGGTGATAGAAGCGCTAAAGACGGCGCCGAGTGCTGATAAAAAGAGCACTCAGCGTCGCAAGTAAGGATGGATAATATTTATTATCAATCCTGATCAACGGGCTCTGGCAATCTGGCATTACTGCTGCTGGATTGCTCCTCGACAGCGATGAACTGAGCCGTGATATTGCGGGAGGCTAAGACTCCAGCATTTTCGATCAGAGCTTGTTCGCTGACGTAGGGGCGAATATTGATGGCATGGAGGCCTTTGGGGCCCGTCGCGATTTCAAACTCAACCAGTTGGCCGGCTTTTAACGTACGGTAACCATCCATCATCACGGTTGAAAAGTGGGAGAAGATATCTTCACCCTGTTCATCGATGGGGCGAATAAAGCCATATCCTTTGGCGTTATTAAACCATTTCACTGTCCCTATTGGCATACCACATTCCTTACTCAATTCTGTTGTTTACGACCCTTGCATCGACCCCTTGGATCGATAAGAGCATCCCTTATCGGTTTTAAATTTATACACACGTTTTCACCCTTCGTCAATGTTTTGGGCAAAATTTTTGTATAAAATCAAAGAATAAGATAGATTTATAGCTAGGTTTTGCTATATTTATTTGGCTAAACATGGTAAGCTTTTCTCCCAAAACCCCAGAATTTTAGCTAGACTTAGTATATGGAAGGAGGGAAGCAGTATGTATGGAGTATATGCCGGCAACATGGATGTGGCGGTTATGGCAGAGCAGGCGAAATTGGCGTTAAAGCGCCCGCCGCTGTATACCGTTTACTTAGTTAATGACGATTTCACACCGATGGATTTTGTGATTGAAGTCCTGCAGATCTTTTTTGACATGTCGTTAGAAAAGGCTCAGCGGGTGATGCTTCAAGTGCACGTTCAAGGTGAAGCAGTATGTGCTGTTTATCCTTATGATGTAGCGGAAACGAAAGTGGCATTGGTAACCGATTATGCGCGTCAGCACGAGTTCCCGCTGATGTGTGATATGAAGCCATGCCCGACTGATGAATAACAGGGGACAAGAATGCTCAGCAAAGAACTTGAATTTACATTGAATCTTGCTTTTAAAGAAGCGAGAGAAAAACGTCATGAATTCATGACCGTTGAGCATTTACTATTAGCCTTGTTAGACAATCCTGCCTCATTGGCCGTATTACGTGCCTGCGGCAGTGACACGGAGCGGTTACGTCACGAGCTTTCAACGTTTATAGATGAAACCACGCCACGCATTCCGATCGGTGATACGGAGCGCGAAACGCAGCCTACATTAGGTTTTCAACGTGTCCTGCAACGTGCAGTATTCCACGTACAATCGTCGGGAAAATCGGAAGTCACGGGTGCGAATGTATTGGCAGCGATTTTCAGTGAACAAGAATCACAAGCTGTCTATTTTTTAAAGAAAGAAAACATTTCTCGTTTAGATGTAGTGAATTACATTGCGCACGGTATTTCGAAGATATCGGAAGAAGAGTCGCCTGAAGAATCGATGCATCATGAAGAAGACATGGGCATGGAAGAGCCATCGAATCAATCGCCATTGGACGCTTACACAACCAATTTAAATGTCCGTGCGAAGACGGGCTACATTGATCCTTTGATTGGCCGCGAAGAAGAAGTGATGCGCGTGGTGCAAATTTTATGTCGTCGCCGAAAGAACAACCCCTTACTGGTGGGTGAAGCGGGCGTAGGAAAGACAGCGATCGCTGAAGGCCTGGCGAAGATGATTGAAGATAAGAGTGTGCCGACGATTTTGGCGGAATCGACGGTTTACTCATTGGATTTGGGTGCGTTATTAGCGGGCACCAAATACCGCGGTGATTTTGAAAAACGTTTAAAAGCCGTATTAGGCCAATTGAAGCGTGACAAAGGCGCGATATTATTCATTGATGAAATACACACGATCATTGGTGCAGGAGCCGCTTCCGGTGGTGTGATGGACGCATCGAACTTGATCAAGCCGTTATTATCATCGGGTGATTTACGTTGCATGGGCGCGACGACGTACCAAGAATACCGCGGCATTTTTGAAAAAGATCGTGCATTGGCACGACGCTTCCAAAAGATTGATGTGATTGAGCCAACAGTGGATCAAACTTTTGAAATTTTGAAAGGCTTAAAGGGCCAATTTGAGAAGCATCATGAGGTTAAATATTCTGTCCGTGCGTTGAAAGCCGCTGCGGAATTAGGCGCACGTTATATTAATGATCGTTTCTTACCGGATAAAGCGATTGATATCGTGGACGAAGCGGGCGCCTATCAACGGTTATTACCGGCATCCAAGCGCAAGAAGACGATCAGCGTGAAAGAGATTGAAGAAATCGTGTCGAAGATGGCGCGGATTCCGACGAAGACGGTATCGAACAGTGATAAAGATGTCATGCGTCGATTAGAACGTGATTTAAAAATGTTGGTTTTCGGGCAAGAGCAAGCGATCACCTCATTGGTGGCAGCGATCAAGATGGCTCGCGCAGGGCTGGGTGATCCGCATAAACCGATTGGTTCTTTCTTATTTGCTGGCCCCACAGGGGTGGGTAAGACGGAAGTGACGAAGCAGTTGTCGCAACTGTTAGGTTTGAAGTTATTACGATTTGACATGTCTGAATACATGGAACGTCACACGGTATCGCGTTTGATTGGGGCGCCTCCGGGTTACGTTGGGTTTGATCAAGGCGGTTTGTTAACGGATGCTGTGATCAAGAACCCGCATTCTGTTTTATTGTTAGACGAAATTGAGAAAGCGCATCCAGACGTATTCAATTTATTATTGCAAGTGATGGACAATGGGACGTTGACGGACAACAACGGCGCACAAGCTGATTTCCGTCATGTGATTGTGGTGATGACGACGAACGCGGGCGCACAAGATTTAGCGAAACGCGGCATTGGGTTTACGCCGTCGTACCATAGTTCAGAAAGCACCGAAGCGATCAATCGCGCATTCCCACCGGAATTCCGTAACCGTATTGACAGGATTATTCAATTTAACCAATTGACGCCAGACATTGTGATCAATGTGGTCGACAAGTTCTTGATTGAGCTTGAAGCGATGCTGGATCAAAAAGGTGTCACCCTGGATGTGGATGAGGGTGCACGTCATTGGTTGGCGGAGAAGGGCTATGATGCAGCGATGGGCGCACGTCCGATGGCACGCTTGATCCAACAAGAATTGAAATTGCCATTAGCGGATCAAATATTGTTTGGTGAGTTGACACATGGCGGCCATGCACATGTCACACGCCAAGGCGATAAACTCTTGATCGAGTGCGTGCGCAATGAGGTAATGATAGAAGGTTAAATTCTTCTCTCCCCCCTTGCACTCTTTAATCACAAGATGTTACCCTGACAGGAAGTAGGTCATGTCAGGAGCGATATCATGGGTCCATTTGAAAATTTACGCGCGGGTAATGTTGTAGAATTCAAGAAATATCTTGATGAGACACTCGCTAGCACTTTATCTATAACAACAACGCCACCCTTTAACTTAAGTCTCCTGGATGTTGCAGTTGTTGCAGTTACCTCTAAAGATTCAAGTAAAGAGCACAAACAGTGTTTTGAGCTATTGGTTAAAAAACTTGGTAATGGACCAGTCACAACCGATTGGGATAAGAAAGAGATTAATAAATCTGATCCACTCTTGTACGCCGTCAAAACTGGCCAGCATTCGATGGTTATGATTTTGTTACCCTACTACTTGCAAGCACCCATTAAACTAGATGAGTTCTGGGGAGCAGGGAAAACAGAGAAAATTAAAGCAAGTATTCATGCGGCAATTGCTGCCATTACTACATCCACACCTAACTACGAAAAAATTCTTAATAATTTCAGGTCACAAGTGACCCCAAACACCAATAATAATAATCTTTCCCCCAGTTATTTGGGCCTGCTGGCTGAGTTTCAGACTCCTGTTAACAAAAAAATCAGCGACTTAATGCCCAATGATATTCAAATGCTGAAAACAAGCACCGGTAGTCCTGTCTTAGATTCCCTAAAGATGGAGGATACTTACCCATCCACTTCAGGAGCCGCGACATCATCGAGCAGTTCAAGCAGTTCAAGCAGTACTGCTGCATCGGCTATTCCAAAAGTCAGTATAACGGGTGGTAATAAATCCGATGTAAGATTCACGGCGATTTATGAAGCTAAAAACAATCTTGCAAATGCATTTCTTTCCCCAGCAACAACGGAAGAAGACTTTAAGCGAGAGTTAGACAATCTGGCTACAGCTCTTAAAAATTCCCATCTACACCATTCCGTGCATTTAGAGAAAATCGATGCTGACAAAGAGTTGTCTAATGAGCTCCGCTCGATCAAATTAACTCCTTTTGACCTCTCTATCTTTGAGCCACAAGTATCTTTATTAACCTGTGCATGCATGTATGGTCTGCGCTCGGTAAAGAATGACGAGGTTATCAATTATCTAGGCGTTAATGAAGCTGTTTTCTTTGCTTTTGAGAAAAAACTTCATGAAGACGATAAGATAGCCGCGTTGCAGGAAATAGTTGCGCGTAAGGTGCCGCTGCATGCGACTATGCAAGACTATGTTAAAACCACACTTGAGAGTGCAGCGCATAAAGCAAAGGCAAGTGAAAAACAAACGCAAAGCGTAGATGTTGTGGCTTCAAATAATCACTCAAGCGAGATCCTTCCCGCTGTTGCGTCGCACAGTTCTTTAGAGGATATCGTGGACGCTATTCGACTCAGTCTTCAGGCAAAAAATATTTTAGCGTTCACAGCCAATATCCTTGTATTGCGCGAACATTCTCAGAAAAACACTAGCGACACATCTATGGCCGAGGCAAATTTAGCTGCGGCTTTGAATAGCATTACGATGTCAGGGAAATCGGGAGAAAAAGCAGATACATTGTTGCAACATGCCATCCACATGCCTGAGGGCGAAAAGTTTGTACGAGTTTTATTAACACATTTAGGTCCAGAGATATCGACGGGCGATATTGAGGAAGACCCCTTGGTCATGGCTTCCCGTGAAGCCAGACCAGAGATGGTCGCTTTATTGCTACCGCATTACGAGAAGCGCAATGAATATTGGGGTGAGAAATCCGAAAAAATAAGTAATTGCGTTAAGGTTGCCATTGAGCAGATCGGTGGCCGAGCTGGCTCTTCTAGCGATGATGCGTTCAAAAAAGATGAAGTTCGCCAGAAGTTTCAGAGTCGCCCAGGCATCGCAGATCAGCACGAAATGGAATTAAGTAACAAACTCACGCTTCATGCAGGCGAGATAGAGCAGTGCTTAAAGAAAGAAATCGATAAAGACTTTAAAAAGGGTGATGCGGATTGGTCTGAGTTTAAAGCAAAAATTGAGAGGCTTGAGCGATTTTATTTGCGACGTGCGCAAGCCGCTAAAACCCCCGAAGCTGATGTTGAAAAAACTCTTTGGGATAGTATTCATAGATTGGGTCTGCTCGAATACGGCGCAGAGAAAGGGTTCTATGATGCAAGCGATGCAAGCAAAAACCCAGAAGGTGTTAATCGGAATATATTTGAGAATTTATTGATCACCCTGCTTAAAAATGGCAAGTATATTTCAGCAGGAGAACGTCAAGTCTTGTTTGGAGTTGCAGTTATGCATAGCCAGCCTGAGGTTCAACGTTCGTTACTGCGTTATTTCGGTAAATTCCGATTAGAAAGTGATTCATCAAGTGTGCACCATGTCACCACTGGGCTTGACTTAGTACGGAAACAAATCAACGAGCTTATTATTGATATCGTGACAGATGGTCATGCTAGTGCCGATGAGTTTGATAATGCTTTGCTTGATCTGCGTGCTGAGCTTAAGAAGCAAGAGTCTGGTCTTGATGGGGCTGAGCTTGACGCCCAAGTGGCCGAGGCATTGCTCGATTTAGAAGTTAAAGACGGTGGTAGCACTAAATCTCTCTTTCAGTATGCATGTGATAAGGGAATCTACTCAGAGGCAAATAAAGAGGGTGTCAATGACGCGGTGTTCATGAAGTTCAGGTTAAAACTCACGAACCAACAAATTGTTAACGCATTGCCTGGCAATCAGTTTGACAATGTCCATCACAGTATACAACCATATTTACCGACACATACTGATTTGACCCTCGCTGTAAAACCGGCACCATCAACCTATAAGAGCAGCGCGATCACGGGGGCTAAATGGATGGCAGCCCTTACTACATTGGCCATCATAGGGGTCCTGGCGGATGCGTTTCTGTTTGGTGAAGATAGCAATATGGAGAAGAAACTTTACAGCCTAGCTAATTGGTGCTGGAGGAAGCCCTTCGACAATAGTTCGAATCTTGATGTAAACAGTCATTGCGACTCTCACGAGGCTGAAATGCTATCGTGCGTTGGCGCAGTGATGATCCTGGGGGCTGCTGTCATTGGCGGTGTCGCTGGTGCGGGTGTTCATAAGGCAACCAAGCCCAAGATGCATTAATGCAGGCTATGTCTTTGCCCCCTTTTAAGGGGGCAGCCGAGTATTTCGAGGCGGGGGATTTTCTTGTAGGGGCGAGAAATGTTCCCTCACCCTACGCAGCGAAGATATAAAATTTATTGCGCCTTCGCAACAGCATCCTTATCTTTAGGGATACCGCGGAAGATGATACGGCCCTTGGACAGGTCATAAGGGGTCATTTCGACGACAACGGCGTCGCCTTGAAGAATGCGGATATAATTTTTGCGCATTTTTCCTGAAATATGGGCAACAAGCGTGTGTCCATTTTCCAGTTGTACTTTGAAGGTAGTGTTAGGTAGCGTATCTATCACAACACCATTCATTTGAATCACGTCTTCTTTAGCCATGAGATATCCCAATTTGAAATTTTGCCGATTATAGCATTGTTTCCAATCCGTAGGGGCAAATCTATGCCCATCTTCAGGATGGACAATTTATTTCAATGCATCCAGATACTTCTCTGCATCCAACGCCGCCATACATCCTGTCCCCGCAGAAGTGATGGCCTGGCGGTAGATGTGGTCGGCCACGTCGCCTGCCGCAAAGATACCGGGTTTGCTGGTGGCGGTGGCATTACCTGCCGAACCTGACTGCACCACGATATAGCCATTGGCCATCTCGAGTTGGCCTTCAAAAATGCCTGTATTCGGCGTATGGCCAATCGCGATAAACACGCCAGTCAATTCTAAGATTTCCGTCCCACCTGTTTTGGTATGCTTAATGCGCAAGCTGGTGACGCCGGATGAGTCGCCTAAGACTTCATCTACTTCAAAAAAGTACTTCAAGACGATTTTGCCTTCCTCAACCTTTTTCATCAGTTGAGACACTAAGATTTTTTCAGCTTTGAAAGCATCGCGTCGATGAATCAAGGTGACTTTGCTACAGATATTCGACAAGTACAACGCCTCTTCAACAGCCGTATTACCGCCACCGATCACGGCGACTTCTTTACCACGATAGAAGAACCCATCGCAAGTCGCACAAGCAGACACACCGCGTCCCATGAACGCTTGTTCAGAGGGTAACCCTAAATACCGTGCTGAGGCCCCGGTCGCAATGATCAATGCATCACACGTATAGCTAGCGTTATCGCCCTTCAATTGATAGGGTTGCTTGGAAAAATCGACTTCATGAATATGATCGAAAATAATTTCTGTTTCAAAGCGTTCGGCGTGTTTCTTCATGCGTTCCATGAGGTCTGGGCCTTGTAGGTGGAAGGCATCGCCGGGCCAGTTATCAACTTCCGTCGTGGTCATCAGTTGACCGCCTTGGGCCATGCCGGTTAACAAAACAGGTTTCAAGTTGGCCCGTGCTGCATAGACGGCCGCGGTGTAGCCCGCAGGGCCTGATCCTAAAATCATTAACGGCAAATGTCTCATGATAGTAAACTCCAAAAGGATTGATTAGGGCCCAACCCTGGCATCCAGGGGAAGGGTTAAAACGTTATCCTGCACACGGACCTGCAGGAACAGGCGGTAATAGCCTGGGGTCGGGAACGTGACATGGAACATTAAGTTGGGGCCGCCACGGGCATTTTCAGCGGTGACTTCACGCCCCATCGGGTGCGCATGCATGACGTGGCTTCTATCTTCGCTAAAGCCAATCAAGTGGGCAAAGGCTTGCATCAAGGGTTCGAGATCACGGAACAGGTTGCCTTCGCTATCTTTCACGGTGATGTTGAGCATGGTAGCTTGCCCCGCGCGGAGTGGCTGGTCAATCTCAGTTTGGAAGGTCAACGTTGCGGCTGTTCCTTCCGACTGAATGGCTCCTACTGAGAGCGGCTTAAAGTGGGGGGCTTGCGCTGTACCAGGCACGTCAAACGATGCGGTGAGGAAGCGCTGGGCATTATCTTGGCGAGGCGTCACATCAGCGACGAGCTCGTACTGGCCTGCCATGGTAGGCGTAAACGCAACAGAGTAAATGGCGAGGCTGTCTTTGCGGGTGCGCTCGGGATGCAAGTGATGGTAATCAGTAAGGCTTGGGTCAATGATGATGAGATGAACGCGTTTGCCATGATTGACGGTAAAGTCGGTGTATTGAGCGGCTGTGCCATTGGGGTTTTGCAATACTAAGGTGATATCGCTTTGTTCATTGCGATGGAAGGCGGCAGGCACGAGGGCGACGTTGTAATCATCATGGGCAGATTGAGGGGGTAATTCTGGCAAGGGTTCAACATGCACATGCGGGGAGGGCTTGGGGGATGTATCAACGGGCGGTTGGGCAGGTTTGGACTGGCAGCCGAGTAGGGCGAAAAAGATAGTTAAAAGGACTGCTTTTTTGAACACGGGTTGTCTCCTGAATCGCCTGCAACATGCTAAAATCCCACTCATTATACGGGGCGGGGAAGCGGACAGCAAGCTACAATTACTATATGGTACAAGAGGGAAGATGACATGGCCCGTAAACTGGCGCGCAACAAAGAAACGACTGCATCGGGAGGCTCACAAAGCCTCGCATTACGCGTGCGTGAAGGATTATTTATTCTGTCATTATCGTTGACATTATTTTTCATATTGGCGTTAGTGACATTCCATCCTGGGGACCCTGCCTGGAGTTCTAGCGGCGCATCTCAAACGGTTCAAAACGCAACGGGCCCGATAGGGGCATTCTGCGCTGACATTTTATTGACATTGTTTGGCGTATTCGCCTACGGTTTCCCGGTGATGGTGGGTTTAGGCGCGTCGTATTTATTCAAGAATCGTTTTGATTCTGCGGCGCCATTTCAGTGGTCCCTTATCGGATTACGTTTAGGTGGGTTCATCCTTGCGTTGACAGCGGGCTGCACATTAGCGCATTTATATTTTTCAACCATTGATTTTTCGTATCCCTCTGGTAATGGTGGGATCATTGGACACAGTTTGAATGCGCTCATGTTGCGCACCTTGCACGCGACGGGCGAGACGGTCATGTTATTGGCAACCTTTTTAGTAGGTGTCACTTTTGCAACGGGCGTATCCTGGTTGCGTTTGATGGATGCTGTGGGCCATACGATTTTGAGAGGCGCTAGTGCAGCGGTGGAAGCCATTAAAAACAGAAAAACGACGGTAGCAAAACCTCCCTATTTAAATAAGCAAGAGAAAGTACGGATAGAACCACCGAGCATTGATTTATCTGAATGGGTGGAAGCCAAGCCACCGCGCAGCAGCGTATCGACGTCATTGAGCGTGATGCCGCAAACGGCGAAGAGTTTGGGTTCGACCTTAAAAATCGTCGCGAAAAAACCGACGTTACATTCTCAAGTGCCGTTATTTAAAGGTGGGCCTGAAGGTCCGATGCCCTCGTTATCCTTATTGGATCCGCCGCAAGTGCAGCATGAAGCGCAATACACGGATGAGGTATTACGCGAAATGTCGAGCCAGGTGGAATCAAAGCTGGCTGATTTTGGTGTGGATGCACATGTGGTCGCTGTGCACCCTGGTCCTGTGATCACGCGGTTTGAGTTAGCGTTAGCCGCGGGGGTGAAGGCGAGCAAGATATCAGGATTAGCGAAAGACTTAGCACGCTCCTTAGCGATCGTGAGTGTTCGTGTGGTTGAGATCATTCCGGGCAAACCGTACGTTGGTTTAGAGTTACCGAACGTGCACCGTCAAATGGTGTGCTTAAGTGAATTGATTGCCAGTGATGCGTACGCAAAATCGACATCGCCGCTGAGTTTGGTATTAGGAAAAGACATTGCGGGTGCACCTATCGTGGTGGATTTAGGCAAGATGCCCCATTTGCTGGTAGCGGGAACGACGGGTTCGGGTAAATCCGTTGGGTTGAATGCGATGCTATTGAGTATTTTATTCAAAGCCACGCCGGAAGATGTTCGGATGATCCTGATCGATCCAAAAATGTTGGAATTAGCGATTTACGATAACATCCCCCATTTATTGGCACCGGTGGTCACGGACGTGAAGGAAGCGGGCAACGCGTTGAAGTGGTGCGTGGCGGAGATGGAGCGTCGTTATCAATTGATGGCTGCGTTGGGCGTGCGTAATTTAGAAGGATACAATCGTAAGATCAAAGACGCGGAAAAAGACAATGCACCGATTTCGGATCCGCTTTTTCAACCTGGTATAGGGGGTTCGGACGAAGTCGCGCCATTCTTGACGAAGTTACCTTTTATTGTGGTTGTCATTGACGAATTTGCTGACATGATGATGGTCGTTGGCAAGAAGGTTGAAGAGTTGATTGCACGGATTGCGCAGAAGGCGCGTGCGGCGGGCATTCATTTGATATTGGCAACACAACGTCCATCGGTGGACGTTATCACGGGCCTGATCAAAGCGAACGTGCCGACGCGTATTGCATTCCAAGTGGCCTCGCGGATTGATTCGCGAACGATTTTGGATCAGCAAGGTGCGGAGCAATTATTGGGCCGCGGGGATATGTTGTACTTACCTGTCGGTGCAGGCATTCCTGTGCGGGTACATGGTGCTTTCGTTTCGGATCAAGAAGTGCATGCGGTGGTGGAAGACTGGAAACGTCGTGGCACGCCAGAATTTGAAGAAGGGATTATATCGGGGCACATGCATTCATCGTTTGCGGGTGCTGGTTTTGATGGTGATGGGGGTGAGGATGATGCGGAAGCGGACCCCTTATACGATCAAGCCGTGGCGGTGGTCTTGGAGACGCGAAGGGCATCGATATCGATGGTACAGCGCCGGTTAAAAATTGGTTACAATCGTGCAGCGCGATTGATTGAACAGATGGAAGCCGCTGGGCTGGTCTCGGCGATGCAATCGAACGGTGGCCGGGAAGTGTTGGTGCCGAATAATGCGTAGGTTCACATTGGGGTTATAGAAATGCGGTACATCATCATGTTGTTAATGGGCCTCTGGTCATCTTCTCTTCTTGCAGTCATGCCTGCGGAGCTTTTAAATGAGCGCCTATTGCAATTACACACCTTGACAGCGAAGTATATTCAAACGTCATACGATCCAGGCCCAAACGGAAAGAAGATTGTTTCCGGTGATGTGGTGATGGAGCGGCCGAACAAATTCCGTTGGCGGATAGAGAAGCCCTATCATCAAGTGTTGTTATCAGATGCAAAGAAGTTTTATATCTATGATGAAGACTTAGATCAAGTGGTGGTGAAGCCATTAACGAACAGTGTGCAAGATGCGCCGGCGTTACTATTGATTGGCGAGACGGGAGACGTGTCGAAAAACTTCCAGGTGCGGCAAACGTCCATGGGCGGTTTTCAGGAAGTATTCACATTAGTGCCCAAAGACAAAGAAAGCATGATCAAATCGATTGATTTAACGTATCGCGGCAGTGTTCTGCATTCGATGCGGTTTAAGGATACGCTCGATCAAGTCGTGAACATAGAATTCACTGATCTTCAGCAAAACGGCACCCTGGCGGACAACATCTTCAAGTTGGATATACCCAAGGGCGTGGATGTTATAGAAGAATAGAGCCAATTATTCGTGTATCATAGACACTTTCCCTGAACTAAGAGGCCCCACATGTTAGATCTCAAGTTGTTGCGTCAGAACCCAGAGCTCGTGGCTAAAAAGCTCTTAAAGCGTGGTTTCAAGTTAGACTTAGCGTTATTGGCGGAGATGGAAGAATCCCGCAAAGCGCTGCAAATCGCGACAGAGGGGTTACGCAATGAGCGCAATCAGCGGTCGAAAGAAATCGGGATGGCGAAGGGGAAGGGAGAAGATACAACGGCGCTGATGAAGCAAGTCGCTGGCCTAGGTGACACATTAGCCCAGCACGAAGCCCAACTCGAGGCGCTTCAAATCCGCCTTCAAGATTACTTAGCACGGCTTCCAAACATGCCGCAAGACAGTGTCCCTGAGGGCAAAGGCGAGGAAGACAATGTTGAAATACGTCGGGTTGGCGAACCTCGGAAATTCGATTTTACACCCAAGGATCACGTTGATCTCGGTGCAGCATTAAAGATGCTCGATTTTGAACGTGGTGCCAAAATTGCAGGCGCCCGTTTTGTGGTGATTGAGGGCGCGCTGGCGCGGTTACACCGGGCATTAGGGCAATTCATGTTAGACCTGCACACAGCAGAGCATGGCTACGTCGAAGTGAACGTGCCTTATTTAGTGAACAGCGATAGCTTATTCGGCACAGGGCAATTACCGAAGTTGTCGGAAGACATGTTTCATCTTGAGGGTGAAAAAGACTTATGGTTAATTCCCACGGCCGAGGTGCCTGTCACGAATTTTTTACGTGCTGAGATCGTGGATGGCGCTAAATTGCCGTTACGTTACGTGGCGTACAGTGCTTGTTTCCGCAGTGAAGCGGGCAGTTATGGCAAAGACACGCGCGGGATGATCCGTCAACATCAATTTGAAAAAGTAGAGCTGGTTGCGTTCACAAAGCCTGAGGAAAGCGATGCTGAATTAGAAAGATTAACCGGGCATGCGGAAACAATTCTGAAGAAGTTGGGATTACCTTATCGTGTCGTAGCGCTCTGTGGTGGCGACTTAGGCAATGCCAGCGCCAAAACCTATGACTTAGAGGTGTGGTTGCCAGGGCAAAGCAAGTACCGTGAAATTTCTTCCTGCTCCGTGTTTGAGGCATACCATGCACGTCGTATGCAAGCTCGCTACCGGGATGCCAATGGCCAGGTCGAGTTATTGCATACCTTGAACGGGTCAGGATTGGCGATAGGGCGTACGTTGGTCGCTGTGATGGAGAATTATCAGACGGCTGATGGGCATATTGAGATTCCGGAGTGCTTGAGGCCGTATATGGGTGGAATTGTTAAAATCTGATGTCCCCTCTAGGCCCTATTGTTTGTCACCCTCATAACTGCTACTATCGGCCTTAAGTAGTCAGTTTTTGAGGTTAATGACATGGGCAAGTTTTTAGATGAGATGGATAATAAGTGGAAGCAAAAGGCAGAGGTTGCTGCTACTTATGAATCAATACGACCAAGCCTTGTAGGCATTGATGCGCTAGCGTATTCCTTGCGGGCAGTCATGGATCAAGTCTATCTTCCTTTACAAAAAGAATATGCAAAAACCACGTACGGGGAGTTTTTAGAAAAACAAGTCAACGCAGATGAACACGGGCCGGAAAAAGTTCAACGCATTGAAATAGCCGTAAAGGCAGCTGTTAAAAATTATTGGCAGACAGTCGCCTTTGGGCTTAAAGATATCGATCCAAATAATCGTTCGATTATGCGCGCTTTCATACCGGGAGCGTTAGATGATATGGAAGCACGCAAGAAAATTATTGAACTGGCTAAGCAGTATGCCTCAAACAGTGAAGGTGAAATGGCAAGTGCAGTCGTTGCGCAAGTCCAAGAGATAGCGTGGGAATCGGTCAAAAAAGCACACTTAATGCTTGTGTTAGAAGCAGGGGTGGGCGGTGAAATTGCATCTGCAAAAGGTTTGTCTTCCTCAGGCAGCGCACGTGCGGGTGGTTGCGATGAAGCGGGCGATAAGTTGAAATCTGAATTTAAAAACCTCCCTGAAGTAGACAGATTGTCATCTGTGTCAGAAGGAATGTCCCTGATATTGGCAACCTTAACGTCCATTGAGCAATGTAGGACTGCTGATGATATAGACAGGCTTGAGGGGTTAGCCCCAACGGTATACACCAATGTTGATTCAGCTGTTAATGGGAACGAGGGTAAAGTGCGAGGACAGAAAGAAGGTGGCCTTGCGAACATGCTCAAAAAATTATACCAACTTGAAATGCTCGAATGTTTGCTGAGGATAGGTCAGCGTAAAAAGGAATGGGTGAATGCTGATTTGCGAAGAGAGATAGTGCAGCTCATCTTTATGGCCATTACAGAAAAAATCAGCACATCAGATTTGCATGAGATGCTTAAACTGCGCACCCTTGCATTGGCGCTGGTCAGATACAGTGAGAATGAGAAGTTAACGATTCAGGATATTGTAGGAAAAACAAAAGCGCAGCTTCCAGATGACTTTAAGTTATTGGGGAATTCGTTGGATCTCATTGCCTCGCGAGCGTTGAGTCCCTTTATGTACCGTGTTCGGGAGGCTTTCCCTCGTTTAAATAGAGATGTTACCGTTGGGATAGCCAATAAAGCAAATCAATACTTGAGTGTTTCCGAGGCGTTACATGCGATTGATGAGGTCTTCGAAGCTAACAAAGAACATCTGCGAAAACACTATGATCCACTTAAAGTTCGTGGTGAACCATTGGCCTCAACATTTCAGTTTTTAGTGGATGTGCTAGAAACAAAAAAACCTGGTTTTACACATGTCATGAAATTGCTCGCTGGCGATAAGTGGCAAAAACTTTCAAACATGCCTATTGCTGCTGTGATTGAAAGTGGCTTGGGGTTTGGCGCGGAGCAAGATGAAACGTTCCGTTATGTTTGGATGGCCATCGAAGACGATCTCAAATTAAAGGGCGATCCGCTTGTCATTTGCATAAAATCTTGTCGTGAGATCTTGAAAGGAGCCATGTCGCTACAAAAAATGGAAAATGAGTTGATCCATGATGCGTCAGTAAAAGCGAAGTATAACGTGGACACCTCTCAGGTGATTGCGGTAGTGATTGGGCTCAAGTACACGGCTATTGTAGTGGATTACCCTGAGAAACATGAAGGAATGAGTCGGCGAGTTTATGAAAATCATCAAGCGCTGAACGCTCTTAGACCTCAAATGAGTATGTCGCAAAACGTTTCTTCAAACGACCTTATTTATAAGCCAAAAAGTGACATAAAGGGGTTGATGGAAGACATGCAACGGAATAATGCTCAAGTCTCGTTGTCCGCAGAAAAGGCATTGGCAATGCAATTAGCGATGGCTCTTTATGGCTTTGCTGCTGATAAAAGTGATTATGAAAAATTTGCTTTTGATAAATTGAAAGAATTGAACGGCATGATGATGAAGTTGGATGAGGAGATCCCCGATCTGCTAAAACAAACATCAAGAGCCATTAAGGACAAGATGGGTGAGGTTGATAGGCTTCACGCATCTCAACAAATGCGTCCTGCATGGAACTTTTTTGGTAATACAGGGTTAGTTTTCTCTTCATCGTCTTCGGCTCAAACGCCAAAGGACAAGTTGGTGGCGATAATGATGACGATTAATGGATATAAGACGACAGCTAAGTTGAATAAATAAAGCCTATCTCGCCTGTTTCTGTTGCTGATGGGCTTGAATATGGGGCGCGAGCACAGAGGGCGTTTGTTGGGTGAAGGTGCGGGTTGCCATTTCGGTGAGGTAAGGCAGCGCACCTAACACCACCGCGAGAACGAATTCTGTGATAGGTGTTGCGATCGGCACCTGTTGCGGATTTTGTCGATGGATACGTAATTTCAGAATCGCGCTGACGAACATGACGGTAGCTGCAATGTACAGCACGGCGCTCACGAGCTCGGCAACACCGGTGACGACCCCCAGTGCATTTTGTGCTGCGGGGCCTATGGTAATGTTATTGCCTACGGCCAGGACGGCGGCAGGAAACAGCAGTGATAGACATAACAGGAATGCTCGCATTGTATTCTCCTTACTTATTTATTTAGCTTCTTCAGGGGTTAAGGCAATGATGCTTAACGCGTGAATTTCGCCACCAATTTTGCCGGATACTAATGTATAGATCTTTTGATGACGTGCAACGCGGGATAATCCTTGGAAATCAGGGGATACAACATGCACATCAAAGTACCCACCGCCTTTATTACTGCTGTGTCCTGCATGCGCAGCGCTTTGGTCAATGACATCAATATCAGTGATCTTTACATGTGTTGAGATGAGATCGCGTAATTCATTTGCTGTCATTTAGGACTTCCTTCTTTTAAATGGGGTGAGAGCCATAATGCTTGTATGACCATGAAGAGGATGAGCAATGTCATGGTGCCAAAGATCTTAAAGTAAACCCACATGTCGGTGCTGAGTTGATAAGCGATGATGATGTTCAATATCGACAGGGTCATTAAGAACCCGCACCATGCGAAGTCGAGTTGAGACCAGATTTTCAGGGGGAGTTCGAGGGTATGGCCTAGCACTTTCTGCATGGCGGGCGCCTTGGTCCAAAAGCGGGTGAGGAGAATGGCAGCGGCGAATAAGACGTAAATGACCGAGGGCTTCCATTTGAAAAAGAGCTCATTTTGGAAGAAAATCGATGAGCCGCCCAGTAAAATGACGGATGCATAGGTGATGATCTCGAGCCGTGTGATGGGCTTATGGCGGATATATTGGACGGCTAATTGGACCGTATAGAGGGCAATCGCTGTGCCAATAGCGACATACATGCCTTGAAATTTGTAGGCGATGAAAAATATCAATAAAATACAAAGCTCTGCGATCATTTTCATGGGGGAGGCCCTTAAATAGAATTTGAAAAAGTATACCATATATATAATTCTTAGGCCCCCTTTTAAGGGCGCTGCCTGTAGGGGCGAAACATCTTTCGCCCATCCGAGGCGGGGTGTGGGGGTCATTCTTTATGGTATACTCTCCAAGCGACAAAATGGGGGCAAAACAATGGCAAAGGCACGGGTACTATCGGGCATGCGGGCAACGGGCGAGTTGCATTTAGGGCATTACCATGGTGTCTTGAAGAACTGGCTGGCTCTCCAAAACGAATATGAATGTGTCTTCTTTGTGGCCGACTGGCACGCACTCACCACACACTACGCTAATCACCTTGATTTAGAAACGCAAGTCAAAGAAATGGTCTTGGCATGGCTCTCTGTCGGTATCGATCCCAAAAAGGCACACATTGCGATTCAATCACACATTCCTGAACATGCGGTATTACATTTATTATTATCGATGATCACACCGCTTTCTTGGTTAGAGCGCGTTCCGACCTACAAAGACCAGCAACAAAAATTACAAGACAAGGATTTATCGACCTACGGTTTCCTGGGATACCCTTTATTACAAGCTGCCGACATACTTATTTATAAGGCCAATGCCGTTCCGGTAGGCGAGGACCAAGCGCCTCACGTCGAATTCGCCCGCGAAATGGCGCGTCGATTCAATCACCTTTACGGCAAAGATAAAGACTTTGAAGCAAAGGCTCAGGTTGCAGTTCAAAAATTAGGCAAACGTTCTGCGAAGGCCTACATGGAAGCCTGCAAAGGGTACCAAGAAAAGGGCGATCTCGAATTGCTCGCTGAGGGCCAAGCGATCGTGCAATCCGCCGCCGGTTTGAATGAAGCGGATCAAGAACGTTTATTGGGTTATTTAGAAGGCACTGGCAAGATCATTCTGCCTGAGCCACAAGTATTGTTGACTCCCGCGTCGAAAATGCCAGGCTTAGACGGCCAAAAAATGTCGAAGTCTTATCACAATACGATCCCTTTAACGGCTAAGCCGGATGAAGTGGAACAAAAAATCAAAACCATGCCGACGGATCCTGCACGTGTCCGTCGTACCGATCCGGGTACGCCTGAAAAATGTCCTGTTTGGTCTTTCCATGAAATTTATTCCAATGAAGAAACCAAAGCGTGGGTGCAAAAGGGATGCACGACAGCAGGGATTGGTTGCTTGGAATGCAAGCGCCCGATCATTGATGCTATCAATAAAGAACTTGCTCCGATCCAAGCACGCCGTGCAGAACTTGAAGCTGAGCCGGGTATTGTGCACGCAATTGTAAGTGAAGGAACTCGCTCAGCACGAAACATTGCGCAAGAAACATTAAAAGAAGTGAATGTTGCTATGGGACTTCACTACAGCTCAGCTATACTGGAATCATGATGGATACCACTGAATTAAGCCCAACTACTGAATTTCATGTTCGCGTGAAAGGGCATACTTTTTTCGAAATTCCGAAAGACCTTTATATTCCGCCTGATGCGCTGGAAGTATTCTTGGAAGCATTCGAAGGCCCGCTTGATTTTCTTCTGTATCTTATTCGTAAGCATAACTTAGATATTTTAGATATTCCGATTGCGGAAGTGACGGCGCAATACTTGGCGTACGTCGACGTGATGAAGACATTCCAGTTAGAATTAGCGGGTGAGTATTTGGTGATGGCCGCGATGCTGGCTGAGATCAAATCACGGATGCTATTGCCACGCAGCCAGGAAGCGGAAGAAGAAGTAGAAGATCCACGTGCCGAATTGGTACGTCGCTTACAAATGTATGAGCAATTCAAACAGGCGGCACAAGATTTAGATGATTTACCGCGATTGGATCGGGATACGTTCCCCGCGAAAGCGAGCATGCCAGAGTACACGGTTCAGAAGCAGCACCCGCCCGTTGGGTTGCAAGAAATGTTACTGGCCCTGAGCGACGTATTAAAGCGTGTGGACGTGACGCAAAGTCACCACATCCAGTTTGAAACCTTAACCGTGCGCGAAGCGATGGCATCTGTACTCGATGCATTGAACGCGACGGATTTCACGCCTTTTGAACAATTATTCCGGCCAGACACAGGACGTCTGGGGGTGATTGTGACATTCCTAGCATTACTTGAGCTGTTGCGCGAAGCCATGATTGAACTGGTGCAGTCGCAACCCTTTGGGCCGATCCATGTGAGGGCAATTGCATGTTAAACGCAGAAACGATCCAACACATTATTGAAGGTACTTTATTTGCTGCTGAAAAACCGATGACACCGGCGCAGTTATTGGCTGTGTTTGAACATGCGGAAGAAGTGCCTGCGCTGTCAGAAATCAAAGCGGCGCTAGAAGCGTTGACGGAGCACTATTCGACACGCGGCGTGCGGTTATTAGCCCTAGCAGATGGCTATGTGTTCAGGGTTTGTCCTGACTATGCTCCCTGGGTCAGTCGCTTATGGGAAGAAAAGCCACAGCGGTATACGCGCGCATTTTTAGAGACATTGGCGATCATTGCGTACCGTCAACCGGTTACTCGCGGTGAAATTGAATCCATTCGTGGCGTGGCAGTGAACCCGAATATTTTAAAGACATTGCAAGAGCGTGAGTGGATTCGAGTCGTTGGGCATAAAGATGTGCCGGGAAGACCTGAGTTGCTCGCTACGACAAAATCATTTTTATCGTATTTCAATTTAGAAAATTTAGAAGCATTGCCGCCTTTATCGCAGATTCATAATCTGGATGAAGCAGCAGCGCAGTTTGAGCATGAGTCATTGCGGGTCGCTGAAGAGGACGTGGCAATCTGTGAAGCAGAGGTTATATAGCCTATGTTTTAGGCCCCCTTTGTAAAGGGGGCAGCCGAGTATTCCGAGGCGGGGGATTTTCTTGTAGGGGTGAATAACATTTGCCCTTTTCGTAGGGGGGCGTCGTGATGAGCCCTAATTATCGTAGTTATAAAGGTTGTAATAATGAGTCAGAAAATCCAAAAATTCCTCGCAGACGCAGGTCTTGCTTCGCGCCGTGAAATCGAACGCATGATAGAAGCAGGGATGATCACGGTGAATCGCGAGCGTGCGCATGTTGGGCAGCGCATTACAGGTGATGAAAAAATCGCGGTGAATGGCAAGCCATTTCGCATTGAACGCGCCGATGTCACTGAAGTCATCATGTATCACAAGCCCGAAGGTCAAGTGGCGACACGCCATGATGAACAAGGGCGAGAAACGGTATTTGATGCATTGCCAAAATTACAAACGGGCCGTTGGATCATGGTAGGACGTTTGGATATTAACACCTCCGGTTTATTATTGTTCACTAACAATGGTGAGTTGGCGAATCGTTTAATGCATCCTTCTTCTGAAATTGAACGTGAATACGCGGTGCGCGTGTATGGTGAAGTCAGCCCTGAGATTTTGCAAACATTGTCTGAGGGCGTTGAGTTGGAAGATGGTTTTTCACGATTCACGCGGGTCTTTGATGCAGGCGGAGAAGGCCGCAATCATTGGTATCACGTGATATTGAATCGCGGACGCAATCGTGAAGTTCGACGTTTATGGGAATCACAAGGTGTTGCAGTCAGTCGTTTGATCAGAGTCCGTTTCGGTTCATTCGTATTACCGCCTCGTTTAAGAAAAGGTAAGTTTGTTCGCTTCAATGATGAAGACATGAAAGTGTTGCAAGAAATGTTGATGCAACCCTAGCTTCTTTACCTGTAAGGGCAAATAACATTTGCCCTCTTCACGACATCTGAAAGAGCAAATATTATTTGCCTCGACCTGCCTCAATTAAAAAATCAAAACAATGTATTGCAATTTAAAAAAAAACCTGTAAAGATACGTCCTGTTTGAAAGAAAGTGCCGTATATTCAGCGGTGTGTTAACTGAAATTCAAAATCTGAAGGATTTATAAAACTAGGAGTGTTACATGCGTAAATTATCTTATATTAGGACGCTGGGTGTATCTTTAGCTGGTCTGGGAATAGCGTTAGCCTCTTCCGCTGTGCCAATTGGTACCGCAGTGGTTGGCGGTTTGTTGCAATTTGATTATGTTGATTTTTCAGGCGACAAAGAAGGCGTTGTGCGTTCGAGTGGAGATGTTCGTCGTGCTGACATCTGGATCAAAGGTGACTTGCCTAAAGAATGGAGTTATCAATTAGGATATGACGCGCGTTACAACTTGCTGAACGCATCATGGATTGGTTACGATGGTTTTGATTATTTCTGGTTAGCGATGGGTTATATTGACGTCCCACAAAGCATCCAATACTGGTCTTCCTACACCTATGAAACCTTCATGGAATATGCATCCCCTGTCACGGCCTTCACGCCGCACAAAGGCATCGGCTTGTACGCAGACGGATTAGCATTCCAAGACATGTTTAGCTATCAGGGTGCATTTTACTCTCCTGATATTTACACCGAAGAAACCGTACAAGTGCGCACACGCTCAGCTGATATCGGCAACGACAGCGATCAATGGGGCATTGCAGCACGCGGTGTTGTACGTCCTAAGCTTGGTTTAGGCGACATTTTGCACATTGGTGCATCGGGTCGTTTCGAAGGTGTGTCCGAAACGGATACATTGAACGCATTGGTTACCACACCTGGTTTGCTGGGTAGAACGAACGAAAGCGATCGTACGAACATATTTGTGAGCACGGTTACACCCACGGAAGGCGATGTTAACAACGTCACCGTATTCGGTGCTGAATTGGCCGACGTATGGGGTCCATTCACCGCGCAAGGCGAATACATTTATAACAAATGGACGGGCGCAACTGATGTTAGTTCCTTGTCATTTTCGGGTTGGTATGCACAATTGGCTTACGTCATCACGGGTGAATCCCGCAGCTACGACAAGTACAACGGTACGATCGGCAATGTTGAAAACATCAACAATGATTACGGCGCATGGGAACTGGCTGTACGTTACGCATCGACAGACCTGTCTGATAATCCTGACGAAGGTTATGATGTCAATGACAAACGCGGTAGCCAAAAAGATTGGGCACTGGGCGTTAACTGGTACATCATTGAAAACGTAAAATTACAAGCTAACTTTACGTATGCCAATGCAGAGTATGAAACCGAAGGCGTGAACGACGCTCATATCAAGGGTATGGGTATTCGTGCACAAGTCGACTTCTAAAGAAGACTGCTTGACAGGGGAGGGCGTACAGTTTTTGGCTGTGCGCCTTTTCTGTTAAGGTTGTGCTAGACTTATGGCAGGCGGACTCCTTACTTGGAACCCTTGTTTTTAGTTCAATCGCTGGGAAGCTCGAAAAGATATTTAAATGGAAGAGAAGGGTAATCACGTGGGAAACGCTAACAATGCCATGATGGCAAAGATGTTGCAGTGCAGTCGTGTCATGATTTTGACGCTTTTGATGCCATTTCTGTTTGCTTGTGCGAGTCAGCGAACGGCAGAAAAGAGTCCTGATGATCCTTTTGAGGTAGTGAATAGGCCCATATTTGCGTTTAATCGTGGGTTAGATATGGTATTAGTGAAGCCAGCAGCGGTCGGATATCGGATGATATTACCGAAGGTTGTGCGGCTAGGGATAACGAATTTTTTCGCTAACATTGATGATATTACAGTGGCAGCGAACAAGGTACTGCAATTAGAGATACATGATGCAGTACGCGTGTCGATGCGGTTTGTGATGAACTCAACCGCCGGCGGACTAGGATTTTATGATATTGCGTCGAAAGCGGGTTTAGAGAAGCAGCGCGCAGATTTTGGATTAACATTAGCGCATTGGGGCATTAAAGAGTCGCCCTATATTGTGATACCGGTATTTGGACCGAGCACGATGCGAGATGGAATTGGATTGGTAGGGGATTTCTTATTAAGCCCATATCCTTACATTCCTGATGATATTGGATATGCTGTATTTGTGATTGATTTGTTGAATATTCGTGCTAACTTGTTGGACGATGAATATTACTTCAATTATGCGGCGCAGGATCCGTATACATTCATGAGAGATGTATACCTTCAACGTCGTAGAGCGCAGATTAAAAATTTGAGTGAAGAAGGTAACACCACGGATTGGAACGAAGGCCAGACATGGGATGATTGGCGCACACAACCCTAGCGGGTTGAGGAGCGGCTATTATGTATAGGTATTGTGCAATCGCATCAGTATGTTTACTGACGGCATGTATGGGGTCGCAAAGTGGCCCTTATGCATTACCTGGTTATTACCAACCTGCGCAGGCGCAATCGCCTTATGTGGGTGCGGGTTATACCGATGACATGGGCAATTATCACCCACCAGGTCAGCAACCAGGACCTGTGATGTACGGCCGTTGGTATCGTCCGCAGCCAGGAAATCCTTCGGATCCATCTGTGACACCGAATGCGATGCATGCGGCACAAAATCCAAAAGCTTCTTATTATACGGAAGTAGCCAACATGGCATCTGATGGTGATGACGGTACAGCGTATTAATTTTTGTAATCGTTTACCCTTCGATCAGCTAACGAAGAGCTCTTCGCCCACTTTGTAAAGGGGGCAGACACAGGAATCGTTGAGCTTGCGAGACGGTTCTTGTGTCGGGGGATTTTTCATTGCTTACGCAGCGTATCAATCTGAATTCCTCTGCGGTTGGTGATTGTTCTGCGCTGCACTCTATTTAACGCTCGTGTCTGTCTGCCAATGCCGGGGTCATTCTTATCGATGCCATTAGGTAGCTGGGATTGGAGTTGGGCTCGCGCGTAGATGCCGGGACCCCGAGCGGTTATATAGCGAAGGTGACGAATAATCACCTTACGATCGCGAAGAAAAACCCCCGCCTCGAAATACTCGGCCGCCCCCTTTAGAAGTGGGCAAAGACCCCAAACCCCCGCCTCGGATGGGCGAAAGAATAAGACGGTAATCGTGTCGCAGCCTTTAACGTGCAGAACGGTGAACGGTTACTATGATTTTTTATCCTTCAATCTCACCATTGCTTTCAACATCGCGACGCGCGCCTGAGGTCTCATATGGCCCAGCACAGGGTATTTCTGAGCCAGGGCATCGGGATGTTCGATAAAGTGTTGAATTTTTTCAGTCGTATATTCGGACAAAACATCGACATACGCGTCGCGAATATCCGTTGCATTGACAGAAATATTCGCATTGAGCATTTCAGTGGGCATGGGGGCGATCTTAAAATCATATTGATGCTCAAAAAACTCAATGACGGTTGCGATCAGCAAAATATATTGGAGTGTTCCCATATCTTTGCCACAGCAGTGGTAAGTTACTGAAGGGCGAGCCACATGAAACTCATTGCGGTATTTTTCAACGATGTCGTCAAGAACATTGCGCAAATTAATGGCCCAACCTAAATACGAGGGACTGTATGGGGGAATAGTGATATGTTTCATGAAAGGGTTTTGATTCATCATTTGATGCATGATTTTTGAAAACCTTTCATGCTGAGGGATACCGGCTTGGCTAACCTGAGCGATGGCATCCTCTCTGATTTTTTCTTCTTTTTCCGACAAGCGTCGATGAGGGTCGCTGAAATCGGGGAGTGGAATGCAGACAAACTCCTCGGGTTCGAGCACCGGCATCCCTTGTTGAATACGGGCAGAAAATTTGGGAGGAATGCTCATGGGGTCTTGCTCATAGCGCTCATGAAGCTCAGCGATCAAGCCATTCGTGATCATGTTTTCGCGCTCTTCAAAACTCAGGATATTTTTTTCATGTTTTGCAAATTTAAGCGGTATGTTGCTCGAGCCGATGAACTGAATGAGTTTGCCATGTTCTTTGAGGCTGATCAATGCTGAAATCAGCATGTTGAAATGTGCTTGATGAGGTGGTTGCGTCCTGCCTAAGGTGAAGGCGATATCATGATTGCCGTATGGCATTATTGTCCTCAAGGTGCAACGACAGGTGTATTAATTTTAGGGGGTTTAAAGGATCAAGTCAAGCTAGTTTTGATGCTTATCTCATTATTCAATACGTTCCATGTGCTATTCTTTCAAGAGGTTATTGAAAGGGATTTTTATGGACCAATCACTCATCTATTACATGTTCCTGATATTCACGGGTGCCTCGGTCATGGCGACGATAGCGCTAGCGACGCGCCAATCCTTGCTGGTTGCCTATATTTTAATGGGTGTTATTATCGGTCCCTGGGGACTAGGATGGATCACGGATCCAAAGCTTATCATGCACTTATCAGATGTTGGGATCGTGTTCTTATTATTTTTACTTGGGCTTAGCCTGGACCCGAAAAGTCTGATACATTTACTCAAAAACTCAATACAAGTGACGCTTATCAGCTGTTTTTTATTTGGCATAGTTGGTTTTGGTTTGGCGCGTGTATTTCATTTTACATGGATAGAATCGGCGGTGATTGGGACAACGATGATGTTTTCCTCGACCATCATAGGGCTAAAATTATTACCAACGACAGTGTTGCATCACCAGCGGATGGGTGAAGTGATGATCAGCGTTTTGCTATTACAGGACATCATTGCTATTACCGCGATGATTGTGATTGAAGGTTATGTAGGTGAAGCAAGTGTCGCCCAAAAGCTAATGACCTTAGGTTTGGGGGTCCCGGGGCTTTTATTATTTTGTGTCTTATTTGAGCGCTATGTTTTGTCAGCGTTATTCCGTCGATTTGATCGGATTCAAGAATACATATTTTTGTTAGCGATTGGATGGTCGTTGGGTGTGGCAGTGATCGCACAAAAAATAGGACTATCGTATGAAATTGGCGCATTTATGGCAGGCGTTGTTATTGCAGTGAGTCCGATTTCATTATTCATTGCAGAGAGTTTAAAGCCTTTGCGAGATTTTTTCTTGGTGATGTTCTTTTTTGCATTAGGCGCGGCGTTGAATTTAGATCGATTAGGGGAAGTGATTTGGCCTGCATTGTTGCTTGCAGGACTCATGTTATTGATGAAGCCTTACGTATTTTCGAAACTGCTCAAAAGTACTGCGAGCATGCCGCATCGGACATGGGAAATAGGTGTGCGACTGGGGCAGATTTCCGAATTCTCGTTATTAGTAGCCTACATAGCTTTTAATGGCAAGGTGATAGGGGAAACGGCATATTTTTTAATCCAGGCTAGCACGTTGGTTACATTTGTTGTATCTTCGTATTGGGTTGTGATGCGGTATCCAACGCCATTGGGGTTCAGTGAAAATTTACGTCGCGATTAATCGGGGCGGGACAGGGAATGAATTATGATGATCAGCATTTTCGAATTATTTTCGATTGGAATTGGCCCATCGAGCTCACACACGGTGGGGCCGATGCGAGCTGCGTGTGCATTTGCGAAAGCGTTATCGGAGCGTGCTGATTTTGACAAAGTGGCTCGCGTGACGATTCAATTATTTGGTTCATTGGCATTGACGGGGCACGGACACGGCACCAATTTAGCGGTCGTGTTGGGGTTAGAGGGTGATCTCCCTGAGTCGATTGATCCTGAAACGGTGACGTTACGTTTTCATGTCATTGGGACAGAGTCCTCGTTAAATTTATACGGCAAAAAGAAGATTCGGTTTGATGTGATGCGGGATTTGGTTTGGCACATGCAAGACGTATTGCCATACCACAGTAACGGGATGCGTTTTACGGCATTTGATGCCGATGGCAACGTGCTTAGCGAAAGCACCCAATATTCGATTGGGGGTGGTTTCGTGGTGACGGATGAGACGTTATCGGGGGTTAATGCGGGCCCGTCACGTGATTGCCCATACCCATTTCAGTCGGCGAAGCAATTACTATTGTTATGCGAGCAACATAAAATCACGATAGCCCAATTGATGATGGCGAACGAAACGGCGTGGGAAGATGCGGCGACGGTGCGCCAAAAAATTCTAAACATTTGGCGCGTGATGGATGAAAGCATTGAGCGAGGCATTCGTCGTCCTGCGGGGATTTTGCCTGGGGGATTAAAGGTGCGTTTGAGGGCGCCTGGTCTTTATACGCAGTTAATCGAACGCCAAGCCAAAGGCGAAGTCAAAGAAATGGATTGGTTAAGTTTATTTGCGATTGCGGTGAACGAAGAGAACGCGGCGGGCAAACGGATAGTGACGGCGCCGACGAACGGTGCTGCGGGGATCATTCCTTGTGTGATGAAATATTATTTAATGTTTTACCCTCCACAAAATGACGACGCTATCATTGATTACTTATTAACGTGTGCTGCGATTGGGATTCTTTACAAAAAGAACGCTTCGATTTCGGCGGCAGAAATGGGTTGCCAAGGGGAAGTGGGCGTTGCGTGTTCGATGGCTGCGGCTGGATTGGCGGCTATCATGGGTGGAACGATTAACCAGGTTGAATCGGCTGCGGAAATGGGGATGGAGCATCATTTAGGGTTGACGTGTGATCCTATTGCTGGGTTAGTGCAAATTCCGTGTATTGAACGCAACGCCATGGGCGCGGTTCAAGCGGTGAATGGGGCACGTCTAGCCTTATTAGGTGATGGCGAACATTTTGTATCATTAGATTGGGTGATTCGTGCGATGTACGAAACGGGCTTATCGATGTCGACGCATTTCAAAGAAACGTCATTGGGTGGTTTGGCGGTAAGCCAGCCGGCGTGTTAGCAACCTAGTCATTCGCCACTATTGGGAAAGGAGAAGCCGAGTATACCTAATACTCTAGCGCCCCCTTTGTAAAGGGGGCAGCCGAGTATTTCGAGGCGGGGGATTTTTTAATAATGAGGAAAACAATGTCAAAATTTTCTAAATACCTAGATCGACAATTACTGGTGATGTTGTTCCTCGGGTTTGCCTCGGGTTTACCCTTAGCATTATCGGCGAGCACGTTAGAAGCGTGGTTCACGATGTCTGGGCGCAGTTATGTTCAGATTGGATTATTATCTTTAGTTGGTTTGCCATACACGTTAAAATTTTTATGGGCACCTTTTTTAGATCGTTTTGGGTACACCTCATTTGGGTTACGGCGCACATGGATGCTCATCACGCAAATAGGCTTAGTGTGTTTTTTATTAGCGATGTCATTGGGTGATCCAGCGTTCAATCCTTTATATTTAGCGGCACTTGCGTTATGCGTGACGATCTTTTCGGCCACACAAGACGTGGCGATTGATGCCTATCGGGCAGAGGTGTTATCACCCCAGGAGCGCGGGCTTGGGGTCGCGATGTTCGTGACGGCGTACCGGGCAGCATTACTGATCGCATCGGGGATCGCATTGATTTTAGCGGATCATGTGGGTTGGGCGATGGTCTATCGGATGATGGCGGGTTTAATGATGGTGGGCGTTTTCACGACGTTATTTATTACTGAGCCGCCGCATCCTGAGGTGCGGTTAAAAGGCGTGCAGTCATTATTTTTAGATCCGATAAAAAATATTTTGACGCGGGATAAAGCTATTTGGATTATTGCATTAGTTGTGTTGTACAAGTTCGGAGATGCATTTATTGCAAAAATGACGACACCGTTTTTATTACGCGAATTGCAATTCACGTTGACTGAAGTGGGTACGGTCAATAAAGTAGGTGGTTTAGCGGCGACGGTCGTTGGACTGTTTGTGGGTGGAATATTGATGACACGCCTGTCGTTGTATCGTGCTTTATTGTTATTTGGATTTGCGCAAGCGTTCTCGAATTTAATGTTTTTGTGGTTAGCTTACATGGGGCATCAGATGTACGCGATGGTCATCACGTTGATGGTCGAGCAGTTTTGTGGTGGCTTAGGGATGGCGGCGTATTTATCGTTACTGATGAGTTTATGTGATTCTCGCTTTACGGCGTTTCAGTTTGCGTTTTTCTCAGCATTGTCGTCGTTGCCGCGTGAGTTATTGGGGCCAGTGTCGGGATATTTGGTGCAACACGTCGGTTGGATTTCCTATTTCACGTTGACATTTATAACATCGTTCCCTGGGTTATTTTGTTTATGGATGTTGAGGAATCGAATCAATAAGCCACGCGAATATGGTGAGCCGACCTTGGTGGATACGTTGGAAGCGTCCTGATATATCTTTCTCTCTACAACGCCACCCATCCAATATCTTCCCCCGCTCCCATAGGAACAAGCGTATCGCCCTTGATCCACGTCATTGAAGCGGGAATGGTTTGCATTTTTTTCGTTAACGTCAAGGTACCCTGATTACGAGGCAACCCATAGAAATCCGCGCCGAAGTGGCTGGCAAATCCTTCTAATTTATCCAATGCACCTGCAGTTTCAAAGATACTCGCATACCAAGCCATCGCTTGCGGGGCAGAAAACACGCCGGCACATCCGCAGGTAGTTTCTTTTGTAAGGCGTGCATGAGGTGCGCTATCGGTTCCCAGGAAGAATCTTGGGTCGCCGCTGGTTGCCGCAGCAACGAGCGCTTCTCGATGATGTTCACGTTTTAAAATAGGCATGCAATACAAATGTGGTTTGATACCGCCTTCAAGCATCGCATTGCGGTTGTATTTGAGATGATGCGGTGTGATGGTTGCGGCCAAGCCATCGCGAACGCTTTTGACAAAATCGACGGCATCTTGTGTGGTGATATGCTCCAGAACTATTTTCAATGCAGGGAATTGTTGGCGCAATGGCATGAGCGTATTTTCAATGAAAAAGCGTTCGCGGTCAAAAATATCAATATCATGTCCAACGGCTTCACCGTGAATCAACAGTGGTAGTCCAATTTTTTGCATTGCATCTAAAACGGGGTAAATCTCGGATAAATTCGCTACACCTTGTTCGGCATGCGTAGTGGCACCTTGCGGATAGAGTTTTACACCTATAATACCTGCACCCATCGTATTTTTGATGTCTTCGACAGTCAGTGATGGGTTCATGTACAGCGTCATGAGCGGGGTAAAATTTGATTTCGTAGGAACATGCCTCAAAATGCGATCCCGATACGCGAGGGCTTGTTTGACGGTAGTCACAGCAGGGCGTAAATTTGGCATCACGATGGCACGCGCAAAGGTGCGTGCAGTAGCGGGGACCGTGATCGCTAACGCGTCATCATCGCGGAAATGAACATGCATGTCATCGGGAGCCGTGATGGTAAGCGTAGTCATGTGAGAATCTCCTTAGTTGGAGGAAACGTATTTCTCACGACGCACATTGGCTGCCGTGAAACCCATACTCGTCAGCTTAGCATAGGCAGCATCGATCATATTGGGATTGCCGCACAAAAATACCATGTCGGACTCAGGGTGTAAGTTCAATACTTCAAATTGATCTTGCACATAACCTGCGCGCAAGTACAGTTGATCAGGTTCAGTGCGTGAACAGCAACCGATAAATTGAAAACGCGGTGCCTTCTCTGCAAATTCCAGAAATGCATCACGGTAGAGTAATTCAGTGGGTGTGCGTGAACCCAGCAGCACGATAACATCCGTGTCATGCGTTTCCATGCGACGCATCAATTCATTGCGCATGGATAAGTAAGGTGTGACACCCGTACCCGTTGCAACGAGGATGTAACGTTTGGGTGTTTCTTCACGTAAGGTGAGGCGGCCGAAAGGCCCGTTGGCTTCAATGGTATCGCCTGCGTTCATATTGAAAAAGTACTGGGAGGCTTTACCGCTGGTGATGTATGACATCGCTAATTCGAGCGTTTTTTCGCCAGGCGTATTCGCGAGAGAATAACTGCGTTGGACCATGGCGCCTTCAAATTCGAAGAACAGGTTGATGAATTGCCCGGGGACAAAGTCGAAGGCTTGGCCATCAGCGCGTTCAAAGACGAAATGCCGGACTTGAGGGGCAATTTCCCGATGAGATTTTAGGATGAGACTGAATTTTTCACGTGACATAATGACCTACCCAAGCAGTGTTTGCGATATTATAGGCTTTAATACAATTCAGGGGAAGATACGTATGCAGCCTATGGACGACTTTGCAAGATTAGATGGTTTGCTTTCTTCGGAAGAGCGGATGGTTCGGGATTCGGTCCGTCAGTTTGTCACTGGCGTGACGCCGATGTTCGCGCAGGCGTTTGAGGATGCGCATTACCCCCGTTCATTGACGGGCGAGATGGCCGCGTTGGGTCTTTTCGGGCTGACCTTGCCCGAGGAGTACGGTGGCAGCGCAGCCAACTACGTGGCCTATGGGCTAGCCTGCCAGGAGCTCGAGCGCGGCGACAGTGCCTTGCGCAGTTTTGCATCAGTCCAGAATTCATTATGCATGTACCCGATTTTAGAAATGGGAAATGAAGCGCAGAAGAAGAAATTCCTACCTTTGATGGGCCAGGGCAAATTGATAGGCTGTTTTGGGTTGACTGAACCGGATGCGGGGTCTGATCCGAGCAGCATGCGGACGTTCGCGAAGAAGGTGTCGGGCGGATACGTTTTAAACGGCAGCAAAATGTGGATCACGAATGCGCCAATTGCGGATTTGGCGATAGTCTTTGCAAAGACGGACGAAGGTATTCGTGGTTTCATTGTCGAGAAGGCGTTTGAGGGGTTTGAGCGGCTGGAAATCAAGCACAAATTATCGTTGCGCGCATCATTGACGGGCGAGCTGGTCTTCAAGGATTGTTTTGTCCCGGATTCACATTATTTACCTGGATCTGAAAAGGGGTTGGCATCGCCGTTGAAATGCCTGACGCAAGCGCGTTATGGGATTGCTTGGGGCGCGATGGGGGCGGCGATGGCATGCTTTGATGCCGCGTTGTCATACACGAAGGAACGGCAGCAATTTGGTAAGGCGGTGGCGGGGTTCCAGCTGGTGCAGAAGGATCTGGTGGACATGCTGACGGAGATTGTGAAAGCGCAGACATTCCATTTACATTTAGGGCGGTTGATGGACGCAGGATTGGCGGATTATACGCTGGTCTCGATGGCGAAGATGAACGCATGTCGAGAGGCGTTAAAGATAGCGCGTATGGCGCGGAATTTGCTAGGGGCCAATGGGATCAGCTTAGAGTATCCGGTGATACGTCATATGACAAACTTGGAGTCAGTATTTACGTATGAAGGGACGGATAATATCCATCACCTGATCATTGGAAGGGCGATCACGGGGTTGAGCGCGTTTGTTTAATTCTTTGTTATAAATCAATCGGTTGCGGTATCCGACTGAATTCATTAACAATTTGCTACAAAGTAATTCTTTCCCAAAATGAGTTCCACTGCTAAAGTGAGGAGGTTGGTATAAATTAACTTAAAAAATAAGGGAAAATGATATGGGTGGCACTTATAGACCTTGGATAGTTGGGTATTTTCAACCTAGCGTCAAGACCGCTCCATCCATTTCTCCATCCATTCGTTCAGTGCAGGAACAATCTGAACCATCGCAAGAAGTAAAAGTATTTGCTGCTCAATTTTTAGTGGATAAGATGTTATTGGAGCAAAAAACTCCTCAACAGATTATGGATGAAGTATTAGAGGCAAAAGAGGCTCAGATAACAGCTGAAGTGGCTACCATCACTTCTGGTGAAATGAGAAAACAATATTTAGCGATGAAGGTTGCCACCCTGGAAAAAGTTCAGCTTCCCGCACGCATGGTCGAAAAGCATAAGTTATCATTGAAAATTCAAAATAAGATTAAAGAAATGGATGATAATGCTATAAAAGAGAATTTGATCAAGGAAAAACTTAGTTTATTTAAAGCAGAGCATGAAGTTTTCAATGACATACAATTTAGAACTAAAATGTCTGCTGATCTAATGAGTAAGACTCAGCAAATTCATGGATTTATCGATAGTCTTGTTGAAGCTGATAAAACAAATAAGGAATCATTTACTCAAAAGATAAAGGTTATGTTGTGGCTAAAACCATCTTACATTGATTCACTCTTTGGTCACTTCCAAGCAGATACTGGTACTTTTGAAGATGCAAAACAGAGAGTGAAAGTTACGCTGGAAGATGGAGTAAAAAATCAAGCAAGTAGAATCCTGGATGAAGAGCTTAAACCTGCAGAAGCATACAGAAAAGGGCTTGTTTCAGTGATAGCTGCTTTGGATGCAGCGAGCATGAAGCGCCTGGTTGCTGCAGTTGCAGCCACAGAAGACGAGATATTGACGAGTCTCAATAAAAAATATAATTGGTCAGAAAATACTTTCGATAGAATGAGCTTGCTTTCCCTAGTGGGTATGGGGGCTGCTGCCTTCACGGGGATAGGTTGTCTCCTTTATGGAGCAGGGGATACAAAAGATTTCACTCAAATGAAATCCTTAGAAGACCCGGCCTTTTATTTGATTGTCGGTAGTCTGTTCATGTTAAGTTCCGCTGTTGCACTCTGTGTTCGTCATGCAGATGATAAGGGTGCCGAAGTGGAGAAGAATGAATTCGCGAAGCTAGGATTCAAGCGTTCTGCCTAGAAATGGTGATACACGTATTTTCCCCTACAATCAGATAATGCGCACCTGATACCTTGTATTTCTCCCGCCGCCAGGCAACTTCTCGATACAACCTTTCTCGAGCAGATCGGCGAGGTGGCGAGTCGCGGTAGCCTTACTGACTTTTGCGACTTTCTGATATTGCGATGCACTGATCCCGTGTTCAAATCCTTTTTCACCGCCATCAAGCAAGCGTTGAAGGACTTTACGTTGTTCAGCGGATAAATCTGTCTCCTGAAAGCGTTGCCAAAAACGTGTTTTGACAACGACGTGTTCAATATTATCTAACGATGCCTGCAACGCAGCAGACAGTGTATTCAAAAACCAAACGAGCCATGGCGTGATATCCATCTGTTTACTATTTTCTAGCGCAAGATAATAGCCTGAACGGTTCGCTAATATCGCTGGCGACATCGCATAAAGACGAATGCTTGCTGGGTTTGCCTGCGCTAATGCCAAATCCGTCAGCGCACGCGTGATACGGCCATTGCCATCCTCAAATGGATGGATCACCACAAACCATAAATGACAAATCGCTGCACGCAACATCGGGTCAAGCAACGGCTCCTGCCGGCTTTGATTAAACCATTCAATGAAAACATTCAGTTCGTGCTCAAGAATGTCACGTGGGGGTGCCTCATAGTGGATTTTCGGTTTGTCGATCCTGCCTGATACCACTTGCATGGGTTCGTTGCCGCGAAGTTCGCCAATCCTCACGTTATGCAAGGTGAACATGTCCGCAGGGAAAATCCATCGATGCCACTGAAAAAGACGTTCTAAGGTCATCGGCAAGTCAATGTGTTCAATCGCGTCAAACATCATCTTCGCCAACCCTTCCGAACGATCAGACACCGGATAGGGGTGTTCAACACGCACCCCAAGCCGTTTAGCCAGCGATGAGCGTATGGATGCCGCATTGAGCTGCTCGCCTTCAATGGCCGAGGAGGTGATGATGTTTTGGACGAGCATGTCTAGCTCTGTATCGAAATTCGAGGACTCTCCAGAGGCATTCGCCTTACCCAGGAGTATGCCTTGTTTGAGCTGAATAGCCTGCAATAAAGGCTCGATGGTTTCATTTTGCCAGGTAAAGGCCGGCCAGGTGGGTTGCTGCCAAATCCATCGTATCTCATTGATATGCATATTTTTACCTCAGGTCATGAGCCAATTATAGCACATATTCGGCTCATAAAATGAGCCGAATAGGGCGGGGATTCGGCTCATTTCAGTTAATATATCTCTTCGCCCACTTTTAAGCATACGAGCGGGCAGCCGAGTATTCCGAGGCGGGGGTTTTTCTATGAGAAAGAAACTGCAGACTTATGGGTAACGCTCAGCTTTAGAAGGGGGCGAAATTTTTCTGATAATACGCACACAAATCATTCACGACACATTGCTCGCATAACGGCGAACGCGCCTTGCACACATACCGGCCGTGCAAAATGAGCCAATGATGGGCATCATGGCGATATTCTTTCGGTACCACTTTCATCAATCCTTGTTCAACGGCTAGCGGTGTTTTACCTGGCGCCAACCCTGTGCGGTTACACACACGGAAAATATGCGTATCCACCGCAAAGGCTTCTTGTCCAAATGCTGTATTCAATATCACATTCGCTGTTTTACGCCCGACACCCGGCAAACTTTCTAACGCTTCTCGTGTATGAGGCACTTCGCTATCAAATTTTTCAATCAACAGCGCACAGGTTTCAATCACATGTTTGGCTTTCGTATGATATAACCCAATCGTTTTAATGTAGGGTTTTAAACCATCGATACCAAGCGCCAAGATCGTCTCAGGTGTGTTTGCGATGTTATATAAAGGCCCCGTGGCCTTGTTAACACTCACGTCCGTCGCCTGCGCAGACAACATCACGGCAATCAATAATTCGAAGGGTGTTGTGTAATGTAATTCGGTCGTGGGGGAAGGGTTTTGTTGCTGGAGGCGGTGGAAGAAAGATTCAATATCTGCCTTTTTCATTTTTCGCCCCTACGTTTTATCGCCGCTGCAATCTCTGCTTTTCTCTCTTCCGGTGTTTTCTGCCGCAAGGCGGCTTCTTTCATGCGATTCTGTTCTTCTTCTTTCGCTAATCGTTTCAATCGCGATTGAATTCGAACTTTGGCTTGAGCAGGAGATATTTTCTCAGAACCCTCTTGCCGATCGACCAAATCAATGCAATTCACGGGGCAGGGCGGTAAACACAAATCACAGGCAATACATAACGAAGCCACCACGGTATGCGCCTGTGAAGACGCGCCGACAATGGCATCTGTTGGGCACACATCAATGCATTTCGTGCACCCAATACAGACATCTTCACGAATAAACGCAACGTGAGAACGCATTACTTCACGCGCATACCAGGTAAAGCCCCTTCATGCGGCGTCAAAATATAAATGCCAGGGCCTTCTTCGCCCGATGCAGCCAGCACCATGCCTTCTGACATGCCGAAACGCATTTTGCGTGGCTTTAAATTCGATACCATCACCGTTAATTGCCCCAGCAATTGTTCGGGTGAATACGCCGATTTAATCCCCGCAAATACTTGACGTGTGCCCATGGCGCCTAAATCCAATTTTAAGCGCACAAGCTTGTCTGCTTCCGGTACGCTTTCTGCTTCAATGATTTTAGCAATACGCAGATCGATTTTCATGAAATCTTCAATCGCGATTTCATTTGTCTCAACCGCAGGTGCCAGGATGGTAGCAGGTTCAGCGGCTTTTACAGGCGTGTTTTCAGGTTTGGGTGTATCAGTCATCTTTAATACCTCGTTTAAATCGATTCGCCCGATCAAAGGCGCATAATCATGAATGGTGTGGTTTAACAACAGGGTTGTGTGCCACGTTTTGAAATCTGTATTTAAAAATGCGGCCGCTTTTGCGGTGAGCTCGGGCACCATCGGTGTTAAGTACATGCTCAATAAGCGGAATGCATTCATCGCCGTGGTGCAGATCAGCTGTAGCTTTGCCTTGTTATCCGTCTTCGCGACTTCCCACGGTTTCTCGGTCGCTATATACGCATTGACTTCATCTGCCAATCGCATGATTTCACGAGCAGCCTTGCCGAATTCGCGTGCGTTATAAAAATCAGCGATTGTTTCACTTTCCACGGTCAGCATTTTGATCAGCGCATGATCAACCTCATTGCCCAGCGTGTTATTAAAATGCAACTTCATGAATGGCGCACAACGCGAAGCAATGTTCACGTATTTGCCAACGAGATCGCTGTTCACGCGCGCTGCAAAATCGTTGCCTTCGAAATCGATATCATCGACGGCAGAAGACGATTTCGCGCAGTAGTAATAACGCAGATACGTTGGGCAAAAGCGCGTTAAATAAGCCTGCGCCTCAATGAAGGTTCCGCGTGACTTAGACATCTTTTGCCCATTCACCGTCACAAAGCCATTGGTGAAAATACCCGCCGGTCTCGGTATGTCTGCCCCCATCAGCATCGCAGGCCAAAACAATGCATGGAAATAAATAATATCTTTGCCGACAAAGTGGTACATATCTGCTTTGCCATGACGGACCAATTCATCGAAATTAAATTCAGCATGGTTTTTCGCAAAATGCAACATGCTGGAGAAATACCCGATTGGCGCGTCCATCCACACGTAAAAATATTTGTCTGTTTCACCTGGAATTAAAAAACCAAAATAGGGTGCGTCACGGGTGATGTCCCAATCGTGCAAGCCGGCTTCAAACCATTCTTTCAGTTTATTCGCTACTTCTTTTTGCAGCGTGCCAGCCTTCATCCACTCTTTCAATTCTTTTTCGAACGAGGTGAGTTTAAAAAAGAAATGTTCGCTTTCTTTTGAGATGGGTGTCGCGCCTGAAACCACCGAAATAGGATTTTTAAGATCCAACGGATTGTACGTTGCCCCACAGACTTCGCAGCTATCGCCATATTGATCAGCCGCGCTGCATTTGGGACATTCCCCTTTGACATAGCGATCAGGCAAGAACATGTTTTCTTTCGGATCGTAGGCTTGCGTGATAACGCGCTTATCAATGTACCCCTTGGACTTCAGCTTCAAAAAAAGTGTGCTTGCAAAGGATTCATTTTCGGGACTGTGGGTTGTGTGATAGCAATCAAAGTTGATGCCAAAACCATGGACGTCTTTGAGATGGGAGGCGTATATTTCGCCAATCAACGCCTCATTGGTCTTGCCCTGCTCACGCGCCTTGAGCATGATCGGCGTGCCATGCGCATCATCACCACAAAAGAAAAAACAACGTTGTCCGCGCATCCGTTGGAAACGAACCCAGGCATCGGCTTGAATCATCCCTAATAAATGCCCGAGGTGCAATGGCCCATTGGCGTAGGGAAGTGCGTTGGTGACTAGTTTATCGCGTGACATGCTTATGTATACCCCTTATTGATGCGTTATTGTAACTCATTGGGCCTCCATCTTGTAGAGGTAAATATGGTAAGATTCGTCCATCTACAGGAGGCCCCCGTGGCAGAAAACTGGCGACAGGCATTATCATCGATTAAGGCACCCATCATGGGAGAACCATTATCGTCCGTCCCTTGGGTGAAGGGTACTGAATCAGGTATCATCCTTGACTGGCCCTACGCGGCGCAAAGCCTCTGGCCCACGCTCGAAGGTCAAATTAGAGCGGCTTTAAACCCTCAAACGATTCAATCCCAACTGGCCATTAAATCCCGAGATGTTCAAAACAACCTAGCCCCCATTCCCGGCATTAAAAATATCATTGCCGTGGCCTCGGGCAAGGGTGGAGTAGGGAAGTCGACAGTCACCGCTAACTTGGCCAGAGCCTTGCAACAAGAAGGCGCACGCGTTGGGGTCCTCGATGCCGACATTTATGGCCCGAGCCAAGCCATGATGCTGGGCGCAGGCAATGTTCATCCGGAAGCCCTTGATCAGCGCAAGATGAAACCCATTGATTGTGCGGGCATCCAAACCATGTCGATCGCCTACTTATTACAAGCCCAAGATACGGCCATGATCTGGCGTGGCCCCATGGTCAGCGGTGCGCTCATGCAAATGTTACAAGATACCGTGTGGGGCGAGCTGGACTACCTGGTGATTGACTTGCCCCCAGGCACCGGCGATATTCAATTGACCCTGGCACAAAAAGTGCCTGTGACGGGTGCGGTGATTGTCACCACGCCACAAGACATCGCTTTGATGGACGCGCGCAAAGCCTATGCGATGTTCCGGAAAACAGGGATTGACGTATTAGGGATTGTCGAGAACATGGCGATGCATCATTGCAGCGCCTGTGGGCATGAAGAAGCGATTTTCGGAGAAGGCGGCGGCGAACGCATGGCACGGCAGTATGAGTTGCCTTTGCTCGCGTCATTGCCTTTGGATGCGCGCATACGTCAAGATATGGATGAAGGGAAGGCTCATGTCTCACCCGCATTCATTGAGATGGCGCATCAAGTAGGCGCTCGCTTGGCGTTGAAGCGAGAAAATTTTGCGTCAAAATTTGGAACAGTGAGGGTACTATGACAATTAAATCAGATGAATGGATCATCCGCATGGCAAAGCTCGGCATGATCGAGCCGTTTGAAAAAGAGCAAGTGCGTCGCGTCAATGGACAGAAAGTGATTTCGTACGGTGTCTCGAGCTACGGTTATGACGTGCGTTGTGCAGATGAATTTAAAGTATTCACGAATATCAATTCAGCGATAGTGGATCCGAAAGACTTCGACGAAAACAGTTTTGTGGATATCAAATCCGATATTTGCATTATTCCGCCGAATTCGTTTGCATTGGCTCGCACCGTGGAATCCTTCCGTATTCCACGTAATGTGTTGGCGATTTGCTTAGGTAAATCGACTTATGCGCGTTGCGGCATCATCGTGAATGTCACGCCATTAGAGCCAGAATGGGAAGGGCATGTGACGTTAGAGTTTTCGAACACAACCTCATTGCCCGCCAAGATTTATGCCAATGAAGGTGTGGCGCAGCTCATCTTTTTAGAAGCGGCTGAAGTATGCACGACATCATATCTGGATCGTGCTGGCAAATATCAGGGCCAGACCGGGGTTACATTGCCTTTGGCCTAGCCATGCTGTGAGGGGCGGGAATACTTCCGTCCCTGCAAAAGAGGGCTTGCCATTCCAATATGTGCTATCCTTATAATGTTAGTGACATTAATTATGGGGTAAAAACAATGAGATACGTGCTTTTTGCTTTAAGTCTTTGTTATGCTGGGGCTTTATTGGCGTCCTCGACGCAGGTGCCTTTAGGCGAAGAAAGTGACAACAGTGGCCCTCCTGTTAAGATGGATATTCCCAAGAAGAAGCAAACCCCACTTTTGCAAGAATTTGTAACGGATAAAGGTCAACGAGCAGAATTAGTGACGCCGGATGTTGGCGAACAGTACGCGATTATTCCAATCCCTGAAGAACACCCCGATCCATTAGATGATAGCGGCGAACGCAATACGGATTCGGAGTGGCAATTACTGACGTGGTAGGTGTGTATGTACCATTGGAACGTGTATGAAGTGTATTTAAAAGACGAGTTTCGTGGGTATGTGTTTGCGCAGGATGAAAAAGAGGCAAAACGTGCCTGGAATGCGCCGGCCGATCGTTTCGACCCCATGGAAGACGCAGAATTTTATGTTACCAGCGAAGAAGAAGGCGGACATGTGATTTTCCTAGCGCCTGATGATCTCGTTGATCACCTCATCGAAGCAGAGCATGTCAATGAGCCGCATGTGTTATATAGGGTGTAAAGGCCTCCGCCTCAAAACCTTACTAACATCCCGCGATCTTCACACAATACATCCCCGATATACACGCGACCATTTTTCAGCTGCACTTTTTTTGCGGCAAACCAGGCGATGACTTGCGGATATAAACGATGCTCTTGCGCAATCACACGTTTACGTAAACGTTCCACCGTGTCATGAGGTTTTATAGGCACCACGACTTGCGCGATAATCGCGCCCTCATCAACGCCTTCAGACACAAAGTGTACCGTCGCGCCGTGCTCTTTATCTTTAGCAGCCAAGGCCCGAGCATGTGTGTTGAGGCCTTTATATTTCGGCAACAAGGCAGGATGAATATTAATGATCCGTCCATCAAACGCATGCACGAATGCAGGGCTTAGGATCCGCATGTAGCCAGCCAGGACGATTAACTCAAAATCGAGCGCTCGCAATAAGTTTGTCAGGCGTTCATTGAAAACAGCGCTCGGTTCTTTGGGATGCGGCTCTAACGCAAATGTCGGGATATGGGCAACTTGAGCGCGTTTGAGTGCTAATGCATTTGGGTTGTCGCTGATGACCGCACAGATGCGCGCAGGGCACTTGCCACTGTCAATGGCATCCATGATGGCTTGGAGGTTGGAGCCGTTGCCGGAGGCCAACACAACGATATTCAGTCGCGCCCTTGCGGTGTATTTTGCATCCATTGGCGTTTACTCGTAGATAACAACAGATGACCCCGGTGTCGCCACAATGCAACCGACAACCCATGACTTTTCGCCCATCGCTTGGCAGTGGGCTAATACATCTTCCGCTTCGTTGGGGTCAACGACCAGTATCATCCCAATACCACAGTTGAATGTCCGATACATTTCTTCAAGGCTTACTTTGCCTTGTGATTGTATCCAATGGAACACCATCGGCCAGGCATCAGTCGGATGTGCGATATGAGCACTTAAGCCCTCTGGCAGAATCCGCGGCACATTTTCAGTCAAGCCGCCGCCAGTGATATGCGCCATTGCATGCAGCTTATGCTGTTCTATCAAAGGCAATAACGATTTGACATAAATACGTGTTGGGGCGAGCAATGCGTCATGTAACGTTTGTCCATCGCCCAGTGATGCGGATAAAAATGATTTTTGTTTATTGAGAATATGACGAATCATCGAGTACCCATTGCTGTGTGGCCCAGAGGAACCTAATGCAATCAGGACATCACCTTCTTTCACGGCGCTGCCGTCAATGATATCGGCTTTCTCGACAACGCCGACACAAAAGCCCGCGAGGTCAAAATCTTCATTCTGATACATACCAGGCATTTCGGCAGTTTCGCCGCCCACCAAGGCGCAATCGGCTTGTTTCAAGCCTTCGGCAATGCCTTTGATGACTTGCGTGGCTTGCAGCACATTCAATTTACCCGTGGCATAGTAGTCTAAAAAGAAGAGGGGTTTGGCGCCACACACGATCAAATCGTTGACGCACATGGCCACCAAATCAATGCCGATCGTATCCAATATTTTCAGTGAGGTTGCCAGGGCGAGTTTGGTGCCTACGCCATCGGTGCAGGAGACCATCACCGGGGCTTTATAGCCAGCGGGCATTTCATAAAGTGCGGCGAACCCACCGATACCCCCCAGGACAGACGGGCCATGGGTGGCACGAGCGATGGGTTTGATGTTTTGAACGAGGGCATTGCCGGCGGCGATGTCAACGCCAGCGTCGGCGTAGGTGGTGGGTTTTGTCATGTCACAATCCTTTTACCAAAAATTCGTAAGCATTATACCTTGTTTGTCGCGGCAAGACACATTAGAATCAGTGGAGGGGGTGCATGATGCACACGATTCGCGTATTTTTTAGTTTACTGACAGTCTTTCTGGCTATCATTTGTACCACAGCCTGGGCTGCCAGTCCTGTGACCGATCTTTACACTGCCCGGGTGTTAGTCACCTCCCGTTCAGACGATGCGCGTACGGCGGGGTTCCAGGCAGGGTTACGCCAGGTTTATATGAAGCTTTCGGCAAAATCGGACATTTCATCTTATAAGCCGCTGGTTCAGTCTCTTGAGAGTGCACCTGAGTGGGTTGACCGTTACCAGTACCAGCAATCCGGCAATGATGCTTACATGGTGATTCGTTTTAATCAGACCTTGGTTAAAAAGGCATTAGATGATGCATCTCTTTCTTACTCTGATGATCCTCGGCCGACCCTGTTGGTTTGGTTATCGATGAATGTTCAAGATATTCCGGTGATTTTGACGGAGCAGCAATTGAGCCCAGAGCCGTTGCTGGTGAAAAAGGCATTACTGGATGCAGCGGCGCGCTGGGGTTTTGATGCTCAGATTCCCAGGGGTGATCCACTGGACCACGTGACGCCCAATGATATTGCAGGCGCATTTGATTCCCCCATGCATGAAGCGAGCATGCGCTACCATACAGATGGTTATTTAGCCTTGGCCTTGACCGGGAAAGACGATGCATGGCATGACACGTGGCGAACGATGGTGGGGGAGGCCAAGGGCAATGGCACAGCGGATGGGCCCCTGGCTGCGGTATTCGATAACACTTTCTCGCAAGTGGCAGCAACGTATTTACATCAGGCTGAGACCGTGGCGACAACATCGCCTAATGACATTGAGCTGGTCGTATCGCACATTGATGATTTGGAAACATACATGCGCGTCGATGCTTATTTAAATACATTGCCCGGCGTGAAAGTGGTGGAGACCGTGGAAATGGCGATGCCGACCGTGACATTCCGCTTAAAATTAACCGAGCCGATTTCAACATTGGAAGCATCATTAGGGGCGGGTCGTTTCTTGTCACTCGATGATAATCCTGATAATGAACATGGTTTAGACACGCTTTATTACCGTTACGAGTCCCAATGACTACTCAATTGACATTAAGCGTATCGCTGCGCGACGAAGCTACCTTTGATAATTATGTGACGAAGGATAAGGCGCTTGTGCATGATTTGAAAGCGATAGCCAACGGCTGCGGCGAACACAGTTTGTTCTTATTTGGCCCTGAAGGCACGGGGAAAACACATTTACTCGAAGCGACGTACATGGCGGCGTTTCATGCCTCTCGTCAGGCGCATTTTTTACCTTTAGGTAGGGCATCGTTAGCGCCAGCTTGCCTAGAAGAGTTGGAACATGCGGATCTGGTTTGCATCGATGATGTGCATTGCGTGTTACATGACAGAGATTGGGAAGAAGCCTTGTTTCATTTTTTCAATCGTGCGAAGGCATTGGGTTGTCGGATGGTATTTTCTGCGAGGTCGCCGTTGAATGCATTGCCATTCACACTACCTGATTTACAATCACGGTTAGCCTGGGGATTGATTTACGGATTAAAGCCGCCAACAGACGATGAGCGGCGTGAGATTTTGCAAACACGTGCGCACCAACGGGGATTGCGTTTGCCTGAGCCCGTCGTGAATTATTTGATGCATCGTTACTCGCGCGATGTCGGCGAATTGCTATTGGCATTGGATAAATTGGACCGTGCATCATTGATGTTGAAACAGGGGATCACGCTAGGATTGGTGAAGTCGGTATTGTTTATTTAGGCCCCATCCGCTTATCATACGATGCCAGCTTGCTGGAGGCTACTGCGGTGCTAAGCAAAGAAATAATAGCAGTCATTCCATACAACAAACAAAAGACAGACATTTCCATCTTGTTATCCTGATGAGGTCCGATATGGCTTTCAGGGGTGGGCGTGCTGTGGAATCCGCCCAGGAAAGCATAAGCAGACATTGCAAAAAAGACAACGCTTGCGGCTACTGCAATGCGGTAGGCAGTTTGCATGTGGTCGTCGATGCTTTCTTCATGCAAGTTTCTCGCGCTGGGCGTAGTGTTGCGAGGGGATGATGGTGTCCGGCTATTATATGTAGTGGGGCAATAATCCTTGAGGTATTCGTTATTCCCCGCCCAAAACAATGACCGCCCACACCATGCCATCAGTAGACCCCCCAGCATCAGGGCGCTCATGACCATATAGTCATCGCTGCCCAGCCATTGAAACTCGGTTTCGCCATTGTTTTTACGGGTAAGAAATAGCCCAAAAGAGGCAAAAGCATCTGCTAAGCCAAGGCCAATGCATGCATTTCCCGCGTATTTTTTAGTTTGCCAAGGTTCCAGCCAAGCTTTCTCTGTACGTGCCATAATTCTCCCCCTTGATATATAGCCAGTGTAAAGAATCGGCTAGGGTAAAGTCAATAAAAAAGGGCGGACCTTGGTAGGTGCCGCCCTTTTGGGTTAGCCTGGGGCTTATTTGGTCGATTCATTAACATTGTTAACGGGCGCGCCAGGGTTGCCTGTAGCACCATTCAGGGTGGACTCCATTTTTTGTTCAATGTTTGATTGAGCATTGCCTTGGTCGCTGCCACTTTGCGTAGCGGCCGCGCCACTCGTGTCGCTTTGTGCATTACCCATGTCGCCTTGTGGAGCTGCTTGGGTATTATCCATGCTGTGGTGCATTGCTGCGTTATCTTGCATGTTTTCTGAAGATGGCATACAAGGAACTTGCTTACCATCGACCATCATGGTACCAGGCGTGCTGTTATCTGAGGTGCTTGGGCAAGGAGGAATGGTTGCATCGCTCGCAGGAGCAGCAGCAGGTGCCGTGTCTGAAGCAGCAGGGGCAGCAGCAGGTGTTGCTGGTTTGTTGCTGTTATCTGGGGTAGCAGGTATTGCCGTAGCGGGCGTCATCTTGTCATTGGTGATAGGCGCAATGGCACTGCTTTGGCCCATATTACCCAGTTTATTGGATTGCATCAACATAACAATACCAATGCCGATAGCAGCGGCAATGATGAGAAATAAAACCTTTTTCATGGAAATCTCCTTGGACGAAAAAATAGTAGCTTGAAGAAGAGTATAAGTTATTTCTCAGTAATTTCAAGGAGTTTTAACGCTATTTTTGCAAGTCTTTTTCCCACGCTGAACGCAATTGTTTTTTCTTCAACTGACAACGGCAGATTGCTTTGGACACCTGAATAATGGGAAGGGCCATACGGCGTGCCACCGGTTTGAGTTTGATTGAGTGCCGGTTCGGTATACGGGCAGCCTAACAGGATCATGCCATGATGCAATAGGGGGATCATCATGGAGAGCAGCGTGCTTTCATGGCCGGCATGTTGGCTTGCTGCTGTGGTAAAGACGCAGGCGGGCTTGTTCACGAGCACGCCGGTGCTCCAGGGGCCGGTCGTGGTATCCCAAAAATATTTAAGGGGAGCGGCCATATTGCCAAATCGGGTCGGGCTACCGAGTGCCAATCCGATGCACTCTTCAAGATCTTGATGGGTCACGAACATCGGGCCGGGGCCCGTGGGGGCGGGGGCGGATTCTTGGGCAGTGTATAACGCAGGGACGGTACGAATACGCGCTGCTGCACCGGGGACACTTTCAATGCCGGCTGCAATGGCTTCGGCCAGTGCTTGTGTGCCGCCGAGTTCGGAATAATAAAGTACCAATATATCTTGTGTCATGCGTTGTTTTCCCTTTAGAATCATGAGGAGACGATAAACGAGATTCGAAAGAAAGACAAGGTTCTTGTAGAGGCGCCCCATTTGGATTGAAAGAGGATCAATGAATGTCAAACTGCATCGCCTTCATTATTGAGGGCAAAGTACAAGGTGTTTTCTACCGTGCTGAAGCACAAAAAGAGGCGCAGCGGCTGGGGTTAACAGGGTTTGTCAGGAACGAGCCAGAGGGTACGGTGCTTGCGGTAGCCTGTGGGGAGCCCGAAGCGCTGGCCGCGTTTGAATTATGGTTATGGAAGGGGCCTGCCCACGCGAATGTGTCAAATGTTAGAAAGTCGACAAGTAAACTTGGGCCTTTCAGCAGGTTTGATGTAGTGCGATAAAAATCTGATATAATGCAGTGTCTTGTCGTCAGGAAGAGAATTTTTTATGAAAACATCAATGCGAACGCATTATTGCGGCCACGTAACACGTGAGCTTTTGGGTAACACAGTAACTGTTTGTGGTTGGGTGCATCGTCGCCGCGATCATGGTGGGGTGATATTTGTTGATCTCCGCGATCGTGAAGGTTTGTTACAAGTCGTATTTCGTCCCGAACAGGCGGACTTGTTTCAACAAGCGGAGCGTTTACGTTCTGAATATGTGATTCAAGTGACGGGTGTGGTGAATCATCGGCCAGAAGGCACGGTCAATGCAAACTTGTCGACGGGTGAAGTTGAACTGGTTGCGACGGAATTGCATGTCTTTAATACGGCAGAGACGCCGCCATTCCCCTTGGATGGTTTTTCAAAGATCAGCGAAGAAGTGCGCTTGGAATATCGTTACATTGACTTACGTCGTCCTGAGATGCTGGAAAAATTCAAATTACGTCACCGTGTGACGCAGTTGATGCGTGACTTTTTAAGTGCAGAAGGGTTTATTGATGTTGAGACGCCGGTACTGACCCGTGCAACGCCTGAGGGTGCGCGCGATTATTTAGTCCCTAGCCGTACGCATCCGGGCGCATTTTTTGCCTTGCCACAATCGCCGCAGATTTTCAAACAATTATTGATGATGTCCGGTTTTGATCGTTACTATCAAATCGTACGTTGTTTCCGTGATGAAGATCTCCGTGCAGACAGGCAGCCTGAATTCACGCAGTTAGATATTGAAACCAGCTTCATGAATGAAGAAGAAATCATGTTGATGATGGAGCGTATGATTCGTGATTTATTCAAGAAGGCGATTGATGTCACGTTACCGGATCCATTTCCGCGCATGACATACGAAGAAGCGATGCGTCGTTTTGGAAGTGACAAGCCTGATTTGCGCAACCCACTGGAATTAGTAGACGTCAAAGATTTGATGGTTGGGGTTGATTTCAAAGTATTCGCAGGTCCTGCGAGTGATCCAAAAGGGCGCGTGACGGTATTACGTTTACCGAAGTGCGAATTAAGCCGCAAAGAAATTGACGATTACACACAATTTGTGGCGCAATTTGGGGCAAAGGGCTTGGCCTATATTAAGGTAAACGCTATGGAAGAAGGGATGGCTGGTTTGCAGTCACCTATTCTGAAATTTTTACCTGACCAGGTGGTGAAAGCGATTCTGGAGCGCACGCACGCCGAGAATGGCGATTGGTTATTCTTTGGTGCAGACGATGGTCGGATTGTGACGGACGCACTGGGTGCATTACGTCAGAAGTTGGCGCACGACAAAGGCCTGATGAAGGACGGTTTCCATCCATTATGGGTGGTTGAATTCCCGATGTTCGAACAAGATCCAAAGAGCGGCAGATGGGATCCATTACATCATCCGTTCACGGCACCGAAGGGTGTGACGGCGGAGACGTTGAAGGCATCACCTGGCGACGTGTTGTCACGTGCGTACGATATGGTGCTGAATGGTTTTGAAATGGGTGGCGGATCGATTCGTATTCATGATGCCGAGATGCAATATGCCGTGTTCGAGTTATTGAGCATGGGCATTGATGAAGCGAACGCGCGGTTCCATCATTTGCTGGCTGGATTGAAGTCTGGCTGCCCACCGCATGGTGGATTGGCATTTGGGGTAGATCGTTTAGTGATGTTGATGGTGGGTGGCCAGTCGATTCGGGACGTGATTGCGTTTCCGAAGACACAAACGGCGTATTGCCCATTGACACACGCACCGGCACCGGTTGACGATGCGCAGTTGAAGGAATTGAATATTAAGGTGAGATAGAACAACCCCCGCTTCGCGTATTCCGCGGCGGGGGGGGCTTGGGTATACAAGGACGGCTATATTTGAGACGAGGCTGCGTCAAAACTCCAGGAGAAAGCGCAGCATACATGACAAGTATGTGAGCATTTTGACGCAGAGTTTTGGCGCAAGATCGGCCAAATAGAGCCGTCCCTTAGATTGGAGGATTATATACATGGCGGGTCATAGTAAATGGGCGAATATCCAACACCGCAAGAATGCACAAGACGCAAAACGCGGCAAGCTATTCACAAAATTTATCCGTGAGATCACGATTGCCTCACGCATGGGCGGTGAAGATCCGCTCACCAATCCGCGCTTACGTTTAGCGATAGACAAAGCACTGGTTGCGAACATGACAAAGGACGTGATCAATCGCGCGATCAAGCGTGGTTCAGGCCCGCAAGAGGGTGGTGATCTGGTTGAATTACGGTACGAAGGGTACGCGCCTGGGGGTGTTGCAGTGATTGTGGATGCGATGACGGACAATCGCAATCGCACGGCTTCTGATGTACGTCATGCATTCACGAAGTTTGGCGGCAATTTAGGAACGGACGGCTCTGTTGGTTATTTGTTCAAACATTTAGGCCAGATGATATTTGCGTCAGACAACGATGAAGATCGTTTAATGGAGTTGGGTTTAGAGGCGGGGGCATCGGACGTTCGCGTGAGTGATGATGGTAGTTTTGAAGTAATCACGACACCGGATTCGTTTGAATTGATCAAAAAATATTTTGAAGATGCGGGGTTAAAGCCTGAGCATGCGGAAGTGACGTTTGCGGCTGATTTGGAAGTGGCTGTGAGCGTGGAAGACGGTATTCGTGTGTTAAAGATGATCGACATGTTGGAAGATCTGGATGATGTTCAAAACGTGTATACGAATGCGGACATTCCAGAAGCGGCGTATGCATAGCACTTGAATATTTGTATTCCGCGGCGGGGTTTTTTCACTAAGGAAATCATAAATGACTGCAGGACGCATTCTTCTCGGCATTGATCCTGGTTCTCGTGTGACGGGTTTTGGGATTCTGGCCGTTGAGAATAATAAACCACGTTATATCACGAGCGGTGTTGTGACGGCGGACGGGGATGATTTTCCTGAACGGTTACGTTTAATATTTGCAGGGTTACAATCACTGATTGAAAAATATCGGCCAACGGAGCTTGCGATTGAGCAAGTATTCATGCATGACAATCCGGGTGCAGCATTAAAATTGGGGCAGGCTCGTGGTGCTGCGATTGCGGCGACGTTTGCGCATGACATTAAAGTGTATGAATATTCAGCACGTCAAATCAAGCAAGCTGTGGTAGGCTATGGCAATGCGGAGAAGTCGCAAGTATCGAGCATGGTTTGCCGATTATTGGGATTGGAAGGTTCGCCGCGTGCGGATGCGACGGATGCATTGGCATGCGCATTGTGTCATTTCCACTCACAAGAAAATCCCCCGCCTCGGAATACTCGGCTGCCCCCTTTAGAAAGGGGGCCTAAGACATAGAAGGGCGAAATATCTTTCGCCCTCTTTTGAACATGGGAGAAAAACAATGATTACTTTTTTAAAGGGAATATTGGCCTACAAAAAACCACCGATGATCAGCATCGACGTACACGGGGTGGGATATGAAGTATTCGTCCCCATGAGCACTTTTTTTGCCTTACCGGCGGTTGATCAACCACTATTTTTATTCACACACCACAGTATTCGTGAAGATGGGCAAAGTTTATATGGTTTTTTAACGGAGCAAGACAGAGCATTATTCCGTGAGTTAATCAAAGTGAACGGGGTGGGGCCGAAGCTTGGATTGACGTTATTATCTGGCATGGACACGGCGAGCTTGGTGCGGGCCATCGCGGATCAAGATACTGTCAAGCTGACTAAGTTGCCAGGCGTTGGGCCGAAGATGGCACAGCGTTTGATTATCGAGATGCGGGACAAGGTCAGCCGTTTTGACGGATTAGATTCAGTAGCGGTGATAGCATCACATCAATCGCATAGCCAGTTGGATGAAGCGATGGAAGCCTTGCTCTCTTTGGGCTATAAACCTGGAGAGGCTAAAAAAATGTTGGATCAATGTCCACAAGATTTGGATGCACAGGGCCTGATTCGCGCTGCGTTAAAACGATAAAAGAGATTTCCTTATGATTGAAGAAGACCGGCTACTCTCCCAAACAGTCCAACCTGGGGACGACATTGTTGATCGGGCGATACGCCCAAAGAGCCTATGTGATTACATTGGGCAAGCGCCTGTGCGCGCGCAGATGGAGATATTCATTCATGCGGCGAAGGGGCGTTCAGAAGCACTGGATCACACATTATTTTACGGTCCACCGGGCTTAGGCAAAACGACACTAGCGAACATCATTGCGAATGAACTGGGCGTGAATTTAAAAACGACTTCGGGCCCAGTCCTTGAACGTGCGGGTGACTTGGCTGCATTGCTCACGAACCTCCAGCCAAAAGATGTCTTATTTATTGATGAAATTCACCGATTAAGCCCGGTGATCGAAGAAATTTTATATCCTGCGATGGAAGATTACGCATTAGATATTATGATTGGGGAAGGTCCTTCGGCGCGATCAATCAAGTTGGAGTTACCCCCCTTCACATTAGTCGGTGCGACGACACGGGCAGGGATGTTAACGTCGCCTTTACGTGACCGTTTTGGCATTGTGCATCGCCTTGAATTTTATCGAATTGATGAATTAACGCAAATCGTGACACGTTCGGCGGATATATTAGGTGTCGGGATGGACGAAGGCGGTGCGCTCGAGATCGCCAAGCGTGCCCGCGGGACGCCGCGGATCGTGAACCGCTTATTACGCCGTGTTCGCGATTTTGCACAGGTCAAAGGAGATGGTTACATCACTGTGGAAACGGCAGCGGCAGCGCTTGAGATGTTAGAGGTCGATCATCGTGGATTTGACATCATGGATAGAAAGCTGTTACAAACACTTATCTCGAAATTCGATGGTGGGCCGGTAGGGCTTGACAGCCTGGCGGCAGCTATTGGAGAATCACGCGATACTATAGAAGATGTGATAGAACCGTATTTAATTCAAGAAGGGTATTTGCATCGCAGCCCACGAGGCCGCGTTGCAAGCAATTTGGCTTACCAGCATTTTGGTTTGGAAGGGGCAGAAACAATATGAACGCAGAATTATCGCTATGGCGACTGTTTATTGACGCGAGTTTTCTGGTGCAATGCATCATGATTTTTTTGATGAGTTTATCGGTGATCTCTTGGGCATTTATTTTCCAATACCGTCGTTTGCTTAAAGAAAGCTCGGGCAGCGCAGAACAATTTGAAGATGAGTTTTGGTCGGGTAAAGATTTGCGTCATATTTATGATCGTGTTTCGGGAGGGCGGAGTGCCGGTGTGATGGGGTCCGCGGCTATTTTTTCGGCTGGGATGCGTGATTTTCAACGATTCCACGAACAAAATTTAAATAAAGCGATGGCGGGCGAGCACATTGAACGTGCGATGCACATTGCTTTGATGCGTGAACGTGAGCGTTTACAAAAGAACTTAAACTGGCTGGCGACGATCGGTTCGGTTGCCCCCTATATTGGTTTATTTGGAACGGTGTGGGGGATCATGCACGCGTTCATTTCCCTGGGTGCGGTGCAACAAGCGACATTAGCGATGGTGGCTCCGGGTATTGCTGAAGCCTTGATTGCGACAGCGATGGGGTTATTCGCGGCTATTCCTGCGGTTGTGGCTTACAATCGGTTTTCCAATCGCGTGAACCAATTACTGGCTCGTTATCAAACCTTTGCGGAAGAAGTCTTAAACGTATTACTCAAAAAGCTATTGCAGCGTGAGAAAGGAGCGTTTTAATGGGGCTTTTAAGGGATAGTTTTACGGAAGACAAGCCGGTAGCCGAGATCAACATTGTTCCTTATGTGGACGTGATGTTGGTGTTGCTGGTGATTTTCATGATCACGGCACCGTTATTAACACAAGGTGTTCAAGTGGATTTGCCTAAGGCAACCGCGAGTGTGATTGATAAAAAACAAGATGAACCGGTTGTTGTGACCGTGGATAAAGTCGGCAATTATTTTTTAAATATTTCAGCATCGCCATCAACCCCTTTAATGCCTGCGGACTTGTCATTACAAGTAGCGGCTGCGTTGAAGCAGAACCCTGAGCGCGATATTCTGGTACGTGGGGATGATCAAGTGTCGTACGGGCAAGTGGTAGGCGCGATGGTGGTTTTGCAGCAAGCAGGGGCACCGCACGTTGGATTGGTGACCAGCCCGCCTGATGAGTCTGAGGCTAAATAATGAGCAGTAATCTAAAAGTGACTCCTGATTCCGCATTTAAACGCGCATTGAACAAATCGCTCGTGTTGCATGGTCTGTTGATTATCATCGTGATTGCGCGTGTCTCGTTCCCGAGTTCGCCGACACACGCACCTGCAGCGAGCACAGCGATGACGATTGAAAACAATCCGACGCCTATCCAGGCGACGGTGATTGATTCAAAAGCGTTAGATGCAGAAGTGGCACGTCAAGAAAAGGCCAAAGCCGATGTATTGGCTAAAGCCGCAGCGGAAAAGCAACGACTCATTAATGAACAGAAAAAGCTTGAGCAGGCACGTGCAGCGGAAGAGAAGCGATTGGCGGATGTTCAAGCGAAGAAAAAGGCAGCTGAAGTCGCCTTGAAAGCTGAGCAGAAGCGTATTGCAGATGCTAAAAAGAAAGCAGACGAGGCGAAGGTGAAGCAATTAGCGGCTGAGAAAGCGGCAAAAGCTGTCCAGGATAAAGCGAAGATGCAAGCAGACGCGGCATCCAAAGCCAAGGCTCAAAAAGAGGCTGAGTTGGCGAAGGCCATCGCGGCGGACCGAATGGTCATGGACGCGGACAATGCGGCAGCGATGTCTGGTCAAAGTCTGCGTGAGATTGATCGTTATAAGTTAATGGTGCAGCAACAAATCATGCGCTATTGGTTTGTGCAAGGAGCGCCTGATTCGGGTGCATCGACACAACTTTTTGTGCGAGTAGCGCCCAACGGAACCGTTTTGGATGTTAAGATCAGTCGTTCGAGTGGGAATGATGCCTTGGATCGTTCCGCGATGGCTGCTGTATTTAAAGCCTCGCCCTTGCCAGTACCCCAGGATCCGGCACTCTTTAGTGCTTTTCGTGAGCTACGCTTAACATTGCGTCCAGACGCAGTGGTATCGGAGGGTTAAGAATGAAATACAGACGATTATTCGTAGGGGCGAAACATCTTTCGCCTTCTTCGCGGCAACTCGGATTCCCAAGTAGCACCATTCGTGCTTTTTTCTTCGCCTTTTTCCTCTCTTTTTTCTCCATCCTTTCCCATGCCGCTCTCGACATTGAAGTCACACGTGCGATGGACGCGGCGATGCCGATAGCGATCGTGCCATTCGAAGGGGACGGGCAGGGTTCTACAGAGGTCGCAGACGTGGTGGCGCAAGACTTGCATCGCAGCGGCGAGTTTGCTCCATTGGATCCCGCGCACATGGCACAGAAGCCTAACAATCCCGTGGCCGTGAATACGGACTATTGGCGTCAGTTAAAGATGGATGCCATGGTTGTCGGTAGTGTGATAAGCCAAGGCGGTGATCGTTATAAGGTGCAATATTACCTGATTGATTTATACGGTTCACAGGCGACGAATAAGACGCCGCTGTTAGATGAATCGTTCACCGTGACAGGCCAACAATTACGTGGGTTGGCGCATCACATCAGTGATCGGATTTATGAGAAGCTAACGGGTCACAAGGGTGCATTTGCCACGCGCATTGCCTATGTCAACGTCAAATGGCATAACGGCAAATTGGATGAATACCGATTAGAAATTGCAGACAGCGATGGTTATAATCCACGTGCGTTATTAACGAGCCGTGAGCCTATCATGTCGCCTTCGTGGTCGCCCAATGGCAAAGAGTTGGCGTATGTATCCTTTGAAAACAATCGCGCACAAATTTTTATTTCGACGGTGGCGACAGGGCAGCGTCGATTGATTTCGAAGCAACCGGGTATCAATGGAGCGCCTGCTTGGTCGCCTGACGGTTCGAAGTTAGCGATTGTGTTATCGAATCAAAGTGTGCCCAAAATTTACTTAATGAACTTGGCGACGAACCAGTTAGAGCAAGTGACGACGGGTCCATCGATTGATACCGAGCCTCGGTTTTCGCCAGACGGCCGTTCGTTATTTTATACATCAAACCGGGGTGGCCAACCACAGATTTACCGTGTGGATTTAGGCAGCCGTGCGATCGAGCGTGTCACGTTTGAAGGTGATTTCAATGCGCGTGGCATTCCTACCTCCGATGGTAAATCCATTATTATGATCCACCGTGAAAATGGCATGTATCACATTGCGGTGCAAGATTTAAAAACCAAGCAAATGCTGGTGTTGACACAGACCAAGCTAGACCAATCGCCGTCATTGGCGCCCAATGATCGTATGATCATCTACAGTACTCTGGTAGGTAACAAAAGAGTGCTGAGCGCATGTTCGGTGGATGGTCGAGTAAAATTGCTCATCCCCATTGCTGATGGGGAAGTGCAAGATCCTGCTTGGTCGCCATATCAGTCTTCGTAAGAAGGGATGCTGAGTAGGGGCGAATAAAGAACAGACCGCAACGCGGCCGTTCTATTCGCCCAAAATGAACGTTGAAATATAGGGGTAATGTAATGAAGCAAATGATGAAATGGGGTATTGTTCTATTGTCTGCAGCCTTGATAGCAGGTTGTGCGAACAAGGGAACAAGCCGCAGTGGCTCGGGAATGGGTTCAGAAGATGGTTCTGCGGTATCAACCGGTGTATCTGAAGGGTCCTATTGGGGCGAAGATTTGTCGGGCATGAGCGAAGAAGAGCTTTTGCAGCGTCAAGTATTCTACTTTGATTTAGATTCGAGCACGGTAAACCAAAACTATGACGGCGCGATCAAAGCGCACGCAGGTTATTTATCCAGCCATCCAAATGCTAAAGTGCGTTTAGAAGGGCATACCGATGAACGTGGCAGCAGCGAATACAACATTGCGTTGGGTGAGCGTCGTGCTAAATCCGTTGAATCGATGATGGTTTCGGATGGTGCAAATCCTTCTCAAATCGCTGTGGTGAGTTACGGGAAAGAAAAGCCTGCAGTACAAGGGCATGACGAATCAGCATGGCGCTACAACCGTCGTGTTGTGATTGTATACGAGGCCAAATAAATGAAATTTCAATCCATTCTCCTCGGGATGGTAGGATTAACCATGGCAGTTTCGGCTGCCATGGCTGAGCCGCCACCTGTGACTGACACGATGAGTGCACGCGTGGATCGTCTTGAAAAGATGATGAACGCGCAAAGCAATTATCAGGTACAGACCAGCCTGCAAGAAATGCGTGACGAACTGCAAAGCTTGCGTGGCATGTTAGAAGTACAGCAGTTTGAATTAGACAAGTTGAAGGATCAGCAGCAACAGTTGATGCGCAATGCGGCATCGGCGCCTGCGGCGAGTAACGTGGCTGTGGCACCGCCGGGCAAGATGAACATGACGCCTGTCCCTGGTGCAGTATCGGACGCGGAAACCAAGCAATATGAAGCGGCCTATGTGCTATTGACTGAGCAGAAGTACAGTTCAGCGATTCCGGCATTAGAAAGCTATATTCAAAGTTACCCGAACGGTCAATACACGGCGAGCGCGTATTATTGGTTAGGCGAAACGCAAACGATCGCTAATGATTTAGATGAAGCGAAGAGAGCATTTCAGACAGTTATCGACAAATATCCAACATCGCCTAAAGTGGTGGATGCGTCGTTAAAGTTGGCGATGGTGTATGAAGATGCGGGTCAGTATGATAAGGCCTTGGCATTGTTTCAAGATGTTAAGACCAAGTATCCGAACACACCGCAAGCAAAGTTGGCCAGTGAACGGATTCAGCAGATTTCTAATATTGATCGGTAAGCCATGAATCCAAGCATGTTACGTATTACAGAGATATTTTACTCCTTGCAAGGGGAATCGACCACGATGGGTTTTCCGACCGTATTTATACGGTTAACGGGTTGCCCCTTGCGCTGTGGATATTGTGATACGGAGTATGCGTTCACTGGCGGCAATAAGATGTCGATAGATGAGGTGCTTGAGAAGGTCGCTCGTTTTGCGCCACGGTATGTCTGTGTGACGGGGGGGGAGCCCCTCGCACAGAAGAATGCATGGCCCTTGATGCAAAGATTGTGCAATGCGGGTTACCATGTTTCGATTGAAACGAGCGGGGCAATCACCTTAGAAAATATAGATCCACGCGTGATGATCGTGATGGATTTAAAAACACCGGGGTCGGGTGAAGTATCGCGAAACTTGATGAGCAATATTCCGCTATTAAAAAAGACTGACCAAATAAAATTTGTATTAACGAATCGCGATGATTATCTTTGGGCTAAAAAAATGATTGAAGATCATGCCTTGGATACCCGCTGCCAGTTATTGTTTTCACCGAGCTATGAGCAGTTGCAGCCTAAGGTATTGGCCGAGTGGATTATTGAAGATAACCTGCCGGTGCGTTTTCAGATGCAATTGCATAAGGTGATATGGGGCGAGATGCGGGGTGTTTAATTCTCGTGGGTAGGTCCATGACTAGATTGAAAGAGACATTGCAGCATTGTGTGGTATCCCTTGATCTGTTGAAGGGTGATCCTTGGCTCCAGGCGGAGTTGGAACGGCATCATTTCACTGATATAACCATCCAAACTATTTTTCTTGAGCTACAGATTTGTCGTGATTATCTGAATCAGCTTGTTCAACAGCACGAAGATGATGCATCTTTAAACGTGGAGATACGTCGATTTCTACGGATCCTTTGGGCCGCTATTCGGAACAAACCAGCTCCCTATGTGGAATGCCCCATCCATCCTTTCAGGCAGATTTGTCAACTACTAGCCATAGCCGTTGCGGAGCCCGGAGAGTCAATAGCCAAGATATTGATGTGGACTCTTCAAATTGACCACTATGAGCTGAGCGGCTCAAGCCTGATAGAACTGACCGAAAACTCGGATCGTACTCTTGCTACGCACCGTTTTATAGTGAGCCACTCAGGGGAGTGTATTATTCCGCTGGAAGGCTGGTTAGGCATGCAGCGCAAAGACGAAAACGAGCCGTTTATATTTCATACTTATTTAACGGGCGCCCAAGGCGAGCATCGGATGATCGATGCGACAGAATATGAGGGGGATTACTCAGCCTATGCCAGGACATTTAGCCCTGCCGCGATGGAAGACCAAGATCTGGAAAATCTTAAAACTGTCGTATTACCTGCCGTTACCACCACATTATCTTCCTCTAAGGAATATATAAAAGAAATTCAAGCACGACAAAAAATGTTGAAAACGAAAGGTGCTTTAAGCGAAGGTGTTCAAAAGTTGGTGGATGACTGCCTGGCTAATGGTGTGAGCAAGCAAAAGAAAGATGAGAGAGGGGAGGCAACGGCAAACTATCCCCATCCTGATGTTAAACCCCTTATCCAATCATTTCTTGATAACTATTGGAATGTGTTGAGCGCAGGAGAAAAAAAAACCATCTCTCGCAAAAGAAATACAGAAAAAACATTTGGGTATTATTTGCTCGTGCTTCGTTGGGGGATTGGCGACAAGATCACGCCAGAGGAACAAACAGTAATAGATAGGGCAAAGCGGGAGAATAGATTTCAACCGTGTGTCGAAGTGAACGCAAATGGGATTGGACGCATTCTCAATGCACATCTTAACGAATTCGCAGGAATCATGACGCAAACGGTTACGTTGGCTCCCTTGATTGATGCTTTTCGTCATGATTTGCCAAAAGAGCCTGCATGCAACGCTGAGCGCTATAAGCATGCGGACGAAGCGTATCAATTAAATGTTTCTGCATTTAAAGATTGTTTAGAAAGGAAACCGATTGGCACGGATGAGAATAAGCTCAGGTTTTATGCGGATGCGGGTTGCCAGGATGAATTCATGTCAACACTGGATAAAGAATTTGCACTCAAATGGGCCGTAGAAAATAAGAGCGTTAAGCTGATAAGCGAATTAGTGCTTGCTGGTGCGGATTTGACTCAAAAGTTAAACAAGTATGCTCAAAGGGTATTGCATGTGGCTGCTGAGAAAAACTGGATATCCGTTATCGATGCGTGCATGAGCAAAGCGGCGGATGTCAATATAAAGATTAACGGAAATTGGACGCCATTACATTTTGCGGCGAGAGGAGGGCATGTTTTAGCCATTGAAAAGCTTGTTGCAAGCGGGGCAGATCTTAATGCGGTAAATGCTAAGGGTTATACAGCGCTATACATTGCTGTACATAATGACCACTCTGAAGCGATTAATAAACTAATGAGCTATGAGACAATTC
>JBIOEA010000009.1:0-66581 GCA_044445605.1 Gammaproteobacteria bacterium | reverse complement strand
GATTTTAAGAGCTATAAGATGGATGAATGCATTTGAATTTGAATTAATGTAAAATTATTTGACAAGCGCATTGTTATTCGTTTTAATGTAGAGGTAATTGGGCAAGAGTAGACAATTTACAGAACAAAAAACGCTTTATCTCGTAAGTGTTCACCGCTCTGCACATTAAAGGTTGCAACACGATTACCGTCTTAATCTTTCGCCCCCTTTTAAGGGGGCAGCCGAGTATTCCGAGGCGGGGGTTTTTCTTCGCGATCGTAATGAGATTGTCCTGCGCTGCACACTATATAACGCTCGCGTCTGGCTTGCCACTGCGGTGTCATTCTTATCGATGCCATTAGGTCGCTACCATCGAGGTCGGGCTCACGCGGAACTCATGCGCAAGCTCCAGCATCGGAGGCTCGCCAGACAAGATATGTCCCGGCACGATAAGAACAACACCGCATTGGCGCCGACACTCGCTTTATTGTCGCTTGCTGGAACAATACTTGAATTTGAATAACATTATTCAAGCCGCACGCATAATAGCAAGGGGTGGCATCTGCGCGGGGAATTCAGATTGCCACGTCACGCATTGCGCTACTCGCCATGACGGCTTGAGTATTTATCTTGCTCAAACAATATTCTAATATTGCTTGCGCAATCGACCCACCCATTGCCTTTTCAAAACCTTGAAACCCAGGTGCGGAATTAATTTCGCATAACGTGTAGCCTGTGTGCGTGAAAAGCAAGTCGACGCCAGCCATATGAAGCCCTGACACCTGAGTGGCCATCAAGGCTAAGCGTTCAATCTCTGCGTCGATCGCATACGGAGCAACATTGCCACCGCGGGAAAAATTCGCTTTAAACTCTGTCATCGATGATCGCTCCACGACACCCAATACTTTGCCGCCGAGCACTAAAACACGCAAATCGCGTCCGCGACTTTCTGAAACATAACTTTGCAGCAATGTCGTCGCTTTACGATCATACGAATAAATAAATTCGAGCATGTCTTGTAATGCCGTTGGGGTATCACATAACATGACTCCCCTACCCTGGCTGCCATTCAATGCCTTTAAAATCAGTGGGAAACCAATATCTTTTTCGACTTGTGCGTAATTAATGGGGTATGGCGCCAGCATGGTTTTCGGTGTCGGCAATCCATGTTTCACAAATTGTTGATGCATGAAACATTTATCGCGTGCAGCTTGAATCGTCTTGGCATCGTTACAGAGAAATACATCATGATCACTGAGCGTATTCAATAACGCAAGCGCTGGATACGTCGAATTGTAACCTTGACGTGGGATCACAAAATGCGGTGTTTCTTGTGGTTCACCATTCACAAATAATTGAAGCGGGCCGTTGGTATCAATGACCCAAGAGACTGTTTCAGGTTTGATGATATGCAATTTGATATTGAGTGCTGGCGCGGTTTCGATAAAGCGCTGCATTTCATAATGTTTATCACTTAAAAGAGCCGCGGGTTGGCTATATAAAATCCAGCCATGGATAACAGTTAACGAGGTTCCAGACACGAGGGACTCACTTATGGTTTAGGAAAAGGTTTAATGTTTTTTGCGTTCTAATCTCATGGAGATGACGCAGAAGACAATGGCCATCAGCGTTACGATGCTGATCATCAAGGTTGCCAATGCATTGATTTTGGGGCTCACGCCCATGCGCACGCTGGAATACACCGCCATCGGTAAGGTAGTAGATTGCGGGCCAGACACAAAGCTCGCGATGACCAGATCATCAAACGATAACGTGAACGCCAACAACCACCCGCTGACTAATGCAGGCGCAATCACGGGCAACGTGACGCGTAGGAAAATCGTCAGTGGTTTAGCCCCCAAATCCGTGGCAGCCAAAATCAGGCTACGATCCATTTCTTGTAAACGCGCAACCACAACCATGGTCACATAAGCCACGCTTAGGGTCATGTGGGCAATCCAAATGGTGAGCATGCCTCGACCGTGCGGGACGCCAAACCAATCTTCCATGCCGACGAATAATAAAAGTAATGAGAAGCCCATGATGACTTCTGGAATAACCAATGGCGCGCGGATCATCAAATTAAATAAGGCGCTGCTGCCTTTGATGTGATAGCGTGTGAGCGCGTAACCCGCCAGTGTGCCTAGAAGGGTGGCGCCAAATGCATTCGCCAGTGCGATACGAATACTGGTCCAGGCGGCATTTAATAATTGGGTGTCATTGAATAATTCGCCATACCATTTGAAGGAAAATTCAGACCAAACGGTCACCAATCGTGAGCTGTTGAATGAATAGACAACCAACAGCACGATTGGTAAATACAAAAAGAGGTATCCCATCAGCGACAAGGTTTTTATGAGTGGTGATGTTTTAGACATAATCGCCCCGCTCTTGTTGTTTTTCCTCATGACGAGAGAAGAGATAAATAGGCACCAACAATAGGAACAACATGATGGTTGCTAGCGACGCAGCCAATGGCCAGTCACGATTGTTGAAGAATTCTTGCCATAATACGCGGCCAATCATGGTGGTGCTTGAACCGCCTAATAAATCAGGAATAACAAATTCACCCACTGCCGGAATGAAGACGAGTAAGCTGCCCGTGATGATGCCCGGCATGGTCAGTGGCAAGGTGATGCGCAAGAATGCATTCCAAGGTTTGGCGCCCAGATCAGAGGCCGCTTGTAATAGGGTCCAATCCAGTTTGGAAATCGAGACATATAAGGGCAAAATCATGAAAGGCAGGTACGCGTAAATAATGCCTAAATAAACGGCAAACGGCGTATATAAAAATTGTATCGGCGTCGAAATAATATGGAGCTTCAGTAATAACTGGTTGAGCAGGCCTGTTTCCTGCAAGATGCCCATCCAGGCATACACGCGCAATAGAAAGGAAGTCCAAGAGGGTAAAACAACCAACGTCAATAACAGTGAGCGGACAGGCCCTTCTGCGCGTGCAATGCAATAGGCCATCGGGTAACCAATCAGTAGACAGCCAATCGTCGAAAAGAAGGCTACTTTCAGCGAGGTGAAATAGGCGGACACATAAAAAGGGTCCAGTAGAATGGTGCGGTAATTGTTGAGATTAATATGAAACGTCACCATGAAATTTTGAATGCTGACCAGCGGTTCATAGGGAGGCACTTGAAATGCCATTTGGCTGAAGCTCAAACGGAAGATCATCAAAAAGGGTAGCGCTAGAAAAAGTAACAACCAAAAATAGGGGATCCCAAACACCCATGTTCTTCCCGAAAAAAAGAATTTTTTAAGGCTGTTTGTGATCATCCTTGCAACACCACCGCGCTTTCTGGTTGAAAATGAACATAAATTTTATCGTCCCAGGTAATGGGTTCAGAAATAAAGCGATCGCTGTGGTACACGTTGGCTTCGAGCTTTTTGCCTGAGTCGAGAATCACGTGATAAATCGAATGGCTGCCCATGTAAGCGATATCGCGCACGTAGCCCTTGGCCACATTGTGCGACACACCAGGGTGCTCGAGGGATAGCGAAACTTTTTCGGGCCGTACGGCAACGAACACCGCCAAATCTTCAGGTAATGACAGTGAACGATCGAGGGCAACATCGTTTTGCAGATCGGGCACGTGAATCAGTGTGATGTCGTCTTGATCAGGCGCAATGATGCCTTTGAAAATATTGACCGAGCCCAAGAATTGGGCGCTGAACGTGCAGTTCGGATACTCATACACTTCTTTCGGTGTGCCAATTTGGATGATTTCACCTTTGTCCATGATCGCAATGCGTTCGGACATGGTCATTGCTTCGTCTTGATCGTGTGTCACAATAAGGCAGGTTACGCCTAATTTTTCAAGAATGCTGACCACTTCCAGCTGCATACGGTCGCGAAGATTCTTGTCGAGGGCGCCCATCGGTTCATCAAGCAATAATAATTTCGGACGTTTTGCCAAGCTGCGTGCCAGTGCGACGCGCTGACGTTGCCCGCCAGATAATGTATGTGGCTTTTCGTGGCGATAATCAGACATACGGACAATGTCGAGCATTTCATCCACGCGTTGTTCGATTTCAGCTTTGTTGAGTTTATCTTGTTGCAAGCCGAAGGCAATGTTTTGCCAGACGGTCATGTGGGGGAACAAAGCGTAGGACTGGAACATCATGTTGACAGGACGCAAGTGCGCTGGCACTTCGGTCATGTCTTCCCCATCGATGAGAATGCGTCCTTTGGTTGGGGTTTCAAGCCCAGCCAACAGTTGAAGCAAGGTTGATTTGCCACAACCCGAACTGCCCATCAAGCTGAAAATCTCGCCTTGACGGATGCTCAAGTTCACGTTATCGACCGCGGTGACGCGGTCGTAACGCTTAGTGATCCCTTCAATGCGGATATAATTTTCTTTCTTGGGTTTTTGTTCCATGGAGTTCCCTACCTGCTTGCTTTCATTCTAGCCCAATCGCGATGCAGCTGCTTTTCCAGTGGGAGTGGCAGCTCAGCAGGCGTGAACATGGCTTTACGGATAGTCTCAGGTGGGTAGACAGCGGGGTCTTCCGCTACGCCAGGCGCTAATAACTTGGTAGAGCTAGGGACTGCATTCGGGAAGCCGACATAATCGGTGATTTCAGCAGCGATGTCTGGGCGCATTAAGAAGTTCATGAACTGGAGAGCGGCATCCACGTTCTTAGCATCTTTGGGCATGGCGATGACGTCGTACAAGAGCAAGGAGCCTTCTTTGGGGTTGATGACTTGAATGTTGACCTTGTTGCCGGATTCCTTCGCGCGATTACGTGCCAGCACCAGGTCTCCAGACCAACCAAAAGCCACACAGACATTTCCATTGGCGAGGTCATTCATGTATTGGGAATCATGGAAGTAGGTGATGTAGGGGCGTATGCTGCGCATGACGGCAGAAGCTTTCTCATATTGAGCGTAGTCCGTGCTGTTGCGTGGCAGCCCGAGGAAGTTCATCAGAATCGGGTAGACATACACAGGGGAATCCACGAAGGCCACTTTGCAGCTGGAGAGCTTCTTCATGTTTTCGGGATCAAAAATGAGCGCCCAGCTGTCAGGAATTTTGCCGTCAAACAGTGGCGCTACTTTATCGACGTTCACGCCGATGCTGAACATGCCCCACATATAGGGTGTGGCATAGAGCTTGCCATCTTTCTTTAAAGGATTGACGAGGGCTGGATCAGCATTTTTAAGATCGGGCAGCTTGGCGGTATCCAACGGCTGATAAACGCCTGCATTGAGCTGACGGAAAAAATAAGGGAAGTTGGTGGGGAACACCAGGTCATAGCCCGTGTTGCCGGCATAGAGTTTGGCTTCGAGCATGTCATTGCTGTCGTAGACGTCGTAGACGACCTTGATACCTGTTTCTTTCTCAAACTTTTCGAGGGTATCCGGCGCAAAATACTCTGACCAGTTATAGATATAAAGCTTGGAAGACGTGGGCGCAGGAGCGTTCTCAGCAAGAGCGCTGTGTGCAGCAAGACAAAGCCCGACGCAGGTCAGTAGTAAGCGTTTCATCATAGCGACTCTCCCTAGTTTAAGGTGACTCAGGATAACATTTTTGGAAGCGTATTATGCCAAAAAAAGAGTGGGCAGGGGAATATTTTTAGAATACACTCTTATCTTAGTTACATCTTATACAGAACGGGGGAGTTTTCAAGATGGCACAGTCACCTCATGTGGGAATAGTGATGGGTTCAGAGTCTGATTGGGAAACGATGCAGCACGCACATGCTTTCCTTGAACTGCTTGAAATTCCTCACGAATATCGTATTGTGTCGGCACATCGCACCCCTGATTTACTCTTTGAATATGCTGAAACTGCGGCTGAACGTGGCATTAAAATAATTATTGCCGGAGCTGGCGGCGCGGCTCATTTGCCTGGCATGATGGCTTCAAAAACGCACCTGCCCGTCTTGGGTGTGCCCGTGCAATCTGCAGCGTTGAATGGGCTAGATTCTTTACTGTCCATCGTCCAGATGCCTGCAGGTATTCCAGTGGCCACCTTGGCGATTGGTGTGGCTGGCGCCAAGAATGCGGCCCTGCTCGCAGCGAGCATTTTGGCGTTGGAAGATGAGGCATTGTGCGCCCGCTTGAAAGCCTTCCGTGCGAAACAAACGGATGATGTATTATCTCAAACACTCAAGGATAAATAATGCGCATTGGGATTGTGGGCGCGGGTCAATTGGCTCAAATGACGGCACAAGCGGCCAAGGCATTAGACATCGAAACAGTGTGTTTAGCCTTATCGCCAGACGAATGTGCAGGGCGTGAATCGGAGCTTTGTATTGTGCCGATGTTAAGCGCTGAATATGCGAATGGATTTATCAGTGATGTCGATATCATCACTATTGAAACCGAAAATATTCCCTTAGAATTTGCTGAGTATTTGGCAGCGCAAAAACCATTACGTCCGCCCGTGAAAGCATTGGCTATCGCGCAAGATCGATTACTCGAAAAACAATTATTTGAAGAGATTGGATTGTCGCCTGCGCCATTTTACGCCATCGATTCAGAAGACGATATTCCCGCAGCGATAAAAAAAATTGGGTTGCCGGGCATTTTAAAAACGCGTCGATTAGGTTATGACGGCAAAGGCCAAGTGCGTTGTTACACGGAAGACGATTTGATTGCGGGCGTGAAAGCACTTTCTCCGGCTGCGCTGATTTATGAAGGCTTGGTTTCTTTTGAGCGAGAAGTATCTTTGATTGGTGTGCGAAGTACAACGGGTGAAGCCGCATTTTATCCTCTGTGTGAAAATACACATAAAGAAGGGATCTTGCGGACAACAAAAGCGCCCTATTTGAATGACGCCTTGACGATAGCTGCGCAAAAGCACATGAAAGCGCTGTTCGATGTGTTGGATTATGTGGGCGTATTAACGATTGAATTTTTTGTAACGTCCAATGGATTGGTGGGAAATGAAATGGCCCCGCGCGTTCATAACAGTGGGCATTGGACGATTGAAGGCGCTGAAACCTCGCAGTTTGAAAATCATTTGCGTGCGATCACGGGGATGCCATTGGGATCTTGCGAAGCGCGCGGATACAGTGTGATGCACAATTACATTGGTGAATTACCTGAGCCTTCAGCGATGAAAAACGATCCGAATGTTTTTTATCATTTGTATGGGAAGGAAGTGAAACCACTGCGCAAGGTTGGCCATGTGACCGTGGTGAGCGATATATGAACATCGAAAACAAAATCAACATTTTTTTAAATAAATTGACACAATTTGATTATGAGCTTGAGTCAATAGATCGTATTTGGCATATCATTTTTCCTGATGCAAAAAATCAGTGGTATCACATTCGAGTGCTCAAGTATCAGGATACGTTTTATATCGACCACTTGGATGGCCATACATGCAGACTAGAGATTTTGTCTGATAATAACGTCAAGGTTGACAGCGACCGATTAGGCATGTTTTCAGAGGGAGGCATCGAAGCATGGGAAAAATTGATTCCTGATGCTTTGAAATGGTTAGGTGCTGTCAAAAAAAACTGGATCAAAGCTAACCATAAAGTATATGAATTGTACCCTTTAAACCGGCGCTATGGCGTATTACCTAAAGCACTTGTCAATGCCTCTTTAAAGGATTTCTATCGGCTTGATCATGACCTGGGCGCTGACAGCACAAACCAGTTTGTTCAATTGTTGGAATCCCGTTATTTTAGTGACGATAAAAATACTACCCGCCCATCGATGACTGCGAATGATTATTTTGAGTATTGCAAAATTGCTTATATTGCTGCTCAAAGCGATAATAATCCTGTTGATGAGACATTAACGGGTTGCCAAATGTATCGTCAGTATGCCGATGGTCGGCATGAAGGGTTGCTCGATATTGATCCAAATTCAGAAGAAGAATTTGCTGCATGGATTGATGGCAGTCATCCTAAAAAAATGAGAGGGGGGCATCCTTGGGAAATTAAGCGAGGAGGTAATACCACCCACATTGATTTGTATGTTATGCGGCCCATGTATCGGAAAGAAGGCTTTACCATTGTGTTAAATGGCCCTTCAATTGGTCGACTGAAAGAAACTCTCTGCATGTTTTTGGCGCTTCACAAAGCAGGCTTGCCTATTAGCATTAACGACCCTGAAGGTATACGCAAACGTTTACTTGGCATGGACAGTGTTGGCATTGTTCCTCGTTATCGTTCTTTGCATCGAGCGAATCAACATTTTCCTAAGGGACAAAGCGTGTATGATGTGCTGTATTATGATGACCTTAGTCGCTATAAACGTCGTTTGACACCGTTCATTATTTGGGAAGCGTTGCCCTTATTAAAGCCGGTATAACTTCAAATGCTTTTATAGCGTAGAAGCGCTCCTACGTTTTTGCCCTCTTCGATGAGTTTGGTACTCGTTCAGACAATGGCAATTTCTCGTAGGGGCGAAAGATGTTTCGCCCTTACAAGAAAGTGCATGTGTACATTATGAATCTCGGGATCTGAACGTTTACCATTATTCATCAAAATCATCTGCGATTTTAATTTTTCCCGCCCAGAGCCCCAGTTTTCGAGGACCTTTAGACACGGGATAAGGGACAAGCATAGCGAGAGGAGTTCCACTTTCACATAAAATGACTTCTTCACCATTCTGAGCACGCTTAATGAGCTCTGATAGGTGGGTTTTAGCATATTCTATTTCTATGGTTGTGCTGATCATCTTAAGGCCTCCTTGATGTGGCAAAGCATAGCTAAATGTTAGGCCCGCAGCCCAATCGCCCTTTCCAATGCCCTATCTTCCCAGCGCAACATTTCATCTTCGGGGACGGGATGATGTTTGAGCGTGAATTGCTGGCGGATCCAAATGGCTTGAATCCATTGTGTTAATGCTTTGTAATCTTGCACGCGCTCGCGTAACTCAGGGCTCGCCTCATAACTGTCTAACAAAATGTTTTCTTGCATTTTCGTGAGATTGCAATAGGTGATGGTGTATGCCAAATCCCACGCAGGATCACACTGCCCTGCAAATTCAAAATCAATCAGCCAAATTTTATTATCTTCGGCGCATAAGAAATTGTGTGGGTTAGGATCCATGTGGCAAGGCGCTGTTTTAATATTCGGCCATTTTGCCGCAATACGGTGTGCATAAGCTTCCAACTCTGCATAACGTGGATCGAGCGTGAAATGCTGCTTCACATAATCCATGTCACGTTTTAAAAAACCAAATAAAGATAGCGGTGCAAATTCGCAGGGGCTTTGATGGAGTCGCTTTAATACCGTCGCCATGCCCATTAATTGTTCCGGGGTGATGCGCGTTGGGTCATCGTTGATCACAGTGCCTGGTAAATAAGTACGGATGGCAACCCCGGTCGCAGGATCTTCATACACGGTTTCAGGTGTGATGTTGAATGGTTTAATGCTGTGTATGTGTTTGGATTCATTCACGCGATTGAGCCAGGGAATGTTCTTTTGTGTGGGGATACGAACAACATACGCTTCTTTATTTCTTTTTAGTAAATAGGTATGGTTGGACCACCCATCCAGGCGTGTGATCTCGAAAGGTGCGCCTGCCAAAAGAGGAAGGGTTTGTATCAGTGTTTCAATGGTCATCATGGGCGTACCATAACACTTTTCGTGCCATGAGCCAAGACAAACAGGGCTACGCTGCTTAAAACAATCATCGGGCCAGCCGGCAAGTCAAACCATAGTGAGGATAAAAGGCCGCCTATCACTGCGAGTACTCCGGTGACCGCCGCGCCTATCACCATTTGTTCAGGGTTGCATGCAAAGGGCCGGGCTGCTGCTGGCGGAATCACTAACATCGCCGTGATCAGCAAGACCCCCAAAATTTTGATCGACAACGCAACGACACAGGCTAACAATAACGTGAGGATCATGCGTTCACGCGCAACATGAATGCCATCGACAGCAGCCAGATCTTCATGTACCGTGCTCATCAATAATGCGCGCCAACGCATGCCAATAATCAATAACACGACGGTACCCATCGCATAAATGCGGGCGATGTCCATCATGCTCACGCCCAAAATATCACCGAATAAATACGCATATAAATCCGTTCTAAACGAGGGCAATAGTGAAATCACCACAATGCCCAGCGCGAGCGAGCCATGCGCTAAAATGCCCAGCAAGGTATCGCTCGGTAAGCGTGTGCGGTGTTCCATGAATAACAGAAATAAACTGATGAGGATCGCGCTGAATAAAATGCCATAAAAAGGGGTGGCGAATGAAAAGGCAGCGCTTAAGGCCACACCGAGTAATGCTGCGTGCGATAACGTATCACCAAAATAGGAAAGGCGACGCCATACAACCAAAGAGCCTAACGGCGCGCATAATAATGCAATGCCGATGCCGGCTAGGGTTGCGCGAAAAAGGAAATCATACATTATATTTTCCCTACAGGGTTGGAATTATTCATCATGTTGATGATCATGCTTATGCGCATAAAATGCCGCACTTTCGCCAAATAAATGAATAAACGCTGGGTCAAGCTTGACCGCTTCAGGCGTGCCCGAACAACATATATGATGATTCAAACAAACAACCTGATCGGTTTTTGCCATCACGACGTGTAAATCATGTGACACCATTAATATGCTGCAATTAAGCCGCGCACGTGCATCTAAAATATGACGATAAAATTCTGCTTGCCCATTGACGTCGACGCCTTGTAAGGGTTCATCTAATACCAAAAATTCAGGATTGTTCATCAATGCGCGAGCAAGTAAGACTCGCTGTAATTCGCCACCGGATAAGACGTGCATGGATTTATCGAGTAAAGAGGTCACGCGCAAGGTATCGAGCACTTCTTGTGAAAATGCAGGCCCTAGACTTAAGAACCGTGCGACGGTCAGCGGCAAGGTCGGTTCAATATGAAGTTTTTGTGGCATGTAGCCGATGCGTAGCCCAGGCTTTTTTTCAATACGACCTGTTGAAAGTGGCGTAAGACCTAGGAGCGCACGCAAGAGTGTTGTTTTGCCGCAGCCATTGGGCCCGACGAGCGTGATGATTTGGCCCGCATCAATCTGAAGCGAGATATCGCGTAATATCCAACGGCCATCGCGTTGGATCCCGAGGTTGTCGAGGCGCAGCATTTTTTCTTCCTAAAGGGGGATGTTGAACCTTATCATGCCTTCTTCAAGTCGTCTATAAGTATAGTAACCTGCGTTACTGTAACCAGGCTACTATAGCAGAATCAAATATTGAAAACTGAAAATGTATTGACAATGTACATATGCTGTACTACAATCAAAAAACAGGGGGTAAGCCATGTCCAAAAAATATGAGTTAAATGCAGAAGAACAAGCCATTGAAGATCAATTTGAATCTCTAAAGTCTGTTCAGAATAAACAGGCACTTATCGATGACCTGACAAAGGCCGCTAAGCAGCATGTTCAAAATAAAAAGCCAATCACTATTCGATTGTCAGTCCAAGATTTGGAGGCTATTAAAATAAAGGCCTCTAAATGCGGGTTGCCTTATCAAACGTATTTGAATATGCTGATACATAAAGACGCAACAAGTTTATAATAACAATAAAAAGGCATAAAAAGCACTGCTTGACCATTGATGGGAATTCTATAATAATAACCGCATTATTCTAACAAAGAGACCTGTTTATGGCATTAACACATCTGGGCGAAAAATCCCTTTATATTCAAACATATACACCTAGCCTTCTCGAGCCCATCGCTCGCACATTAAGCCGTGAAATGCTAGGGTTGCATGTAGGCGACACACTGCCCTTTTACGGTGCTGATATATGGAATGCTTACGAGGTTTCGTGGCTCAATGAGCAGGGCAAGCCCATGGTCGCCATCATGGAATGTGTTGTAGCGTGCACAAGCCCTTTTTTAATCGAGTCAAAGTCATTCAAGCTCTATTTAAATAGTTTTAATCAATCGCGTTTCCCGACGATGGAAGCGGTTCGGCAAATAATCAGTCAGGATCTTAGTGCTGCCACGGGTGCACCTGTTGACGTCATTGTGGCCCCCCTATCCGATTTGCAGGGGAATATCCATCCTACTTTGCCTGGGGAGTCGCTCGATCACTTGGATGTATCGCCGTTACCTGAAGATGGCCCTGCCCTACTACACACCCTTCCTGGCAAAGTGGTTCGTGAAACATTGACCTCGGATTTATTGAAATCCAATTGTCCTGTCACCGGGCAACCCGATTGGGGCAGTGTGCAAATTCAATATACAGGGCAGCCGATAGATCGGCCCACGCTGTTACGTTACTTTATCCATTTTCATCAGTTACAAGATTTCCATGAGCATTGTGTGGAGCGCATGTTTTTGGATATCCTTCATCGATGTAAGCCCAGTGCATTGACGGTTTATGCGCGCTATACTCGACGCGGGGGCTTGGATATTAACCCCTATCGCAGCACTTCTTCTGCTGTCCGCATGAACAACACCCGTTTGGTAAGGCAATAACGCATGAAAAAGATCGTGGGCGTATTACTCTTTTTTCTGGCCATGGCTGCGCGGGCCGAAGCGCCGACAGTCGTTGTGAGCATCATGCCGCTTTATCATATTGCACAAGCGGTGATGGGGAAGCTTGGCAGCCCGGTATTGTTGGTGCCTCAAGGCGCATCTGAGCATGCCTACGCATTAAAGCCAAGCCAATATGAGGCGATTAAAAACGCGGATGTGGTGATGTGGATCGGGCCTGGCCTTGAAACATACCTTGTAGACGCATTAGAGGTTGTGCCCCCCAAAAAGCAGCTTATTTTAATCAATGAACCAGCGATGATTCGTTATGAACTGCGTGGTGCCGGTGGGCATGATACGGATCCTCATCTTTGGTTGGACCCCCTCAATGCCATGACAGCTGCGAAGCAGTTGAGCAAGCGTTTAAGTGATATTGATCCTGAGCATGAAAAACTCTACAAACGACAGACAGATGCGTTTATCACCGAGATTGCCGCGTTGAATACGCAGCTTGCACAAAAGCTTGGGCCGGTGCAGTCCGTGCCATATATCGATTATCATGATGCCTTCCAGTACTTTGAAAAGCGTTATGGTTTACGTCGTTTAGAGAGTATCTCGCACAATCCACATGTGCCACTGAGCGCAACCCGTTGGATTGAAGTGGGCCTGCTATTGAAATCGGAACATATACGCTGTATATTCAGTGAGCCGGAAAACCAAACGGATTTATTGAGGCAATTGGCGGCGGATCATGGTGCAAAGATTGGGACATTAAACCCACTCGGGGCGCAGGAACCAGCAGGAACAGCAGGCTATTCAGCATTGTTAACGAACATTGCAGATAGCTTGGTCGGATGTTTGGAGCCGAATGTGGGGGCGAAAAATCCCGTGGAAAATCCCTTCCCTTTGTAAAGGGGGGGCGACGGTACAAAACATCCTCCCTTTGTAAAGGGAGGTGGCCGAAGGCCGGAGGGATTTGTATGTTGTAGGGGCGAAACATCTTTCGCCCTCTTAAAGAGGTACGTAAAATGCATAAATTTTTTAAAATATTAACCGTCATCGCAATATCATTATCGTTAGCCAGTTGTGCCGGCACAACGACGGCGATCAGCAAGCGCAATTTGGTGACAGAGAACAAAATGAGCAGCACGATTTTCTTGGAGCCGACGTCCAAAGAAAATCAAAAAGTTTACGTACAAGTACGTAACACAACCGATGTTGCTGCATTGGATTTGACAGAGTCGATCAAAACAGGCTTGCGCATGAAAGGTTATCAAGTGGTGAGTGATCCAAAAAAGGCGCAGTATTTATTACAAGCCAATGTATTATCTGCTGGCGAGATGAACCCCAAAACGCGTGAAGAAACGCTGATGTCAGGGTTCGGGGGTGGTTTAGCCGGCGGAGCGATTGGCGCGGGCACCGGTGCGTTAATTAGTGGACATACAGATGCCATTATTGGTGGTGCCTTAGCGGGTGCTGCATTGGGCATGCTTGTAGATGCGTCGGTGAAGGACACCACTTATGGCGTCACGACTGACATTCAAATTTCTGAAAAAACGAGTGATGGATCGCTGGTGACAAAAAGCTCAGAAGGTCAATTGAAGCAAGGTTCGCAAACAACGGTCACGGTGAACAGTGAAGACAAAGATGCGTGGAAGCGTTATCAAACACGCGTTGTCAGCACGGCGAACAAAGTTAATTTGGGTTGGGAGCAAGCGGGCCCTGCGTTAGCGGACGGTTTGTCGAAGACGATCGTGGGGATATTTTAATCATATCCTTTTGATAAATATAGATATTCATGGCATGCTAATTGCAGGACCGTTCGCTGTTTGCGAACAGCGAACATGTGTGATATCCTTATGATATCAAACACATGTTCGAGAACATTAATATGCTTAAGCCACAAGATTGTGTAATTTTACTAAAGCTATTGGCTCATCCGGGCCAGGTATGGTCACAGCGTGACCTTGCCAAAGCCTTGTGTATCAGTTTATCTGAGGTAAATGCAGGAATTCGTCGTTTGGGGATTTCCGGTTTATTACGGAAAGATGTGCATGGCCAGCTTTATCCTAATATAGATGCTGCGGAAGAATTCCTTGTGAGTGGACTTAAGTTTTTTTTCCCAGGTAAATTAGGGGAATATACTCGGGGCACCCCTACTGCTGTAGGCGCTCCCATATTTCAAGACAAGATTGTATTGGGAGATGATCCTCTGCCGGTATGGCCAGATGCAATGGGTGCAAAAAGGGGCGTCGCATTAGCTCCTATTCATCCTGCAATTCCGCAAGCGTTAAAAGAAACTCCAGATAAACTTTTTTACGAATTACTTGTCATTATTGATACAATTCGATCCGGCAAAGCGCGTGAACGCAATATTGCAGTTACTTTGCTGAAAGAGAGATTAAAGAATGAAAAATCATAAGATGGCAAGCTCTAATAATATTAAAATGCTTCAATTTGTCGCCACAAAATTAGGAGCTTTATGTGATGAGGTGGTATTTTTAGGAGGGTGCACGACAGCCCTCTTTATGACAGAGTCGATAGTTTCTGATGTTCGATATACGTTTGATGTTGATTGTATCGTCGATGTCATTTCTTTGGGCCAGTATTATCAGTTAGAAAAAAAATTAACTCAACAAGGGTTTAGAAGATCGCTAACGGAAGAAGTTATTTGTCGATGGTTTTATGAAGATGCAATTTTAGATGTCATGCCAACAGATGAGGAGATTCTCGGATTTGGCAATCGATGGTATAAGAAGGCGATTGAATATGCTTGGTTATATCCTATTACTGATGACATCAATATAAAATTAGTGACCGCGCCTTATTTTATTGCCACAAAGCTTGAAGCATTCAGAACACGTGGAAAGATGGATTTTTACGCTAGCCATGATTTTGAGGACATTGTGTCGATACTTGATGGACGCATGGAAATCATAGATGAGATTGCCAGGGCTGATGAAGCATTAAAAAAATATTTAATTAAAACGTTTGCTGAAATGCAGGAAAGCCGATCATTTCGCGGTGCACTTCCTGGGCACTTTTCGCAATATGGTAGTTTGGCTGAAACTCATGCCGCATTAGTTGAAGAAAAGATTAAAACAATTATAGCGCGGTAAATGATTTGCATTTAAGGGCAATCAATGCCACGGCAGAAGCCAAATCCGCACACACAACCGTATGGCCTAATGCATCGCCATGCTTCAATAATGTTTTTTCACCATTACCCGTTTTAACCAATAATGTTTTGCAGCCTGCTGCAATGCCTGCTTCTAAATCACGGAAACTGTCGCCGACAACCCAGGTGTCGCTGGCAACCACATCAAACTGTTTTAGCAAAGCATGTACCATGCCAGGTTTAGGTTTGCGGCAATCACAGCCTGCTTCAGGTAAATGCGGGCAATATACAATGGCATCAAATGCATAACCATAACTATCTAACTCGGCAATCATTTTGGCGTGAATCAATGCGAGCATCGCTTCATCGTAATACCCTCTTCCTACACCCGATTGATTCGTGCACACAGCCACAGCAAAACCTGCTTTTTTGAGCGCGGCAATGGCTTCCATGCTGCCAGGAATAGGGATCCATTCGTCAGGAGATTTGATGAAGTGCGGTGAGTCATGATTGATCACGCCATCGCGATCGAGGATAATGAGATTCATATTTACCTTTTCAAAGGGGGCAACAAGTTACGCACTGAGAGATTGTATTGCATCCAATGCAGCTTTCGATTGTACCTGAAAATCTTTAAACGCAGCAGGGATGTTCTCCGGTTTTTTACGTGCGATATCGTGTAATACTTCGACCGCTTTTTCCAATCGTGGTAACGCACAAAAACGTAACATACCCAAACAGGTATGTAGCGTATCACGCATGGATTGGATATTTTCTTGAGCCAGTGCATCACTCATTTGTTGCTCAAAGAGTGGTAAATCACGCAAGACAGTACGTAATGCTTCTTCAATCAATGATTCATGATGTTGGCAACGGTTGTACCATAAGCCCCAATCGATAACAGGTAATTCATTTGCTTGCTGAGCTGCCTTCGCACACAGACGACGCCCATCTGTTTCTGTCAAAGGTTTGGACAACATTTCACTCACGCCTGCTTTCAAGCAGGCTTGTTTCGATTGCTCATCCGCATGGGCCGTTAATGCAATCACCGGTGTCGCATGATTCAACGCTTTGACATTGGCTTTTAACTCAGAAGCAAGGTCTAAACCATTTTTATCCGGCAAACCTAAATCCAAATAAATGATATCAAATCGCGTTTTGTTTAAATGCATTTCGGCATCTTGCGCATTGGTCGCTGAAGTGACCGAATAACCCCATTGCGCGAGATTAAAGCGGCCAATTTTTAATGCTAATGGATTATCTTCAACCAGCAACGCGTGGCAGGAAGACAGTGGTGCCGGGGGAATATGTAACGCATCATCAGCGGTGGTCGGTTCTGGAAATAAACTTGACACAGCATAATTGATCGCGCTTTCTTCCGTTTTAAGATATGAAACAGGTTTTACTTTGGAGAATTGTTCACTCAACGGTAGTTTAAACGGTATAAAGCAGGTGAAACGAGAACCTGCACCAGGCCGGCTTTCAAGATAGATTTCCCCACCCATGCGCTGCAAATATTGGCTGACAATGTAAAGTCCGAGACCGGAACCTTTATGGACGTTTTCGTATGAGGGCGTCAAGCGATTAAATTTTTCAAAGATCTTCGCTTGTTTGTCTTTAGGAATGCCCTTGCCCGTGTCTTTAATGGAGATTTGAACCACAGCATTTTGGAGCGTGTGGCGTTCTAACGTCATTTCGATCGAGATGCTGCCTTGTTCAGTGAATTTAACCGCATTGGCCACCAGATTTAATAAAATGCGATACAAAAAAGCATCATTGCCAATCATCACCTTCGGAATGCTTTGGTCAAAATAGGATTCGATTTTGATTTTCTTTTGTTGCGCAGCGGGCATAAAAATTTGAATGATATTTTTTTGAATGTTTTTGAGCGAGAAGGCATTCTGCTGATCGGGTAGTTCGCCCAGTTCCAGTTCTGCTGTTTCAATGACTTGATTGAAAAAGTTAAGCAAGGCACGGGCTGCGGCTTCGACGTCACGTGCAGCATCATACGTGAAATTCTCTTTGGTTTCGCGCGCCAAAATATCAGACATGCCAATAATCCCTGTGATTGGCGTGCGTAAATCATGGCTCATGTTCCGAATGAATTCTGTTTTTTCGCTCATCGCTTCTTCGGCCTTTTCTTTCGCATCCATCAGTGCCAATTCTGCTTTTTTACGATCAGTGATATCGGTATAAATACCTAGAACACCGATGATTTTTTCTTGTTCATCTTTTAGCGGGACTTTCGTGGCCAATACGGTTGCTTGCTTGCCATCAGCCATGCGTTGTGGTTCTTCAAAGTTATACTTGGTGCGGCCAGAAAACGCTTCTCTATCGCCTTGACGGAATAATTCCGCTTCCGTCTTCCCCCAAGCCAAGTCATAGTCTGTTTTGCCGACAATATCTTCCATGTGCGACAAGCCCGCAGCAATTGCAAAATTTTCATTACAGCCAAGATATACTGAGTCCGTATTTTTCCAATATACATAACCTGGCAAATAACGCAAAATATGATTGAGTGAAATACGGCTGGCACGCTCAGAGGCTTGTGCTTCTTGTTTCGCGGTGATCAGTGCAATTTCTTTAGCTTTGATTGCGCTGATATCAAACAATACCGTTAATACGCCTTTTTCACCCTTGGATTCATACAGGGTGCGAATCGCTAATTGTGTAGTGGATTTGCCATGTTTAACGGTAATATTTTCATCGGAGACTTCTTTTTTTCCGGTTTTCAACACGAGGGCGTCATGCTTGGCGATAACAGTTGCGGATGCGGCATCAAAAATATCTTTGTCAGTTTTGCCTATAATAGGTTCATCAAACCCAAGTGATTTTAAATGTGAGATAAATGCTGCGTTCGCATGTTGATAAACGCCCTTCTCATCCTTGAGCGAGAGTGCTATCGGGAGCAGATGTGAGAGTGATAAGATCGAAATATCCATTTCTGTGGTGTCCTATTGTTGCGTGGGGCCGCCGAGTTTTATCTTGCTGCTCCGCAGATTGTGGAAATTTCCATTTTGTTGTCCCGAGGAAAATATTACTGTCGTGCTAACAGTTTTGTCCTTATTTGGATTAGCTTCGCTGCTCACGAGGGTTTCAGAACTGCGTTTGTTTCCGACTCTGTCCGGTGAACTGCCGTTTCTCGGTGGTGACGTGGGTGGAGATGGTGATGTCATCATCGATGAACGCGTATCAGTGGAAGACGCAGAATCGGTAGGCGAAGCAAGGCATTCACGACGCATGCGTTCTTCCATCAGTCTCATCATGGGCTGGAATTCATCGCCGTAGATTTGTACCGCATATTCGAGCAGTTCGTGGTCATATGTTGAGGGAATAGCCTGCAGCCCCGGATTAAAACGTTTTTTATGGTTTACGATGGCATAGATGCTTGATTCAGCCAGCGCCGCGAAAGATGGCATTAAGCAGTACGTGGGTGTGGCGGGATGTTTCCCGTTATCGCGTTTCAACCATTGTGGATTAAAGTTAAGCGCAAATTTCGTGTTGCCTACCATACCTGTCTGTTCAAAATTGTCGCCATATTCATCGGGTTGCCCCATATTGATGAACCAGGTCGCGGTGGGGTGGAAATCAAGGGGAGAGTAATTGTAGTTAGACATGAGATTTTCTACCCCAGTGGCCGTAATGATGGCAAGCTGCTGTGAGAAGTTGTCCAACGTATAATTTGCGTTTGGCTTGGTTTTTTGCATGTGTGCTAAGATGGCTTGTTTGAATTCGGTTTTATCACTGAGCCCAACCAATTCGCCTTGTTGATTTTTTAGAAAGGCGATGTTTTTGGTTTTATCCATGACGTGCGTAAGTGCATTTTTTTCTTCTCTATCGACTAAAAGAATATGGTCTTCTTTAACGCCTTTTTCAATCAGCGCATGAGCGATACCTGCTGCCACCTGCCCTGCGCCGCCGACGATAACGTAATAGTTAAGGCTCAATCTACGTTCATAGATGGCTTCTATATTTTGATCGATGGCTATAGCGTTGTTTAGCCCGGCTTGGCGTGTTAATAGATTACCAACGGCCGAAGGTAGGGCAGCCATACACGCCGGACCAACGCCATAATAATCTTCGAATTTTTTTACGAACCAGCGGTTAACAGAAAAAACAGGAGTTTTTTTGCCTTCATATTTGATGGGGTATGTTTGAGTCAGTTCAGCCATGCCATTGAGTGGGGTAAATGCGTTAATCATGCCTGCTCCGCAATCCACCACATGATGATAATAATTTGTCGCATGATTGGGAATCTGGTGGGCGTAATAAAGAATGCCAGCCTGGTCGAGGGCAGATTTTGCAAATGATTTTGCTGTAAGGTTTAAGTTGCTGGCTTCAATCGTGGCGCCTAATGATTGATAAAGCAGCATTAAGAGAAATGTAGCCCAATCCATGTGTTGATTAAATAGGATTCGTTTCCCTTTCAGGGGTTGCGCTGTTTTATATTTTTGATACACTCGATCCAGGTATTTAAAATCATTGTCGGTAATGACCCCATCTTCAAGGACATGATTGGCAATGGTTTTATTAGGCGCGATGCCTCTTTTCGATTCGATATATTGTTTTAGATTTTCAGCTGGTAACATCTTCGGCTTCTCTCGAATGTGATCATTTAGTTCGTTCACATTATAACTACTTATTTCAAAGAAAGCAACACAACGTAAGTTGGATAAGTCATTAAATATCAGGGACCTAGCCTGCTTGGATGCTTCCAAGTGCGGTGGCGTAGTCAGGTTCTTGCGTTATTTCGGCCACATGCTCGGTATAAATGATACGACCTTCTGGGTTGATGACCACGACGGCGCGGGAAAGTAATCCTTTCATCGGCCCCGCGGTGATGGTTACGCCATAGGCTTGGCCAAACTCAGGATGGCGGAAAGCTGACAGCGTAATGACATCGTTTAAATCCTCTGCCCCGCAGAAACGGGCTTGAGCAAAGGGTAAATCCATGGAAATACAAAGCACTAGCGTCTGTTCGAGGGAGGATGCTGCGCGGTTAAAGGCATGGACGCTGGCAGCACAGGTGCCCGTATCAATGCTTGGGAAGATATTGAGGACGAGGGTTTTGCCCAGAAAATCATTCAATGTTTTATCTTTCAAGGACTTATCGGTCAGGGTGAATGCCGGTGCCATTTTGCCTACTTCAGGGACGCGGCCGATAGTTGGAATAGGTTCGCCTTTGAAAAATACGGTTGCCATGATCAAATCTCTCCCTGAACTAAGAGCTGTTAAGACCTTAGGAATATAGCATATCTCGTGTATACTGGGTGAATCTATGTAGGAGAAATGTCATGGTGCAAGCAAATGTGAAGAAGAATATTTTTATTGGATTGGTGACGATCATCCCCTTATGGTTGACGCTGATGATCATTCAATTTTTGCTGCAATTGATTTTAGAAATTGCACGCCCCTTGCTTCATGTGATCATTAGCCAGATTTCCTTATTTGCACCACGCGTCGCGCATTGGATGGATGCTCCGGTCGTCGACATGTTTGTTGCATTAGGGCTCATGGGTCTGATTTTGTATACACTGGGTGTGTTATCGAGCCGGTACTTTGGTCGGCAATTGTTGGCCCTCATTGATTACGTGATGGAGCGCATTCCACTGGTCAAAACCATTTATGGTTCGATCAAAAAATTAATTGAAGTGTTCCAAAAAAGCCCTGGCACGACGCAACGTGTGGTGCTGATTGAATTCCCAAATCCTACGATGAAAACCGTTGGCTTGGTCACGCGTACGTTCATTGATAAAAATTCGGGACGCGAATTGGCGGCAGTGTATGTGCCGACCACGCCAAACCCGACATCAGGTTATTTAGAAATCGTGCCCATCGAACAAATCACGCCAACCGATTGGACGTTTGATGAAGCCATGACGTTTATCGTGTCCGGTGGCGCTGTCGCTCCGCATGATATTACGTACGATAAGGTTGAAGTGATTAAGTAGAGGCCGGCCCCCTCTGGAAAAACAGGGTTGTTTTCCAAAGGGGTGGCAGGTAGCATTTAGGCTTGATGCGCACGCCATGAAATCATCATGAGGGATACGCCGTTCATGATCAGGTAAACGCCGATCAACGTACCGATAAACCAAGATGTACTCAGTGGCCAGCCGGAGAACACCATCATCGCAATGAGGATGGAGCAAAAGCCGCTCAACAATATCCAGCCCCAGCTTGCGAAGGCTTGAATTTGGAATGCATAGATGATTTTCACGATACCTTCTAAGAGGAAGAAAATCGCGATGATCATCGTTAATGCAACCAAGCCTGCGAGCGGATTGAATACCATGAGAATACCGAATACCATCGAGAGCAGCGCGGAGATGATGAACATCCAGAAACCAGGTGCACCATTAGACTGGATTGCGCGGTACAGTTGAAGTGCTCCGCCGATCAAAAATAACCAGCCGACAACAAGTTCGAACGTCAATGAAAACAATCCTGGGACAATGAGTGCCAAGATACCTAATATCGTGAAGGTGACGCCCTCAAACATGATGCTTTTCCAATGGGCCTGCAGCTCCTCTTGGGACATTAAGATAACTGATTTTTCCATGTGCCTCGATCTCCGAATTAAAAGTCCTAACCTATTATAGTTACTTTTTGGTAACCTACGCGGGGGGTAACCATGGGTATTTCAAAACATTTAAAAGCATGTGCGGCATCGGCCATGATAGGCACGTTGACGTTTATCAGCCGGTTGCCATTAAAGACGATTCAAGGAATTGGGTGGGTCTTGGGCAGTATATTAATGGTATTGCCGACGGGGTTAAAAAAGGTCTCCCGTAAAAACATTGAAGTCTGTTTCCCGAATGAATCGCATGAATGGCGTGAACGGTTAGTGCGGGAAAGTTTACGTAACACGACGATCACGATGGTGGAATACGCGATGCACTGGTTTTGGCCGGTGGATAAAATCAATGCCAGTGTGGTTGCGCCGGACGAGGAAGCATTGGCACGATTTGAGGCAGCGCGAGCGCATGGCAAGGGAGTGATTTTGTTGAGTCCTCACATGGGATCGTGGGAAAGCATGTTGGGGTTCTTGCCGCAGTTGGGCGAAGCGACGATGATGTATCGGCCATTACGGATGCCATCGCTTGAAACGGTGGTGCGCAATGCGCGTGAACGTGCGGGCGCACATTTGGTGCCTGCGACGGCGGGCGGCATTCGCGACTTGTTAAAAGCGTTAAAAAATAATGGCATTATTGTGATGTTACCGGACCAAGTGCCGGGCACGGAAGGCGGCGTGATTGCGCCATTTTTTGGTGTACCTGCGATGACGATGACGTTGGCGATGAAGTTATCGCAACGCACGGGCGCTCGTGTGATGGTCGGTTACTCTGCGCGGCTAGGATTAGGTGAAGGGTTTAAGCCCGATGGCATTGATGTGTCGGAGGCATTTTACGGTGATGATGAAGTGGCATCGGCGACGGCGATGAATGAAGCGCTTGAGGCGGTGATTCGCCGTTTCCCTGAACAGTATATGTGGAGTTATAAACGGTTCAAGCGGCGCGGGGATGCGTATCCGAAGATGTATTAATGCTTGTCGGGGCGAAGAGTTCTTCGTTGTCAGATCTTGTGATCGTGAACGGTTACGAATAATCACATTACGATCTCAAAAAAATCCCCGGCAGTACTTTCTCACTGTCTCCAAAAAGCGGGCGTTAATATCACCATCACGGCAAAAATTTCCAACCGGCCGACGAGCATGGAAAATGATAATGTCCATTTCGCGAGATCATTAAGATCCGCATAATCCCAAAAGACACTTCCTAATCCTGGACCGACGTTTGCGACACTGGCTACCACCGCACCAAACGCCGATAAGAAATCCAATCCACACGTCATTAAGATAAATAAGAACAAGCAAAATAATACGGCAAACACACCAATAAAACCCCACACGGCATCGATGACTTTATCCGGTAACATTTTTTGATCGATTTTCAAAATATACTCGCCATTAGGGTGAATCAACCGATGCAATTCACGCGAGGCTTGTTTCATCACCACCAGAATCCGGATTGCTTTCAGGCCCCCGGTCGTCGACCCGGCACATCCCCCAATTAATCCGCCAATCATAATTAAAATAGGCACAAAAATGGGCCACGCACCAAAGTCAGTCGCAACAAACCCCGTCGTCGTGCTGATCGAAATCACATGGAATAACGTTTCGACAAATGCTGTGTAAGCATCAGGATATACGTTTTTCCACATCAGTACCGCGACCACCGCAGCGACAATCGCTACTTGCAGTTTGAGAAAGAAACGGAACTCCGCATTTCGCCAATACGTCAAGATACTCGTATTGTGCAACGCTAAATAATGCAGCGAGAAATTTAAACCACCCAAAAACATAAACAGCGAGGCCCAGAGCTTCAACGATGTCTGTGGGTAGAACGCAAAATTACTATCATGTGGCGCAAAACCACCCGTAGACAATGTCGCGAACGCATAACAAATCGAATCAAAGTTCGACATCCCATTCAAACGATAACTCAATGCACAAGCAGCCGTCAGCGCAATGTAAATAAACCACAGTGTCTTCGCCGTTTCAGCCACACGTGGCGTAAGCTTGCCTTCTTTATTCATTCCCGATGTTTCAGCACGGAACAACTGCAGGCCACCGACGCCCAGCATCGGTAATACCGCCACTGCCAATACGATGATTCCCATCCCACCTAAAAGATGTAGCTGCTGGCGATAATATAAAATGGATTTCGGTAACGCATCGAGCCCGCGAATCACCGTAGCACCCGTCGTCGTTAATCCAGAAATAGTTTCAAACACCGCATCGGCAAAAGAAAGATGGGGTGTTTCGGCCACAATAAAAGGTAATGCACCGAATAAACTGATCACCGTCCAGAATAATACAACGATCAAAAACCCATCACGGGTGCGAGGTTCGTCGCGCGTGTTACGCGTGAACCACCATAACAGTGCGCCAGATAACAGCGTCGCTAAACCTGAAATCACGAAAGGATGATAAGCCGTTTCGTCATACCACCAGCCAATCGCCATCGGCGGTAAGTGGCTCAAGCTCAAGCACATCAATAAATAACCTAATACTTTGAAAATGGCTGCCCAGTGCATGGGATCTCCTTAAAAGAAATTGATAGCCACTTGGAAGAGACGCTCGACATCACCAATGTATTTTTTGTTGCTGACAAATAAAATCACGTGATCGTCGGCTTCAATGCGTGTGCTGGGTTCTGCCGCAATCACACGGTCTTCACGAACTATCATGCTGATCACGGTGCCTGGAGGCAACGGCAATGTTTCAATCGTGCGCCCTACTACTTTCGATGTTTCCAGCGTGCCGTGGGCTACCGCTTCAATCGCTTCTGCTGCCCCACGACGTAACGAATGCACCTGCACAATATCACCACGACGGATATGCGTGAGCAAGCTGCTGATCGTTGATTGCTGCGGCGAAATGGCAATATCAATTTCACTGCCTTCAATTAAATCAACATAGGCCGTACGATTGATGAGCGCCATGACTTTACGCGCGCCCATCCGCTTGGCCAGTGTCGCTGACATGATGTTGGTTTCGTCATCATTGGTGAGTGCACAAAACACGTCTGTCTCTTCAATGTTTTCATTGTAGAGAAGATTCTTATCAGAGCAGTCCCCGCAGAGTACGACAGATTTGTTCAATTGTTCTGCCAATGTGCGGCAACGCGCTTGCCCGCGATCAATGATCTTGACGTGATAATTTTTTTCTAACGTTTGTGCCAAGCTAAAACCAATGTTACCGCCACCAGCGATCATGATGCGTTTATAGGGAGCCGTGGCGCCACGTAATTCACTGATCACTTCGCGAATTTCATTTGATTCACAGATGAAAAAGACTTCATCGTTAGGTTCAATCACTGTATCATCGGAAATCTCAACCAATTTATCTTTACGGAATATCGCCGCAATATTGGTTTTGACCGAGGGCATGTGAATGTGTAGATTTCTCAGCGCTTGACCAACGAGCGGTGCGCCCGAGACAGCACGTAATGCCACGCATTGTACGCGGCCATCTGCAAAATCCAAAACTTGCAATGCGCCAGGGAATTCAATCAACCTTTTTACGTAACGTGTCACAAGTTGTTCTGGGCTGATCAATACGTCAATCGGGATCGCGCGGTTTTCAAAAAGACGTGGGTACAACATGTATTCGGATGAACGCACCCGTGCAATTTTAATCGGTGTTTTGAAAAGGCTATAAGAAATCTGGCAGGCCATCATGTTCGTTTCATCATTGTTCGTCACAGCGATCAACATGTCTGCATCTTCTGCACCCGCACGCCGTAAAACGCTTGGGTGTGATGCGTGGCCAACTATCGCGCGTACGTCTAATTTTTCATCGATCGCTTGAAGGATTTTGACATCAGAATCGACAATCGTAATATCGTTATCTTCTGAGGTTAAGTGTTCGGCCAACGTCCCGCCTACTTGCCCTGCGCCGAGAATAATGATTTTCATGTATTGTGTCCGTTATTTAACTATGTTCGTTTTACTTCGCACTTTGTAATCGTACAGCGTAATCAGGTAAATTGCCATCAAACAAACCGCCCACCTGCCACAATGTGTTTCGCATATCCGTTATACAACGCGGCGGTATCCATGGGTTTCTTCCCGGGCAATTGCATTTGTGTCACACACAATGCGCCTGCCCCGGTTTGAATCAATAATCCTTTGGGGCTGAAGGCCAATACAGTTCCAGGCAATGCGTCATGCGATACGGAAGGCACGGCGACGGCTTTCAAAAACCGAACACGCCAATCGTTCCATTGACTGTACGCGACCGGCCACGGCTGATACGCACGAATCGCACGCTCCAAGTCAGGTGCGGGCTTTGTCCAATCCAACTCGGCTTCTTCTGCCGTGAGTTTATGCGCATAGCATGCCAAACTTTCTGTTTGAGGAATGGGTGGGAATGCGCTCGGGTTGTCGAGAAAACGTAACAAGGCTTCTGTGCCTAACACGCCCAAACGCTGGATCAACCTGTCGGCTGTTTCATCCGCAGGAATCAATGTTTCGGTTTGAATTAAAATCGGGCCGGTATCAAGCCCAGGTTCCATTTGCATGAGTGTCACGCCCGTCGTGACATCACCGGCCAGCATCGCACGTTGTGCGGGTGCAGCCCCACGGTAGCGCGGTAAAAGCGATGTATGAATATTCAATGCGCCTGATGTAGGAATGCTCAATGCTTTTTTCGGAAGAATCAATCCGTAAGCGATCACGATTAAATAATCCGGCGCCCATGCCGCTAATTGCGCTTGTGCGTCTTTATCAAATTTCTCGGGTGCACAAACAGGTAGATTTTTTGATAATGCGAATGTTTTAACGGGGCTGGGTGTTAATGCTTTCCCGCGTCCTGCAGGACGATCCGGTTGTGTGAATACGCCAGCAATGGGATAACCTGCATCGCATAACGCTTGCAAGACATCGGCCGCGACATCGGGTGTGCCGGCAAAGACGAGCGTCGGTTTCACGGGCATTCCTTCCTGTTACTCGGTTTGTTGCATGTACTTTAAGAACTTCTTGATAGCACGTGGGCGCTTCAACGGCGATAAGCGATCAACAAACACGATGCCATCCAAATGATCCACTTCATGCTGCAAGCATCTAGATAATAGTCCATCGGCTTCAATGTGGATCGGCTTGCCATCCAAACAGGTTGCGTCGATGTGAATTTTTTCGGCGCGCGGTACTTCAATATATAAGTCGGGGAACGATAAACAGCCTTCTTTGCTTTGTACTTCGCCCGTGCGTTCGGTAATGACAGGATTGATTAAGACCTGTGGTTGATTTTTTTCTTCGCTCAAATCAACTGTCATCAAGCGCAGTGAAATACCCACTTGCGGGGCGGCTAAGCCAATGCCTTCTTCGGTGTACATCGTTTCAATCATATTTTTCGCGATGTCTCGAATAGTGTCGTCGATTTGTTCGATCGGCTGTGCAGGTTTTAATAGCCGTTTGTCCGGGTAAATAAGTACATTCAGTAAAGTCATGATGGCGTCACATCTCTCTGTTAATTCGGTTTATAATGGCGATTTTCACGCAGGATACCAGGAAGGCAAATAGAATGCAAAAAAATGTCAATAACAATGATGCGCCCCCCCTTAAAACACTCATACACTGGGCTTGGGTAAGTCATGTCGCACGTAGCCGTGCCCGCACCATCATCGATCATTTAGACACCCTCGTGCCAGAGGTGCCCCCGCCTTGCCCGCAGTTCTGTCAACGGCTGGAAGCGTGGCTCGCTGCATCATCCCAGCATCATTTTGTCCCTGTGTGGTCGCCAGCATACCCGACATTATTGAAAGAAATCCCGATGCCGCCGCTGGGGTTATACGTCATGGGGAATGTCGATGTATTATCGACACCTCAAATAGCGATCGTGGGGACACGCAAGCCTACACCGCTTGGAGCCGCCTTGGCAGGCGATTTCGCTCGAGGCTTGGGCCAAGCGGGGCTGACGATCACCAGTGGCCTGGCGTTGGGCATAGATGGTTATGCACATCGTGGGGCATTGGAGGTGTCAGCACCGACCATCGGCGTGATGGCCACGGGGATGGATTATATCTACCCGTACCGTCATCGCGGCTTGGCGAAAGACATCATCAAACAAGGGGCCATCATCACGGAATTCCCCTTAGGAAGTAAGCCATTAGCACCCTGCTTCCCCCAGCGCAATCGGATTATCAGCGGATTATCGAAAGGTGTCCTGGTTGTCGAAGCAGCTGTAAAGAGTGGTACACTGACGACCGCGCGTCACGCTTTGGAACAAAATCGTGAGATATTTGCCATCCCAGGGTCGATCAAAAATGCGCAAACTGAGGGTTGTCATCTGCTCATCAAGCAAGGCGCGAAGTTAGTTGAAACCTTAGATGACATCTTAATCGAGTTGAGTGTTGTGAGGCAGAATTATGAAAAAAATACTGGCCAAAATGAGATTAATTGTTCACACTTAGAGAAGGAGGATCGCCAAATTTTGGAAATCCTTGAGACAGAGACGGTAGGAGTAGACGAGCTAATTAGCCGACTTGCTTTGCCCGCACAAGAAGTAGCATGTCGATTAGTTGAGCTTGAGCTTCGTGGTTTGGTACTAACAACGCCTGGTGGATACACACGGGCTTGGGGGGCGCAACATGAAAGAGAATGTGCTTGATGTATTAATCTATTTGTTTGACAACGTCTTTGATACGGAATCAGAGGTAGAGACAGACCAGGAAACGCTCGCAGACGAACTAGAAGCGGCAGGCTTCGAAAAAATTGAAATCGATAAAGCGTTCAATTGGTTAGAAGGTCTTCACTTTGCGCAGGCCCGCACCGAAAGCGTGCGCGTCAAAACGATGGGTGGCATCCGAATCTATACCCCCGAAGAATTGGATCGCGTCTCGGCAGAATGCCGTGGCTTCCTTCTTACGATGGAAGAATGTGGCGTCATCGATGCCCAATTACGTGAAATGGTTATCGAGCGCGTGATGGCGCTAGAGTCCGTTCAAATCGACCTTACACAACTTAAGTGGGTGATTTTGATGGTACTTTGCAATTCCAACCGTGAAGATGGGCCCTCTGTAGAGTGGGTCGAAGAAGTGATGCTGGGCGATTTCACCGAGACGATGCATTAAGATCGTGTGTTTGTAGGGGCGAAACATTTTTCGCCCTCTTATCGATCTTAAAGGCGGCTTACATTATCCTGCAGGACGGGCCCTTATCATGATCTGCATTCGAATTTATACCAACACCCGTCGAATTGGAAAATGAAAAGATGCTCTGGTTTTGACGAGGCTCAATGTAGCCTCTGGGAAGCAGGGTTGGGCGGCTGCCATCATCACCCGAGACAGCGCATAGATGGAAGTGTACTCTGTAGGGTGTTACCTCTTCATTTTTATATTTTTTGTTGAGATAGTCTTTCATCTCTGCAGTTTTGAAGACCTCTACAAGGTTAGGAGTCGCTGGATTGCCAGCATGGGCATCACCGTTCTCGCGCTCCATGAGTATAAGTGCCCATTGTTTGATGTATTCGGGATTTTGATCAATGATATCTTGAATTTTCATGAGACTAACTCCATGGTTGCATTGGAGTAAGGATACTATCAAGGTAATGCAAGCAGTGTCAAGTTATTTGAGTGCAATTCGAATAACTTATTCGCACCCCTTGCATCTATCCCGAATCTGAGCTAGATTCGCACAACGCTATATAGTAAAAAGGAACCCCATGACTAAACGCTTGGTCGTCGTTGAATCGCCGGCAAAAACAAAAACCCTAGAAAAGTACCTCGGCAAGAAGGAATATAAGGTCATTGCTTCTTATGGCCACGTCCGTGATTTAGTCGCCAAAGAAGGTGCTGTGGACACGGAGCATGGTTTTACCATGCGTTATGAACTCATCGAAAAAAATAAAAAGCATGTGGATGCGTTCCTCAAAGCCTTGAAAGACGTTGATGAATTACTGCTGGCCACTGACCCGGATCGCGAGGGTGAAGCCATCTCTTGGCACTTATATGAAGTGGCCAAGGAACACGGTGCATTGAAAGGCAAAACAGTTCAACGGATTGTGTTTAACCAAATTACCAAAGCGGCCGTGTTAGAGGCGATCGAACATCCACGTGAATTATCGATGGACATGGTTCATTCGCAACAAGCGCGTCGTGCATTAGATTATCTCGTTGGATTTAATTTATCGCCGTTATTATGGAAGAAAATCCGCCGTGGTTTATCTGCTGGCCGTGTGCAAAGCCCAGCGCTTCGCATGATTGTCGAACGTCAAGCTGAAATTGACGCATTCATCCCACAAGAATTTTGGACGATCATTGCGCATTGCAAAGGCAAGCCTCAAGCATTCGATGCAAAGCTAACGTTATTGGATGGCGTTAAATTCGAGCAGTTTTCGATCACGGATGAAGCGACAGCCAAAAAAGCGTTGAAAAAATTAGAAAAAGCAGCCGCGGGTAAATTAACGGTGATCGGTGTAGAGAAGAAGCAACGTAAACGCAACCCTACGGCGCCGTTTATCACCTCGACATTGCAACAAGAAGCATCGCGCAAACTAGGGTTCACTGCACAACGCACCATGCGCACCGCACAGAATTTGTATGAAGGTGTGGATGTGGGCAATGGTGTAGAAGGTTTGATTACCTACATGCGTACTGACGCGACACACTTGGCTCCTGAAGCGGTGGCTGAGATCCGTGAATTCATTACAAACCGATATGGCAAAAACAGTTTGCCTGATGAAGCACGCGTCTACAAATCGAAATCGAAGAACGCACAAGAAGCGCACGAAGCGATCCGTCCGACGAACGTGAACAATGTGCCTGAATCGATCAAGAGCCATTTGTCGCCTGATCAATTCAAGTTGTATCAATTGATTTGGAAGCGTGCGGTTGCTTGCCAAATGATTCATGCGACAATTGACACGGTCGGTGTTGATTTAGCGGCTGACGAAAAAAACATTTTCCGTGCAACGGGTTCGACGATTGTGGATCCTGGTTTTATTGCGGTATACCAAGAAGGTGTTGACGACGCGAAAGTGGGCGACGACGATGAAAAGATATTACCGGAAATGAAAGAAGGCCAAGTGATACCGTTGGAAAGCATCGAGCCGATCCAGCATTTCACGGAACCGCCCCCCGCGTATTCGGAAGCGAGTTTGGTGAAAGCGTTAGAAGAGCATGGCATTGGGCGTCCTTCGACGTACGCATCGATCATCCACACGTTACAGGCGCGTGAGTACGTGGAAATGGATAAGAAGCGATTTATCCCGACGGACGTGGGCAAGGTCGTGAATAAATTCTTGACGGAATATTTCACGAATTACGTGGATTATGATTTCACGGCAAACTTAGAAGATCAGTTAGACGCCGTCTCGCGCGGCGAAGCGCAGTGGGTACCGTTGCTTGAGCATTTCTGGGGCCCCTTCAAGAAACTGGTGGATCACACGGAAGAGAACGTCAAGCGCAGTGATGTCACGCAAGAAAAACTGGATGAAAAGTGTCCGAAGTGTGGCAAAGAATTATCGATTCGATTGGGGCGTCGTGGGAAATTCATTGGATGCGTATCGTATCCTGAATGTGATTACACGCGCAGCATGGATGGCGAAGAAACCTCGCAGCCAGAGATTTTAGAACAAGATTGCCCAGATTGCGGCAAGAAGTTACAAATCCGTCATGGCCGATTTGGGAAGTTCATTGGTTGCACGGGATACCCTGCGTGTAAACATATCGAGCCGTTGGAGAAGCCGGCGGATACGGGGGTGCGATGCCCTGAATGTTCCGAAGGCAAAATGGTCTCGCGCAAATCGCGTTACGGGAAAATATTTTATTCTTGTAGCCGTTATCCCGATTGTAAATTTGCAGTATGGAACGAGCCATTAGACGAGCCTTGTCCGAAATGCGGTTTCTTGATGATGACGAAGAAAGAAACCAAACGACATGGTAAACAGAAAGTATGCCCGATTAAAAATTGTGCGCATGCGGAGCCTTTAGAGGAATAACCAAGTCAGCTTGCCTTCTACCTTGCCTTCCTGTAACATAGCCTCAAGTTATCGATTAGGCAGGCAGGTATATCATGGGAAATGGCGGTAATAACAAGAAGTTAGCTGAAGATATTATACTCAATCCAAAAAAACTCCTGGACTTAATCAAGAGCGACTTCATGTTGGCCGGCGAGCTGATGCAAGCTTTAACCCGTACCCAGGTGCGCGCGCTTTTTATGAAAGTTGAAATTGATGGGCTTAATCTTACTCATCAATTAATGAGCCTATTAAAGGAAGTCTATGACCCCACCAAGGCGCTAAAGCTGAACTTAGACGATTTTAAAGCGGTGGAATTTTCGAATAATGCTGATATTTTTATGAGCATGCGAAAAAACAAGACGCTCACCATGGTCAAAAGTATTTTATCAGAGGCTAACCATGAATATCCCATTTATGAGGATGGACGCGAATCAAAACTGGTGATCTTTAAAACCAATTTTGAGTTTCCTGAAAGCATAACGGACTGGACGAGGTACAACTTTAATAAGTCCGCTGCAATAAAAGCCTATGCAGCAGAACAGAAACGTAATTATGTTTTAGAACAGTTTCCTCTTATACTTACCGGATTTTATCAAAAAAGTAACCGGAAGATTAAAAGGGATGAATTCCCTAGCACCACTTTCCAGGGATTGACACTCATCAACACGGTTGATTTTTTGGTGGAGTCAAAACAATGGGCACTTCTCGCTGAATTTCTGCTACGTCTTGATGGGCACTCAAGCTGGCGTGAACTCGCTTGTGACGGCTCCCCCCTTTTTAAGCTGGTAACACGGGTAAATGAAACGTCATTACCAATAGATTCTGCAGAATCTGCAGAATCTCAATCCCTCCGTCGCTGCTTGCATGTGATTCGGGAAGGAGTGGCCTATTATTTTCGAAGGAGTGCTGCGGCATACTCTTACTTCATGGATCAACTTCTTCTGCTACCCGCTCAGTACAATGCAGGATGGGTAATAAGCTCAGTATCTAATTACAGTGATTTTAACCCTATTCCAAAACTTGCAAATTTCAGAGATGTCGGTATTGGTGCCCCTATCATTACGGAAGGTCAGACTAAGAAGAGGGCGACTTTTGCAGCACAGAATCCCACCTCACCCGAAAATCTTGCTAAATTAGTAAAACTCGCGGGAAGGATCGATGCCGCTATGATTTTAATCCTTGCAAATGAACTGTGCGTTCAACGCATTTTTGCACATAGCGATTTAAGCCAGCCGAGTCCAACGAGACAATTTTTTGATCGATTTTTTTCCGATGTATTTAATTATACGACGGTAATGGATTACGCCTGGCTCGTAGGACTTGATCTCAACGCAGACCTTGAAAAAGATGCAGGTCCCATTCATGCGCGCATTTCTCAGATGCTTGATTGGGAAATGTTTAGTGCCGTCCATTTTCTAATTGAATCTTTAAATGACAAGACGGCTCTTCATCTCATTGCCTCTTTTGACGAAAAGGCCTGGGACAGTATTTTTGAATTTAAAACCGCATCCAAGGCCTTAATAGAAAAGATCATGATCCGCTTAATGGCACTTCCTCCAGCTGCTTTTAGGCTGTTTTTGCAAAAGTCAAACCCGGATCTTCACTCAAAACTATTAAGTTATGATGTAAAAGCGGCACAGGCTTTATACAGTAAATTTCATGAGGAGTATAAGGCTGAGGCTCGCTTCGAGTCAGCGCTAGACTGTCTTTTCACCTCAACTGAAGAAGAGATCGAAAGCGCCATTAGAAACAATCATCTTCGAACGATTGAAGTGGATGCATGCTTGATTGAAAGAAAAATTGACTCTTTTATTCAAACACCCCAATTGTTTATTGATCTCCTGAACACCGATTTCGTGCTTGCCACCCGTTATTTTGAGCGCATGACAGATGCTCAAATCATGGCCATGTCTGCTGTGGCGTATGAGGCCCGGCTTGGGCTTTGTGAAACCGTGATCAAGATTTTTGCATTCGGAGCTTATAATGGACATGGTGATAAGTTTAAGCTTACCCTCCCACTCAAGTCCAACCAGGATATACTCAAAGAAATCGGAGATAGGCTTGAACCCAATGGATTGATGTATGAATATGAGGGATATGTTTACGATGGCAGTTGGCATAAACCCGATTATATGAATATGATAACAGTAACCGTGAATTGGTATGATATAACCAAATTTTATAAAGCCCGTCTACACATCATGCGTGAAAAATTCATGCGACCTATTGCAGTTCAAATGATTACAAAAATATCTGAACTTTGCGAGCATCAAATGCTAACATGGCCTGCTGATTCAGAACAAATGAAAAATTTGTTTTTTGGTTTGATATATTTTGGCGAAGCAAAATTCGTGTTCTCCTTGATTAGAAAATCTGAAGAGGGAACCTTGCTGAGATTATTTAAGCTTTTTCTTAACGCATCACCCACCTTGAATAGAGAGAATGCGGATCGTTTTACTCGATGGTTTTTGGCGGTTGGAAATGGACATCCCGCCATTCATTTGTTGATTAAGGAGATCGCAGGACTTGATAAGGAGCGTTTTCTTATCGACATGGATCATCAAGCACGCAATTCTATTGCCATAGGGGTGATCGATGAACTTCCTTCCTCGTATGCTTCAATCAAGCGCTTCTTGGACTGGGTAATGGAAGGTGAGAGGCCACAACTACGGGTTCAAAAGATTGTTCTGCTGCTCAATAAGGCGACGCTCAGTGCTCTGCAACAGCGGGGCGGTGGGGCCTATGGTGCTGTCTTGTATCATCTTGCTCCTGACTATTTAGAAAAGGAGCATAATGATTTTTATGAGGTCATGCGCAGAACATTGGTTTTCAACCCAGATTTAGGCAAGGAGCTTCTCCCTCCACCGCCCTACTCAGCCCCGATGGTGCCCAGTCATGGCGCAGATACCATCATCGATGCTCAACCTGCTCAGGGCAACTCAGACCAGCTATCTCAAATGATCTTGCGTATGAAAGTACTTGAGGAACAGATCCGGAACCTAAGCAATTCAGTAAATGCGCCCGCTGGTACCTTCACAGTGAATGAAATCACCATGGCAGCTTATGAATACATTGGGAAATTGAAAGAAGAGAATACGGCCTTGACTAAAGAGAATGCTCGCTTCCAAGAACTGATGATCGATGCTTATAAAAAATCGATTGATGGGTCAAAGGGTGAAAAAAATATTAAACAACGCAATAATTTTTGAGGCTTTTCATTATCTTTCGCCCCCTTTAAAGTGGGCGAAAGATTAAGAGGGTAGGAGTGATGCTATAAGTTATGGATTCTCTTCCTTATCCACCACTGCCGTCACACACGCATCCGACCACACATTGATGGCAGTTTCCACCATGTCGATAAAGACATAAAATGGCAGAATCACAAACATCAAATCCAGTGGCACATCCATGCTGGTTAACAATGCCATGGACAAGAAGTAGCAACCCATCGGCACGCCCGCATTCCCAAACGCGGCCAATGTGGCGATGAATATCCACGCAATCATGTCGAACGCAGAGAAATGTATACCACTGCTCATCGACACGAAGAGCACGGTAATGATGATAAACGCCGCACAACCATTCATGTTGATCGTCGTGCAGATAGGCAAGGAAAAGCCCGCAGTTTTTTCAGAAATACCTAAGCGCTCTTTCGCGCACTGTAACGTGATCGGCAATGTTGCTGCAGATGACTTCGACCAGAAGGCAATGTTCAATGCAGGAAACATCGCCTTCGCAGTGCGTATCGGCGAAATTCCTTTGAACTTCAATAGTAATGGCAACACGATAAATGCCTGAATCAAATTAGCAGACACGACGCAAATCAAATAAACCAATACATGTGTCAACTCTTTCGTCGCATCCATGTCGACAATGAACTGTGTAATGAACGCCCAGATCGCAATCGGGATGAACTTTAAAATCAATTTCGCAATCGATAGCATTGCCGCAAACAAGCTGGCAAACAAATCACTTAATAAGTTTTTTTGACGCGCGGGCAATGGCAGAATGGCAAAACTCATCAGCAATGCCAAAATCAATACCGCAATCACATTCCCTTCACTGAAAGGCGTGATCAAATTCGATGGGATGCTCTTCAATAAATAATCCCAATACGTGGTATCAGGTACATAAGATGGAATCACCGCACCTATCGTTAGCCCTGCTTGCACAGGATTCAGCACCAAAAAGAGACATAATGCGATGCTGGCCGCAATGATCGTCGTGAGCAGCGTGTATTTGAGCACCCTGCCGCCTAACGATCTTAATTCCGTCACGCTTTGCATTTGCGTCAGTGTGGCTACCACGGCCAAAAAGATGAGAGGCAAGCTGATTAGCTTAAGCAATTTAACGAAGATAACCGCGACGGTGTTCGCCGAAGCAACCAAAAATGGGACGGGATAGAGCCCTGTCAGAATGCCCAAAAATAGCGCAACCATCAGTAATACAAAAGGTTTTCTCAGCATGGTCATCATTATCTGGCCCCGTGGTTCAGTAGTAAGTTTGCCTAGTATAACCATGTCCTACCCTAGACGTCCAGCGCGAGCTATGATATGGTGGCCAAGATCCCACAATCCACAGGACCTTACACATGCAAAAAGTGATAAGTAAGATTTTTACGCGTGAACTGGTAGGCGGTTTATTATTATTCACCGCTGCAGTGCTGGCATTATTGGTGGCCAACTCCCCGTTGAAAGATGCGTATGGGCTCCTGTTATCCACTTCATTTGGTGTGACCCTAGGCCAGCGCGGGCTGATCAAGCCTGTTTTGCTTTGGATCAATGATGGCTTGATGGTCATCTTCTTTTTAATGATTGCACTCGAAGTGAAACGGGAATGCCTCGAAGGCGAGCTTTCAACACCCTCTCAGGTTGCATTGCCAGCCATTGGTGCGTTGGGTGGGATGATCGTCCCTGCACTTATATATACGTATTTTAATATTGGTAATCCGCTCTATAGCCATGGTTGGGCCATTCCGACCGCAACCGATATTGCTTTCGTGTTAGGCGTCTTGGCACTGTTGGGCCCACGCGTCCCGCCCGGTTTACGGATGTTTTTATTGTCGTTGGCTATTTTTGACGACATAGGCGCCATTCTCGTGATTGCATTTTTTTATTCACACGACTTGTCGGTCATCATGTTGGTCGGTTCTCTCGTTTGTTTGGCCATTCTTTTCGCCTTCAACCGCTTAGGTGTGCGTAAGCTCACGCCCTACATGTTGGTGGGTATCGTGATGTGGATATTTGTGCTGAAGTCCGGCGTACATGCGACCCTGACCGGCGTCGCATTAGGTTTGATGATTCCTCATAAAGGCGCAGGTGGTGCAGGTGGCGGCGCAAGCTCTCCTTTGAAACAACTGGAATATGCATTGCATCCTTACGTGGTTTACATGATTCTGCCACTGTTCGCGTTTACGAATGCAGGGGTTACGTTAGGAAGCCTCACCCTTGATGATTTCCATAACACGGTCACCTATGGTGTATCGTTGGGCTTGTTTGTGGGCAAACAGTTAGGTATTGCAGCATTTGTTTGGGTAGCCGTTAAATTGGGCTTGGCACGTTTACCGCGCAGTACAGATTGGCCGATGATGTATGCCGGCTGCATCCTCTGTGGCATTGGGTTCACGATGAGTTTGTTCATTGCATCATTGTCTTTCGTCCCCGGCACCATGGATAATTTTGCCGCGGACCGTCTCGGTATCTTCATCGGCTCCATTGTGTCAGGCGTTGTGGGCTATATCATGATTAGCCATTGCCATCGCCGTCGTAACCCAAAAGACGATGCGTTTGTGCAGGAATACACTAAGTAATAGGAATCTGCCCTGCTATACTCAGTGAGATGCCGTCCTAAAGGGATGGGTCTCACGATCATGGCAGGGACGCATGTTAGAGAAATTTCAAAATTTCATCAATCTATTTCAAAAAAAGGTGATTAAATCATCTGGTCTCCTCTCCATTTACATCGGTGTTGGTTTTGTAACATTTGCATATTCCAAAAAATCAACCGAACAGCCGGTGATCAGTATCATGGAGCGGGTGTCATTAGAGGGCTCAAGGCTTCAGGAAGTCTTATCAGCATTCATGAGTCAGCATGGCCTATCAAATGTTCGTTGCATGATCACGCTCAATCCGATGGATTATCGTCTGATTTACTTAGATGCCCCCAACGTCGATGATGAAGAACTAGGTGCTGCCGCGAAATGGTTGGTGAAAGAGTTTATTAACTTCCCCCTGAGCAATGCCGCGGTAGACGCTTTTCGAGTGCCCGTCCGTGCAGGACAACCTTCAAAAATGTATGCCGTGGTTGCGCAGTTAGATCGTATCAAGAGCATTGTTGATGCATGTGCAAAAGCAAGCATGGAGGTTATCTCGATCGACATCGCTGAGCTTTCGTTGCGTAATCTCATGCAATTATTACAGGAAGATAAGGGTGAGGTTGGATTCTTATTTATGCGTCCTGATTTCCATGCCGTATTGATCAGCTCAAATGACACGTTGTGTTTTTCCAGAACCGTTGAAACGAAAGCGCAGTATCAATCTGATAATGCAGAACAGAATGTACAAACAATAGATTACTTGGTGAGGGAGATTGAGCGGTCTCTCCATTTTTACCAAAGCAATATTGGAAATAATGAACTTTCAAAAATATGGATTTCGACAGAATTAGAAAATCAAGATGCGCTCGTGACTGCATTATCAGAGAACATGGAAATTGGCTGTGAAGCGTTAGATTTTAATCGCTTTTTTAAAATCGAAAACGGTGTGGATTTATCATCCGCTGTCCAAGGTGCTATCGCCCTGGGCGGTTTGCTGAGGCAGGAGTAAATCATGTCCCAGATGATCAATTTATTAAATAGTATCCCCAAAGCGCCTGTTGATCATAGTCTATTTGCACCCCAAAACACGATAAAAGCGGCGATGGGTATGACAATCGTATTTACCCTTTATATGGGAAGCGTGATTCTTGATCGAATTTATCAAGGCGTTGCTTTTGAGAAAGCCAGCGCAGAGTCGATTCTTGCACAAGATGTGCTTGATGATATGAAGGCAAAATATCCTGATCCTAAAAAGAACTTTCTTGAAGCACGTGCAAAAGACATTGAACAGCAGATAGCCATCAAGAAAAGCATGTTGAATTTGTTGACGAGTGACACGTTGAGTCCGCATGGCTATACGCCTTTTTTAGAAGTGCTGTCTGCAGACATTTTACAAGGCGTTTGGTTAACCACGATAGAAATTGATATCGGTGAGAATTTTGTTGGAATGCAAGGAATGAGTATTTCAGGACCGTTGGTCGTTAAATTTGTCGACCACTTAAGCAAAGAAAAAATATTTAAAGATATTAAAATGGGTATGTTTAAAATGACGCAATCGGATCAGAAAGGGTCATTTTTAGCATTTGAGCTGAGCAATGATGCGCATCGTGCGCTGGGGGGGGCTCATGAAGACCCACTATAAAGCCATCATAAAGAAAATGATTAAAGACGCAAAAAAATCATTGCAGCCAATGATGGACAAATATAATGCGTTGTCGCCGAAACAGCGTTCACAATATTTGTTATGCAGTGTCATGCTTGGATTATTATTGACGCAAATAGTATTTATTGCTCCACTAAAATCAACAACAAAACAACTCAACAATAAAATAGCGGAATTGGGTTTGTCAACCCAACAAAATCGAACAGCCGCTCAAAACATTTTAAGTGAAGTTCAGCAGAGTATTGCTAACCCTCGTTCGGATGAATCCGTAAAATTACTCAAACAAATTGAAGGACTGAATGCAGGGCTGGCTGTTTATTATGAAGCAACGGTTGCCCCGAGTGAGATGGGCGATGTATTAAGGGAGTTACTGTCTCAAGATAGGAAATTAACGTTTGTGAGCATGCACAGCTTGCCAACGGTCGAGGTGTTGATGGAAAAACCAGAGTTTTCTGAGCTTACTAAAATAGAAAAGCGCCCGAAGCTTTTTAAGCGCGGCATAGAGATAGTCTTTCGTGGGACATATGAAAGTACCTTTTCTTACTTGAAAAGACTAGAGGCTTACCATAAAAAGATTTTCTGGGACCATTTTATTTATGAAGTTAAGGAATATCCGATAGCTGAGGTGACGATGACGGTTTATACTTTAACGGATGAGGAGAGCTGGATTGGTAGCTAAGCTTGCGCTAGGTTTGCTAGGATGCGTGATGGCGACGATGGCGTTTGCCCTGACGGACCCAACACGTCCCGTGGTGCTGGAAGCCAGTGGGCACATTTCAGTGATGAAAGATGGCACCCAAATGGTGTTAGTATCAGAGGATCGGCAAGTGGCGTTAGTGGATGGCGTTTATGTCTCGGTAGGAGATCACGTCAGAAACGGCGAGGTCGTGGGTATTACGGACCGTGGAGTGGAAGTCTTCGATTATAAAAAAGGCAAACTGTCGATGCTGACCGTGACCGGGGAAAAGATCAAGATAAAAAGTTTTTCAAGTATGGATAACAGTAGGACCAAGGTGGACTAATGAAAGGATTCAACAGGATAAGACTTGCATGCTTGGCTGCCGCCATGGCAGTGCTGCTTGTCGCGTGCAAACAAGATCCTTTCAAGCCCATGGAGGGAGATACGCCTGACAATATAATGGAGTCAGCATTAGAGAACGATTTAAAAACAAATGCAAAATTACATAGACAGGCCGTACCCGAAGCTGTCACAGATGCTTTACTGCCGAGCTTGAAAATTGGATCCAGTCCCATTTTGGCAAAGGATCAACGTTTTGATGTTTCCGTCAACAATGTTGATGCAAAAACATTTTTCATGGGATTGGTGGAAGGCACGAATTACAATATGTTCATTGGCCCTGATGTCAAAGGGAATATCACGATGAACCTAAAAAACGTCAACATTGATGCTGCGCTTCAGGCGGCGCATGATGTATACGGATACGACTATCTTGAAACGCAGTATGGATACCATATATCTGCGCCAGGATTAAGCAGTCATATGTTTACATTGAATTATCCTGATATCAAACGAAAGAGTGAGTCACAAATTTTAGTCAGTTCAGGGCAAATCACCCAAGACTTTAATCCTAACGCAACACCGCCAGGTAGTCCGCTGTTAGGGAGCCCTACGACACCAATGCAACCGACTAACGTGGCGACACCTGCTGCAAAAATTGAAACGAAAACGGAATCTGATTTCTGGACAGAGCTCGCGGTATCCTTGCAGGTATTTATCAAGGGCAAAGAAGGACGTCAGATCGTGATCAATCCTCAGGCAGGGTTGTTGATTGTAACAGCCAATAATAAGGAGCTTGAACAAATTGCGGATTACCTTGATGCGTTGCAAAAGACAATGGTTCGTCAGGTCATCCTCGAAGCAAAAATACTAGAAGTAGCGTTAAATGATTCGTTTCAAGCAGGCATTGATTGGAAATTGCTGGGTGTTAGTCAGAATGGTACACAGGCACTGACTATTCCTGATAGTATTGAAGCCTCCGAAATGCTGGATAACTTTACGCAAATATTTACCCTGAAGGCAACGGGTGGTTCGCAGTTCAACATCATGATTGATCTGTTAACCACACAGGGCAATGTACAAGTGTTATCCAGCCCCCACATTGCCACGTTGAATCACCAGAAAGCCGTGATCAAAGTGGGTTATGACGAATTTTATGTGACGGACGTCACGACCATCAATACACCGAATGGCGTTTCAGGAAATCAGTTGACACAGGATGTGCAGTTGACACCTTTCTTTTCAGGCATTGCCTTGGATGTAACCCCGCAAATTAACAGTGATGGAAATGTGATATTGCATATTCATCCCATTGTGAGTCGAGTGTCGGATAAAGAGAAGACCATTATCATTACCGGCGGCAATCAAATATTGCCAACAGCACTGAGTGTCATTCGCGAAAGTGATAGTATCGTTGAAGCCAAAAATGGACAAGTGATTGTGATTGGTGGTTTGATGGAAGAATCATTAGATGAAGAAATTGGCGCAACACCGGGTTTGCGGAAAATTCCATTTTTGGGATCGTTATTTAGAAAGACCGAGCAAATATCCCATAAAACAGAATTGGTTATTTTATTAAAAGCAACCTATGTCGACAATAATCAGTGGGCACAGAGCATGAAGGCGTCACTGGCACATATTAAGAAACTTAATCGTGGAAGCCATTTTGGTGATCTGTATCAAGAGATTGGCAACATGGCTGAATTCCCTGAACTGCAAAGAGATTTGGAAGGCCAAACCGTGGTGGAGGAATAAAACATGTACCTTGAACATTTTGGATTAAAAGAAGTACCCTTTTCACTGTCTCCTAATACACAATATTTTTGCCATTTAACGGGGCATCAAGAAGCGTTGAACGTGTTGCTCTTTGGTTTGCGCAGTGGTGAAAGTTTGATCAAAGTGACGGGTGAAGTCGGATCGGGTAAAACGTTGCTGTGCCGCAAACTGATGAACAGTTTAGATAGCCATTTTGTCTTGGCTTATATTCCGAACCCTGATCTCTCCCCTGCTGGGATTCGCATGTCATTGGCACGTGAATTAGGGGTTGAAATAACGGAAGGCTTAGCGGATCATTTTGTTCTAGAGCTTGTGACGGAACAGTTAATAAAATTACGTCAGCAAGGAAAGCATGTGGTGTTATTGATTGATGAAGCACAAGCATTGTCAGATGAAAGTCTTGAAGCCATTCGATTGATCACGAATATTGAAACCGAATCCCAAAAACTGCTTCAAATAGTATTATTTGCGCAGCCTGAGCTCGATGTTCGCTTAAACAGTTATCATTTTAGGCAATTAAAGCAGCGCATAACCTTTGCGTGTAATATTGATGCGATCAAGCCAGGAGAGATTGAGTCGTATTTGTCGCATCGTTTAATGATTGCAGGCCATACGCGTGCTGGGCAGTTATTCACGCGAAAGGCGACTAAGATTTTGTATGAATACAGTCGCGGCATCCCACGCGTGATTAACATGGTCTCTCATAAAGCGATGCTGGTGGCCTATGGCCGCGGCAATGTCATGGTGGATCATCATGCCATCAAATTAGCCGTGAAAGATAATCAGCTGATTACAAGTCCTTCAGCATCGCGTCAGCATCCAGGTGCATTTTTAGCGTTTAGCCTTTCAGGCATGTTGATCGTACTTTTTTTTATCTATGTGTATTTTAATCAATTAACGCAATAGGCACGTACCATGAGTATCATTAATCAGATGTTAAAAGATCTGGAAAAGAGACAAAAAAATACCAAACCGTCATCAGGCAATATATTGCAAGGATTAAATTCATCGTCAGCATTTGATACGGGTCATATTAATAAAAAACTATGGGCAGGCATCCTGGGTGTTTTTGTATTAGCGCTTTATATTATTTTCCGTATCGGCGATTCAGCGGATCCAACATTCTCCTCCCCTAACCTGCCGGGTAAAAAAATCGAAGTGCCCACGGGTCAACCGGTGATTGATCCGGTGACAAAAACCATGTTTGATTCGATCACCAAGAGTAATGCGCCTGAAGGTATTTTGCCACAAGCCACGCCTGCAACGGATTATTTGCCCAGAGAAATCCTTCATCATAACGATACGCCGGCAACATCCCCCGTTGAATCGAATGAACCCATTACGCTTAAGCAAGTCGATTGGCAAGTGGGTGAACATGCTATGACCCTGGAATTTCATTTGCAGCAACAAATTCCCTATGATGTTGTCATTGATGATGAAAAAAATATCGTTAATCTGACATTTCCGAAAACATTCTATAACGACCAACGCCCCATTAATATGACCCGAAATGGCTTTGTATCGAACATAGAAACAAGTCAAGAAGGCAATTTTTTAAAGATCAAAATTCATTTAGAGCCAGGTGTTCATTTGCAAAGTGCAGACTATCTCTCTGAAACCAAAGAGCCTACGCTTGTCATGGCATTTGTTTCAGTACCCCATGCAATGCACACCTCTCAACCATCTCAAATCAACAAAGTCATGGTTCCGTTAACGCGGGATCAGCGCGCCGAAATTGCCAGGCAAGATGCTATTTCATTGGTGAATAAAGGCAATTCAGAGGGGGCAATCACCTTGTTAGAAAATGCAATGGCAACCCATCCTGATTATTTGTTGGCCAGGGAAACATTGATCAGCATTTTATTGGATAAGAATGATGTAGGCTATGCAAAAGAATTGCTCGCGACAGGGATAACTAAAACGCCAAAGTATGTTCCATTTGTGATGTTGCAAGCACGTCTAGACATTGCTGAAAATAATTTGACCTCGGCGGAAGCGATACTGAAAACAGTATCACCTACCATGGAAGAAAATTTGGATTACTTTGCCTTAGAAGCAAGTCTTGCACAGAAATTGAAAAAATTTGATGTCTCTGAACAGTTGTATGCTGATCTTGTTAAGCACGAGCCTGCAAACGGAGCCTGGTGGATGGGATATGGCATTTCATTAGAAGAAAATGACAAAAAAAATGCTGCGCTCATGGCCTATAGACGTGCGGTCGAGACTAACAATTTATCATCTGCTCTGCGCTCATATACAAATCAACGCATTGTCGCATTGGGGGGGTAAATCATGGTCGTTCAAAAATTGCGTCTTGGAGACTTGTTGTTACAGCAGAACGTTATAACGGCTGAGCAACTGGAAAGTGCTTTGGAGCACCACAAAAAAACCGGTTTGCGCATTGGGGAATCCATCGTAGCACTGGGGTTTCTTTCTGGGAAAGAATTATTGAATTTTATTTCACAACAATTGAACGTTCCTCTCATCAGTTTATCAAACCATCACTTTGATCCTGACTTGATTAAGTTGTTGCCTGAAACCTACGCGCGACGCTACCATGCGATTGTGTTGCACAAACAAGATACAGGAATGCAGGTGGGGATGGTAGATCCAACCGACATCACGGCGATCGATGAAATCACCAATGCCTTGCATATGCCGGTAAACATTGCGCTAGTGCAGCAAGATGAGCTTAATCGTGCACTTGACCTCGTCTATCGTAGAACGTCTGATATTACGAATTATGCATCGCTTTTATACAATGAGATGGGTGGAGAGAAGGCAATTCTTTCTTCCAGCCCAGAACAAGAAAATGCCCCCGTTGTAAGATTGGTAGACGCCATTTTTCAAGATGCCGTCCAAGTGAATGCATCAGATATCCATATTGAACCGGATATGAATGTGCTCCGTATTCGTCAGCGCGTTGATGGTGTATTGAATGAAAATATCATGAATGCCAAATCCATTGCGCCGGCCATCACGTTGCGCTTAAAGTTAATGGCAGGATTAAATATCTCAGAAAAGCGCATGCCGCAGGATGGGCGCTTTAGTATTAAAGTGCGCGATAAAAATTTAGATATTCGTCTCTCGACATTACCCACGCAATTTGGTGAGTCAGTGGTCATGCGCTTGCTCGACCAATCGGGTGGTATTTTAAATTTAGAAAAAATCGGTATGCCTGCTCATCACTTAGATCGATTCCGTAAAATGATTCGATTGCCGCGTGGGTTGGTCTTAGTGACGGGGCCAACGGGCAGTGGTAAAACAACCACACTGTACGGTGCGCTCAATGAGATTAACGTCGTAGGCAATAAAATTATCACGGTTGAAGATCCTGTAGAATATTATTTGCCGAGAGTGAATCAGGTTCAGGTCAGCAGCAAAATTGATTTAACATTTGCACGCGTATTGAGAACCGCGATGCGGCAAGATCCGGATATCATTCTTGTGGGTGAAATGCGCGATGAAGAAACGGCGGAGATTGGACTGCGAGCTGCGCTCACAGGACACTTGGTTTTGTCGACGATTCACGCGAATGATGCAGCGACCAGTGCATTGCGCTTGTTAGATCTGGGCGTTGAGGGTTATTTGGTTGCCAGCACGTTACGTGGTGTTTTGGCGCAGCGATTAGTGCGTCGTATTTGTTCGTTTTGTAAAGAAGAAGAAACATTAGATGCTCAAGGCATTGCTTGGGTCAGTAGTTTAAACTTAAAAAATCCCACGAATGTTTTTTTTCGTGGAAAGGGATGTGAACAATGTAATCACACAGGCTATCAAGGCAGAATCGGCATTTTTGAATGGCTAGAAATCACGCCTGAAATGGGTATGGCGCTGGAAGAAAAAAATCCGTCCAAATTTGGCGTGTTGGCAAGGGAATTTTTGGGTGAAGGTTTGTTATTACACAGCGGCATGGCGCTGGTCAAAGAGGGTGTGACAACCGTTGACGAAGTGCAGCGTGTTGCGGGTGAGATGTAAATGGCTACCTATCAGTATCAAGCAAAGAACCGTCAAGGCGAATTACAAAAAGGGGAAATGATAGCCGCGAGCAACGAAGAAGTTGCCATGCACTTAATGAGTCTTAATTTAATTCCCATTTCCGTTGAGCTTGATGAAAAGGCGCAGAACTTGCAGGGCATTCTAGATTCTTTTTTTAAAAAAGACCGAATAAAAAAAGAAGACATGGTTATTTTTTTCAGGCAAATGGCCGTGCTGACAAAATCGGGTGTGCCCATTTTGAATGGCTTACAACGATTGGAAGAAACAACCTCGTCAGCTCCATTGGGCAAAGCTATCCATCGTGCGATTGCAGATATCACTGGCGGACAAACATTGACGACTGCCTTTAGCAATAGTGCTGAGGCATTTCCACCGATTGTCGTGAGTATCATTGACGCGGGTGAAAATTCGGGACGATTAGATTTGGCTTTTGCTGAACTGTCTCAATTTTTTGAGATGGAATCCAAAACCATGAACCGCGCAAAAAATGTGTCTCGTTACCCAATGATCGTATTTGTCAGCATTGTCGTGGCGATTATCACGATTAATTTCATGGTGATCCCTGCATTCACATCAATATTTGCAAGTTTTCACACGGAGCTGCCCTTACCTACCCGTATTTTAATTGGCATTTCGGAATTCATGCGGCACTATGCGCTGTTATTGCTGGCTGCTTCGGGCGCAGGGTTTTTCTGGCTTCGTTCATTTCTTCGAACTTCGCACGGTGCTATCGTGTCGAGTCATATTTTCATCCGTTTACCTATTATTGGGAAGATTATTGAGCGCATTGTTTTGGCACGGTTTGCCAGGACATTTGCGATGGTCATGGCATCAGGGGTTCCACTTGTCAAAGGGATAACGCTATCGGCCAATGCGTTGGATAATTCCTACATGGAAAGCAAAATTGGAAGCATGCGCGAGCACGTGGAAAGAGGCGAATCGCTCAGCCGCAGCGCTGCACAGACTGGCTTATTCACGCCATTAGTTATCCAGATGGTGATTGTGGGTGAAGAAACCGGGCAGGTAGACGCCATGTTAAGGCATGTTGCTGCTTTCTATGAAGAGGAAGTCGAATATGATTTAGGTCGTCTTTCCACGTTGCTCGAGCCATTGATCCTAGGCATTTTAGGTGTGATGGTCGGTATTCTCGCTTTGGGCGTATTCTTACCGATGTGGGATATGGTGAACTTTGTGAAGCATTAGTGGTGGCGGTATTGAAAAGATAAGCTAAGCTTGATGTATAGTTCACTTCTTGAAAACGGAGACTTTCACATGAAATCATTCAATAAAATGATGAATAAAGGTTTTACATTGATAGAATTAGTCATGGTGATGGTACTGTTGGGTATCTTAGTTGCCGTTGCGATTCCAAAATACGAAAATTTAACAACCGCTGCTGAAACGGCTGCCAAAGCAGCGACATCAGGCGCTGTCCGCAGTGCGTTTGCAGGCTATCTGGCTGCGCATAGTGGCACTGCCCCGACGGTCACCCAATTGGCAGCTGAATTGACGGGCACGGCATGTACAGCTGTCGTGACTGGAATTTCATGCACATTGAAAGATGGTACGGTCTACATTGCTACGACCTTCACGGATAGCGCTTGCTCCGTCGCCACAACAGCAGTGACTCAGACGGTTGCTTGCATTGGCGGTTAATGGTTGCTTGGTTGAGGTAACCTTATGGGCTATGATCGCGGTTTTACATTGATTGAGTTGACGATACTCCTGGTTGTGCTCGGTATTTTGGTCGCTGTGGCGATTCCTAAATATGAGAGTCTAGCGACGACAGGTGATAATACCATGAAGGTGCGCACTGCCGCTGCGGTGCGCGATGCCTATATGGGCTATCTCGCGGCGCATTCTGGAACGGCACCGACCGTCGCACAGCTGGGTGCAGAATTAACTGGCAACGCATGCACGGTGCTCGCTACAGGGATCTCATGCACATTGAAAGATGGGACGGTCTATGTCGCGTTGACGTACACAGATAATGCTTGTACTGTGGCGACAACATTAACGACATCAATCGTTGGTTGTATTGCTGGTTAGAAACATATGTATTTTTTAAGACAATCTCGTGGCTTTACGTTGATAGAACTGGTGATGGTGATGATCATCATCACCTCTGTTTTATTTGTAATGATTCAGCCTGCCAGTAATGTTGATACCATTGAACAAGCAAACAAACTGCGATCGGATATTCGGTACATCAAATATTTAGCACAAACACAAAACCAAACGACACGTGGCCGCATTAATTTTTCAAGCAGCCAATACACGCTTACACTCCAAGATGGTGTTACGGCGATCATTGCGCCTAACGCCACATCGAACGTTATTCCATTGATATCGGGTGTAACGCTGACAATGACCAATATTCCCAACGGCTATTTAGTGTTTGATGGCTTGGGCCGCCCTTACACAGATAATGCTGGAACACTACTTGCCTCTGTGGCGAGCGTGACGCTGACCAATAGCTATAATACAGTGACGATCACGATTAATCCTGACACAGGGCAGGTGCAATGATGAAACAGCAAGGGTTTACCTTAATAGAGCTGGTCATTTTCATGGTCATCGTGACTATTTTAGGTACAACGGTTTTTTTAGGGTTTGATATGGCCTTGGGGCAGGAGAACATTGTCTCGAGCAATGTGAATGCGATGTTTATGGCCCAGCAGCGCATGGATTTAATGTTAGGCCAGCGCATTAAAAATGGATTTTCAGCTTTTGTGGATCCGTGTGTGAGCCTTTTTGCATCGCCTGCAACCGACAATATTTGTTCTAAAAATGCATTTGCATTTGGATATACCGTGTCTAGCACCATCACTTCAAGCTGGAGTGGCAATGCGAATTTAACATCGATTGTGGTGAATGTCACCGGACCAGGCAGTGCTTCGTTATCGACGGTGGTGGGGAATTATTAAGTGATCAAACGCGCAGGTTTTACGCTGATTGAAATGGTGATGGTAATTTTTCTCATGAGCTTGTTCAGTACAGTGATCGGCTATTTAATGACGCAAATGATTGAGTCTTCGCAATTAGGGTTTGATTTGGAAAGCCTGGACTGGAATGTGCGTGAATCGTTAGAGCGCATGACGCGCGATATGCGTCAAATTAATCCGAACACATTAACGACCATCACTGCTTCGAATCTTGTTTTTACGGATCAAGCAGGCAATGCGCAGAATTATCAATACACGGCGCCGAGTGTTTTCCATAATGGAACAAGCCTCGTGAGTAATTTGGGGAGTTTTGCATTTTCCTATTTTGATGGCACAGGGACGAGCACGAGCACGGCATCCGCGGTGCGGTATATATTAGTGGCTGTGATGTTTCAAACCACGGATTCGGCGGGGACGACATCAACACCGATTTATTACACGACGATAGCTGTCAGAAATGGTGTCTGAACTTAGGAGATGATGATGCGTTTTAAACAGAGAGGTTCATTATTGATCGCCGCGGTGATGCTCATGACAGTCATGGCGCTCATAGCGGGGACGATTGCATATCTTTTTGTAGACAACGCTGAATCGGCAAGCAATCAAGGCATCACCACAGAAGCCTTTTATTTGGCACAAGCGGGATTAAGTGCCGGGTTAGCGGCGATCGAGACCAAGCCGATGGCCAACACATCTGGTACCGCTAGTCGAATAGCCTGCACCGCGATGAATGGCAACGCATCTTATACGAATGTTGCATTAGGCGCGGGGACATTTACGGTGACGGGAACCCGTTATATGCCGACACCCGCCACTCTGAGCGCAGCCATCACTACGTTGAGCACGGTGATTCCAATGACGAGTGTCAGCGGATACGCATCGATGGGCACCGTGATAATCGAAAATGAATTGATCGATTATGGTAGTTTAGGAACCTCTGCGACACAGTGTGGTACTGGCGTGTCAGCGTGTTTATTGGGTGTCACGCACGGTGCTAATGGATCGACAGCTGCTGCGCATGCCTCTGGCATTGCGGTGGTGCAATCATTATGTGAATTACAGGCGACCGGCGGCGTGCCGAGCGTGGCGAGCCCAAAGGCGTCTCGTACGATCAAACAAACGGTGATGTTCGCGAGCCCGCAATCCGTGGGTGCCGTTTCCGGTGGGGATCTCATTCAATATTGGGCGGGTTCAACATGGACAAACATGGGACCATCTGCGGGCATTGGGAGCTACGCATTAAACAGTCTTGATTTTATCCATAGCAGCAATGGTTGGAGCGTGGGAAACGTGACGACATCAAGTTGTACATCGAGTAGTCGTTCACTTTATGTTTTTTACAATGGCAGCACATGGAGCCCTGTGTGCAGTACGAATGTGAATCAAATGTTATATGGCGTGTCTTGTGCAGGTACGGCATTTTGCAAAGCAGTGGGTGCAACGAATACGAGTTTGTCGGAATGGAATGGGTCGAGTTGGTCTCAAGATGCGAGTAACAGTTCCATGCCGAGTGTGACGTATAACGCTGTGGATTGCCCCTCTACCAGTTTTTGTGTGGCGGTGGGAAATGCATTAACGACGGGGACGCCTGCTTCTTTGCGGTATGAAGTCGTATTGACATGGAGTGGAGGTGCCTGGTCACGAGTGAGTTCAGGAGCTATTGGAAATAATGGAGCTATTGCAGACACGACTAATTTTTTGGGTATTGATTGCCCTAGCGCAACGTTTTGTGTGGTAGTAGGATCGGGGCCTGTGATTGCTTTTTATAACAGTGGCACATGGTCATCCGGGTCGGTGGCGGGGATCCCTGCCGTTCAATACAATGGCGTGAGTTGTGTGACGGCGAGTGATTGTTGGGCTGTCGGGAACGTGAGCACCCATGCTGTCTTTATTCACTGGAATGGAACGGCTTGGTCTCAAACGGTGGGTGCGGGAGTCCCTGCGCAAAATATGTTGAGCGTGAAATGCATGGCAACGGATGCCTGTTGGGCAGTGGGTGCGAATGGCGCTGCAGCATTTTGGAATGGCACCGTGTGGGCAAATGCGAGTACGGGTAATCCTGCGGTGAGTATTAATGCCGTCAGTGCATTGATCGGTTCCTATTGGAAAGATCGTGTGTTTGCGTGGAGAGAGGTGTTTAATTAGAGGTCTTCTTGAAATAAGTAACTATTTGTCCTATGATTTTCCTGGGATTCTCTCTCAGCATTACGATAAAATAGTTATTAGGGAAGGTAAATTGCACGATACCAAGCTGAAAAAAATGAAACAAATGGGCTCGTTATTTTTTCTATTTGCATTTTTTCCTTCTGTTTTTGCAGATACTATGGGTCATTTTCATTTAGGTGGGAACCTTGGTGCCAGCATAGCAGCGCTGGGTAATACTCATCCAAACATTAATTATTACAACGGGTGGCTAACGGATGCTTATCCTGTTGATGGAAGCCACTCTTCTACGACGATTGTTGCTGCAAACGGTGGTTATGAATTTACTGGACGTGGGGGCATACCCGCAATATCATTGGGGCTAGGCATTTATGGTACGCCTGGAAATTATGACTATAATGGTCAATTGATCGAAACCGCTCTAGGGTCTTCGAGCGATACTCTCTATCATTACACATTTCATATCAGTAGTGTCCGCCTCTTACTGGAGACCCAGTTTACGTGGAACATTAAAAATTTTACTCCCTTTATTAATATAGGTGTGGGTTCTGCCTGGAATCATTTGAGCGATTATTCGGAAACGCCTGTTAATGATACCGGCTATGTCGCGTTACCACCTTTTGAATCTCATACGAGTAACAATTTTGCTTATCAGCTCGGGTTCGGCATTGGATATGCATTTGATTGCTTAGCCTCAGCATGTGGTTATCAGTCTGAGCGCATTGCGCTGGGGTATCGCTACGTTGATTCTGGTGATGTTTCATTTAAAACACGTGGTATCGAATATCCTTATTCTCTTGATTTTGAAAAATTATCGAGTAACGAAATATACCTTGCCTATACCCATTTCTTTTAGAGCTTGAAAGAGATTACCGGAGATAATATGACGTTCCAAAGAACATGCTTAATATTTAATAAACTCATTTTTGGCATGAGTTTGTTGCTCCCTATCACAGCATTTGCTCATTTGCTTTCCATCACAGCTAGTTCACCGTTTCCTGAGGCTGTGACTGTCTCAACCACTGCAACAGCAACATTTACAGTAACCAATATTTCCGCTATTCCAATAACCGCAATTGATCAAAGCTCTTTTCCCATTGGCAGCGGATTATCTATCTTGTCTTCGACGTGTGGCAATCTAATGGGTCCAGCACAATCTTGCAATATAATGCTCAAGTTAAATGCTCCAGCAACACCACAAACTATTTCTGCTGAATTACATGAATGGGCTAAGCCCTCTGCTGATGGTGTTCAGTTTCCTTTTTCAATTGCTATCATTTCAAAGATAAATTGGACCGCATGGACAGAGGATCCTTCTGATCCCATTTTTAATCCCGGGACAGCATATTACACGAGTGTCGTTATTTATGACGCACTGAAATTTGGCGATAATAGTGCTTTTTATAAAATGTTGTACGAGGGAAATAATGGAATAGCCTTGGCTTATTCTGATGATGGCATTACTTGGACACCCCATTTATCAGTAGGTTTATCTACTACAGGCGCACACCCAGTTGTTGTCTATGATGCACATGGATTTGGTGGGGGTAGCATTCATTATAAACTGTGGTTCTGGGAAACGACGGCACCTTTAACGGATATATCGGCTATCGCGTTTTCGGAATCACCAGATGGCGTCATTTGGACACCGCCTGTTCCTGTTATCCAAGTTCCATCAACCCCCCTTTTAGTAACAGGCATCTCTCCGGGATACTTCTATCATCTTTATGGGCCTGGTTATGTTATTTATAATCCACATGGAACATCCACGCCAGGTCAACCGATGTCTTATCCTTATATTATGTATTTTGATACGTCGACAGAAGGGCTAGGCCCAGGTACGAGTGTTGAACAACTTGGATTAGCTTATAGCACCGATGGATTAAACTGGTCTCGTTATGGGACTGATCCGGTTATTGTTCCCTCAGGAGATATTAGCCAATGGGATGGACAGTATATTTATCACCCTTCTGTTATCAAAGTACAGGGCATTTATCAAATGTTTTATTCCGGATCAAATGGTCAGCCTATCGGTAGTGATCTCAGCAATCCAAACAGGACAGCACATGGGATTGGGCATGCAAGTTCAACAGATGGGATTCATTGGACGCTTGATTCTGCTAATCCTATTTTCTATATTTTGGATGGCATACCTTGGAGAAGTAATCGTACTTATGCACCCGCTGTTATTTTTGATCCATTTTGCACCGGTGGAAATAGCTCGAACGTTGCCAAGATGTGGTTCAGTGGCGCTAATTCAAGTGATACAAAAGCGATTGGTTATGCGACCCTTCCTTGTCCTTAACATCACTATCCATCATGCATCCTGTTCCACGCGGTTGCGTCCAGAATTTTTTGCGAGATACAGCGCCGCATCTGCTCGAGAAATGATATCAGCCATTTTGTCTGTTTCAGTAGGCGTTATACCTGCTACGCCAGCGCTGACGGTAACAAAAGTGCTAGCAATGCAATTGGTCGCAGGGATTTTTAGCTCAGCAATTTCTGCTTGCACTTGTTTTGCCAATGCCACGGCTCCCTCCAAGGTGGTACCTGGCAGGATGGCTGCAAACTCTTCTCCTCCATATCGCGCGACACAGTCCCCCGAACGTTTGAGGCTACACCGCAAGACAGCAGCGATTTTTTTCAAACATTCATCTCCCTGCTGATGTCCAAATGTATCATTATAACTTTTGAAGTGATCGATATCGAACATGATGAAGGCGATGGGCAGCTTTGATCGCACTGCTAGCGCCCACTCCTTGCTTAACGTAGTATCCATTTCTCGACGATTGGCAAGGTGCGTTAATTCATCTATTTTAGAGAGTGAAAATATTTTTTCATTGGCATGTGCTAAATTCAAATTGCTATGCTTAAGTTTTTGAATGAGTTCATCTTTATCAAGCTGGAGTTGAAAACCATCTATCGACAAACGATGGCCTTGCATATAGGTGCTCGCAAGCGATATAAAATATATCAGCATGATGGAGGAAAATGTAAAACCTAACGTATCGCCTTGAAATAAATATACGAATGTTGGGGGAATCAGTAGTGGGCATAAATAAGCAAAAAACGTGCGGGGTTCGCTAAGCATTGATGCCACAGCACCTACCGCCAGACCGCCTAGCGCAAATATAACAAACACAATGTGAGAATCGGGAATTTCAAACATAAACTCTAAGAACAGCACAGCCCAGATGTTCGCCGTAATAAAGACAGACATCGTAAAAAGGTTGAGTAGCTTTCTTGGATCTGTATCAAAATCCCCTTTTTTAATAACGGATCTGATATGGAAAATCCTAATCAAACACCAACCTGTAATAGTTAGCCACCATTTCAATAGATCTGTGAAAGGTATTTCAGCAGACAAAATTATCACTAAAATCGTGGCGATCACAATATTCAAGGGGGTTACTGTTTGCGATTTTGTATAAAGCAACCTGACTTGCTCTGTTAATAATTGCTTTTGATAGCTCACATGCTCTCACTTTTTTAATGGTTCTTTCCGATCACTGACCATGAATAAGCAGCACAGGAATAGTGGTGATTCGAATCACTGTATCTGCAACGCTGCCCAGTAACAAGCGCTGAAAACCATGACGGCCATGAGAACCGATGACGATCAAATCAGTTTTCCATTCTGTTGCTATCTCAACAATCCTGTCGGCAATGCGCCCTTGTAATGGTTCTAATAAACTGGATTTAACTTCAAATTCAATACTGGCTTGACGAGCCATTTTTGTCGCATTATCAAGTATCTGTTGACTGAGTTCGTTCAATGCTTGTGCAAACTTATCAATATCAATAATAGTATCACCTGTTGAGGGCATGTATTCGTCAATGACATTAAGAATGCACAATGTGGCGTGTTGTTCTTGCGCTAAGTTAATGGCATGCTGTAATGCGTTGGTAGAAACTTCACTGCCATCGATAGCGACCAGTATACGTTTAAACATAAGATTTCCTCTTCCATTGCCATGACCCATTAATGATAGCAGGGTATCACCCCGCCACCCAGCCAATGGCCAAGGTTTTCAAAGGCATGACCAGCAAGATATTGATGAGCGACAGAATGATCATCAATGCGATGGGTGACAGGTCCAGCCCAGCGAAACGGGGAATGAAGCGTTGAATCGCTTGCAAGGCAGGCGCGATCAACGGATAGATTGCTTGCAACACGGGATTAATCGCTTGAGGTGTTAGCCAGCTAGTAATGGCCCAGATCAGCGTCGAGAAAATATAAATATTTAGGACAAGGCCAATGGCATCGGCAATGGCAAACAGCCCAATACCGATTGGGTTTGGCAACACGGCGAAGCGCAATGCAATCAACAAGTACTCATTGATGAAGCAGAAAACGATCACAATGACGATAGAAGCCCAATCAATGCCTTTCCAGCCCGGAATAAAACGACGCACCCGCATCAAGACAGGGTTAGTTATTTTTATGATTGATTGGCAGACGGGGTTATAAAAGTCGGCTCTCACCCACTGCAGCAAAAAGCGCAGTAAGAATGTGGTGATGTAAAGCGTAAACAGCGTATCGATTAAAAACTCGATCGCGTGTAGTAATGGGTTGCCCATATGGCCTCCAGATCTTCATAATAACACAAGGCTTATGAAAATAAAGATGAAATATCGTCATATGCACAAAGAAACACGGCTGTTACCTTGAAAAATAACTGTATGAGGTTTAATCTTAACGAAGTGGCTTGTGAGGAACACAATGATCTATCGATACCTTCTAACCTGTGTGATTCTATTCTTAGTTGGTTGCACCAATACCCCATCCGTGGATTACACGGGTGAGTACGCACGCACCAGCGATGCCAATCGTGCCGTACAAAGCACACAAGAAGCCATGAAAACAGATGATGTGGTCGATACCCTATCGCAAATGTTGGGCTCACCTAATCAGACAGAGACGGTGATAGCCTCCAACGTTCAGATTGTTCATAAGCTCGACGAACTCAATAACCCTGCTTACAAATACTATACCCTGCGTGTGGCGGATAACATCACTGTAAGTCGCACATATGACATGAAAGATGGCTACAGCTCCAGCTCAAAGGGCCACAAAATTTACTCCAAAGATAGCCCATACAAGGGTGATCACTATTCCAAAGACAGTTTATCCAGTTTGCGTGTGAAATTAGAAGATATCAAGCATCAATACCCTCATTCGGTGATTGCCCTAAACAAGCAAGACAAGATCATTTCTGTGGCGAAAGATTCTCTAGAAGCGCAAGCCTTGGCACAAAAGAGCCCACGCGTATTCTATGTCTTGCAAGGTCAAACGTTGAAGCAAACGATCGGCCGCTGGTCTAAGCAATCCAAGTGGGGCATGCAATGGGCGGTTCAGAAAGATTACACCATGGTTGCTCCAGCAACGATTTTTGGTGAATTCAGTGCACAGGGTGGTTCATTAGATCAGTTATTAGGTACCTTGCGCTACCTGGATCAGCCTTTGAAAGCACAATTTACACGTAATAAGATGGTTGTGATTCGTGACGGTTCCTATAGCTCAAGCATTATGGCCATATCGCCTTAAATCAAGGGAATGAATTATGAAACGATTATTATGCATCGCCGCGATCTGCGTTTTAACAGCGTGTGATTCAAATTTTGTGACAACTCAAGAAGATGTGAAGAGAGATTCGGACAAGTCACAAGAGGTGTATGCTAAAACGGCCCAGGTTCAAAACAAACGTTCATTGGTTGAACATACCGATGCATTTATGGTGGCCGAGAATTCGTTTGAAATCAGTGAACCCGTTGTTTTGCCACCTGTTTTCAATCGTAACATTATCTATTCTTCGGCAAGCGCAGAAAGTTTTTCAACCATTCTCGCGGATTTATACGCTCAAACGGGTATTAAATTTAAATTCACCCCGGATGCGATCAATTACATGAGCGGCAACGCCGGTGGTGGTGCGAGCACAGCGCCCGCTGCGCCGGGAGGAGCCGGTATAGCGCCTGCACCTGGTGCGACAGGTTTGGAAAGCGCGGCCATTGAGGTGGGTGGCAGTGAAGTGGCTTCGAACATTGGTATTTTGAAAAACATTACGATGAATCTTCAGTATGAAGGGTCATTCAAAGGATTGATCGAACGCTTTGTGTCAGGTTTTAATATTTATTGGGAATACGATCCAGAGACGTCGACGGTGAGTTTCTATCGCACACAAACCAAGGTGTTGGCATTGGACGTATTGCCTGGCGCAACGACTTTTAGTAACCAGATGTCCTCTTCTTCTACGATGGGTGGCAGTGAGAGCGGCAGTAATTTAAACAGTGGCGCGGTGATGGACGTTAATTACAAACAGTTAGAAAATAATACCTGGAAAGATACTGTCTCTACGATCACTGAAATGTTATCGAGTGAAGGGAAAGTCACCCCTAACCCACGTTCTGGCTATATCGCTGTGACTGACATCCCCGAAAGATTAGCGCGCGTAGAAGATTTCATCAATAAAATTAATGATAAAGCACGCCGGAAAATTGCGGTGAAAGTGGACGTGTTTAACGTCGAATTAGATGCAAACACGGACTATGGTATTAACTGGGATGCTGTGATCGATGCGATTGGGGGAGATGTTGTATTAAATTCCATCACTAAAGGGATATCCCCATTAGGCAATAATGCGGGTGTGGCGATTGACACGATGAAATTCCAATATCTTAATGGCAGTGGATTTTTTGATTCTGCCGATTTGATATTCGGTGCCTTATCGACTCAATTCGATACCACCAAAGTGACGGGTACGACGATTTATACCGTTAATGGTGAGCCTGCACCGGTACAAGTGGTAACGCGTCAAGATTACGTGAAGGAAATAACATTTTCGGCCATTTCGGATCAATCGTCCACGACGGAAGTGTCTGTGACGCCTGGAACCATTGTCAGCGGATTCTTCATGGTCGTGACGCCGACGATTTTATCGGATAATCAGATTCTGTTAAATTTATCGTTGTCTTTGTCTGTCGCAGACGTGACCACGAACAAAGAAAATGTGTGTGCCACTGGCCAAACAACCAATTGCCCACAAATTACCTTGCCGACGGTAAAAAGTAAGAACTTCATGGAAAGTGTGACGTTAAATGCGGGGCAAACGGTTATTTTATCGGGCTTCCAAGAGCTGGATAACCAGGTCGGGGTAGAAAGTGTGGCCGCACCTAGTTTCTGGATGCTCGGTGGTTCTAAAGCAACGAATAGTAGTAAAACAACGACTGTTACCATCATAACTCCCTATGTGGTTGGAAGGTAACCGTGATCATTCTATTCGGCGGGAAAGAATATGCGGTAGGCCTGACCTGGTTCTCCATCTCCTCGCCGGCTGAAATAGATCAATTCAAACGTGAAATGGACATGACACTGGGTGTCACGAAAATGTCCAAAGTGGAAGACGAACCCTCGTCTGTTGCACTGGCGCCGAATGAATACGTGAATCAGGTTTCTTTGGCTGCCGCGATTTCCTACGCCCATGAAAATTTACTGTACGTTTGTAAAACAGATTATAAAGATGAAGCGGGGCGTCTTCTCTATTATTTATGCTGTGTCAAACGTGGCAAGGTGACGGTAGATGGTGACACCATTGCCGACCTGGATACCATCCAATCGTTGTATGCCCAAAGCTTGATGGACTTGCGGACAGACGTGCCCGAAGACAGCATTGAATGCTTGGGGACAGACGTAGACGATGATCGGTTTGAGGGAGCGCAACCGATTGATGTGACCCAGATGACCACATCGATTCAGCGTTTTGAAAGCCAATGTGTGATCAAAGAATTAAAGAAAGAGGGCCCTTCTAAGGTAAAAATGGGTGTGATGGCTGCACTCATTGTCGCGACGTGCTTCATGGCCTATCTGTTTTTCAAACCTGCGCCACCACCACCTGTTAAAGTGCCTGTGACTCCCGTGGCACATAAACCTGCCCCGATTGATCCTTTTACACAATTGTTGAACAGCATTCAAATGAACAGCATGATCACCCTCCCCGGCTTAACCATGGTCATGCATGCAGTGAAAACCATTCCGATGGTGCTTGATGGTTGGACTGTCACGGATATTAACGTGAATCTCGGCGCAACGACGACGTTTAATGTGATGCTCACGCGCAATCCTTATGGGACGGTGGCGACGTTAAAAGCATTAGAAAAGGCGGGCACATTGAAAAATGTTTCTATTGATCCTAAGGGGGATCAGGCCAAAGCCGTGTGGGGTGCTGAGTTGAAAGATGTGCCAGTGATGACAAAAGAAGCGATAGAAGCGATCAAAAATGAAAAAACACCGGAGCACCAGTGGGCGTTTATGACACTCATCCAATCGAAGGCGATGGCTGTCACGTTAGAGGTACCGACTAACGTTGCTGGTTTTGGCGTTCAAAAGTTTTCATGCAAAAACGTAGGATTATGGGGCATCGGCGGTTTTGCAGATGTGTTTAACGAAATGAAAACAATGGGGATTACATCCATTCATATTGCACCCGCAAAGGGTGCTTATCAATGGGACCTTCAGGGGGTGATTTATGGTTAAGTATTTAGTGGTGTTGAGTGTTTTGTTAGCTCAAGTGGCCTTTGCAGATGACACGGTGGATCAATTAGATCAACTTGAGCGTCAACGTGTGATTTTGCAAAAGCAGGTTGAGATCAGCAAGCTCCAGCAAGAAATGGTTGCTGCGTCACCGCCAGCACCTGCCCCGACGGCTGCTGTCACGGCGACGACTGATTTGGCCACATCCTCATTACAATTGATCAAGGTAGTCGGTATGGCGGCGAAGCCAAAGGCAGTATTTTTATACAATGGTTATCGACTCAGTGCTGAGCGGGGCGAAATGGTATTGCCCAATATCCAAATACGTAACGTCACAGAAACGTATGTATTATTGAAGGACACGACAACAGGGAAAGAAAGCGTGCTATGGCTTAGCGCGAGCAACAAAAGTGGGTGAACGTGATGGTTAACTCTCCTTCAGCGCCAATGCCGCCGGGCATAACTTTCATCGATACATTCGATGATATGCCACGTTTTTCAAAAATGTTGTTTTCTGACACTGAAGAGATTCATCTCAGTGAAGAAGAGAAAAAGTTTTTCTTGCTTGTCGAATCGGCGACGGTAGAGGGTGAGCGTAAAACCGCGTATTTGATTGTCACGCAAAACATTCCCAGCCAAATGAATCAGCGCGCAAAAACATTTGCCCAATTATTGCGACGCACGCACTCCATCAAGATTATTTACACCACGCGCGACATGCTGAAAGTTGTGGAAGATCATGTGAGTGCTGAGGAAGAGCGTGAAGCCAAAGCGCCCGTCAATGAAACAGAATTATACAATTCTATTAATGATGTGTTTACGCGCGCCGTTCAAATGAACGCATCGGATATCCATATTGAAGCATTCGAGCGCAAAACGGATGTGAAGTTCCGCGTGAATGGCATGCTTGTCAAAGTATTGGAATTTGCACAAGAATATTCGCAAGAATTAGTGCGTATATTGTATAACGTGGTGGCCGTGGAAGGTTCCAAAGATATTCAATTCGATGAGCACAAAATGCAATCGGCGATTGTAGAAAAGTATATTTTAGGAAAATCGTATCGGGTACGTTTACAAACAGCGCCTCGCTACCCCTTTGGTTATTCGATAGCATTGCGTCTGCTGCCACTCGAAACCCGCAGTAGCGGTGCCATTGAATTACTGGGTTACACGCATCTGCAGGTCAAGGCATTATTCAAATCCGGGATGAAGCCCACGGGCGCGTTGATTTTTGCGGGAACAACCGGTAGCGGTAAATCGACAACGCTGGCTAATTTGATCACGGATAAGATCATGAAAACGAAAGGCGTGCGCAAGGTTATCACGATTGAAAATCCGCCTGAGTATGTCATCAATGGTGCATTGCAAATCAATATTAATGATGCGAGTGATAATGCACAATCAACATTTGCGGATGCCATTAAAGTGGCCATGCGTATGGATCCTGACGTATTGATGATCGGGGAAGTCCGCGATGCTAAGACTGCGAAATTGTTGCAAGATTCGGTACAATCCGGTCACCAAGTATTTACCACAGTCCACGCGCAATCAGCGTTAGGTATTTTCGAGCGGTTAGTGGGATTAGGGTTTGAGCGGAATGTACTCACCTCTCCTGGATTTCTCAGCATGTTAATGTATCAAGTGCTGGTGCCGATCAATTGTCCTCATTGTGCGATACCGTATGCCGAATACGAGCCGACGGCAACGGAAGAAATCGAGCATGAATTGATCGAACGCGTGAAGGCGGCTATTCCATCGGATCAATTACAGAACATCAAATTCCGCCGTCCAGAAGGTTGTGATCAATGTCAAAAAACAGGTTTCTTGGGACGTTCCGTGGTGGCTGAATTTATCGAGCCTGATGATCAGTTATTAGCGTTTATTGCTAAAGAGGATTACCCGCATGCGCGTGAGCATTGGCAAGCAATGGGTGGCGTACCGATTTATTATAATATTGTTGAAAAAATGAAAACGGGCGAATTAGATCCGCATTATGCTGAAGATAAAGTAGGCTACTTAATAGGTTAATAATGACGAAACAAGACCTGTATAAATATTGGTTGACTGTCCGTAATGCATTGTTACGTACTTTTGTATTCACGCACACGCGTCGTGTTAACTTATACCGGAATTTGGAGATGATCACGGGCTCGGGTGTTTCGCTGAATGAAACCATTCGATTATTGGCGAGCAAATTCCGTAAACACATGCCACATTCGTTTATGCCACTTATTATGGATGAGTGGTTAAAAGCGATGGCGCAGGGTAAACCGTTCGTGCAAGCATTGGCGCCCTGGGCTCCTGGCTGGGAAATGTTGTTGTTGCGCGCTGGCGGTACGGCACAAATGACGCATATGTTTAAATATGTAGCGGAGTTGTCGAATAATATTGTTCGATTAAAATCCGGTTTGGTGAGCGCGATCCGTTACCCCATGTTTGCCTTGCTGATGTTATTCGCTTTGATGTATGTCTTTTCGTATTACGTGATCCCGAGTTTGTCGACTTTTTTATCACCGGACAAATGGCCGCCAGTCACTAAAAGCTTATTTGAATTCACACGCGCGTTTACTGAAAACATTGTGTGGGTTATCTTAAGTGTGGCGGGCTTGGTTGCATTGATTATACGTAGTATGTCGCAATTACGTGCAGGGCCTGCACGTCGGATACTGAATAAAATCCCGCCATGGTCTATTTATAAGCAATTCCATGGCAGCATTTTTTTATTAAGTTTGGCGAGTTTGTTACGTTCGGGTGTATCCATCAGCCAAGCGTTGGACATGATCCGGTCGGGTTCTTCGCCTTATGTGGCGAGTTTATTGATTGTCATGCAAGCCAAGCTACAGGCAGGCCGTCCTGCGGGTGAGGCGATTCAATCTGAGCTTTTCGATACAGAAACACAGATTAACCTAGAAGTGTATGCGGATGCGGATAAGCTAGAGGACGGCATTCAGGTATTGGCGCAGGAGCAATTGGAAGCGCAAATCTTGAAACTGGCGTTGGCGGCGAAGATGATGGGGAATGCGATTCTGTTACTGGTCGTGGGCTTCATTGCATGGAACTACATGGGCTTGATTGCACTGCAGTCGTCGATGGCGGGTTAATGATAAGAAATACAGACACACCACCAATCTGCTTGCTTTTTAGTTGTTGGCTGATAGACTCAAGGGGTATTACCCATTTTTCGAGGAGAGATTCATGTTACGAGCATTTAAAAAACGCCAAGCGGGTGTGACACTATTCGAAGTGTTATTGGTCCTATTTGTGGCAGCATTCATTGCTGCGGCTGTGGGTACGATTTATGCCAAAGTAACGATGACGTTTAAGCAGAACCAATTACAGAACGGGTTGCAACAATTGACTGCTAATATTACCGCTACCTATTCGGGCTCTGGTTATTCGAATTACTCAGATATTGATGTAAAGAAATTGATAGCGGCTGGTCTCGTGCCAGATGATATGCACAATTCTGAAACGGCCATTAACCCCTGGGAGCAAACGGATGGTTGGAGTTTTGCAACAGGTAACCCTGTTTCCACCTATGTCCTGACGGTCATTAGCATTCCTAAAGCCGCATGTTCTGCGATGTATCAAGGATTGAGCAAAATCAGCACCGCGAAAGCAATGGAAATTAATAAAGTAGAAGTTTCAAGTCCTGCTACTGCTGTTGCTGAATGTAGCAAGTCGGATGCGAACGAAATTAAACTATACGTGAACTAGCCATGAACGCTCGACGCCAAGGCTTTTCATTGATGGAAATGTTGATGGTGCTATTAGTCATAGCACTCATCACCCTTTCCTTCTTTACGTTAAAACAAAGCCACATGGAAGTCGATAAAGCCGAAGATTTAGGTTATCGCTTATTTGAATATGGGCAAGCATTGGGGCAGTATTTGCGTACGGAGGGTAAAGGCTATCCTGCGACCGGCCCTGATGTCATGGCATTTGAAGGATACGAATGGTTAAAAGAGAAGGGATACCTGAACAAAGAGTTCAGTTTAGCAGTGGAACCTTTATTCATTGAAAATGTCCCAGGGAAAACAACGCCTCTCTACACCGAGGTACTGATTGTCGATTCCCCTACGCAACCAGGCACCTACGATCTGATGCTCGATATGGTTGAAGTGGGCCCTGTTTATTCTCGTAACGATGTTAAGACCGATGAGGCAGGGAATAGGACGTATGTACAAGACGTCAGCCTGATTGCGCGGGCTGTGAATTATGCGAATGAATACCGAGATACCATTAAAGGTTCGGGCGTTATTCACTATCGTCGTGTGGAGATAGGGAATGAACAGCCCCCTGCTGAACCACCTCCGGGTGAACCACCTCCTCCAGCCTTTGCAACGCCGAGCATTATCCAAGGAACCATGACCGATCAAAGCATGTGGAATGATGCCTGGCTGTTACGCAGTGGGAACAATACCATGCAAGGCCCCATCACCTTTGAGACAGCGGCTCCCCAGGATAGTGCCATTAAGGAACTCGACAAGATTAGCTTTAAAAGCGGTGGCTCTGCTGGGATAGATGATCTGAAAGTCATTAATTTCAGCACAGCTGGAGAGGCAAATGGATCTATAACGGGTATTGGCAGTATTGATTTTTCCACAGCCGGAGTAGGGGCCATTACTGGGCTAAAGAAGATTAGTTTTGTCGGGGGGGATTTTGCCGGTATTACGGGTGTGGAAAGTTTCACTAAAAACTTTGGTAGCAGCGGTGAATATGAAAAGAAGTATCAAGTGACAAATCATTCTATACATAACAGTATGTGTTTTATCACCGAAATGCACGCCAGTTGGTGCATTGTAGAGCGCATAACCAACACAGATAATGGTCAATCCCCCGGGGATATCGATAAGTACGGATTTAAAGGCCAGAACGGGGAATGTACGGTGCAGTGTTTCCGTTATAAAAACTAAGGGAAAACTCATGAGCATGTCGTCACCGAAGAAAATCAGGGCTGTCACCCTCTTCGAAATGCTACTGGTGCTTTTTGTATCCAGTCTGATCGCGGTATCGACATTCAAATACCAACAACAGCAAAGCCAGGCAGCGGTGGCTGACCCTCTGGCCCAAAAAATGTATCTATATGCGCAAACGGTGCGACAATTCGTGGTCGATAATCAAGCAGGCATTGCAACCGGGACATTCAATCCATTTGCGTTACCTGCTATCATACCGACGACTTCTACTTTTAAAGCCAGTGGGACAGGTGCGACGACTACCTATACTCTCACGGGTGTTTCGTGGTTACAAAACTTATACCCTCCTGGCAGTCAAACACCCTATTTGCCAAAGGTCTTTACGTTTGCAGGGTTAAATCCCTTAGAGTTGCGTCGTGGTGATCTGACAGGCGATGCGGCGATCCAGGTGCAAATCACGACGACAAAAGTCACCATTGTGTATGGTGCGCTGTATGATCTTTCTGCGGACGGAAAGCTTGAGGGCAGCGTGACAGCGATGGCCGCTGTAAAAGCGAACAAACTTTATGATCCATTGCTGGGTATTTCATCTTTCCATTATGTCGGTGGTGTTGACAAAACAGGCGCTGTCATGCCGATCACAGCCACATGGGATAAAACGCAAACTCAAGAAACGCACATTACCAGCCCTGATGTGACGGGCAATCTTAATGTCAGTGGTGCTTTAAATTTATCACCTGGCGTGCCTCCCGGTGGGGGCGCGCCTATTTCCCCCGATATCACCGGAGTTGGAACGTTGTCATTTGATCCTGCCGGTGTTGGCGCTGTCAATAATGTGAATGCACTTAATTTTTCGGCGAATGGTCAGATCAATAATCTAACAGCCGCTAACATGACCAATGGCGGGGCAATCAATGGGATTGGAGCCTTAAATTTTGGTAATGGAACGTCTGGTAGCGTTGCTCCCAGCGCCATTGCAGGTGTTCAAAGTATCACCTTTGCGTCGGCCCAGGGAGCGAATATAACATTCCCATCGTCGGGTGGTGAGATTAAAGGTTTAAGCACGTTGACGTTTAACACCGCTGGAGCGATCGCAAATCTTGATAACATGACCTTTAGTGGCACGGGCGTGATAAATGGCGTTCAACAGATAAACTTTGCGGGTGGCGCATTCACGGGTATTACTAATGTGGTGGTTATTAATCAAACGATGGATGGTCGTGACGAATCGCAACAGCCTGCCTTTCCGACAGGGGTTACCAATGACAAAGGTGTTTGTTTCCTTTCGGTGATGCAGGCAAATTGGTGCAAGATCATCCAAGTTTCTGGCGGTGCCGGAAACCAATATATGCTAAAAGGCAAGTCAGGCACGTGTGAGGCAACCTGTTTTGTGTACAATACAAATGCGGGTAAAAATGTCGTTCAGACTCCGTAGTACTCCGTCAAATAAGTTGTTCACCATGCAGGGGTTATGCATCTCTTATCCCCCCTTTGAAAAAACATTTGCTAGGTTTGGGCTGCGAGTGCCGGATATACCACTCTTCGCCCACTTCTAAAGGGGGCAGCCGAGTATTCCGAGGCGGGGGTTTTTCTTCATGATCGTAATGTGATTTTCTCACCTTCGCTTCATAACCAGAATTCACATACCGAAGGAATCGACTGCTCTTGGGCGCTTATCGGCAATCTCTCGCCCAAACACGCTGTGAACCCATCCCTGGGCGCTCATCGTCGGCGTCCTGCCTCCGATGGTT
>JBIOEA010000008.1:0-66753 GCA_044445605.1 Gammaproteobacteria bacterium | reverse complement strand
GAGGAAAGGAGACGCCTTTCCTGGTGCACAGACATTGTGGATTGGCCTGCAAAGAGTCAGGGATTTTGAAATAGCCCTATCAGTTACAAGAGATATGGGGGCGACTTATGGGTAACGAGCAGCTTTACAAAGGGGGCGAAGACCCCCAAACCCCCGCCTCGGAATACTCGGCTGCCCCTCCCAGTTCAAGCCTGGGACATGCTTTAGAAGTGGGCGAAGAGTGGTATATCCGACACTCGCAGCCCAAACCTAACAAATGTTTTTCCAAAGGGGGCGACGATTAAGAGGATAATCAGCTTTTAAAAGTAGAGGGCTGAACGATTACTGTCCATTATTTCTGAATCAACTCTATCGAATACCCATCTGGATCTTTCACAAATGCGATGATGGTTGTACCACCTTTTACCGGGCCCGGTTCACGCGTCACGATGCCGCCCTTAGCTTTGATCGTTTCACATATTGTATAAATATCATTAACACCGATCGCAATATGCCCAAACGCGGTGCCTAAATCGTAAGAAGTAACTCCCCAATTATAGGTAAGCTCGATCACCGCGCCGTCTTCCTCTGTCCCATACCCGACAAATGCTAAATCATAGTGATAGGCTTCATTGCGTGAACGACGGATTTCATTCATGTTCAAAACATTTGTATAGAATTCAATCGAACGTTCTAAATCACCTACCCGTATCATCGTGTGTAATATGCGCATTATTCCGCCTTTTCCAAATCTTGAATCAACGCTCCCATAAATCGCGTTGCTTCACCACCAGTCACCGCCCGATGATCAAACGTAAGCGATAAGGGCATACGTGGGCAAACCACCACTTCATTATTTTTCACAACAGCATCCAATCGTTTTGGCCCATTCGCCACAATGGCTAATTGCGGAGGCACAACAATCGGTGTGGCATAACGCCCCGCAAATTTACCAAAATTAGACAAGGTGATCGTCGACCCATGTAAATCTTCTGGTTTGACCGTGCGCGAACGCACACTGATTTTCAGCGTTTCTAATTGTTCACGGATTTGTGTTGCATTCAATTTTTCAGCGTGATGAATTACTGGAACAAATAATCCTTCGTCTGTATCCATCGCAATGCCAACATGCACATCCTTGTTGATTTTATGCGATTGTGTGGCTGCATCAAAACTTGCATTCAAGGCAGGTTCAGCGTTGGCAGCGACCACTAACGCACGCACCATGCGCGCACTGATATCTTGACCCTTTTCCCATGCACTGATATCAGCATCATCAAATACGGTGACAGGGCAGACCTCATTACGGGCGTGCGTCATGCTCGCAAGCATCATGCGGCGAGATCCCTTGATCGGCGTGAAGCCTTCTTTCAGTGCAGGATGCGCCGCTAACAATTGAACATCTTTCGCCGTGATCATGCCATTGCGTCCCGTTCCCGTGACTTGCATGATATTAACACCCAAACGCGCTGCCAGGCCTTTCACCACGGCAGATGCTTTCGCCGAATTACGTGACGATGCATCCGATTTGATGATCTTCATTTGTTCTTCAACCACACCTGAGTGCGATTCCAAATGCCCAACCACGGTACCTGCATCTTGTCGTTGTTCTCCCGTGGCTTCGAACGACACCAGCGGCGTGCCCGTTTTAATGATATCGCCCTGTTTGCCGTGCAATACCGCAATTTTGCCACTGAACGGTGCGGGCACATCCACGATCGCTTTCGCCGTTTCCATCGAGACTAATGGATCATCTGTTTTAACCACATCACCGACCTTGACGTACCATTCTTGAATTTCTGCGTCAGGTAAGCCTTCACCTAAATCCGGTAAATAAAATATTTTCATCAGACAATCCTCTCATAAACCAAGACAGCATCCACCGTATCACGGATACGCTCAACGCTCGGTAAATACTGCATTTCTTTTCGATACAACGGCACAATGGTGTCGAAACCGGTGACACGTAACACAGGCGCTTTCAATACGTCCCACGCTTTCTCGCCTAGTTCCGCCGCAATTTCTGCACCAAATCCGCTGGTGCGGGCAGCTTCGTGGATCACCACGCAACGGCCCGTCTTCGACACCGATTGCAAAATCGTATCCATATCCAGTGGCTTCAATGTCGCCACATCAATTACTTCGGCAGAAATGCCATCATTTTCTAATTGCTGCGCTACTTGCAATGTTTCATGCATCATGGCGCCCCAACTCACGAGGGTCACATCCGTGCCTTCTTTCAACACAAAACACGTATCAAGCGGTAACGCTTCACCATTATCAGGCACTTCTTGTTTGATTAAACGATAAATGCGGCTCGGTTCTAAAAATATCACGGGATCCGGATCACGAATCGCCGCCAATAATAATCCATACGCACGAAAAGGCGAGGAGGGGACAACCACGCGCAAACCAGGAATGTGCGTGAACATCGATTCTGTACTTTCAGAGTGGTGCTCCGGCGCACGAATCCCCGCACCATAAGGTGTGCGAATGACCATCGGGCACGTAAGCCGGCCACGTGTACGATTACGCATGCGTGATGCGTGGTTCACAATGTGATCCATTGCAGGATAAATAAATCCCATGAATTGAATTTCAACAACGGGACGCAAACCTTGTGTCGCCATCCCAACGCCTAAACCGCCAAGCATCGTTTCAGCCAGTGGTGTATCAATCACGCGCTTGGATCCAAAACGAGCTTGCAAACCGGCGGTGGCACGAAAAACACCGCCATTCATCCCAATGTCTTCGCCTAGCAATACAACATTTTCATCGCGTGCTAATTCGTGCGCCAACGCTTGATTGACGGCTTCTACTAACGTGATAGCGCTCATGAGCGGTCTCCAAAATAAGCAATGACTTCATCGCGCTGTTCTTGCAATGCATCGGGCAATGTTTCATATAAATAATCGAACATGTCTGTCACAGGGCAGGGAGTCAATTGTTGATAACGTGTCACCGCCGCTTCAATATCAGCAGCAATTTTTTCAATCAAGGCAGATTCATCCGCAGCGTTCCAGACGTTTTGTGATTCCATGAATTTCCGTAAACGTAAGATCGGGCATTCATCACGGTGTTTTTGAACCGCTTCATTATCACGGTAACGGCTCGCATCATCCGCGGTAGTGTGATCGCCCATACGATACGTGATGGCTTCAATCACATGCGCCCCTTTGCCTTGACGCGCGCGATCCAGCGCAAGATGCGTTGCATGATACACGGCAAAAATATCATCGCCATCCACTTGTTCAGCACTTAACCCGGCTGCAATGCCTTTTTGTGCTAATGTTTTGCACGCGGTTTGTTGGGAAATCGGCACGGAAATCGCCCATTGATTATTGTTGATGAGAAAGACCACGGGTAAATGCCAAACACCCGCCACATTCATCGCTTCATAAAAATCACCTTTCGATGTGCCGCCATCCCCAATGAATGAAACCGCCGCACGTTTTTCTTGTTTGTATTTGAACGCAGCGGCCACGCCCGCAGCATGTAAACATTGCGTCGCAATCGGAACACAATAAGGGAAATCATTCGGAATCTGTTCGTATAAACTGCCGCGCTCATCGCCGCCCCAATACATGAACATTTCATCCATCTTTACGCCACGCACTAAATGCGCGCCACATTCACGGTAGTAGGGGACAAGCACGTCTTCTCGATGCATCGCCATCCCAACGCCCACTGCGATCGCTTCCTGCCCTTCTGTCGAAGGATACGTGCTCATCTGCCCGGTTCGCTGCAATTTAATCGCTTTTTCATCGAACATACGATTGCGCACTAAATGGTAATACATCTCTTTCCACAGCGTCGGATTGTTATCTAATGGTTCAGGCAGCGGCTGAACGAGCACGCCTTCTTTAGTCAGGAATTGGTGATAACGAATCTCAAACTGAGCCACTACCGCATTATTATCTGTCATAAACGCTGTATTCCTATATCAGTCTGACGGCCCCATCTAATCGAATGGTACATCCGTTCAGCATCGGGTTATCAATAATACTCAACGCCATTTGCGCAAATTCGGCGGCTTTCCCTAAGCGAGCGGGGTATACCACGCTTTCCTGCAACTGTGTTGCGGCCTTCTCACTCAATCCGCCCATCATGGGAGTTTCAAAGAGACCAGGGGCAATCGTGACAACCCGTATTCCAAACCGAGCTAATTCACGTGCCGCAGGTAATGTCATGCCGACAACACCTGCTTTCGAAGCACTGTAAGCCGCCTGCCCAATTTGACCTTCAAAGGCGGCAATCGAAGCGGTGGTAATGATAACACCTCTGGCGCCATCTGGGTTATCCATTGTACTTTGACTCATTGCATGTGAGCACAATCGCAGCACGTTAAACGTCCCTATTAAGTTCACATGAATGATTTTTTCGAAGGAAGCCAGATCATGAGGGCCCTCTTTGCCGCTGATGCGTGCACCGCCGAGAATCCCTGCGCAATGAACGACGACGCGTAATGGCGCGGGCCCATTGGCTTTGGCAATAGCAGCTTCGATGTCTTCAGCTTTCGTCACATCGCCTTGAACGAACACGGCGCCTGTTTCCCTAGCCAATGCATCATTGGTTTGACGGTCACAAAAGACAACATGCATGCCCTGTGCACGTAACAGACGAACGGTGGCTTCGCCTAAGCCCGATGCTCCACCGGTGACGATGGCAGATGATTGATGCTTATTCATTTAATGAACCCTTGGCTGATTTGTTTGAATTCTGCTGCGCCCGAGGTCTTCAACCACTCAAAGACAACCATTTCACGCGTGACGATGTGAATTCCGGCGGCGCGCATACGGGAGATGGCCAGTTTTTTATCGTGCGCGCTGCGTGCGGAGGTGGCTTCATCCACCACAAATACTTTAAAGCCTGCCTCTTTTAAATCAAGTGCAGTTTGCATCACGCAGACATGGGTTTCAATCCCGGTCAGTACCCAATGTGTTTTATGGCTGGCGCGGATTTGTGCTTCGCCATCTTCATCACGCATGGCTGAAAACGTGATTTTATTGATCACGCGTTGTGTGTCAATCAACGTTTGCAGTGATTGAATCGTTGCACCTAATCCTTTGGGGTATTGTTGTGTGGTAATGGCTGGGATTTGGAGGACATTCGCAACGCCTAGCATCCATTCGCAGTGACCGATGCATTCGCGATGATCCATCACCAGCGGCACCAATTTTTCTTGCATGTCAATGAGCAGTAAACCACTTTTATCACGATCAATCATCATAAAACACCTACATGTCAGTATAGTGAGGGCCGCCACTGCCCTCGGGGGTTTCCCACACAATGTTTTGTGTCGGATCTTTGATATCACAGGCTTTGCAGTGTAAACAATTCATGGCATTGATTTGCAAGTGTGGAATACCGTCATTTGTGATGATTTCATACACGCCGGCAGGGCAATAAAATTGTTCGGGAGAATTAAAGAGAGTGTAGTTTTCTAAAATCGCTGCAGCGGGGTCTTTGAGAACCAGGTGGCACGGTTGATTTTCCCGGTGATGCACGCCCGATAGCGCCAGCGATGATAACCGATCAAAGGTGATGATATTATCAGGCTTAGGATAAATAAATTTATCGAATTTCAGCGCAGGATTGAGCGATAGGTGGTCCGCTGTGTTGTTGAGTGTCCAAGGGCTTTTGCCATGGGTAATATAGGTTTCGAATGCAGCGTTGAGCAGCCCAGGCCACAATCCTTTTTTAAACCCAGGGCGAATATTGCGCACGGGGTACAATTCTTCAACAATCCAAGATTGTGCAATGCGCTCGTCAAAATCCGGTGTTTGCTGTTCAGCGAGTTTTTCATAAACGCAGTCTGCACCCAACATACCGGATTTGATCGCAGTATGTGAGCCCTTTAAGCGTGCGACATTCATAAAGCCTGCCGCACAGCCGATTAAATAACCGCCTGGGAAGGTGAGTTTTGGAATGGATTGATATCCGCCTTCTGTCAATGCACGTGCGCCATAACCAATGCGGCGGCCTTCTTTTAAAAACATATGAATATGGGGATGTGATTTAAATTGTTGAAACAGTTCAAATGGGCTGAGATTGGGGTTCTGGTAATCTAATCCTACGACAAAACCGACTGCGATATGTTCGGGGTCGAGATGGTACATGAACCCGCCGCCATAAGTGTCAGGTTTCAGCGGCCATCCTACCGTGTGTTTCACGCGTCCTGCGAGGGACTCTTTGCGGGGGACTTGCCAAATTTCTTTGATGCCCAATCCGTAGGTTTGTGGGCAGCGGCCCGCCGTCAAGTCATAATGATCGATGAGTTGCCGAGACAGTGAGCCGCGAGCGCCTTCGGCAATTAACATGTGTTTGCCGTGAATATGGGTGGCGGGCATGTATTGCGCGGTGGGTTGGCCCTGTTTATCCAATCCTTGTGGTTTTGTTTTGATGCCAATGACGCGATTATTTTCCATCAGCAGGCCTGCAGCGGGGAAGCCAGGGAAAATATCGACACCGAGCGATTGTGCATAGTCGCCGAGAAATCGACAGAGACGACTTAAGCTTACAACAAAGTTACCTTGATTACGCATTCTGGTTGGGATGGGAAGAAGATGCGCTTTGGTGGCGGTGAAGTAGGAGAACCGCTCCTCGCCGACGGGCGTGTGATGTGGGTAGAGGGTTTGCCAATCGGGGATGAGTTCGTTGAGTGCACGAGGGTCGATGACAGCGCCGGAAATAATATGCGCACCGACTTCGCTGCCTTTTTCTAAGACACAGACGGATAGATCTTTGCCAGTGGCTTTGCAACGCTGTTTGAGTCGGATGGCTGCCGCTAATCCTGCGGGGCCTGCACCGACAATCACCACATCAAAATTGAGTATTTCTTCATTCATCGATTTTTCCTTGCACACCTTGGAAGTATACTCAATTTTTACCATTATTTTAGGAATATGTTATCGTAGCGGGCTTGGTGGGAGAGAAGGATGAATACATATTTGACGGATGGTCACGGCAACAAGCTAGCCTACTGTAAAACAGAAGGCGAGGGGCCGGGTGTCGTGTTTTTGGGGGGCTTTTGCTCAGACATGTCGGGAACCAAGGCCACGTATTTAGAAGCATGTTGTCGTGCATGGGGCCGAGCATTCGTTCGTTTTGATTATTATGGTCACGGCAAATCCGATGGGGAAGTTGTCAAAGGGACGATGGGGCGTTGGTTGTCGGACGCCTTGCAGGTGATCGGTGAATTAACAACGGGCCCTCAAATATTGGTCGGCTCCAGTATGGGCGGCTGGCTCATGTTATTGGCTGCATTGGCCCGTCCGGATCGCGTTCATGGCTTGGTCGGTATTGCGGCAGCGCCCGATTTTACAGAGGATTTTTCGCGGTTGTCAGACGACCATCGGGATTCACTTGCCAAGACAGGAGTATGTTATATTCCTTCCGGCATAGAAGGGAGGCCGTATCCAATTTCGGCGGAATTAATCGCTGAAGCAAAGCATCATTATTTATTGCACGGTGACATCGCCATTCATTGCCCCATACGATTATTGCAAGGGATGAAAGATGCTGATGTTCCTTGGAAGAAAGCGATACGGATTGCCGAGCGTGTGGCCTCAAATGATGTCAGCATAACGCTCATCAAAGACGGGGACCATCGATTATCATCCCCGTCTCAGCTACAATTACTGGCGCAAACAATAGAATCATTATGTTAAGGTTAAAAAATGGATAAGAAAGCAAATTTAATTTGGATCGATCTCGAGATGACTGGGCTCAATGAGCAAAAAGAACGGATCATCGAGATAGCCACGATTGTCACGGACAGTGATTTAAATGAAATTGGGATTGGGCCGGAATTGGTAATTCATCAAGATGACGCATTACTGGCTGGCATGGATGCATGGAATACCCGTCAACATAACATGACTGGCTTGGTGGAGCGTGTTCGTGAAAGTAAAATTACTGAAAACGAAGCAGAAAAACAAACTTTGGCTTTTTTAAACGAACTGGTCGAAGCCAAAGCATCCCCGATGTGTGGAAATACGATTTGCACCGATCGACGTTTTATGGCACGGTATATGCCCAAACTAGAAGACTTTTTCCATTATCGCCATATTGATGTCAGCACGATCAAAGAACTTTCGCGTCGCTGGCGCCCTGAACTGTACAAGCAAATTAAAAAATCAGATGACCACCGTGCATTGAGTGATATCCGCGCTTCAATAGCAGAACTGCGCTATTACAGAGAACATTGGCTACGGGCGGAATAGACTAGAAAAACCCCCGCCTCGGAATACTCGGCTGCCCCTTCTTTCGCCCACTTTACTTTTTTACTAACTTTTGCTTCTTGATCTGGGGCTCATCATCAGTGCGTTCGGTTGTGAACAATTTTGCATGGTGCGTATTCACGATGTCTGCAAAATCATCTTTTTTCGCGTTGACCCCAAGTGCCAGGATGGCTGGAGTAAAGGAAGTATCGGTGAGGATAAGTTGGGTTGCCCGAATGCGTAGATTGTTGTCAATATGCACATGAGAAAAAGGATCTGATTTCTTTGAAATGTTATAAAATTTGCTCATGACCGCTACATTGTTTTTAAAAAAAGTATTATTAATGATCTCATTAAAAACGTTGTTCTGTGGTTTGAGTATTTTTCGTGCGTCAATATAGGCGCTCGCCCATACGCAGGCAAGATGGCGGTTTTGTTTCATTGCATTAATGATTTGAGTCTGATGTTGCTTAAAATCTTCCAAATGATGCTTGGCAATTCGAGCGATGGCTAATGTCATGTTATCAGCGGGTATTTTGGCTTCGATCTTAAGGACGATATCAATAGGATTATTATTCGGATCAGCGAGGTCCCGAGTGAAGTGTGCACTGTATAGGCTGGGGGGTGTCGAGTAGTAGCTAAGGGCAAGGTGCGCAGCTTGATACTTATCTTTATCACTAGAAGCAGCTTGTTGGCCTTGAGCCAGCCAATGTTGATAGCCTGAATACATCTTCTACTCTCCACTCAACTACAGGGAAAAATGCTAAGGTAGGAATATACCATAGACCTGTAGAGGATGAAAGCAGATCAGCAAACTTTAGCTGACTCTCTCGCCATCTGCTTGTTTATCAGCATGATAGGATGAGCGCACGAGCGGCCCACTGGCCACATTAGAGAACCCCATGGCTTCGCCATCGATTCTTAATTGGTCGAATTCGGCTGGGGTGACATAACGCGCAACAGGGAGATGGTAGCGAGAAGGCTGTAAGTATTGCCCAATGGTGATCATGTCAACATGGTGCGTACGTAAGTCACGCATCACGTCGCGTACTTCGTCCAAGGTTTCGCCAAGCCCCAGCATGATGCCGGATTTTGTTGGGATATGTGGAAAGCGTTCTTTGAATTCTTTCAGCAATAACAACGACCAGTGATAGTCAGAACCAGGGCGTGCTTGCGCGTATAACCGTGGCACGGTTTCAATATTATGGTTAAACACATCTGGCGGTTCCGTCGCTAAAAGATCAATCGCGATTTGACGGCGATTTTTACCGCGGAAATCAGGCACCAAAATTTCAATGCGAATGTTCGGGCTTTGTTCGCGTGTGGCTTTAATGCATGCCGCAAAATGGCCCGCGCCACCATCACGTAAATCATCTCTGTCCACCGATGTAATGACCACGTATTTCAACTTCATCGTGGCAATGGCTGTGGCTAGATTCGCCGGTTCGCTTTCGTCGAGGGGATCAGGGCGGCCATGAGCTACGTCACAAAAGCTGCAACGGCGGGTGCATTTGTCACCCATGATCATGAACGTTGCGGTACCTTTGCTGAAACACTCAGGTAAATTTGGGCAGGAGGCTTCTTCACAGACGCTGTGTAAGCGGTTCTGGCGAAGCATTTGCGTCACAATATCAATATTATGTTGGGAAGGCAGACGGACACGAATCCAATCGGGTTTTTTGAGGAGAGGTTGTGCTTCGACTTTAATCGGGATGCGCGAGAGCTTATCAAAACCCCGTTGTTTATCATTGACCGTTGGCGTGCTCATAAGGTCCCCTCAATGCTGCTTTGGGGGTGATTATACCCGAAAAGCGGTAGCAATTGCGCGATCAGTCGATCGCGGGCTTGTTCCAGTGTTTGTGCCCCACCTAGGTCTGAGGTTTGGCAGACGTTTAAGTCTTTGTATCCGCAGGGGTTTATACGCGAGAAAGGCGTTAAATCCATGTTTACGTTCAGCGCTAATCCATGATACGTACAGCCACGTTTGACCCTTAATCCTAGGGAACAGACTTTTGCCTGGTCAACATAAACCCCCGGGGCCTTTTCAATCGTATGAGCGGCGATATGATCGGCTTTCAGCATCGCGATAACGCCTTGTTCGATGGTATCCACTAAGGCGCGTATCCCTTGGTTCCTGCGTTTTAAATCGATTAAAAAATAGATGACGAGTTGGCCGGGGCCATGATACGTCACCTGGCCTCCACGATCGGTCTGAACGACTTCAATATCGCCTGGGTTGATTAAGTGTTCAGGCTTGCCAGCTTGTCCTTGGGTAAAGACGGGCGGGTGGCTCAAGCACCATATTTCATCGCAAGTCTCTGAGGTGCGCTGCTCCGTGAAGGTGCGCATTTTTTCCCAGGTAGACACATAAGGCACTTGCCCCAACGAACGTATGACAACATCACAGGGCATGTGCATCCCGCTTAATACATTCTTGGTACATCGGGTAAGCACGTTCCCAAACGGGCCCGGGTTTGCCATTGGCAATCGGTTGGCCATCGATTTTAATCACCGGGGTGATTTCTTTTCCGACAGAGCTCAACCAAACTTCATCAGCGTTGATCAGTGCATCGATAGAAATGGGTTCTTCTTTCACTCGATAACCCAGTGATGCACACAGATCACAAATAATCCCACGTGTCACACCGCGCAAAATGGAGCCATCTGTGGGCGGCGTGAAGATTTCATTGTTTTTCACGATGAAGACATTGCTGCTCGCGCCTTCGGTCACAAACCCATCATGAATGAGAATGGCTTCGGGAACGCCTTCGCGTTTCGCTTGTTGCGTCGCTAAGACATTAGGTAATAAATTGAGTGATTTAATATGACAATGTTCCCAGCGCTCATCGAGCAAGGTGATCACACTCATGCCACTGGTTTGAACGGGGGTGAAAGAGATGCTGGAAGCAAATACGGTGGGCGTCATGCCTTGATCATAAGTATGTTTACGCGGAACCGCCACGCCACGCGTGACTTGTAAATAGATTAATTGCGTGTCGCCATTGGCCGCGAGCAATTGCGTTGCAATGTCGCGCCATTGCCGTTCGGTATGCGGATTGGGTATATCTATTGCACCAAGGCTGCGCTCAAAACGCTCCATGTGGCCTTCCCATCCAAATGCGCGTCCCTGATAAAATGGCATGACTTCATAGACGCCATCACCAAACAAAAAGCCTCTGTCAAAGACAGAGACTTTTGCTTCAGTTGCGGGGCCGTAAACCCCATTTAAGTAGACAGTATCGTTCATGGTGTCAGTGCAATCCCTTCAGCCAATGGAGCGCTGCTGCCTTTGCTCAGCAGGCCTTTGAAGAATAATTTAATCCAACCAAAGAAGCGGCCAACGATACCGGCGCGCTCAACATTTTCTAATGCGACAACCGGTGTTTTCACGAGGACTTGATCATTCATCGTGATGGTTAATTCGCCAACCACTTGCCCGCGTGTGATGGGTGCGCGCAGATCATGGTGCATCGCCAATGAGGTACCAATGGATTGTGATTGATTCTGTGGAATGGTGACCATCAAATCCTGTTCAACCCCAATGGGTAATTTGGATGTTTTGCCTTGATAAACCGTTGTTTGTGCAATCGGTTTGTTTCCTGTTAATAATGCCTGTGTTTTGTAGAAGCGGAAGCCGTAGTTCAACAGACTTTGTGCTTGTTCAGCACGTGCGCCTTCATTGGCAGCCCCCAGAATAACCGCGTTGAAACGCATGTTGTTGCGTAGCGCGGATGCCACGAGGCAGAAGCCCGCGTCATCGGTGTGGCCGGTTTTAATGCCGTCTACCGTTGGGTCACGCCACAACAAGCTGTTGCGGTTGCTTTGTTTGATGCCGTTGTAGAGGAACTCTTTTTGCGAATACACTTTATAGGTGTCTGGGAATTCGTTGACAATCGCACGGGCTAAGATAGCCATGTCTTCGGCAGTCGTGTAGTGATTAGGATCGGGCATACCGGTGGCGTTCATGAAGTGGGTGTTTTTCATCCCAAGCGCTTTGGCATAAGCATTCATTTGATCGGCAAAGGCTTCTTCAGTACCCGCAATGTGTTCTGCGAAAGCAATCGAGGCATCGTTACCGGATTGAATGATGACGCCATTTAATAGGTCGCGTGCAGGAACGGTGCTGTTCACGTCCACGAACATGCGGGAGCCTTCGCTGCGCCAAGCTTTCTCACTAATGAGAATGGGATCATCGAGTTTCAAACGACCCGCGGCAATTTCATGATCGACTACATAGACGGTCATCATTTTGGTGAGGCTGGCGGGCGGGAGACGTTCTTGTCCATTCACCGACACAATGATTTGACCACTGCCATTGTCTTGCAAGACATAAGCTTTGGCGCCCAAGGTGGGGGCAGCTGGGATCGGCAATTGGGGTGCCGGAGCGGGGGTGGGTGCAGCAAGTAAGGTGGATGAGAAAAGGCATGATGCCATGATCATTAAGAAAGATTTCAACATAAGAGCGGCTCCGCGCAAAAAATCGAGTATAGACACATTATATCCGATAAATCCTCCTATATGATCTTACATCGATCCCCGCAACGATTTTGCTGCCGCCGCCCACGCTGTATTTGTGAATGCATTAATGGTGTCAGTAGAACTGTCGTTAATGCAGGTGGCGCCATAGGGGGGCTTATTTTATTTTTGAGTTCGTCTTGGTTACGCCGAATGGCTTCTTCAGGGTTGGGTAGTAACTGGGTCGGTTGAGCCTGCGACAAGTCAAAGCTATTATCCCCGATATCACCTTCCGTCATGGGGATGGGTGTAAACAATTCCAACATCACCAGAATACGACTCTGCCATCGAGTCAAATCTAGCGATGTCATGTTTTCTCTTAAGGAGCGCTGAAGGCCCTCTTTGTAAGTTTTTATGACAATGAATCCATCTTGCGAATGGTGCCCCCCTAGTATGGCTGCAATTTGGAAGGAAAGTGCGCATAGAATACCAGGGGTAAAAGGTATGGGTGTTTTGTAAAACGTTTGGTCATGAAGAAACGTGTTGCGTGTAGTGTCATCCTTCAGTTTATCAAGAATGGTCACGAGGATTTCAAATACTTCATCTATTTCAGCGGGGGCGCAATCTAATTGACCCGAAAATTGGGTTGGTTCTGACTCATAGTTTTTCAGGTTGATGAGGCCAGGAGTGGTTCGAGGCTTTATAATCGCTTCATGCTTGATGTTATCCAGACTTTCGGGCGCTACGGCTAGCAGGTTGTTGTCTACAAGAAGTTTAATAAGGGCGGTAAGATCATCATGAAAGGTATTTTTGTCCACACGGTATTTCAGGTGGTTTGCCTCAATAAGGCCAGAAGATTCGATCTGTGAAATCATCCTAGTGGCAAAAAGAGCAGGCATCTCAGGGTGCATTTTCAAGAGCAACTTTTGAACCATCACTAGTTTTTTGTGACGCAATGCAAATTCAAGAGAAGCTTTGAGATATTTGTTTGCATCTATCTGTTTAGACTTAAAGACGTTAAGCAACGAGGTCACGGTCTCGAAATCATCATTATAGAGGGCTGCATCGAAGACCGTTTGATAGTGACCAAGCTTATAGAGCAGATTGACTCCTGTTCGACCCCAATCGTCGCAGTGTGGATGTGCCCATTCAGGGAAGTTTTTATTGTATAAATGAAAATAGAGCTTGTTGTTGAATGCACTTTTGAGGGTAATAGTGCCAAGCATGACTGTAATCTGTGCGGCCAGCACGCAAAGCCAGCCTGCCTTGTCAATATTGTCGGGTAAGGTTATCGCTTTTAATAAGCCACCCGATGATATTGCTATCGATGCCAGTTGAGTGCGCAGCGCCAAGATGACATCTTTCTGTGATGTCTCATCCTGAGGGTTTTCCAGTAAGCTAAAGAGATCGCGCAGGAGACCACTGAATCCCTTCTTATGATTCTCCGTTTGATTCTCCGTGAATTTCACAGGGATATTGGCTAATCGTTCAATGTGAATGGCTAGTTCAGCAGCAGCGGCATCTATGTTCATTTGCGTTAGCACTTTTTGTTTTTGGCTGTGAAGAATTTCGATAAGAGTGCTGGGTCGTGAGCAATATCCATATCCTCTGCAGCGTATTCTCTCGGTGTTTTGCCTTCATTGTTCTGATGGCTTAAAGCAACATCGATGCGCGGTGCTTTAAGAAGTACGAGACTCGTTTTTTTAACCCCACTCATGACTGCATGATGTAACGAATTGTTTCCGTCGATGTCGGTAGCGGTTATGTCCATGCCATGTTTTATCATTTGTTGTATTGCATCTGTTAGCCCCATGTCGGCCGCAAGATGGAGGGACGAGAGTCCAGTATCGTCTAATCGAATCTGCATATCTTGAGATGAAAGCCTTGCCCCATGATTCATGAGTGCTAGGGCAATGTCCCTTTTTTTATACATTATTGCAAGACCCAGTGGTGTGTGGCCTTTATATGTCGTTGCATTGCAGTTCGCCCCTCGTTCAATCAATAGGAAAGAGAGTTCATCCATCCCATGTGCGATTGTTGTATGGAGAAGCGTGATTCCTACGCTATCGTAGAAATGTATATCGCCGTTGCTTAAGGTAACACCACGCTTGGAAAGTTGGGCCACAAGATCTGGTTGATTTATGTTTACAGCATAATAGAGAGCTGTGCGAGAGGCTCCATCCAAAATCGAAGCATGGATATCTTTTTGGTTGAGTAGCAGTGTGACGATCTCGAGCCTTTTGCATTTGATTGCAAGGTGCAACGGGGCATAACCATGCATATTGAGTGTATTGATATTGGCGCCGTTATCTAATAGCGCCCTAATAACCGATTCTCCCCGACCCTCTGTGATGGCCAGGTTTAAAGGGGTTTCCCCTCTGGAGTCTTCAGAATTTACGTGTGCCCCCTGTGCAATCATTGTCACAGTGGTATTATCGTTACTCGTTGGATTTTTGAGAGCACCATAGAGCGGCGAAGAGCCGTAGAATGGCGAAGACGGACTATCGAAAACAGCTAACTCGCCTTCCGTATCCGGTCTCATGAGATTGAGAAGCTGGTAAATGCGCAGTTCCCATCTAGCCCAGTTTGTTGCATCGATCCTCACCTTAAAGGCTGCCTCATAGGCGCTTGTATAGGTTGAAATAGTATAAATATCATCATGACTATGGATACCCATCCCTGCGGTGATCCTTGTGACCAATGCGCATAACAGGCCGGCAGTCATGGAAATAGATGTTTTAACAAATGAATTGGGATCAAAAAAAGTATTGAACGTAGCTGGATTAAAAAGCTTTTCAAAAACTACTAAAAGAATTTCTAACACTTCCTCTGATTCAGAGGGCGCACACTTTAACTGGAAAGGCTCAAGTATTAGGGGGCCTTGCTGGATGTTCTTTGTGAGATCGCCATAGTTTGCCAACAGGGCGAAACCGCGTGGTGTAGCCCTGTTTTTGATAGCTACTTTCGTTTTGGGTTTGAAATCAATCTGAAGAATCCCGTGATGGGTTAATAGGCTAAAAAATTCAGTGAGTTGGCCATCAAGTAGAGTCATGTCCTTAAGATCCGGTAGCATGGGCAAGATTCTTGGATCCGCCTTAACCACCGTCTTAAACATCTCGCTTATAAAATATACAAGGTCTTGTGCTTTCATTTTAGTTGGCTCACTATAGGTTAAGACAGGTATGAGCATCATGTCATGAATATAGCTAACATGTCAAGATGCTTTTAGCTGCCAAACTATCGTTTATTCAGTAGCGGCGGCGCCGATGTTCATTTGTGCCAGCTCTTTTTCTGTTTGGCCGTGAAGAATTTAGATAAGAGTTCTGGATCGTGAACAATATCCATATCCTTTGCAGCATATTCTCGAGGCGTTTTGCCTTTCTTGTTACGATGGTTTAAAGCATCATCGATGCCCGGTGCATTTAAAAGTACAAGACTTGTTTTTTTAACCCTACTCATGACTGCATGATGCAGCGAATTGTTTCCTTTTTCGTCGGTAACTCTTATGTCCATGCCATGTTTTAGCATTTGTTGCATTGCATCTGTTAGCCCCATGTCTGCGGCCAGATGGAGGAGGGTGAGTTTTTTATCGCCTAATTGATACTGTACATCTTGAGATGAAAGCGTTGCGCCATGAGCCATGAGTGCAATGGCAACGTCTGGGTTTTTCATCAATATTGCAATGCACAGTGGTGTGTAGCCTTTATGTGTCATTGCATTGCAGTTCGCCCCTTTTTCAATCAATAGGAAAGAGAGTGCATCCATCCCAAGTGCGATGGATACATGCAGGAGCGTGTTTCCTTTCTCATCGTTGTAATGTATATCGTTCTGGCTTAATATTATGCCGCGTTTGAGAAGTTGAGCCACAAGGTCCGGTTGATTTTTGTTTGCAGCATAATAGATGGGCGTGAGAAAGGCTCTATCCCAAATTGAAACATTGATATCTTTTTGGTTGAGTAACAGTGTGACGATTTCAGGCTTTTTGTATTGAATTGCAAGGTGCAGTGGGGCATCACCATGCTTATCGCGTGTATTGATATTGGCGCCCTTATCTAATAGCATCGTAATAACCGCCTCTCCCCGACCACATGTGATGGCCAGATTTAAAGGTGTTTCACTACAAGAGTCTTCATCATTGACGAGCGCCCCTTGTTCAATCATTGCCAGAATGGCATCATCGTTAATAGTTGTATCGTCAAGAGCATCATGGAATGGCGAAGGTGAATCGTTAAATCCCTCGAGAATCTCTGGGTTAGCCGGCCTCATGAGATTGAATAGCTGGTAAATGCGCATTTCCCATGTACCCCAGTTTTCTGGATCGATCGTCGTCTTAAAAGCCATCTTATAAGCTTTTATATAGGATGTAATATCATAATTATCATCTTGGCTATGGTTCCCAATCCCCGTGCTGATCCTCGTGACCAATGCGCACAGCAGGCCGGCAGTCATGAGGGTGGTTGTCTTAGAAAATGTACTGTTAACAAAAAAAGTATTGAACATGCCTGGATCGGCGAGCTTGAGAATAACCGTGGTGAGAATTTCTACGGCTTCTTCTGATTCTGAGGACGCACACCGTAACTGAGAAAGCTCAAGGTTCTTTGGCTCTGTCTTTTCAGTCTCTGGGAGCATGCCGTAGTTTGTCAATAAGCCAATACCATCCTCTGTAGACCAAGATTTTATATTCCCTTCCGGGCTGGAAGAAATTCTAAGAAGGTCGTGCTTGATTAAAAGCTTAAGGTATTCAGTGAGTTGCGCGCCAAGTCTCTCGCTGTCATTAAGATCCGGCAGCTTGCTAGGGAGCGCTGGATTCGCCTTAGGCATGTTAAAACGCTTGATCATCTCGGTTGCTAAATTCTGTGGGTTCATTTAGGTGTGACTCACTGTAGGTTGAACAGGTATGAGCATGATGTCATGAATATAGCTAACATGTCAACATGCTTTTAGCTACTAAACTATCGTTATAGAGGGTGGCTGAGCAGCCAAAAATGCGTTGAAAGGGGGGTATTTGGGGGTTGAATGCTTTAAGTCTTCAAAAAATGTGGTTTTTAGTCGAAATAATTGCACACAGCCTATTGACAGGATTGCTCCCTTTGCGGACAATGAGTGCCTGTTTATGGAGGGATTCCCGAGTGGTTAAAGGGATCAGACTGTAAATCTGACGGCTCTGCCTTCGTAGGTTCGAATCCTACTCCCTCCAAAAATTAGGTAGCCAACATGTGAGATTGTGAAGTAGAGCGTATGTTTGGGGTTTCGGTGCGGGTGTAGTTCAATGGTAGAACTTCAGCCTTCCAAGCTGATTGCGTGGGTTCGATTCCCATCACCCGCTCCACTATAAATAGTACCTCCGAACATTCGACAGCATATTGGCAAATTTTAATAGCGTTATGGCGTAACTGCCCACATAGCTCAGTGGTAGAGCACTTCCTTGGTAAGGAAGAGGTCCCCGGTTCAATCCCGGGTGTGGGCTCCAGGTCATGCGCGGAATGATCTATTGATCTATAAAGAGGGTGAGAGAATGTCAAAAGCAACGTTTAACCGGAACAAGCCGCACGTCAACGTGGGCACCATTGGCCACGTGGATCATGGAAAGACAACGCTAACCGCGGCCCTAACGACAGTGGCTGCTGCGTTGAGTGGTGCTGGTGAAGCAAGAAATATCGCAGAAATCGATGCTGCTCCTGAAGAAAAGGCACGTGGTATTACGATTAACGCTGCACACGTAGAATACGAAACGAAGAAACGTCACTATGCACACGTGGACTGCCCAGGACACGCCGACTACGTGAAGAACATGATCACAGGTGCTGCTCAAATGGATGGCGCAATCCTGGTTGTATCTGCTGCAGACGGCCCTATGCCACAAACCCGCGAACACATTCTGTTGGCACGTCAAGTGGGCGTTCCTTACATTGTTGTATTCTTGAACAAAGCGGACATGGTTGATGATCCTGAATTGCTAGAATTAGTAGAAATGGAAGTACGTGAGTTGCTCACAACCTACGGTTTCCCTGGCGACGATATTCCAATTATCACAGGTTCTGCATTGAAAGCGCTGGAAGGCGACAAGGGTCCATTGGGCGCACAAGCTGTCGAAAAATTATTGGATGCTTTGGATTCATACATTCCAGAACCAAAACGCGAAACAGACAAGCCATTCTTGATGCCAATCGAAGACGTATTCTCGATTTCTGGACGTGGTACTGTAGTAACAGGCCGTGTGGAAAGAGGGATTGTCAAAGTCGGCGAAGAAATCGAAATCGTCGGTCTCAAAGACACCGTCAAAACGATCTGCACAGGCGTGGAAATGTTCCGCAAGTTGCTTGATCAAGGTCAAGCGGGTGACAACATCGGCGTATTGCTACGTGGTACGAAACGTGAAGACGTTGAACGCGGTCAAGTGCTGTGCAAACCAGGCAGCATGAAGCCACACACCAAGTTCGAGTGTGAAGTATACGTTCTGTCGAAAGAAGAAGGCGGTCGTCATACACCATTCTTGGCTGGATACCGTCCACAGTTCTACTTCAGAACAACTGACGTAACCGGCGAAGTCTTCTTACAAGAAGGCGTTGAAATGGTTATGCCTGGTGACAACACCAAGATGATCGTTGAGTTGGTAGCACCTATCGCTATGGAAGACGGCTTACGCTTCGCAATCCGCGAAGGCGGCCGTACCGTTGGCGCAGGCGTTGTCAGCAAGATCTTGAAGTAATAAATAACTTCCCCTCCCTTCAAAGGGAGGGGGAGTGTTTGTAGGGGCGAATAACATTCGCCCTTATTTCTGATATATAGGTCAGTAGCTCAATTGGCAGAGCAGCGGTCTCCAAAACCGCAGGTTGGGGGTTCGATTCCCTCCTGGCCTGCCATATAAAAGGTAAGGGCGAATAATATTCGCCCTTTCTCTTGAAGGCTTTTAAAGATAATTGTTCTGACTCTTTGTTTTTTTGAGATTTTGTGTTACTATCCCTGCTCCTCAGAATGAGCGGTCGTTCACTGGGAGAATACTTACCAGGATGGCGGACATGGCAGAAAGTCAAACAGTATGTGCAAAGAAGTCAGATTTTAGTGTGGTTGGTGGAAATACCTTGAATAAGATCAAATGGTTAACAGTACTGGTCTTGTTGGCAGTGGCCGCAGTAGGTTTCCAATATTTTGCAGAATTGCATCTAGGGATTCGTATTGCTGGGCTTGTGGCACTGGTTGGTGCCGCGATTGGGATAGCCTGCACAACATCGCAAGGGCGTGATGCCCTCGAATTTATAAGCAGCGCGAAAGCGGAAGCGCGTAAGGTAGTATGGCCGACGCGGAAAGAGACAATTCAATCCACTATCGCAGTGGTTGTCATGGTGTTAGTAGCATCCGTGTTTTTATGGTTGCTCGACAGTCTTTTGCTTTACGTGATGTCGTTGATTACAGCTTAGGAGCACAGTTATGGCCGAAATTTGGCGTTGGTATGTGGTGCAAACCTATTCCGGCTACGAAAACCGAGTGAAAGCTTGGTTGGAAAAACGCGTAGAAGAGGAAGGAAGGCAGTCACAATTCGGTAAAATACTGGTGCCCACTGAAGAAGTGGTAGAGATGCGTGGCGGTCAAAAGCGTAAAAGCGATCGCAAATTCTTTCCAGGATATGTATTGGTACAAATGACGATGGAACCAGAAGCATGGTACCTCGTTAAAAGCGTACCGAAAGTATTAGGTTTTCTAGGTGGCGGTGAATCACCGACGCCTATCAGCGATAAAGAAGCTGAAATGATCTTGAATCGGGTCGCGGAGCGTGCAGACAAACCGCAACCCAAAACGTTGTTTGAAGCGGGCGAAGTGGTACGCGTTACTGACGGTCCATTTGCAGACTTCAACGGCGTGGTCGAGGAAGTGAACTACGAGAAGAGTCGTCTTCGTGTCGCAGTTCTGATTTTTGGTCGTTCTACACCGGTTGAGCTTGAGTTCAGCCAAGTGGAGAAAGGGTAATATAGAGAGAGGTTCAGCGTACTTGTAACTCGCTAACGTAGTAGAGTTGTGGGTATGTTGCAAAATGGGGAGCCGAGAGGCGTTACTACCCAACTGGAGTGTCTAAAATGGCAAAGAAAATACAAGCTTACGTCAAGCTGCAAATTAAAGCTGGCGAAGCAAATCCAAGTCCACCTATTGGTCCTGCATTGGGTCAGCAAGGTGTGAATATCATGGAATTCTGTAAAGCATTTAATGCTGCTACGCAAACCTTCAAAAAAGGTATGCCAATTCCTGTCGTGATCACAGTGTATTCTGATCGTAGTTTTACTTTCGTGATGAAAACGCCACCTGCATCTTTCTTGATTAAAGACGCATTGAAGTTGCCTAAGGGCAGTGGCCGTCCAAACACAGAGAAAGTGGGTACTATTTCACGTGCGCAATTAGAAGAAATTGCCACATTGAAAGCACCTGACCTAACCGCCAAAGACCTAGAGGCCGGCGTTCGCAGTATTGCGGGCACTGCGCGTAGCATGGGCGTTGACACAGACATAGAAGGGTAGTAGTTATGGCTCATATTTCCAAGCGTAAAAAGGCCATTCAGGCACAACTTAAGCCAGGCACAGTGTATCCGATCATCGATGCTGTCGCTTTCCTACAAAATGTTCAACCACCATTGAAGTTCGATGAAACGGTTGAGGCCGGCATTATGCTCGGCGTTGATCCTAAGAAATCGGATCAAGGCGTTCGTGGTGCTGTTCTGTTGCCAGCGGGCACAGGCCAAACGGTTCGTGTTGCTGTGTTTGCTCAGGGCGATGCCGCCAAAGCTGCACTTGCAGCGGGCGCTGACATGGTAGGTTTTGAAGATCTGGCCGAAAAAATTAAAGGCGGTAATCTTGATTTTGACGTTGTTATTGCCACACCAGATACGATGCGTATCGTGGGTCAATTAGGTCAAGTATTAGGCCCACGTGGTTTAATGCCTAACCCCAAAGTGGGTACAGTAACACCTGATGTCGCGACAGCTGTGAAGAATGCTAAAGCGGGTCAAGTTCGTTTCCGTACCGACAAGGGCGGGATTGTACAGGCACGCATCGGCAAGCTTAGTTTTTCTGCACAAGACATTGCTCGTAATTTAGAAGCATTGTTAGGCGCAGTGAAGAAATTGAAACCATCTTCAACGAAGGGCGTTTACATCAAGAAAATAACCCTTTCTTCGACAATGGGTCCTGGATTAACGATCGACTTGTCATCGTTATCCGCGTAATGACTTTAGGCGTGGTAGTGGGTAACCGCTACTCGTCAAAGACCGTGGGTACATAGGTTGCATGCAACACTATGTTTAATGTAAGCCCACGCAGACGGTGCCGTCGCTTTTAGCAAAGCACCAGGTAGGGACGAATAATATTCGTTCAACCTTTGAGATAGAGGAGGTAGTTCAGTGCCATTAGGACTGGAAGACAAAAAAGCCATTGTGGCTGATGTAAGGGCTGTTGCTGAAAGTTCAGTAAGCCTTGTCGCAGCGGAATACGCAGGTGTGCCTGTGTCGCAGATGACAGGATTACGGAAAGAAGCTCGCAAATCAGGCGTATATTTACGCGTGGTTCGTAACACCCTGGCTCGCCGTGCAGTGGACGGAACAAGCTTTGATTGTATCAAAGGCTTGTTAAAGAGACCGTTGGTGCTCGCTTTCTCAAAAGACGATCCAGGTGCGCCTGCTCGCCTTTTGAAAGACTTCATGAAAGTGAATGACCGCGTCAAAGTGACTGTGATTGCAGTAGATGGACAGCATGTTCCTGCGGAACGCTTAGGCGAAGTCGCAAACTTGCCAACCAAGCTACAAGCCATCAGTCAATTGATGTCTGTCATGAAAGCGCCAATTCAAAAGCTCGTTGGTACTTTAGCAGCGCCCAACACCAAATTGGTGCGGACATTAGTCGCTGTTCAAGAACAAAAAGCTTCGGTGTAATGTTAATTTAATTTTGAGGAGTGATATTATGGCCGTTTCAAGAGAACAAATTCTAGATGCCATTTCTGCAATGAGCGTTATGGATGTTTGCGCATTGATCAAAGATATGGAAGAAAAATTCGGTGTAACAGCTGCTGCCCCTGTGGCTGCTGCTGCTCCTGCTGCTGCAGCTGCTGCACCAGCGGAAGAAAAGACCGAGTTCAATGTTGTATTGACAGGTGCTGGCGCTAACAAAGTTGGCGTTATCAAAGTTGTCCGTACAGTAACGACCTTGGGCTTGAAAGAAGCCAAAGATCTCGTTGAAGCTACACCTGCTGTTGTTAAAGAAGGTGTATCTAAAGACGAAGCTGCTAGCTTGAAGAAACAGCTTGAAGAAGCTGGCGCCACTGTAGAAATTAAGTAACAGTGTTGCAAACGGTAACATTGGCTGGGAAACCAGCCAATGTACTGCTTTATAGAGGTTGATAGTATTAATCACATCGAGGACTGCCAATGGCCGCCACGAAACTTTCATTTACTGAAATACGTCGTATACGCAAAGATTTCGGTGACATCGAAAATATTCTTGAAGTCCCAAATTTGCTCGAAATCCAACGCGATTCGTATAATAACGACTTCCTACAATCAAATGTGCCTATGACCGACCGGCGTGTAGCTGGCTTGCATGGCGCATTTCATAGCGTTTTCCCGATCGAAAGCTTCTCTGGGAATGCTGTACTCAAATATGAGTCCTATCGTTTAGGAACACCTCCATTCGAGGTGACTGAATGTATCGATCGCGGTGTGACATACGCTTCGCCATTGCGCGTCAAAATGCAACTTATCATTTATGATAAGGATGCACCTGCTGGCACGAAGGTCATCAAAGACATTCGTGAGCAAGAAGTTTACATGGGTGAACTACCCTTGATGACAGACAATTGTTCTTTCATCATTAACGGTACAGAGCGCGTGATCGTTAGCCAATTGCAACGTTCACCTGGTTTGTTTGTTGAGCATGATAAAGGCAAGACCCACTCCTCGGGTAAATTGCTTTATTCTGCACGCATTATTCCTTACCGTGGATCTTGGTTAGATTTTGAATTCGATCCCAAAGATTGTTTATATGTTCGTATCGATAGACGCCGTAAATTGCCTGCGACCATTTTGTTGCGTGCAATGGGTCTGAACACAGACGAAATTCTGGCATTGTTCTTTGATACAGTACATTTCAAGCTGAATAACGATAATCTCACCATGACCTTGACCCCCGAGCGGTTAAGAGGTGAGACGGCGATTGCGGATGTTTGCGATAAAGCAGGCGAAGTGATTGTTGAAGCGGGCCGTCGTTTTACATCGCGCCACATCAAACAAATTGAAAAAGCGGGTATTACCACACTGGAAGTGCCATTTGATGCTTTGCTTGAGAAGTCATTGGCCAAAACAGTGGTGGACACAGAATCAGGTGAAGTGATTGCGGAAGCGAACACAGAAATCACCGCAGATCTGATCAAGAAGCTGCAGACAGCTAATGTGAAGAGCGTTGATATTTTGGATACCAACGATTTAGATCGTGGACCTTATATCTCTGACACACTGCGTGTTGATACCTGCAAGACTTCCTTGGAAGCTTTGGTTGAAATCTACCGTATGATGCGTCCTGGTGAGCCACCGACAAAAGATGCTGCTGAAGCGTTATTCCATAGCCTGTTCTTTGCAGCAGATCGTTATGATTTATCGCCAGTAGGCCGCATGAAGTTTAATCGTCGCGTTGGTCGCCAAAATGACGATGGTCCTGGTGTATTAACCAAGGAAGACATCATTGAAGCAATGCGTGTATTAATTAATACACGTGATGGTAAAGGTGAAATCGACGATATCGATCATTTAGGTAACCGTCGTGTGCGTTGCGTAGGTGAGTTGGTTGAAAATCAATTCCGTGTTGGTCTTGTACGTGTTGAACGTGCAGTAAAAGAACGTTTAGGTCTTGCCGACACAGAAGGCAGCATGCCACAAGATTTGATCAACGCAAAACCTGTTTCTGCGGCGATCAAAGAATTCTTTGGTTCAAGCCAATTGTCACAATTCATGGATCAAAACAACCCATTGTCTGAAATCACGCACAAACGTCGCGTTTCGGCACTTGGACCAGGCGGTTTGACACGTGAACGTGCAAGCTTTGAAGTACGTGACGTGCATGCTACCCACTACGGTCGTGTATGTCCTATTGAAACGCCTGAAGGTCCAAACATCGGTTTGATTAACTCGCTGTCTGTTTTTGCACGTACGAACAAGTATGGCTTCATTGAAACGCCTTGCCGTCGCGTCACTAACAGCGTTGTAACAGACACAGTCGACTATTTATCAGCCATTGACGAAAGCCAATATTACATCGCTCAAGCTAATGCTCGCGTTGATAGTAAAGGTCGTCTGTTAGATGATTTAGTCCCTTGCCGTTACAAAAATGAATTTGCATTGGCAACACCAGACAAGATTAATTATATGGACGTGTCGCCACGTCAGATCGTGTCGGTTGCTGCCTCGTTGATTCCTTTCTTAGAACACGACGATGCTAACCGTGCATTGATGGGTTCAAACATGCAACGCCAAGCAGTACCTACCTTGAGAGCGGATAAACCTCTCGTTGGTACAGGTTTAGAGCGTTTGGTTGCCATTGACTCTGGTGCGACTGCTGTTGCAAAACGCGGTGGTATTGTTGATGCAGTTGACGCAGCGCGCATCGTAGTACGTGTGAATGAAAATGAAACACGTCCTGGTGAAGCTGGCGTAGACATATACAATTTAGTGAAATACAAACGTTCTAACCAAAACACATCAATTAATCAGCGTCCATTAGTGGTTCCTGGCGATGTGATTGCAAAGGGTGACGTGTTAGCAGATGCGTCTGCTACTGACATGGGTGAATTGGCACTGGGCCAAAACTTGTTGGTCGCGTTCATGCCTTGGAACGGTTACAACTTTGAAGACTCGATCCTGATCTCTGAGCGTGTTGTAGAAGAAGATCGCTTTACATCGATTCACATCGAAGAGCTTTCTTGTATCGCACGTGATACGAAATTAGGACCTGAAGAAATCACAGGTGATATTCCTAACGTAGGCGAATCAGCATTATCCAAATTGGATGAAGCAGGTATTGTTTACATTGGCGCTAAAGTGAAGGCCGGGGATATTCTGGTTGGTAAAGTGACACCAAAGGGTGAAACACAGCTGACACCTGAAGAAAAATTATTGCGTGCTATTTTCGGTGAAAAAGCATCTGACGTGAAAGACACTTCATTGCGCGTACCTACGGGCATGAATGGTACGGTTATTGACGTACAAGTCTTCACACGTGATGGCGTGGACAAAGGTCCTCGCGCAGCTGCGATTGAAGAAGCCGAAGTAGAGAAAGTCCGTAAAGACTTGCAAGATGAATACCGTATTTTAGAAGATGGTATTTATCAACGGATCTTGAAGTTGTTGACGAATAAGGTTGCCGAAGGCGGACCTAAGGCGTTGAAGGCGGGCAGCAAAGTTACTGAAGAGTACTTGTTGGATCTACCACGCATGAAGTGGTTTGAAATTCGTTTGCGGAATGACGACGCTAACCGCGATCTGGAATCGTTGAAAGCACAGCTCAAACAAGAGCGTGATGCCTACGATGCACGTTTTGAAGAAAAACGTAAAAAGATCACGCAAAGCGATGATTTGTCTCCAGGCGTATTAAAGATTGTTAAAGTCTACATGGCAGTGAATCGTCGTATTCAGCCAGGTGATAAGATGGCAGGTCGTCACGGTAACAAGGGTGTTATCTCGAAGATCATGCCTGTCGAAGACATGCCATACCTTGAAGATGGCACACCTGTGGATATCGTATTGAACCCACTGGGCGTTCCCTCGCGGATGAACGTCGGCCAGTTGCTGGAAACCCATCTAGGTTGGGCAGCGAAAGGCTTGGGTCAAAAGATTTCCGATATGCTTGATGCACAACGGGAAGTGGCTGAAATACGTCAATTCTTGAATAAGATTTACAACTTAGGCGGCACGCAGAAAGGAATTATCGACGAGTTGTCTGATGATCAAGTATTGCGTCTTTCGAACAATCTCCGTGGTGGTGTGCCGATGGCAACGCCGGTATTCGACGGAGCAAACGAAGCGCAAATCCGTGAATTATTGCGGATGGCGGGCTTGCCTGAGAGCGGTAAGATCAACCTCGTTGATGGCCGTTCAGGCGATCTATTTGATAGACCGGTGACCGTGGGTTACATGTACATTTTGAAGCTGCACCATTTGGTGGATGACAAGATGCATGCACGTTCAACAGGTTCATACAGTCTGGTGACGCAGCAACCGCTCGGTGGTAAAGCACAGTTTGGTGGCCAGCGTTTTGGGGAAATGGAAGTCTGGGCACTGCAAGCTTATGGTGCCGCCTATACCCTGCAAGAAATGTTGACGGTTAAGTCGGATGACGTCGCTGGACGTACGAAGATGTACAAAAATATCGTCGATGGGGATCACCGTATGGAAGCCGGCATGCCGGAATCTTTCAATGTGTTGATTAAAGAAATTCGTTCTCTTGCTATCAGCATTGATCTTGAGAAAGAGTAGCGGTTAATCGAGCTGTTGGGAGATTTTACCTTGTTTAATAAATCCGATGTCCTCAGAGATACACTCAGTGGAGCGCCCATGTTTAGTCTTTCTAGAGAAGAGATAAGTAATGATGAATTCGATATCGTGCAAATCAAACTTGCATCTGATGTTGAAATTCGTTCCTGGTCTCATGGCGAAGTAAAGAAGCCTGAAACCATCAACTACCGCACGTTCAAACCTGAGCGTGATGGTTTGTTCTGCGCGAAGATCTTTGGTCCCGTTAAAGATTACGAATGCTTGTGTGGTAAATACAAGCGTTTGAAACATCGTGGGATTGTCTGCGAGAAGTGTGGTGTGGAAGTCACCTTGGCGAAAGTGCGTCGTGAACGCATGGGCCATATTGAACTGGCTTCGCCCGTTGCACACATTTGGTACCTGAAGTCTTTGCCTTCACGTATTGGCTTGCTGCTAGATATGACGTTGCGTGACATCGAACGTATTTTGTACTTCGAAGCCTACGTGGTTATCGAACCAGGTATGACGTCGCTTGAACGTGGCCAAATCTTAACTGATGAAGCTTATCTCGAAGCACGCGAACAATTCGGCGATGATTTCGAAGCAGACATGGGTGCAGGCGCCATTCGCCAATTATTGCGCGCTATTGATGTGAAAGAAGAAATCAAGTTATTGCGTGAAGCGATCGCGGAAACGGGATCAGACACGAAATACAAGAAGTTCGCAAAACGATTGAAGCTCATGGAAGCCTTCGACACTTCAGGGAACAAGCCTGAGTGGATGATTCTGGAAGTATTGCCAGTTTTGCCACCGGATCTTCGTCCTTTGGTTCCATTGGATGGTGGCCGTTTTGCTACATCCGATTTAAATGATTTATACCGCCGCGTATTGAACCGTAATAACCGTTTAAAACGTTTATTGGATCTGAACGCACCTGATATCATCGTACGCAATGAAAAGCGTATGTTGCAAGAAGCGGTAGATGCTCTATTAGATAATGGCCGTCGTGGCCGTGCCATCACGGGCAGCAACAAGCGTCCGTTGAAATCTTTGGCCGACATGATCAAAGGTAAACAAGGTCGTTTCCGTCAAAACTTACTGGGTAAACGCGTTGACTACTCTGGCCGTTCGGTTATTGTGGTGGGTCCGACATTACGTCTGCACCAATGTGGTTTGCCAAAGAAAATGGCATTGGAGTTGTTCAAGCCATTCATATTTAACCGTTTAGAGCGTTTGGGCTTAGCCACGACGATCAAAGCGGCGAAGAAGATGGTTGAACGCGAAGGTCCAGAAGTCTGGGATATTTTGGAAAGCGTTATTCGCGAACATCCCGTGCTCTTGAACCGTGCGCCAACGCTTCACCGCTTGGGTATTCAAGCATTTGAACCTATCCTGATTGAAGGTAAGGCCATTCAATTGCATCCGTTGGTTTGCGCCGCATTTAACGCGGACTTCGACGGTGACCAAATGGCTGTTCACGTGCCATTAACGATCGAAGCACAGATCGAAGCACGTACCTTGATGATGTCGACGAACAACATATTGTCTCCTGCAAACGGCGAGCCAATCATTGTTCCTTCACAAGATATCGTCTTGGGCATTTACTACATGACGCGTGATCGCATTAACGACAAGGGTGAAGGCATGATTTTTGCCGACACAACGGAAGTGCATCGTGCTTATGAGAACAAATTTGTTGGCCTACATGCACGCATTAAAGTGCGTTTGCCAATGCATCGTTTAGAACATGGTGGCGATCCGAAAAAAGTTAAGTTGGTGGAAACCACTGTCGGTCGTATTATGTTGCTCGAAATCTTGCCTGAAGGCATGTTGTTCGAAGACATTAACAAGACAATGAACAAGAAGTCCATTTCTGGATTGATCATGTCTTGCTACCAAAATGTTGGCTTGAAAGAAACAGTTATTTTTGCTGATCAATTGATGTACATGGGCTTCTATTACGCCATGCGTTCGGGTGCATCCATTGCTATCGTGGATCTAGTGATTCCTGATTCAAAGGCAGACATTATTGCTCAGGCGGAAGCGGAAGTGAAAGAAATCGAAGCACAATACGTGTCCGGTTTAGTAACATTCGGTGAACGCTACAATAAAGTTATCGATATTTGGGCACGTACCAATGATCGTGTAGCGAAGGCTATGATGAGCAAGCTCTCGAAAGAGATGGTTGTTGATCGTCACGGTGATACTGTTGAACAAGAATCGTTCAACTCTGTATACATCATGGCAGATTCCGGCGCACGGGGTAGTGCTGCACAGATTCGTCAGTTGGCAGGTATGCGCGGATTGATGGCTAAACCAGACGGTTCGATCATCGAAACACCGATTACGGCGAACTTCCGTGAAGGGTTGAACGTACTCCAGTACTTCATTTCTACCCACGGTGCGCGGAAAGGTCTTGCTGATACTGCATTGAAGACAGCGAACTCGGGTTACCTAACACGTCGTCTCGTTGACGTATCACAAGATATGGTTGTCACCGAAGTCGATTGCGGCACAAATCAAGGCATCCGTATTTCTTCCCTTATTCAGGGTGGTGATGTGGTTGAATCCTTGCGTGAACGTGTGATTGGGCGCTTCTTGGTACAAGACGTTAAGGATCCGATTACAGGTGCATTCTTGGCTCAGTCCGGTGATTTCGTAAATGAAGTGATGGCTGCGCAATTCGAGGCAGAAGGTATCCATGACGTGTATACACGTTCACCGATTACCTGTGAAACACAGTACGGCATTTGTGCGAAATGTTACGGTCGTGACCTAGCTCGTGGACACTTAGTGAACATGGGTGAAGCGGTAGGGGTTATTGCAGCCCAGTCCATCGGTGAACCTGGTACACAGCTCACCATGAGAACGTTCCACATCGGGGGCGCGGCATCACGTACCATTACTGTTAACCAAGTACAGGTTAAAAACACAGGTTCTGTGAAACTGCATAACTTGAAATTATTGAACCGTGCTGATGGTAAATCAGTCGTTGTGTCACGTTCGGGTGAAATCACCGTATTGGACCCTAAGGGTCATGAACGTGAACGTTATAAAGTACCATACGGTGCTGAACTGACTGTTCGTAACGAAGACAAAGTGGAAGCAGGCCAAATCATTGCAACCTGGGATCCGCATACCCATCCGATCATCTGTGAAGTAGCTGGACGTATCCAGTGCGTAGATTTGATCGAAGGTGTGACATGCCGTCAACAAACAGATGACATGACCGGTTTGAGCAATATTGTGGTCACCGACTCCAAGCAGCGCTCGAGCAGCGGACGTGAATTACGTCCTCTCGTGAAGCTGGTGGACGAGAAGGGCAATGACTTGCTCTTGTCGGGTGCGGCATTACCTGCTCACTACTTCTTGCCTTCTGGCGCTATCATCACGCTGAGCGATGGCTCTGACGTGAAGGTGGGTGATGTTATTGCGCGTATTCCGCAAGAAACCTCAAAGACCCGCGATATCACCGGGGGCTTGCCACGCGTGGCTGACCTATTCGAAGCGCGTAAGCCCAAAGAACCTGCTATTTTGGCAGAAATCTCGGGTATCGTAAGCTTTGGTAAAGAAACCAAGGGTAAACGTCGCTTGACGATTACCGGTCCTGATAACGTGGTCCACGAGGAATTGATTCCTAAATGGCGCCATGTGACTGTATTCGAAGGGGAAACAGTCGAGAAGGGTGAAGTGATTGCGGACGGTGCTCCTAATCCTCATGATATCTTGAGGCTACAAGGGGTTAACGCGCTCACGAACTTTATCGTCAATGAAGTACAGGACGTTTACCGTCTTCAGGGCGTAAAGATTAATGATAAGCATATTGAAGTAATAGTGCGTCAAATGCTGCGTAAGGCAAACATTTTGAGCCGAGGCGACTCTAACTTCCTAGAAGGGGAACAAGTAGAGGTCTTCACGGTTATCGATGCGAACAAAGCCCTTGAAAAAGAAGGGAAAATGCCAGCAGTATATGAGCCTGTCCTATTAGGTATTACAAAGGCCTCCTTGGCAACGGAATCGTTTATTTCTGCGGCTTCGTTCCAAGAAACGACACGTGTATTGACTGAGGCTTCGGTTTCAGGCAAACGTGACCGTCTGAGAGGCTTGAAGGAAAACGTCATTGTAGGCCGCTTGATTCCTGGTGGAACAGGCCTGGCGTACCACTCAGCTCGCCGTAAGGTAGCTGTGGTAGAGCCAGATCGGTCAGCTGAAGAGCTGCAATCGGCTATTAGTGAGGTATTTAACTCAGGTGAGGCGGGCTAATTCTATATAAAAGCTTCGTAACACGCGGTTTTAGCGCAGAAAAAGCTTGACGCGGGGCACGAAGCTTTATAGAATCACGCTTCTTGTTGGAAGATTGCATGTATTTTGAGCGACACGCAATTCGTGTGGAGAGTAAGTGAGTATGAAATCTGTAAATAGATTAATGAGTTCTAAGAAAGGGCGTCGTGCCGTCAGCGATAAGACAGATACGCCAGCATTGGCTTCCTGTCCTCAGCGCCGTGGCGTATGCACACGTGTATACACCGTGACCCCTAAAAAGCCTAACTCGGCCTTGCGTAAAGTCGCTCGTGTCATGTTAAGCAACGGGCATGAAATCACTGCCTACATCGGTGGTGAAGGCCACAACCTGCAAGAACACAGCGTGGTTCTTGTGCGCGGCGGTCGCGTTCCCGATTTGCCCGGTGTGCGTTATCACATTGTGCGCGGCACATTGGATGCCAGCGGTGTGAACGGACGTTTACAAGGTCGTTCTAAGTATGGAACAGATCGTCCGAAAGACAAGCAAGATAAACGTTAATTATTTTTTATAGGTGCGAGCGAATTATGTCAAGACGTCGTGTGATTAAAAAAAGGCCAGTAACGCCAGATATTAAGTACAACAGCCAGTTGATCGAGAAGTTCATCAATGTGATCATGTCTTCCGGCAAAAAGTCGTTGGCCCGTCGTATTGTGTACACCGCGCTAGAACGCGTGTCTGAAAAAGCACGTATTACACCGGTGGATGTTTTTGAAACAGTGATTGATAAAGTGCGTCCATATGTTGAAGTGCGTTCACGTCGTGTGGGCGGTGCAACATACCAAGTGCCTGTTCCCGTTAAGGACGAACGTCAATTGGCATTGGCCATGCGTTGGTTGAAAGAGTCTGCTGCAAAACGTTCTGAAAAGGGTATGATTTTGCAATTGGTAGGCGAATTAATGGACGCCTTGGAAGGTCGCGGCGAAGCGGTCAAGAAGTGCATTGATACGAAGAAAATGGCTGATGCTAACCAAGCATTTGCGCATTTCGCTTCTGTTCAAAGTTAATTTTAAAAGGAAATAGCCGTGGCTAGAGAGACTCCAATTGAACTGTACCGCAATATAGGCATCATGGCCCATATTGACGCGGGTAAGACGACAACGACCGAACGTATTTTGTTCTACACCGGCAAAAACTACAAAATGGGTGAAGTGCATGAAGGCGCAGCAACCATGGACTGGATGGAACAAGAACGCGAACGTGGTATTACCATTACCTCTGCAGCAACAACATGTTTCTGGCCAGGTATGGATGGTAAACGTCCACAACATCGTATCAATATCATTGATACACCCGGACACGTAGACTTCACGATTGAAGTAGAACGCTCCTTACGCGTACTCGATGGTGCTGTTGCTGTGTTCTGTGCAGTGGGTGGGGTTGAGCCGCAATCTGAAACAGTTTGGCGTCAAGCGAATAAGTATCATGTACCACGTATTGCATTTGTTAATAAAATGGACAGACAGGGTGCTAATTTCTTGCGTGTGGTTGGCCAAATGCGTCAACGTTTGGGCGCAAAAGTTGTTGTGATGCAGTTGCCAATTGGTGCGGAAGAAGCATTCGAAGGCGTGATCGACTTGGTGAAAATGAAGAGCATCTACTGGGATGATGCGACGCGTGGTACTAAGTTCGAATACAAAGATATTGCTCCGCAATACCAAGAGCAAGCGAATGAATATCATGAGAAGCTGGTTGAAACTGCTGCTGAAGCTTCTGAAGAACTCATGAATAAGTACCTAGAAGAAGGCGCTTTGACAGAAGACGAAATCAAATTTGGTATTCGTCAGCAAGTCTTGAAGGGTGAAATTGTGCCTGTATTCTGTGGAAGCGCCTTTAAAAACAAGGGCGTACAAGCAGTTCTGGATGGTGTATTGGATTATTTGCCTGCACCTACAGACGTGCCGCCGATGGTTGGTGAAGATGAAGACGGTGAAGAAGTTCTCCGTGAGCCAAATGATGAAGCTCCTTTCTCTGCCTTGGCATTTAAGATTGCTACTGACCCTTACGTAGGTAACTTGACGTATTTCCGGGTTTACTCGGGTGTGTTAAAAGGTGGCGATACCGTTTATAACCCTGGTAAGGGCAAGAAAGAGCGTGTGGGCCGTATCCTTCAGATGCATGCTAACGCTCGTGAAGAAATCAAAGAAATCCGCGCAGGCGATATCGGTGCTGCAGTAGGTTTGAAATCTACGACAACAGGTGATACACTGTCCGACCTCGACAAGGTTATTACCCTTGAGAAGATGGATTTCCCTGAACCCGTTATTTCGATTGCGGTTGAGCCTAAAACTAAGGCTGACCAAGAGAAGATGGGGCTCGCTTTGGGTCGTCTGGCACAAGAAGATCCTTCTTTCCGTGTACATACGGACGAAGAATCCGGCCAAACGATTATTTCCGGGATGGGCGAATTGCACCTTGAAATCATTGTTGACCGTATGAAGCGTGAGTTCCAGGTGGAAGCTAACGTAGGTAGCCCTGAAGTTGCGTACCGTGAAACAGTACGTAAGAAAGTGGAGCAAGAAGGCAAATTCGTTCGTCAGTCAGGCGGACGCGGTCAGTACGGCCATGTATGGTTACGTATTGAGCCACAAGAGCCTGGTAAAGGTTATGAATTTGTGAATGAGATTGTTGGTGGTGCGGTTCCTAAGGAATACGTCGGACCAGTTGACAAGGGCATTCAAGAGCAAATGCAAAACGGTGTTATCGCTGGTTACCCCGTAGTGGATGTGAAGGTCACATTGTTTGACGGTTCGTACCATGACGTGGATTCCAGTGAAATGGCGTTTAAGATTGCAGGATCGATGGGCTTCAAGGAAGGGGCGAGAAAGGCCGGTGCGGTACTGCTCGAACCTATTATGAAAGTTGAAGTCGTTACTCCTGAAGAGTATGTTGGTGATGTGATGGGCGATTTGAGCCGACGTCGCGGTATTGTTCAAGGTATGGATGAGACACCTACAGGAAGAGCCATTCGTGTAGAAGTGCCTCTGTCTGAAATGTTTGGGTATGCTACAGATCTTCGTTCTATGAGCCAAGGTCGTGCTACCTACGTCATGGAATTTGCGATGTATCGTGAAGCACCTGCGAACGTAGCGGCTAAAGTAGTTGAGGGACGTGCGTCCTAATTGTAAAAAAAGGGTAACAGTTATGTCAAAGCAGCAAAGTATTCGAATTGTGCTCAAGACGTTTGACTATCGTTTGATTGATTCAGCGATGTCAAGAATAGTCGAAATAGCCAAGAGAACAGGCGCACGTGTGCGAGGCCCTGTGCCTTTGCCGACGCGTAAACGTCATTTTAATCTTCTGGCTTCTCCTCACGTCGATAAAGATGCGCAGGAGCAGTTTGAGATCCGGGTGCACAAGCGTCTGGTCGATATCGTAGAGCTAACCGATAAAACGGTTGATGCCCTCATGAAGCTTGACTTGTCAGCTGGCCTGGACGTCAAAATTATTGTTATTGATACTGTGTAGGCAGCGAGGAGTGTAGCATGGCCGTGGGTCTAATCGGAATTAAACGTGGGATGAGCCGCATTTTCAATGAAGATGCAAGCGTTCCTGTGACTATTATACAAATCGAACAAAATTCGGTCGTAGCAAAGCCTGAAGGCAAGCTACAAGTGACTATGGGCCGTGTAAAGCCTAGTCGCATTAACAAGCCGATGGCTGGTCAATTTGCTAAAGCAAATGTTGCACCAGGCCGTGGTTTGTACGAGTTCAAAGTGTCTGCAGAAGAATCTGAACAGTTTGGCATTGGTGCCACACTGGATCTGACACAATTTGAGGTCGGGCAACGTGTAGACGTTCGTGCCCGTACAAAAGGTAAGGGTTTTGCGGGTACCGTTAAGCGTCACAATTTTGCTACGCAAGATGCAACGCACGGTAACTCTCGTTCACACCGTGTTCCTGGTTCGATTGGTCAAAACCAAACCCCAGGTCGCGTGTTTAAAGGGAAACGCATGGCTGGGCACATGGGCGATAAATACATCACCATGCAGTCCCTCGAAATTGCAGCAATTGATCACGAAAATGCATTACTCGTAGTAAAGGGTGCTGTTCCAGGCGCCACGGGTGCAATCGTGCGTGTTGTGGCTGCCGTTCGTGATGCATCATCTAAGTAAGGAGCCAGTATGGAAGTTCAAGTAGTTAACTTTGGTAAGTCTGGCAAAAACAAGGCGATCCAAATATCTGATGCAATTTTTGCTGTACCAATGAATGAAGACTTGGTCCACCAAATTGCGACGGCACACAGAAACGCTCGTCGTCAAGGTGCTCCTGATCGTAAAAATCGTTCAGATGTGAGCGGTTCTACTGCAAAGCCATGGCGCCAAAAAGGCACCGGCCGCGCACGCGCGGGTAGTCGTACAGGTCCATTATGGCGTGGCGGCGGTGTAACGTTCTCTGCACGTACAAAAGATTACTCACAAAAAGTAAATCGTAAAATGTACCGTGGTGCCATTCGTTGCATTCTGTCCGAGCGTTTCCGTACGAATCGCATTACAGTATTAGATACAATTGCATTAGCTGATCATAAAACGAAGACCTGCAAAGCATGGTTGGATGGTTTAAACGTTAAAGACGTGTTGATCGTAACCGATGCAATGGATCGTAACTTATTGTTAGCGGCCCGTAATTTGCCTAACGTAGGTGTAGTAGAAGTAAAGGATATTGATCCGATTGCGCTACTGCATGTTGAACACATGTTGGTGACAGAGCTTGCGCTCAAAACACTTGAGGAGTCTTTTGTATGACACGCGATCAATATTTCGATTTAATCAGATCACCTGTAATATCTGAAAAATCATTGACGGTCATGGGAGACCAAAACCAATACGTGTTTGAAGTTTCCAAGAAAGCCACGCGCACTGACGTAAAGAAAGCCGTTGAAATGGCATTCAAAGTCACCGTGGTCAAGGTCAATATTTTGAACCAGTTAGGTAAAGCTAAGCGTACGCGTAATATGGCGGGTAAGCGTAGCGATGTGAAAAAGGCCTATGTCACGTTAGCGAGTGGCCACACAATCGATGCGATTGCCGTCCAGTAAGTGAGGAATAGAAAATGGCTGTTATTATTAAACAGATGCGACCTCTTACACCAGGAACCCGTCACCAGGTTCGGGTAACAGAGACTGATCTTTACAAAGGTCGTCCAGTAAAGTCGTTGACACGTGCAAAGACCCGTACTTCTGCGCGTAACTCACAGGGTCGGATGACCGTGAGACATCGTGGTGGTGGGCATAAGCAACATTACCGTCTTATCGATTTTAAACGTACTAAAGATGGCATTCCAGCTCGCGTTGAAAGATTAGAATATGATCCCAACCGCTCTGCTCATATTGCACTTTTAGTATACAAAGACGGCGAAAAGCGTTATATTATAGCGCCTAAAGGATTAAAGGCTGGTGATGAAGTCATCTCGGGTGCTGAAGCTACATTCAAAGTAGGTAATTGCCTCCCAATGAAGTTTATCCCACAAGGTTCAACCGTTCATTGTGTAGAATTGAAGCCAGGCCGTGGAGCTCAGCTTGTACGTAGTGCAGGCACCAGCGCGCAGCTGATTGCTAAAGACGCGGGTTATGTGACCTTACGTTTGCAATCTGGTGAAATGCGTAAAGTGCTTGAAACCTGCCGTGCTACGGTAGGCGAAGTTTGCTTCAGCGAGCATAGTTTACGCTGTTTGGGTAAGGCGGGGGCAGTACGCCACCGTGGTATACGCCCAACGGTCAGAGGTGTTGCGATGAACCCAGTTGACCATCCGCACGGGGGCGGTGAAGGCCGTACTTCTGGTGGACGTCATCCTGTATCCAGGTCGGGTGTACCAACGAAGGGTTACAAGACGCGTAAGCGGTCGAAGTCTTCGAACAAGTATATTGTTCGTGATAGACGCAATTAAGTATTAAGTGAGAGAGGTTATCTGTGCCACGTTCAGTTAAAAAAGGCCCCTTTGTCGAGCATAGCTTGTTTGCAAAGCTGGTGAAGGCCACGGCAAGCAATGTTAAGAAGCAAGTGATCAAGACTTGGTCACGCGCATCGACCATTATTCCAATTATGGTAGGTTTTACCATAGCGGTTCATAATGGACGTCAACATGTGCCAATATTCGTGACCGAAGACATGGTTGGTCATAAATTGGGTGAATTTGCACCGACGCGTACCTTTAAAGGTCACACGGGCACTAAAGCGACCAAAGAGGAGAAGAAGTAATGCAAGCTACGGCGCATTTAAGAGACATCCGTCTTTCGACGCAGAAAGCACGATTAGTGGTTGACGTGGTCAGAGGCTTAAACGTATCTGAGGCTTTAATGATATTGTCTGAATTGCCACAGAAAGCAGCAACGTTTGTTTCCAAATGTTTAAATTCGGCAATTGCCAATTTTGAAAACAATTTGGGTGGCGACATTGACAATTTGTACATTGAAACCATTTTTGTGAATCAGGGTGCTTCTTTCAAACGGATTAAACCGAGGGCAAAAGGCCGGGCTGATCATGTGAAAAAACCGACCAGCCACATTACAGTAGTGGTCGCCGATCGTTCTAACCAATCTGAAAAGAGAGACTGATAACCATGGGTCAAAAAGTACATCCAAATTGTGTAAGATTAGGCATTGTTAAAGAGCACTCCTCTAAATGGTTTGCAAATTTCAACGATTATGCCGATCTGCTTTACAGTGACCTACAAGCGCGTGAGTTTTTGAAGAAAAAACTGGCACAAGCCCAGGTGAGTGAAATAATTATCGAACGTCCTGCCAAAAACGCGATTATCCGTGTAAAATGCGCAAGACCAGGGGCTGCTATTGGTAAAAAGGGTGAAGACATTGAACCCTTACGCCAAGAGCTGACCCGCATCGTTGGTGTGCCTGTTCAAATTACGATTGAAGAGGTTAGAAAGCCTGATGCAGATGCAGCGATTGTGGCCCAAACAATCGCACAACAGCTTGAAAAGCGCATCATGTTCCGCAGAGCAATGAAACGTGCAGTTAGCACGGCATTGCGTGCTGGTGCTTTAGGTGTGAAGGTTTGCCTCAGTGGTCGTTTAGGCGGCGCTGAAATCGCAAGAACGGAACAATACCGTGAAGGCCGTGTGCCTTTGCATACCTTCCGTGCAGACATAGACTATGGGGTTGCTGAGGCCAAAACAACATATGGCATTATCGGTATCAAGGTATGGATTTTCAAAGGCGAAGTCTTCAAGAAAGAGCTGGCGAAAGAGAAAGAAGAGGTATAGGTTATGTTAGCCCCAAAACGCACTAAGTATCGGAAGCAGCAAAAGGGCCGTATGTGCGGTTCAGCCACCAAAGGTGCAAAAGTAAGCTTCGGAGAGTATGGATTAAAGACCCTGGACCGTGGTAGAATTACAGCCCGGCAGATCGAAGCGGCTCGTCGTGCGATGACCCGCTACGTGAAACGGGGTGGAAAGATTTGGATTCGCTTGTTTCCGGACAAGCCTATTACAAAGAAGCCCTTAGAAGTCCGCCAAGGTAAAGGTAAGGGTAACGTGGAGTACTGGGTAGCCGTGGTAAAGCCAGGCAAAGTCCTCTATGAAATGGAAGGGGTAGACGAGGCAACGGCACGTGAAGCGTTTGCACTAGCAGCGTCTAAATTACCAGTGAAGACTATCTTTGTTAAACGGGAAGTCATGGGATGAAAACAGCAGAATTGAGAGAATTATCAGTTGCCGATTTGCTGGTTAAGTTAGGGGATCTCAAGCAAGAGAACCTAAACTTACGGATAGCACGTAAACTGAAGAGCGAAATGCGTCATGTTAGTCATCGGCCGATCAAGCTGGGAATAGCGCGCATTAATACTATTTTAACTGAGAAGGGTCATCACTAAAATGACGGAGTTGGCAAATCAATCGACAAAAACGGTCGTAGGCCGTGTAGTCAGTAACAAGATGGATAAAACCGTTGTTGTACTGCGTACGGTAAAGAAGCAGCATCCTCGCTATGGCAAGTATGTAGAGTCCAGAACGCGTTTCTATGCGCACGATGCAGACAATACATGCTCCATTGGTGATGTGGTAGAAATTGAAATGTGCCGGCCTATATCCAAGACTAAAGCTTGGGTTGTTCGTCAGATTGTTGAACGTGCTGAACAAGAGCAAATTTAACAGAGTGTTGTGTGGAGCGTAGCAAATGATTCAAACAAGTACACGCCTGGATGTCGCAGATAACAGTGGCGCAAGACAGGTGGAATGTATCAAGGTGTTAGGGGGCTCGAAGCGTCGCTATGCACAGATCGGTGATGTGATTGTCGTGTCTGTTAAGGATGCTATTGCCAAGGGCAAAGTTAAGCAAGGTGAAGTGCTGTTTGCATTAGTCGTACGTACCCGTAAAGGCGTGCGTCGTAAAGATGGATCTACGATCCGTTTTGACAGTAATGCAGTGGTGTTGTTGAATAAACAAAGACAACCCATAGGTACACGTATCTTCGGGCCCGTCACGCGTGAATTGCGTGGTGAGGCTTTCATGAAGATTATTTCGCTTGCTCCAGAAGTTCTGTAAGGGTGTGGAAATATTATGTTGCAAGATAAAGCAAAGAAAGTGTATAAGGCTAAGATCCTGAAAGGCGATGAAATCATCGTTATTGCAGGTAAGTCTAAAGGGCAAACAGGCCGTGTGGCTGCTGTTTATCCGCGCGACGAAAGAGTATTAATTGATGGTGTGAATTTGGTCACGAAAGCCGTGCGCCCTAATCCCCAGCTCAATATTCAAGGTGGCTTGGAAAAGCGTGAAGCGCCTTTACACATTTCAAATGTGGCTATATTGAATCCTAAAACCCAGAAAGCAGATCGCGTGGGTTATTCAGTGGCTAAAGACGGTGCAAAAGTGCGTGTCTTTAGGTCTTCTGGAGAAGTTATCCCCAATGTAGCGAAAGACAGTGAGTAAAGAGGTTTAGAATGTCCGTATCAAGATTACATGAAAAGTACCGCAAAGAGATTTTGCCTAATTTCGTGAAAATGAAAAAATGCAATCCTATGCGCGTAGCGCGTTTAAAGAAAATCACTTTAAACATGGGTGTCGGTGAAGCTGCTTTGGATAAAAAAGTCCTTGATTTCGCTGCCGAGCAATTAAGTAAAATTGCGGGTCAAAAAGCGCAAATTACCTATGCTAGAAAATCTATTGCAGGCTTCAAAATTCGTGAAGGCTGGCCAATTGGTTGCAAGGTCACTCTGCGCCGCGAAAAAATGTATGAATTTTTGGACAGATTAATCAGCATTTACTTGCCTCGTGTACGTGACTTCCGTGGCGTATCACGCCGTGGTTTTGACGGGCGCGGTAATTTTGCTATGGGTGTTAAAGAGCAAACCATTTGCCCTGAAATTGATTTTGAAAAGATCGATGCGCTACGTGGCTTTGATATTTGTATTACGATGGATGCTGAGTCTGATCAAGACGCCTACGAACTGTTGGCTGCATTTAAATTTCCATTCAGAGAAGCGAAGGTTTAATCATGGCAAAACTCAGTACTGTTAACCGTACCAAGAAAAAGAAAGAAACGATTGATAAAAATCGTCAGCGTCGTGCAGCTTTGCTTGCACGTGCGCATGAAGTGTGCAAAAACCCAGAAGCTACCATGGAAGAACGCATGGCTGTCTGGATGGACGTACAACGTAAGCTTCCACGTAACGCAAGCCCCACAAGACTACGTAAGATTTGCCGCAAAACAGGTCGCCCACGTGGTAATAATTTTACAGGCATTAGCCGTATCTATCTGCGCAAGATGATTGCAGAAGGGCTTGTTCCTGGTGTTTATAAGTCCAGCTGGTAAGGTGTAAAAACGATGAGTATGCAAGACCCGATTTCAGATATGCTGACCCGAATTCGCAATGCAGGTGGGCGTAAACACCCCTCAGTGCTTGTTCCTTCTTCTAAACATAAGAAAGACTTGCTCCGTGTATTGCTTGAGCAAGGTTATGTGAATGGTTTTCATGAAGAAACTGTAGGAACTGTTCCTATGATTCATGTTAGCTTGAAGTATTATCATGATAGACCTGTCATTTCAAAGATTGCACGTGTCAGTCGTCCTTCCTTGCGTAAGTACGCAGGAGCGAAAAAGATACGTCCTTTGCTGGGTGGCCTAGGCTGTTACATTGTTTCCACATCTAAAGGCTTGATGACAGATAGACAAGCCAAGCAATTAGGTGTTGGTGGCGAAATTATTTGTATGGTTGCGTAAAGAGAGCGGTTATGGCATCAACACGATTAGCAAAGAGTCCTTTACCCTTACCAGCTGCTGTTACGGCAGTGCTTGAAGGTTCAAAGGTCACGATCAAAGGTCCGAAAGGCAGCATTGATCTCAATTTACATCCTGCAGTAACCTGGAGCTTGAATGACAATGTTATTCAGTTAGAGCCTGCTGGGAATCCTGAAGTTGATAGCGAACAGAAAGTGGTTGCCCTTACCGGTACCATGCGCGCCCTATTGGCCAATATGGTCCTTGGGGTAACTAAAGGCTTTGAGAAGAAGTTAACATTGGTTGGCGTGGGTTACCGTGCACAAGTTCAAGGTAACATCTTGAATCTAACACTCGGTTTTTCCCATCCTGTTCAATTCACCATTCCTGAAGGAATTACGATTGAAGCCCCCACGTTAACAGATTTGGTTGTAAAGGGTATCGATAAGCATATGGTTGGCCAAGTGGCAGCGAACATTCGCGCTTACCGTCCACCAGAGCCTTATAAAGGCAAGGGTGTTCGCTATGCGGATGAAATCATTGTGCTGAAAGAAGCGAAGAAGTAGGAAGGTTGAACCATGAAAAATTCAAAAATTCTGTCACGGAAACGCCGTAGCAAAAAGACGAGAGCAATTCAACGTCGCTTGAACCAAGTGCGTTTATGCGTCCACAAGACACCTAAACACATTTATGCACAAGTGATCGTTTTGGGTGACGATGGCCTATCCACAGTGGTTGGTACTGCATCTACATTATCCCCTTCCTTGCGCGAAGAGCTCAAGTACACGGGCAATGTTGAAGCAGCTGAGAAAGTGGGTGCTGAGATCGCTAAAGTAGCGATTGCAGCTGGATATACGAAAGTTGCATTTGACCGTTCTGGATTTATTTACCATGGCCGCATTAAGGCTTTGGCAGATAAGGCGCGGGAAGCAGGTCTACAATTTTAAGGGTGTAAGTAATGTCAATCTCTGGATTTAACTCGACAAGTAAAGAACCATCAGACGGTTATATAGATCGTCTCGTTCAGGTAGCTCGTACGTCTACTGTAGTAAAAGGCGGACGTCGTTTTAGTTTTGGTGCCTGTGTGGTTGTCGGTGATGGTAATGGCCGTGTAGGTGTTGGCAGAGGTAAATCTTCTGAAGCACCATTGGCCATTGCGAAAGCATTGGAAAATGCTCGTAAGAACATGATCCGTGTTCAATTGAACCACGGCACATTGTTTCATGACGTACATGCACGCCATGGCGCTTCTAAAATTGTTATGCTGCCTGCCTCTGAAGGTACGGGTATCATCGCAGGTGGCGCAATGCGCGCTGTATTAGAAGTTGCGGGTGTTCATAACGTACTTGGCAAGTGCATCGGTTCTTCAAACCCATTAAATGTTGTTCGTGCGACCTTAAAGGGCTTGACCTCCATGACTTCGCCAGAATATGTTGCTGCAAAGCGCGGCATTTCTCTGAGCGAACTCGGTTCCACAGAGAAATAAGTTGTAAGGATTTTGCCATGAAATTAAATACATTATCATCAGCTCCAGGGGCCCGTAAAAAGGGTAAACGTCTTGGACGTGGAATGGGTAGCGGTAAAGGGAAGACCTGTGGTCGCGGCCATAAAGGTCAGAATTCTCGTGCCGGTGGTGGGGTTCGCCCAGGTTTTGAAGGCGGACAAATGCCATTATACCGTCGTTTGGCGAAATACGGTTTTTCTTCCCGTGTTGGACGTCAAACAGCAGAGGTTTCTTTAGCCAGCTTGGCTAATTGGGATAAAGACCTAGAACTGAATATCGACACCTTGCGCGCGATGGATATGATTAACCATACCATCAAGTTCGTGAAGATTTTTGGTGCAGCAGAAGTAACGACCCCAATTAAAATAGTGGGTGTACGTGTCTCTGAAGGCGCAAAGAAACTGATCGAAGCTGCAGGTGGCAGTGTCGCCTAACAAGGAAATACCATGGCAAATCCAGCACAGGCGCCACTAGTCGCTCTGAGGAATAAGATACTTTTTGTAATTGGTGCGATCATTGTGTATCGCATCGGTGCGCACGTTCCTGTGCCTGGAATTGACCCAGTAAAACTCCACGATTTTTTCAGTGGGCAGGGAAGTACAATCCTTGATCTTTTCAATATGTTTTCGGGTGGTGCTTTAACACGTTTCACCGTCTTCGCGTTGGGGATCATGCCCTATATCTCCGCATCGATTATTACTCAGATGCTGACCATTGTTTCTCCAGCCCTCAGTGAGCTGAAAAAACAAGGTGAAGTCGGCAGACGCAAAATCAATCAATATACACGCATGGCCACAGTAGGTTTGGCTTTGTTCCAATCCATTGGGTTGGCAAAGTTTTTGGCAGGTGCTGGTGTTGCTTTAATGAGCGGTTTCCCTTTCTACTTCGTGGTTTGTACTACCCTTATCACCGGAACAATGTTCTTGATGTGGCTGGGTGAGCAAATGACCGAGCGGGGTATTGGTAATGGAATATCTCTCATTATCTTCGCTGGTATTGCGGCTGGCTTCCCTGGAGCCATCGGCAAAGTATTAATGATGACCCGTGAAGGTGAAATGAGCATATTAAGCCTCATTTTCCTCGCTGTCGCTGTCGTAGCCGTCACTGCCTTCGTTGTCTTTGTAGAACGCGGTCAAAGACGTATCACCGTTAATTATGCCAAGCGACAACACGGCCACAAGGTCTATGCGGCTCAGACCACGCATTTGCCCTTAAAAGTCAATATGGCCGGTGTGATACCCCCTATTTTCGCTTCGAGTATCCTGTTGTTTCCTGCGACGGTCACTCAGTTCTTCTCGGGAACGAAAAACGGCTTTTTGTCCTCACTGACATTGATGTTGTCACCTGGGCAGCCCTTATATATAGGTTTATTCTTAGTAGCCATCATCTTTTTTGCATTCTTTTACACCGCACTCGTGTATAATCCCGAGGAAACGGCGGATACCCTGAAAAAATCAGGGGCCTTCATACCGGGTATGCGACCTGGCGAGCAAACGGCACGGTACATTGACACGGTCATGACCCGCCTAACCTTGATTGGAGCCCTTTACTTAGCGTTTGTATGCCTCTTGCCACAGTTTTTAGTATTGGCCTGGAGCGTTCCTTTCGTATTTGGTGGTACTTCCTTATTGATCGTAGTGGTCGTGGTAATGGACATGATGCAACAAGTCCAGACCCACCTCATGTCCTATCAATATGAATCGCTGATGAAGAAGGTTCAGCCTAAGTAGGGGCAAATAGTATTTGCCTATTCGGTACGGGATCTCAGGATCCTCGCCCTCTTTTGAGGGGGTTAGTCGGGACAAATTGTCCGTCCGAGGCGGGGTTTTTTGTTTATAGTTAAGTATTTGTTTAATAAGCAAATAATAGGAGTAGAGCAATGATAGTTCGTGCATCTGTTAAGAAGCGCTGTAAGAAGTGTAAGGTGATTCGTCGTAAGGGCCGAGTACTCATTCAATGTGAGGAAAAAACCCATAAACAAACACAAGGTTAATGCATTCTAATGCTTGACGTTTTGTGTTCATGCGGTTATGATCCTTTGTCCTTTTAGTCTTGATATGGGAAGAAGCTTGTGAGTGTATCTGGTAGCACATCTGGCAGTTCAGCCGGTCGCGGTAACGCGGGAGGCCGTACAGGTCTGAGATTTGTAGGTATTGAAATCAATTTAAATGCGCATATTTGGAGCGGTTTAACAGCCGTTTACGGTATTGGCAAACCTAGAGCTTTGGCAATCTGCAAAGCAGTCGGTGTTGATCCTACGAAGAAAGCCCGTCTAGTAACGACGGAAGAAGAAGCGGCGATTCGTGAAGAGATAGCACGTTATCCTGTGGAAGGCGATTTACGTAGACGTGTAGCGGGTAACAAGCTGCGTCTGCAAAAAATTCGGGCATACCGTGGTTTACGCCATTTCATGGGTCTCCCATGTCGTGGACAAAATACGCGTAACAACGCCAAAACGGCGGGCCGTGTGAAGTAATAACGTTGGAATAGGTTGAAAAGATTATGGCAACAGCTGCAAAAGCAAAGAAGAAAGAAAAAGTACGTAAAGTACGCAAAGTCCTCGATGGCGTTGCGCACATTCGTGCGTCTTTCAATAACACAATCATTACGATTACTGATCGTACGGGTAACCCTCTTTGCTGCTCTTCTTCTGGAGCTTGTGGTTTCAAGGGGTCACGTAAAAGTACACCTTATGCTGCACAAATGGCAACAGAACAAGCATCGCAAGCTGCTCAAGCTTTTGGCTTGAAGAGTGTTGCGGTCGTGATTAAAGGTCCTGGCCCAGGTCGCGAACCTGCGATCAAAGCCCTAGGCAAATTCTTTATGGTCACAGAGATTTTGGATAAAACTGGCGTGCCTCATAATGGATGCCGTGATGCAGGCGAACGTAGAGTTTAATTCTGGAGTAATAGTATGTCAGATATACATGGACCAAAATGCCGTCAATGCAGACGTGAAGGTCAAAAGCTTTTTCTAAAAGGCACAAAGTGTTTCACCGCCAAATGCGCGATTGAAAAACGTAACACCCCACCTGGGCAACATGGTAAAGCACGTACGCGCCTAAGTGGCTACGGCGTCATGATGCGTGAAAAACAAAAAGTGCGTCGTATTTACGGTTTAATCGAAGAGCAATTTAAGCTTTACTATAAAGAGGCAGATAGACGTAAGGGTCCAACAGGCCATAACTTGCTTGCTTTGCTTGAATCGCGTTTAGACAGCGTTGTCTTCCGCATGGGCTTTGGTGTATCACGTTCAGAATCACGTCAGCTCGTTAGTCACCGTTCTGTAACGGTTAACGGCCGTATTATTAACATCCCTTCCTACATTTTGAAGCCAGGTGATGTTGTAGCGGTGAAAGAACGTTCGAAGCAACAATTACGTGTTAAGTCTGCATTGGATTTTGCTGAACAGCATGAATCCGATTGGGTACAAGTTGACGCAGCTGCGATGCAAGGGGTTTATCTCCGCGTACCAGCACGCAGTGACTTGCCCTCAGATATTAATGAACAGCTCATCGTTGAGCTCTACTCGAAATAATGTCTACTGGAGATACCTCGATGGAAAGCAGCTCGCCCAACGAATTTTTAAAACCACGTATCGTGGAAGTAGAACAACTTGGCCGTCACAATGCTCGCATTGTGTTGGAACCATTGGAGCGTGGTTTCGGCCACACTTTAGGAAACGCATTGCGTCGTATCCTATTGTCCTCGATGCCTGGCGCAGCGATTGTAGAAGTGCAGATTCAAAACGTGCTGCATGAATACACCACGATTGAAGGCATTCAGGAAGATGTTGTTGAGATTGTTCTCAATCTTAAGAACATTGCTATCATCTTGAATCACGGCAATGAAAAGACTTTGACCCTGCAAAAATCAGGTCGTGGTCCTGTCACAGCCGGTGATATTCAAGCGGATGCAGACGTTGACATTATCAATCCTGAACATGTGATCTGTCACATTACAGGTAACGCTGAATTGCACATGACGTTGAAAGTTGCGATGGGACGTGGTTACGTGCCTGCAACGCAAGTTGAAACCGATGAAGATCATCAAATTGGCCAATTGCAATTGGATGCAAGCTTTTCGCCAGTGCGTAAAGTTTCGTACCATGTTGACAGTGCACGTGTAAAGCAACGCACTGACCTGGACAAGCTGACGATTGATTTAGTGACCAACGGAACGATTGATCCTGAAGAAGCGGTGCGTCGCGCTGCTAAAATCATGCGTGATCAATTGGCTGTGTTTGTTGATTTGGAAGCAGAGTATGCTGCTGATGCCAAGCGCGAAGATGCACCTGTTGATCCAGTGTTGCTACGCACAGTTGACGATTTAGAGTTGACCGTACGTTCGGCAAACTGCTTGAAAGCGGAAAATATATTTTACATAGGTGATTTGATTCAGCGCACAGAAAATGAGCTGTTAAAGACACCGAATCTGGGTAAAAAGTCTCTGAACGAAATCAAAGAAGTGCTTTCTGCTCGCGGGTTATCCTTAGGGATGCGCGTGGACAACTGGCCGCCTGAATCGTTAAAAGACATGTAAGAGAGGTTTTATATTATGCGGCACCGTACAAGTGGACGTCAGTTAAACAGAAATAGCAGCCATCGCAAAGCGATGTTTGCAAACATGATTGCATCGTTGATCGAACATGAAACGATTAGAACGACTTTGCCTAAGGCTAAAGAACTTCGTCGTTTTGCAGAGCCCTTTATTACCTTAGCGAAAGTTGACAGCGTGGCAAACCGCCGCTTGGCATTCAATCGCTTACGTGATGATAATGCTGTTAGAAAATTGTTCGAAAAAGTTGGCCCAGCCAATGCTAAGCGCCCTGGTGGATACACACGCATTTTGAAATGCGGTTTCCGTCCTGGTGACAAAGCACCGATGGCTTACGTTCAATTAGTGGAACAACTGTAGGGGCGAAACATCTTTCGCCCTTCACTGCGGCGTAGGTTGTTTATAAGGGGCGAATCATTCGCCCCTTTTTTATATCCTATAACATTTTCTTACAATTTAATGGTTGCCTTACCCATCTGCATATGCCATAGTTACCTAACAATAACAGTTGAAACGTTTTGTTGGGGTAAATGATGGTAACAAAAGAAGCGTTAGCGCTTTTCGAAGTCCGGATAAAAGAATACATCGCTGATAAAAATGAGTTGGAGCGCACTGAACTCAGGGATGGAATGCGTGGAGAAGCTACAACACAACGATTATTCAATCCAGCAGCCGCTGTTAAGGCCATCTCTGCAAATATTAAGAATGCTGATCCTGAGCAAGCCCTGTGGAATCGTCGAAAAAATCTCGTACATGCAGAGTATTTGCTGAAAATCATTCAATCAATTACCTCCGATTTAAATAACAATTCAGATGATTTCACAGTCGAACTGCATCGTCAAATGAGTGATGTGGGTTTAGATCAAGAAAGCAGCTATTTCAAAATGCTTAAGATTGAGGCAGCCAAGCATAGTAAGCCACATGCAAATCCCCATACTAAGATTGAAGCACTATGGCCATATTTTCTTTATTCGAAAGTTGCTGATGAATGCATTGTAGGTGCTAACTATTCGATATCGCGTTTTCGTAACGTTATAGATAATATTAATGTTGATGAAAACGACATTGATGCATGCTTTGAAAATGTCTTTCAGACGATGAATGCTGAGCGGGGGTATCAACCGCTCGGTTATGACCCGGCTGCACTTGCCTTGAATGTTGTAATAGAGAATTCTGATTCTCCATCATTATCTGAATTACGGGAAAAAAACCAAATCCCTGAATTGGGAATTGGTCTGAGTGCAATAGTGCAGTCAAGTGACGAATTAATGCAGATGGAGCTAGATCCAAAGCGTTTCTCGGAATGGACATTGCGCGGATTCGAGCAAGATTATCCCATTGGATATCAAGGAAAACCGCTGCGCGACGGTTGGTATCAATATGTGATTGTCACCGAGCCCAAGAATCAATTTCGTTACTTCCCATGTTCTCCTTCAAATGGTGGACATATTCCATACAAAAAATATATTTCTCATAGTGAGCTTTCGGGCAATCTCCCCATTTATGCTGCGGGCGCTTTCAACGTAAAAAATGGCAAGATTACGCTTATCGACGACAGCAGTGGTCATTACAAAACTAATCGATCCAACGTGGAATATGCCAGAGAAGTGCTAGGGCATCTTGGCATGGAGAATAAAAGCTCGGTTGAAATTTCAACCATGCCTGTGATGAATAACTCTCAAGAATTGACCAAACTTAAAAAGAAATTGCATGCTGCTAGCTTTGGGTTAATCGCATCTAAAAGTTCATCATCTTCCGCACAAACGCATACGATCACGGCTGCTGCTGAAAGCAGACCTATTCCTCCTGCACACCTTCGTGGTGCTCATTTAAGGAATTTACAAGCTGAGCATCGCAAATTATTTTATCAACAAAATGTGAAAAAAAATGGATATACGATTCTGGTACCTACAGTACATGAGTCAATGTCAAAGCAGTCCTTTGGTCCAGATCTGATTAAATTGGTTATATCCGCACCGACCTTAGCTTCAAATGGTGCACTCAGTCCATCAGTCGATGATTGGTGCGGCACTATTTTGAAAAATTTCGGACGAAAAGGCGATTGCAACCATTACGTTTTAGAAATCAAAAACTTTCCTCCTAATGCTCATGAATATTATTTGCAGCTACAAGAAGAAATTGCAAAATTAATTCCTAAAGAACACTTTAGGCCTAACATTTGCCTCCATATCAAAGGAAATCATGTAAGAAGCGTAGATCCATATGTTGGGCTGATCGGTGGATCTGGACCTTTATCGGATGCTGTTATTTTGGGAGGATGGCTAGGTGGACGGGGTTCAGACATTGATGATGTTCATGCCGTATTATTTTCATTCCCACCTCCAAGAGCACCTTTTGATAATGCACGTGCACTCCACCATGTGGCTCGGTATGCCTCCATTTTGGGGGCATACAGTGAAAAGTATCCCGCGCAAAGCAATTACTTGTTGAGTAACTCAGCGCATGCGAATATAGGCCTGGCGCAAAGTTTGTTGTCATCTGATACTGGTTCCATTATTAACATGGTTGAAAAGGTTGCTGGTGATATTAAAAAAGATGCTAGGAATGGAATTAAAACCACAGTATTTGTTTTAGGAACAACGGCAGCAGCCAATGCAATGATATATGAAGATGCATTTAAAGATGAGAATAATAGTATTGATGCTGTGTTACCGGAAAAAGACGCGCAAACGGATTTGCAGCAAATCATTGACAATGTGAAAGAAGGCAAAGCTGCTCAGGCGGGTAACGCATTTGTCGCTTATGTCTCTGAAATGCTTGATGCCATATATGATAAAGCTACACATGGATACATTTTGTTAGGCTGCACAGAGTTGCCTCTACTGCTTTCAACAGAAGATCCTGAATCAAATGAAAATTTCTCAACCAAGCTGAAAAACCTATTGAAGGAGAGAGGCTTCAACAATTTAACATTCATCGACACAGAAGAAAAATTTATTACTTATATCGAAGAAGGCCATAAAGAGGCAGAAGGCAAAGCTAAACTATTAAATAATGCCCACCTTGTTAACCTTGCCATCATCGCATTCATTGCCCCGCCCATGATCATAGCCGGTGGTGTTGGCATCATGTTTGGCACAATGCTGATAGGATATTATATTTCGGGCACATCGAAGGAAAGTGCCATGGAGCATGCAAGTACACTGGTAAAGTCTGCCGCTCATGATGCATGGCCTTATGCAGCGATTTTTGTGGGAATAGGAATGTTGATAGGCATAGGCCTATATGTCGCAGCCAGAAGGGATGCGGAGAAATCTGTTCAGTCTGGGCAGACAGAAAACGGGGCCTCAACAAATTCGGTCCGTTTCTCTAGCCTTATACGTCTGATTAGGAATGTACATGGGCCTGCAGCAAGTTTATCTGCAGTAGCAGGTGTTCATCAGTAATTTGCTATAATAATCAGCAAGTTAGGATGTAATTATAAGCGCCACCACTATTGACTTTGGCGCCTAACTACCTTAAAATACCCCCAACCAGTTACTTATTCAGGCAGGTGTAGTATGAAAACGACAGTAGAGTTGCTTCGGAAATTTAAGGAAAAACTAGAAGAAAAGGCCAGTATTCCTGCAGGCACTACCCCTGTCTATCAGTATGAGCACAGTGTTGCTAAAGCCTATCTATTAGGTCTGTTCAAGCGTTTCCCTAATTATGATGTTACCAAGGTTAATTCGGATTTATTGGTTAGTGGTACACCTGTCCGTGATGATTTGCCTGAAATAGAATCACGTATCAACCACTTCCTTTGGGTGCGCGGCGACCAATTTAAAGAAGGTGATTCACAGGTTAACGTAGCATTAAAATTGTTAGCAAATACTGAACAAACATCTGTGTATTTAAATCGAAAAGAAAGATTTCAGACAGAGAAATCATTGATCCGAAAGATGTTGGAACAAATCTTTTCTGAAAACAGCGCTACTGAACAACCCAACAATATACTATTGCAGGATTTAGATTTAACAAAAACGTGTGATTTCTACGAGAAGACCGAAAATTCAAAAACCAGTATTAATGATTTATCAGAACATGCATCCGCCAAGCTATTGTGTTTTTACGTTGATAAAAAGGGCTACACACTGGTTCATCATGCATCCATAGAGGGTGATGCATCATTGGTGGAACAGTTAGTTTCGCTGGGCGTAGACGTGAATGCTCAGACATTCTCAACAGAAGACACCGCGCTCACGTTGGCTGTAAAAAATAAAAAGGTCGAGGTCGTTAGCGCGTTGCTAGAAGCAGAAAAGATCGAGGCAAACAATGCTGTTAAAAGTAGTTATAGTGCACTGTCTCTTGCAATCAAGTTGAATTATAAAGAAATTGCGATGATATTACTTGCGCATCCAAAGGTAGACTGTCCAAGTTTCTATCTCGATAAAATGGTGCATGCAAACGGATGGACCAAAGCAAAGGAAATCCAAATTAAAAAAATGAATACCCCCCTCATGCTGGCTGTATTATGTAACGATCAACAAGAGGTGATGCGGCTGATTGCATTGCCAGAAACGGATGTGAATGCGAAGAGAAAAACGGACGGAAAAACAGCGCTGGAATTGGCAAAAGATCAACATGTGGCTATCTTGGTAAAACTGCTTAGCCACAAAGGTACGGAGTACGATGTAGATAGCCTGCTTGTGTGGGCTACGTGTTGGAAAATGTGTTTGCCAGCTGTGGAGGCCATATTTAATAGTGGCAAAGTTAAGGATGTGAATAGCGTTACTGGTTCTTTCTATAATGAGTCGCTACTGATTCGAGCTATTGATAAAAAACAGGCTGATATAGCCATGTTTTTTATTAATAAGGGTGCCAACGTTAATATGTCGTCGAAGAATGGGGTTACAGCCCTTCATTATGCGATATGTCGTAAGCTATATTCCATCGTAGATTTACTCCTGGAGAAGGGTGCCGACGTTAATGCGATGCAGCGCTTTGGTTACACGCCCCTGCGTTTTGCGGTCGAGATTAACAAAGAAGATCTCGTTAGAAAATTAATCGCCCATCCTGCCATTGATTTGACCCGTCCCATTGATGGTAAAACCATTGATCAGATTGCGCAAGCGCGTAACTGGCAAACAGTCATTGCCGCATTGAAAAATAAACGCGAAAGCGCACATAGGGACGATTACCATGCGACGGTGTTGGGAGTGGAGAAGACATACTTGTTAACATGTCCTAGACACAGTATAGAGAAACAAGAAGTTACGCAGGAAGAAAAAATCGAGCGAAAACCATTGGCGAAGTTTTTTACATCAAGCCCTAAACCCGATTAAGTTTCTTCACAAGGCCAAACACACCCAACGCCACGCACGTGCCGATGAACATGCCGCTGATATCTGTGCCGACGCCTAGGGTGTAATCCCAGTAAACAGAAGCCGCGGCACCGGCCGTGGCCGTTGACAAAAACACACGTGTATTTCCTTGATAGCCACGAATGGCTGCGATCATAGGCACGAGCACGATCGGCGCCCACAAGCCATAGACTTTCAAGATCCCATCGACCAAGCTTTCGTACGACATGGCAAACAGCACGGCAGCCAATCCGACGCACAGGGTAAATGCTTGTGTTAACCACAATTCTTCACGGGAACTCAACAGTCTCCCTAAAAACGGTTTTGCGACATCGTGAATCAAATTGACAGCAGATGCATTCAGGAAAGAATCAGCCGTCGACATAAACACGGCGAGCATCGCAGCCATGACAAAGCCGGCAACACCCACGGGCAGCACTTGGGAAATGATATAGGGAATGACCTGATGTGGTGGGCCAGAAGGATTTAATGCCAACGCAGCGAGGGCGATGATAGAAACCACCCAACCTAATGGAATGGCGGTGAGCCCTGTCCACAAAGCAGCGCGCGCAACGGCATGGGTGTTACCTGCCAACAAGCGTTGGATATAAGGTGGTGCTAATGCTTCGCCGATCAAAAAGTAGGAGAGGACAGAAAAGAAAGCGACAGGCGAATAGTGAACAAATAATTCGAATCGGTCGCCTGGGATGGCGGCCATCATCAATGAAGGGCCCCCAGCCGCTTTCACGGCCAAAAAGGCAGTCAAAGGCAATGCAATGATCAGAATTAAAAACTGAAACACATCGGTCCAGACAACTGCTTTGAAGCCACCCAAGGTCACATAAAACAGCACCATTGCGCAACCGATCAAAATGCCTATGAAGGGATGCACGCCAAAGAACAGCTCAAAAATAGTGCCCATGGCGCGTAATTGAATGCCAATCATGGCAGCGCACAATAGCCCTGCAAACAACCCTGTCATGACCTTGGCCGGCGTGCCATAAGCATGTTTCATGATATCGCCGACGGAAATAGCTTCTTTAAACCGCCACATATGCGGGGCGATGCAATAGGCCACGAGTATCTCACGCACGGCAATGGCGCCCATGGCCACGGTAAAGATGAGGCCATAGGTATGGACTTTCTCGGCATTGCCGATGGTAAAGCCGCCACCGACGAGCGTGGCACACAGGGTGGCATAGAGGACCCAAGCAGGATAATTCCGGCCAGCCACGGCGTAATCCTCGAGCGAATGGACTCGACGAGCGGTCAAGATAGCCATCACAAAGAGGATAGCCATATAGAGGATGACAATAAGATTATTGATATTCATTAAGAAATCATAGCATTGAATGGCAGGAGATTATTGCCGAGGAAAGGACTCGAACCTTCACGGGCGAGGCCCACGAACACCTGAAGCTCGCGTGTCTACCAATTTCACCACCTCGGCAATGAGGCAATCGTACGTTAAAATAGCCCACAACGCAACCCCTTGATTTGTGCGCCTACATTTTCCCGTCATGAGGTCGATAAGAGAGGTATGAGCGGAGGCAAGGGTATGAGAGACAATAGCGACTTAAAAATATGGCAAACCCAGGCGTTATCGACGATAGATTACGATTATGGGAATGTGCCTATCCATTTGGAAAAGGCCAGGTTACTTGCCTCGCATTTAGAGAAGGGTAAGCCTTTTTTCATCGTCTTGCACAGTGATTTATGCATTGAAATTGTGAACGTGATCCGTGTATTTCATGACATCATCACGATAGAGCGTGGCCAAAAAGGAACCTACGCGAATTTATGGCCAGCCGGGTCCTTGATCAGCGCCAAAATCAGCGCCAAGGTATTACAAGATTTACATTTAGATAAAGAAACATTCCTCACCGACGGCCGTGCGCGTATCACTCCTGAAGGCGATATTATTACGCTATGTTTTTAGGACAGTGTGTGGTTTGAGGGGGCTGATCTTTTCTCCATAGCGTGATTTTGTAACTCGTTGATACAAAAAAACACACGCATGATCGCTTGATTTTCTTTCGCAGGTATCTGTACCGCTATCTTACGTAAGCTATTTTTGATTTCATCAGAAGTCATGGTATTTGTACTATCACGTAGCGTTTTGACCAGGTTTGAAATGTCAATCCGCCAATCCTCTTTCTCTGTTTTCCAGAAGATGAAACTCTCCGATCGTGCTGTTACTGGGATACGAGATAAGCAGCGCACTATACGAAGAGTGACATCTGGAATTGTATTGTAGCATCGCGTGTATTCATTATAAAATCCATTAGCAAAAAATTGCCATATAAGTAATGTCCTTTGGTTATTTATTAAGGCCAGTTCAACTTTTAGTTTTTCTTTTTCAAAGTCCTTCAGACTAGGTATTCGACTCCCCATCTCACATATCAAACGATCTGCTGCCAGGTGAGGCAAGATTAAAAGTAGCTGCGACATGTTTTGAATGGCAAATGCTAGCCTTGTGTAGCCAAAGAGTGTGATAAGTGATGAATTTAGAGGCTCTGATTTAGCTTTTTCAAGTTTAATGGTTAACAGCATTTGTAGAAAAGGGATGCGGTCATTATCCGGTAGCATTTTGATAAAGTTAACAAGAGAAATTTCGTCAGTAATAAGATGGCCAAGAATATCCGTTTTTTCTAATGCACCTATTACCACAGGCAAATGAGCTTGTTTAGGAAAACATTGCAGAAACTCAGCTAATGTTTCCTGGTTGGGGAGGTATGACTTAAGCTGTTTATGGATAGCCGAATAGATATTGCTGAAATTCTCAGGGATGAAGTAAGTGAGAAAGGCAGCAAGCGCTTGGACATTGGGCAGTAGTCTTTTCCATTCGGCATCAGGAATAACCTGTGCGACGGCAGGCCAGCTTTTGTCGGGAATGTTGTAAAGCAACAGTTCAGCGAGCCCTTTAAATTCACTGATAGCCGCGATAATCCCTAACTCTTTGATATCCTTGGCCCATTGTTCATCCTTAATACGTAACGCCTCGATATTTTCAGCCAACGTATTATCCTTATCAATAGGTAACGCCTCGATATTTACAGCCAACGTATTATCCTTATCAACAGGTAACGCCTCGATATTTACAGCCAACGTATTATCCTTATCATTAGGTAACGCTTCGACATTTTCAGTCAACGTATTATCCTTATCTTTCAATTCAGTCAATTCTATATATTTTTCAATTGCTTGCGTTTTTTTCATATTCCCCAGCCTCAAATACCGCCGAGGTAATATTGTACACTAACTCATTGACGGATTACTAGTCCTTCGATTATGATGCGGGCCATGAATATCCAGATCCAGCCCATAGCCTACACCTGCCCATTGAGGGTATTTTCGTTATTTCAGGCAGAAAAGGGGGCGATGTTCTTGGGGAGTGGGTTACAGCACCCGGAATTTGGCCGATACAGCTACATTGCCGTTGATCCCTATGAATTTTTCACGCTTAAAGATGACCATGATGAAGACATGGCGGTTAAATTAAAGTCTTGGTTAAGGGCTTACGCTCAACCACTCATTCCTGATCTCCCCCCTTTTCAAGGAGGGATGGCAGGCGCATTTGCCTATGAATTCTATCGATACATTGAGGACGTGAATATTCACACCGTGGATGACATGGGCGTCCCAGACATGGCCGTAGGGCTATTTGATGTGGTGATTTCATTTGATCATCTGCAGAAGAAGGCATGGATTATTTCTACTGGTTTCCCTGAGACGGAGCCTCAAGCCAGACAAGCGCGTGCGCGTGAGCGTTTAGGGTATTATCTCCATCGTCTTCACGTGGGGGTGCCTCATGATGCGCCCATGTTCAACGAACCTATTCGCGCAAACATCGAAAGCAACTTCACGCAACCTCGCTATGAAGCTGCCGTACAGACGGTCATGGATTACATTTTGGCGGGCGATATTTTCGAGGCGAATTTATCGCAGCGCTTTCAAGCTGAACTTCCCGAAAATTTTTCTTCATTTGATTTTTTTGTGCAATTGTATCGCACCAATCCTGCGCCTTTTGCGGCCTACATTAATTTGGGGGACATGCAGATTTTGTCGATATCACCTGAGCGTTTTGTGAGATTATCGCAAGGTCAGGTGGAAACGCGGCCGATCAAAGGGACCTGTCGGCGTGGTGAAACAGCTGAACAGGATATCGCATTGGCAGAGGCGCTCAAAAGGAGTGAAAAAGACAACGCTGAAAATATCATGATTGTGGATTTGCTGCGGAACGATTTATCGAAAGTATGCGAAGATCATTCTGTTGACGTGACGCAGTTGTGCGGTGTTGAAACGTATACAAACGTCCATCATCTGGTGTCTGTGATCAAAGGGCAATTAACACCCCATCACGATGCGATAGATTTACTGTGGGCATTATTCCCGGGTGGGTCGATCACGGGCGCGCCTAAAATCCGAGCGATGCAAATCATTGCAGAGATGGAGAAGATCAATCGAGGCATATATTGTGGCAGCATTGGATATATCGGCTTTAATGGTGAAATGGACACATCAATTGCCATTCGCACGGCGACGGTTAAACAGCATCGCATGGTTTTTCAAGCGGGAGGGGCGATCGTGGCGGACTCTGATCCGAGATCAGAATATGAAGAGACGTTGACGAAGTCATCGGGTTTCGGGAAACTTTTTTCAACTGAGAAAGCGCATGATTTTATTGATTGATAATTACGATTCCTTTGTTCACAATCTTGCTCGCTATGTACGTGAATTGGGTCATGAGACGCAAGTGATCCGTAATGATGCTTTGACGCTGGAAGACATCGCGGTGTTGGCGCCGACGCACATTATTTTTTCACCGGGTCCCTGTACGCCGAACGAAGCGGGCATCACGTTGAGCGCGATCACTTATTTTGCGGGCCGTATTCCGATGCTGGGTGTTTGTTTAGGGCATCAAGCCATTGGCCAAGCGTTTGGCGGAAAAGTGGTGCGGGCGCAAAAGCCATCGCATGGGAAGAGTGCCTTGATTCAACACACAGGCACAGGCATATTTGTGGGGTTGCCACAGCCCTTACGTGTTGGGCGATACCATTCATTGGCGGTGTCACGTGAAGGATTGCCGGAATGTTTAACGGTGACGGCGAGCACGGACGATGGCGAAATCATGGCCCTGCAGCATCGGGACTATCCCATTGTGGGGGTGCAGTTTCATCCCGAGTCGATTTTGACGGAGGGTGGGTATTCACTTTTAAAAGCCTTTTTATTTTTGTAAGTGCGAAACATCTTTCGCCGTCAATATTCCCCTAGCTCCGCAGCCCAAAAACGTATACAATCACGAGGTTCAATAGTAGGAGGCCCACATTGCAAACGCCATCCACCGCAGCTATTCTCGCGTTAGAAGACGGGCTGATTTTTGAGGGGATATCCATTGGTTATCAGGGTGCAACCTGTGGCGAAGTCGTTTTCAACACAGCGATGACGGGTTACCAAGAAATTCTTTCAGATCCTTCCTACGCAGAGCAAATAATCACCTTAACTTACCCCCATATTGGCAACACCGGCACGAACGAAGAAGACAATGAATCGGGCCAAGTTTTCGCGAAAGGGTTAGTGATCAGAGATTTATCGAGTGTTGTATCGAATTGGCGCAGCACTGCATCTTTATACCATTATCTTGAGACTCAAAAGATAGTCGGGATTGCCGAGATTGATACTCGGGAGTTAACACACCATTTACGTAAACACGGCGCGAAGCGTGGGGCGATTGTGACGGGTGCAACGCTGGGAGCGATTGACCGCGATGCGGCAGTGGCGATGGCCAAGGGTGCTCGCGATTTAAAAGGTTTAGATCTTGCTCAAGAAGTCACCTGCAAAGCTCCTTACCGTTTTGAAGAACAGACGTGGGAAATGAAAAACGCAGGAGCGTCCCATGATGCGCCCATCTTCAAAGTGGTCGTTTTAGACTATGGCGTCAAGCGCAACATCCTTCGTATTCTGGTGGATTTAGGTTGTGAAGTACACGTCTTACCGGCCAAATCCACGCTCAACGATGTGATGGCCTATGCGCCACACGGCGTGGTGTTGTCGAATGGTCCTGGCGATCCAGCACCCTGTGACTACGCCATCCAACTGATTCAAGATTTATTGAAGACCCCGATACCTATATATGGTATTTGTTTAGGCCACCAATTATTGGGGCTGGCGGTAGGCGCAAAAACCTACAAAATGCCTTTTGGGCATCACGGGGCGAATCATCCTGTCATGGATCTTGACACGCAAAAGGTGTGGACGACCTCACAGAATCATGGTTTTGCTATCCAAGAAGAAGGGATGCCTGCCGAGGTGGTCGTGACGCATCGCAGCTTATTCGATCAATCGATTCAAGGGATTCGATTAAAGAACAGACCTGTTTATGCATTCCAAGGACACCCTGAGGCAAGCCCTGGGCCGCATGATGCGATGACGTTATTCCATCCTTTTATTGACGCGATGAAGAGTTACTATGCCGAAACGCACTGATCTAAAAACGATATTAATTTTGGGCGCAGGTCCCATTATTATTGGGCAAGCATGCGAGTTTGATTATTCGGGTGCGCAAGCTTGTGGCGCGCTGAAAGAAGCGGGTTACCGAGTTGTGTTGGTGAATTCCAACCCTGCGACGATCATGACGGATCCGCAATATGCCGATGCAACTTACATTGAGCCATTACATTGGCGCGAGCTTGAAAAGATCATTGCGAAGGAACGTCCCGATGCACTGTTGCCGACGATGGGCGGCCAAACCGCATTGAATTGCGCTTTGGATTTAGCAAAGAAAGGTATCCTCGACAAATACAAAGTGGAATTGATTGGCGCGTCGCGAGAAGCGATCGACATGGCAGAAGATCGTGAAAAGTTTCGTCAAGCGATGCATCGCATTGGTTTGAATACTCCATCCTCTGCCATCGCACACAGCATTGAAGAAGCAAAACAAGTTCAAGTACGTTTTGGTTATCCGGTCATCATTCGTCCATCTTTTACGTTGGGCGGCACAGGTGGCGGCATTGCATACAATCAAGAAGAATTTACCGAAATCTGCACACGAGGGTTGGATTTATCACCGACACGCGAATTACTGATTGAAGAATCCATCATTGGATGGAAAGAATATGAAATGGAAGTGGTACGCGACAAAAATGACAATTGCATCATTGTCTGCGCGATTGAAAACGTTGATCCCATGGGTGTACACACGGGGGACTCGATCACGGTGGCGCCGACGCAAACGTTGACAGACAAAGAGTACCAACGCATGCGCAATGCATCGATTGCCGTCCTGCGTGAAATCGGTGTTGAAACAGGTGGTTCCAACGTACAATTTGGATTGTGCCCGAAGACGGGGCGTATGGTCGTGATTGAAATGAACCCGCGCGTATCGCGTTCTTCGGCATTGGCATCGAAAGCAACGGGTTTCCCGATTGCAAAGATTGCAGCCAAACTCGCCGTCGGTTACACGTTAGATGAATTAAAGAATGAAATTACGGGGGGTGTCACACCGGCGTCGTTCGAGCCATCGATCGATTATGTGGTAACCAAGATCCCTCGTTTTAATTTCGAAAAATTCCCGCAGGCATCCGCACGCTTGACGACGCAAATGAAGTCTGTGGGCGAAGTGATGGCGATGGGGCGCACGTTCAAAGAATCGATGCAAAAGGCGTTACGTGGATTAGAGATTGGTATTTCCGGTTTTGATCCCAAGGTTGATCCTTTAGATCCGAACGTATTTGATCTATTACGATCTGAAATTTCGAGCCCAGGCCCGGAGCGGATCCTTTATGTAGCTGATGCATTCCGTTTAGGTTATTCGCTGGCCGAGGTGAAACAGTGGTCACACATGGACCCGTGGTTTTTGTCGCAAATTGAATCGTTGATGTTAACCGAGGCAGCGATTACACGGATGACGCTTGAATCCATCACGCCTGAGATGATGTTATCGTGGAAGCGTGATGGCTTTTCAGATGTGCGTTTAGCGGCATTATTGAACGTCAGTGAAAAGATGGTGCGCGATTTACGCAATCGTTTTAATTTGCATCCTGTTTATAAACGTGTTGATACCTGCGCGGGTGAATTTGAAACACAAACGGCGTACATGTATTCCACGTATGAAAAGTATTGTGAATCACGTCCGACGAATAAAGAAAAAATCATGGTATTGGGTGGCGGCCCGAACCGCATAGGTCAAGGCATTGAATTTGATTATTGCTGTGTGCATGCAGCGCTGGCGATCCGTGAAAGTGGATATGAAGCCATCATGGTGAACTGCAATCCAGAAACCGTGTCGACGGACTACAACATTTCGGACAGGCTTTATTTTGAACCACTCACACTCGAAGACGTGTTAGAAATTGTGCGCATTGAAAAGCCTAAAGGGGTGATTGTGCAGTACGGTGGACAAACACCGTTGAAACTGGCGAAGGCGCTTGAAGCGGAAGGCGTGCCGATTGTGGGCACATCGCCAGACGCGATTGATTGTGCTGAAGACCGAGAACGTTTCAGTGCATTGTTACGTACATTAGGTTTGAAGCAGCCTGCAAACTGCACGGTACGTACGGTAGCGGAAGGGCTTCAGAAATCGAAAGAAATTGGGTATCCATTGGTTGTGCGTCCATCGTATGTATTGGGTGGTCGTGCCATGGAAATTGTGTATAACGATGCGGAGCTGAAATATTATTTAGAAAATGCGGTGAAGCTCGGGCACGATTCACCTGTTCTGTTGGATCGTTTTTTAGATGATGCGGTAGAAGTTGATGTTGATGCGGTGTGTGATGGTAAGGAAGTGATGATTTGCGCCATCATGGAACACATTGAACAAGCGGGCGTACATTCGGGAGATTCTTCGTGCACATTGCCGCCTCACCAATTGAGTGAAGCGGTGCAACAAACCTTGCGTGACAGCATGACGAAGATGGCCGTCGCATTGGGCGTTGTTGGTCTGGTGAATGCGCAATTTGCGATTCAGGGCGAGAACGATATTTACGTATTGGAAGTGAATCCTCGCGCATCGCGTACGGTACCCTTTGTGGCGAAAGCGACGGGCGTGCCATTGGCGATGGTGGCGGCACGCTGCATGGTGGGTATTCCGTTATCGGCACAAAAGAACGCAAAGATGCCGGTCTTAAATTATTTTGCGGTGAAAGCGCCTGTATTCCCCTTCGATAAATTCCAAAATGTGGATCCGATCTTGGGCCCTGAAATGAAATCGACGGGTGAGGTGATGGGGGTTGGCCCGACGTTTGCTCAAGCTTATGCGAAAGCGCAGTTAGCGATAGGGCAAGATTTAAATCCTGGAGGCAAGGCATTTTTGAGTTTACGTGATGCAGATAAGCCGCGTGCGATTGCCTTGGCTCAGCAGCTTACCGAATTAGGGTTTGAGTTAGTAGCTACACGCGGAACGGCGGACGTATTACGTGGGGCGGGGATTGCGTGTGAGACGGTGAAGAAGGTCGCGGAAGGTCGCCCACACATTGTCGACATGATAAAGAACGATGAAATTGAATTTATTGTAAACACGACTGAGGGCAAGCAAGCGATTGCGGACTCTTATGCGATACGCCGCAGTGCATTACAGTACAAAATCAAATATACTACAACCTTGGCTGGCGGGTTTGCTGCCGCGAGTGCCTTTGCGAGTGACAAGCAATGGCAGGTTGTTTCTCTGCAAACATTACATGATAGGTGAAATATGCAACGTGTTCCTGTGACGCCGGGTGGTCAAAAGACCATGCAAGATGAGCTGGCTTATTTGAAGAAAGTAGAACGTCCTCGTATTATTGAAGCGATTAAAACCGCGCGCGAGTTAGGCGACTTGAAAGAGAACGCAGAGTATCATGAAGCCAAACGCGAGCAATCACACATTGAAGGCCGCATTCTGGATTTAGAAGGTAAGTTATCGAATGCTCAAGTGATTGATGTCACCAAGCTTGAGAAGACGGGGCGTGTGGTATTCGGGGCAACGGTCACGATCATGAATATGGCCACGGAAGAGGAAGTGACTTACCAGTTGGTGGGTGAAGATGAAGCGGACATCAAGCAAAATAAATTATCGGTTACTTCTCCGATTGCACATGCGCTTATCAGCAAGGAAGAGGGCGATGAAGTCACGGTCCAGACGCCAAGCGGTGTGATGAAGTACGAAATTGTGGAAATCAAATACATTTAATTCCAAGGCGACCTAATTGCCCCCTAAGGAACTCAACATGAAAAAAACTGGTTTTGAACACGTCCGTGAATTTCACGAAACATTCAATCATCCTATTAATACGTCGCCATGCATTCCAGATGCCAAGATCGTGAAGTTGCGCTTAGCGCTGATCTTGGAGGAGTTCACTGAGCTGGCGGAAGCTTGTGTGGGTGACACGGAAGGCGCACAGAAGCTTTTAAAGCCATTGGCAGAGGCGATGGAGGCGGTGAGGGCCTTAGAAGAGGGTGACCTCAACGTTGACGTGGTCGAGGTAGCGGATGCACTAACGGACATCAATTACGTGACCTATGGGGCAGGCCATTGCTTTGGATTGGACTTGGACGCCTGCATGCAGGAGGTCCAGCGGGCTAATATGAGCAAGCTTGGGGAAGACGGCAAGCCTATTTATAATGCTCAGGGCAAGATCATGAAAGGTCCGAACTACACCCCGCCTGATATTGCCAGTGTATTGGGTGTCTAATCGCTTGTGTCCTCTATGGCAGGGGCGAAGCATCTTTCGCCCCTGTATTTCTATATAATTCAGTATGTTAGAGGCAGGCGTGGTTTGGTCTAACCCTTAAGGCCTCTGCTACAAAAAATCGTGCTTTTTTCACCAAACCTGGCGACAAACCTGTTTATTAGTGATAAAATGCGCCTTGCGACAAGTGAAGATCTCAGGAGTTTATTCATGGCATTATTAACCGCCGAAAAGGCAGACATTGTAAGCAAAGCAAACGCAGCATTTGGTTTAACCGCAGGTGACACAGGGTCTCCAGAAGTACAAATCGCCTTGCTAACGGACGCGATCGTGCGTTTAACAGCACACTTAAAGCTCAACAAGCAAGACAAGCATTCTCGTTATGGCTTGATCAAGATGGTTAGCAAACGTCGTCGTTTGTTAAATTATCTGCGCGCTCAAAGCGTTGCACGTTACCAAAAAGTATTGGTTGAACTCGAATTACGTCGTTAATTCGAGTCGCTTCCCTATTTTCAATATACCCTCTTGCTCATACTGTAAGGAATGATCGCTCGTGATGAAAATTACAAAGAAAACGTTTAAGTTTGGTAGACACACTGTCACCTTGGAAACCGGCCGCATTGCGAGACAGGCATCCGGTGCAGTATGGATTGACATGGATGGCACGATCGTTCTTGTAACGGCAGTGGCTCTGAAGAAAGCGGATCCGAAGAAAGGTTTTTTCCCATTAACCGTGAACTACCAAGAGCGTACTTACGCAGCAGGGTTGATTCCTGGTAACTATTTCCGTCGTGAAGGTCGTCCTTCTGAACCTGAAACATTGATTTCACGTTTGATTGACCGTCCGATTCGTCCTTTATTTCCTGAAGGTTTCATGAATGAAGTACAAATCATTGCGACCGTCAAATCGTTGAATCCCGATGCAAGCCCTGATATTGCGGCATTGATCGGTGCTTCAGCGGCATTGATGTTAGCGGGTGTGCCATGGGCAGGTCCGATTGCGGCAGCGCGCGTGGGTTACAAAGACGGTGAATACTTATTGAACCCATCTGCTGAGATGTTAGAAACATCAGAGTTAGATTTGGTTGTTGCTGGAACACGTCAAGCGGTATTGATGGTGGAATCTGAAGCGAAAGAATTGCCTGAAGAAATCATGTTGGGCGCGGTGATGTACGGTCACGCACAATTCCAAGTAGCGATTGATGCGATCATTGAGTTCGCAGAAGAAGCGGGCTCGGAAGAGTGGGACTGGGCACCTGCTGAGTCGAACAAAGCATTGGCTGCTGAAGTGGCTGCTTTTGTGAAAGCAGACATTGCGAAGGCGTATGAAACGCGCGAGAAGCTTATTCGTCGTGATCAATTATCTGCCTTGAAAGAAGCTGCAGTGAAGACATTTGTGGTTGAAGGCTCAGACGTGACGAAAGAAGCGGTGGAAGGGATATTCTCTGACATTGAGAAAGATCATGTCCGCAACGAAATTTTATCGGGTCATGCACGCATTGATGGTCGTGACAATCAAACGATTCGTCCGATCATGACTGAAGTAGGTTTGTTGCCACGCACACACGGTTCGGCATTATTCACCCGCGGTGAAACGCAAGCGATTGTGGTTGCTACCTTGGGAACGGGGCGTGATGCACAAAGCGTTGATGGTTTAGCTGGCGCGATGTTACAAAACTTCATGTTGCATTACAACTTCCCTCCATTCTGTGTGGGCGAAGCTGGCATGGTAGGTGCGCCTAAGCGCCGTGAAATTGGTCATGGTAACTTGGCCAAACGCGCAATTAAGCCGTTGCTACCCGACGTGAAAGATTTCCCATACGTATTGCGTGTGGTATCTGAAATCACCGAATCAAATGGTTCGAGCTCGATGGCAACAGTATGCGGAACAAGCTTGGCGTTGATGGATGCGGGCGTACCGTTGAGAGCACCGGTTGCAGGTATTGCGATGGGCTTGATCAAAGAAGGCGAGCGTTTTGCTGTATTGACAGACATTCTGGGTGACGAAGATCACTTAGGCGACATGGACTTTAAAGTAGCTGGAACGGAAGAAGGCATAACGGCGCTTCAAATGGACATCAAGATTGAGGGTATCAACCATCAAATCATGCAAGTCGCGTTGGAACAAGCACGTAAAGGCCGCTTACATATTCTGGGCAAAATGGCAGAATCGTTAACGGGCCCACGTCATGACATTTCTAACTTTGCCCCTCGTATCACGACGATCAAAATCAATCCTGACAAGATCCGCGATATTATTGGTAAAGGTGGCGCAACGATCCGCGCACTGACGGAAGAAACCGGAACGACGATTGACATTACTGACGATGGCACAGTGAAGATTGCTGCTGTTGACGGTGAAGCAGCGAAGAAGGCGATTGCTCGCATTCAAGCGTTGACCGCAGAAGCTGAAGTAGGCGCAGTCTACAAAGGCAAAGTGGTGAAGGTTGTTGAGTTTGGTGCTTTCGTAAACTTCTTACCTGGCAAAGATGGTTTAGTTCACATTTCTGAACTGAGCAATCAGCGCGTTGAAAATATCAATGATATTGTTCACGAAGGTCAAGAACTGACGGTGAAGGTACTGGAAATCGACAAACAAGGCCGTGTACGTTTAAGCGTGAAGGCATTGCTGAGCGAGACGGCTTAACTTTTAAGTTGTCATCTGCTGAAAGGGCGCCTCATGAGGCGCCCTTTTTTATTCTATCGTAACCGTTCATGTTCACAAGATCTGACAACGAGGAACTCTTCGCCCACTTCTAAAGCATGTCCCAGGCTTGAACTGGGAGGGGCAGCCGAGTATTCCGAGGCGGGGGTTTGGGGGTCTTCGCCCCCTTTGTAAAGGGGGCAGACACAGGAATCGTCGAGCTTGCGAGACGGTTCTTGTGTCGGGGGATTTTTTTTGCAATAGTAATGTGATTTTTCTCACCTTCGCTTCATAACCAGAATTCACATACCGAAGGAATCGACTGCTCTTGGGCGCTTATCGGCAATCTCTCGCCCAAACACGCTGTGAACCCTTCCCTGGGCGCTCATCGTCGGCGTCCTGCCTCCGATGGTTTGGGCGAGAGATTCCCGAACGGCCCCGATCAGCCGATGCTTTTATT
>JBIOEA010000007.1:0-67382 GCA_044445605.1 Gammaproteobacteria bacterium | reverse complement strand
TTCTTAGCTTCGACCAAATCTCATCCGTGAGCAGAAGTCGGGTCATTGCAAACTCGTTTTGTTGTGTCTTGGAAAACCAATTCTACGAGTTTGCTCTTATAAATCAAAGCATTATATTGAAATGTCAACAGGCCCTAGTAAAATTAGTAAAATGAGTACATATCCGTAGTACAGAGGAGACAATCATGATTAACAATTTGCAAGATGTCGAATGCACAGACATTAGAAACAATATGTTGGCAGAGCCAGGTATGATTATTAAGCCAGAAACGAATGCCTATGATTTAAGCATGATAATGCTGATTAACTCCTTCCTGGGGTACGGTCAGCAATATAATGCAGCCCTTTCGGCCATGACAGCAGCCATGAATGCAGGCAAATTTCCCGATTGGGCTAAAGGTAGTGAAGCAGGTATGAAGGCCTGGATGTATGGCCGTATGCTGGCCGCTGCTAATAACATGGGGAATACACGCAATGCCAAAGATGCCATAGATCGGATTGAGGCCTCTTTGAAAATCGCACAGCCATCGGCATTTACGGCATGGGCCTGGGGATATCTGGCCGCCGGCCTAGAAGGCGCGGAATACACAGCAGCGAGAGATAAAATGGTCGCAGCGGGAGATTCTCTCACAACTGATTATCTTGCCAAACCAACAGACGCTGGCACTCCACTATGGGCTTGGGTAATGAGCCTGCCTGCAGCTGCTCATGCTAATGATGAAAAAACCTATGACTACGGTCTCGAACAAATTCGAAAAATAGTCGGAGCCAGTGTAAATGACACTGAAGACGCTTTCGTTAAAAAACTATTTGATAAATTTCCGCCAGGAGATTACCGTGCCTGGGGCTTGGCTATCATGCGCTTAGCTGCAGCCACCATCAATGATAAAAAAATGTTTGATGTATTGGAACAGCCCACTCAGGCAGCCATCGCCGCTACCACCATTTGGCAAGATAAATCTCTTGCGCAATTGAACAATCAATTAGCGCAAGCACGAGCCGAATCAGGGTCAAAACTAAAGATCCAGCTTTAAGGGCTGTGTCAGGCCTGCGGCCTGATACAGCCCTAAAAATCAGATAGAATTTCATCAGATGTTGTAGATCCCTAGAAAGATGTGCCAAAAAAGCAAAGCTAAATTAATTCGCCATAATTAGTTTGCTCTTACACATTTCTGAAGGAGATCCCCGCCCATCACCGCCACTTCAAATGAGGGTTGTCCATGCAGCGATGTTGTCACATACGATGCAGCACAATCTTTTTTTACTTTCCATTGAAATGTCACGGTATCTTGAGTCAAAATTCCTTTCTCAACAAGCCCGCTGAAATCTTCCTTGCCTTCATTTCGCATTGCCCGGCACAACAATTCCTCCTGTTGCCCGTTTGCAATAGGACGACCTTCAATGGTGCGGATAATCGGGGCATTTTCCCTTCCAAGCAAATGTGCCTCAACCGCATTTTCAATAAAAAGAAATGCATCCATCTGGTTAATTCTTGATGTTGAGGCCCGCATTTTAATGTGCTGCATATTGATTCGATTATTTTCAATATAGGGGCTCACAGCCTGCTTAATTTTGCTCGCATCAATTTGCACGGTTTGAGGATGTTTTTTTAAATACCGCTCACAGGCACGATAACAGCTGAAATACATACACCTCCTTTCATTGCTTTCAGGCACATCCCCCAGCACCTGATTAATCGCTTTGGTAATAACTGAATTATTTCCAGCAGCAACATAGGCATCCATTTTATTGGCAACCTCATCTTTATGAACCTTCAATCGATATTCCCCCGTAATAGGTGCCACCGCAACCGACAATATTGATGAAATAGTTCTAGCAATGAACATGATGAATAATGTGGCGTTATTGATACCCATAGACCCACCAAACATTTCAACGCCATACGCTGCAAACACAAGAAAACTCATTGAAGAGCCTACAAATCCATTTAGGTCGTGGCCATACCTGACTCTATTACACATTTTTATCTCTGGAGTTTCGTACTTGCCATGAGGAACGGAATCGTTTCCGCCCGTCTTGCGATTTGTTAACTCTTGTAACAGCACACGCTTATTTAAATAGGGTTGAATTTTATTATGGTTTGCCGCACTCCCCACAAACACAGCCATCATATTTACACCCATACTTGCCAGCGCAATCCAGCCGGCCCTTATGATCATGGTCATCCCACCCTCAGGCCATAGAGGCATTTCACCACCAGATTCCCGGAAAGCTTCAAACCCAGTCATGACAACAACAGCAGCAATTGCAGCTACGCAAATCGAAGTTGCTATGATTCTAATGATTTTGCATGCCCTTGACACTTTGCCGGCATTCAATTGCCCTTGAAATGCATACTCCCCAAAGGCAAATAAAAAGGGGACCCAATAATGGGTATATTTTGCGCGGCCCCAATTAAAGAGTGCAATCAGAACATTGGGAATGAGACTCAATGGCCCCATCATAATCCACAAGATCCAGTGGTATTCCCAAAATTTAATATATTCAACACTGTCAGAGCAGCTATCGTGCCCATTCCCATGCGAATGCCCATGCCCAGTGCAGGCTTGACCGCTATGGCTGTGCGCATGCGAAGACGCAACACTTTCAATATGCTTGCTATTTAACACAATAATATCCTCTGTTTAAATCACATAATCGTTATTCTGAACGTTTGAGATTTACACAAAAGGAGGGGCCCGAGGCTGAACAGAAGAGAATGGGACAAGGAGACGTAGCACCAGGGGTGCGAGGAGAAGCCCATGGATAGATATTGAGATAATGGCAACCCATGCGAGGCCAACAGGTAACGCACCGAGCTCTAAATACTCCATGGTTAAACAAATGTCGCATCCTTGCTCAAGTGCAACGCTGTCTTGACCATCATGATGGTGGAAACTTGACAATAAAGTAGCACACAGCATGACGAAAATCATCATGAGTGTCATAACATAGTGTCGAGGTTTTATACGCATAGGTCTAGCACTTAAACACAAAAATCACATTGCGTCAAGGCCGCAGAGCCCAGGCATGTGGACAAAAAAAAGTAAAGCCGAACAACCTTTTTTACAATAACCAATTGATAAATATAACAATATATTTTCCGCGACACCTATTGACTAGTATCATTAATGATACTACAATTAACTATGAATCGAATACAAAAAATAATCATAAAAATGCGGGAAAACCCTAAGAACATCAGTATTAATGAACTGATGCGGGTTTGTGAACATTTCTAAAGCTAAATTTTATCAGGTGAAACAAGTATTGACAGCCATTGATAAACTGGAGAGTGAACAATGAAACAGCAAAGCGATCATTATACATATCGAATAACGTGGTCCGAAGAAGATCAAGAATATGTAGGTTCCTGTCTAGAATTTCCCAGTCTTTCGCATTTGGCCAAAACACAATCGGCCGCCCTTAAGGGTATCATTAAATTAATTGACGATATTGTTGAAGACATGAAAACCAATCAAGAGCCCATCCCACAACCTATTGTAGAAAAACGCTACAGCGGAAAATTTCAAGTTCGTATCCCACCCGACAGGCATCGCCTTTTAGCCATCAAAGCTGCCGAAGCAAATGTCAGCCTAAATAGGTTTATCAGCGATAGATTGTGCGGTGATTAACATCCTACAAGCCCATTATCACGCCCCCATCCTTTTTCAATAGCCTGATCGGGTTGGAAGGCGTATATTGTGGTCCTGAGGGCTACTAAAATCCAAACTGTCATTATTGACTCTTTGGACGATCTTACGATATGCTGGCAAGGTTATTAAAGACTTGCCCACAGGTAGCTTACGCTACGGAAGCTGCATCAATTATTGTGCAGAAGTGTCGATTAGGAGTACTTCATATGAAATTCATGGAACTGTTACCCATACTTTTCCCCGGAAAAGATGCAGCTTGGCCTTCCATAAGTGCAGGCGAATTCAACCGGTGCACCATTTCGGATAAGTGTGACTAAAGAACCCGAATTAACGCGCGAGAAAGAACAGAAATTTTATTTTTTCACAAGTACCAGTCGGAGTTGAGAGCAACTCAGACAGCCTAAATACTTACCGGGAGCTATGATGGTCAACTGTTACAGCAAAGATATCAATGGAATATATTTATCAGCCAATCACGAGTTCATGGACTTTGCGCTGATCAACAAGATAAATGATATTATCGGCAAAAACGACCTAGCATTACCGTGGGCTCACACCGCGTCGCAGATTATGGAGAATGATGCGAAGGTCATTAAAACCAGCACTACTCATGTTTTTATTGAGCATCCCATCATCAAAGGAAAGCAGCACATAAGACGTTGCTTCAAATCCCCCCTCCTCGGCCATCACGGTAAAATTATTGGCATTTTAGGCATGTCCTTTCCCGTTGAAAACAATACGTTTATCCCGCTCACACCGCAGCAAACTGCTTGCCTCAAAGAACTTGCTTTAGGCTCCAGCATCAAACAGATTGCAAAAATCTTAGGCTTATCGCCACGTACGGTTGAGCATTATTTAAATGCGATCAAAATAAAGTTGAATTGTAAATCACGAAGCGAATTAATCATGCAAGCCATTGCGCGCGGGTTAACCAATCCCCTTATAGGGTGATTTCACCCTATTTCTCTTCTTCGTATACATGCTATTATTTAAGCACCAGCCAGTGGAGTTTAGATGATGCCAAATTTTAACATCCGACATGCACGCCTCGATGAGGTGGACATTCTCAACAGGTTAATCCATCTTTCAGCGCTCAAGCTGAGCGAGAATTATTATACGTCAAAAGAAATTGAAGGTTTAAATCAATATGTTTTTGGGGTCGACAAAGAACTGATCATCGATAAAACATATTTCGTGATTGAGCTGGACAATATCATTGCAGGATGCGGTGGCTACAGTCTACGTAACACATTATTTGGAGGCGATCAATCAAGCTCACGTGTGCCGGGATTTCTTGACCCAGCAAAAGATCCCGCCAAAATCAGAGCCTTTTTTATTCATCCTGATTTTGCGCGTCAAGGATTAGCCACTATTTTATTGCAACATTGTGAACAAGAAGCTAGAAAAGCTGGTTTCACAACATTAGAGTTAATGGCTACTGTCCCAGGCATTTCATTTTACACAAGGCACGGATTTATCGCAAAAAAGGATTACACCCTGACTTTGCCCAATCGTTTGCCAGTCAAGTTTTTGTACATGGATAAGGAGGTACAAAATAATGCCAACATTAAATAGCATATGTGATATTCCGGCGACGCTGGAGAGTGATTACCTGGTACTCGCTTATCTACCGGGTGCTGGTAATCCATTATATGCAGGAAGAGAAAATGAATGGACAACGCTAAAGTTTAAGGGTTGCACTAAAGATTTGGAAGGTCACATCGAAGCCCTTTCGGCTTATAAAGCGCGCAATATTGCAATGCGTGTTATCAGTACGATGAGCGATGAAGACGAAAAAACTGCCAGAAAAAATCGCGCCTTCAAAACCCCTGACAACACCCCTGAGTTTTGCGTGGTCACTGATCCTGATGGGAAGTATGAAAAATATTGTGACAATCGTTGTAAGCGCATGGCTATAGGGAGTGGAGAGTTTTTATACCCAGCTCATACAATGATTTTTAAAAAGATGAAATTTGATTCTGATATAAATGTATGGACAGGTTTATGTATCGCCGTATTAAAACGCGGAGATGATCCAAAGCAAACTGTTATAGAGGCAATTGATGCTCATAATGCTAAAATTTCAATCGCAGCAAATCAGAATATTAAGGATGGAAACGATGATGATAAGGATGATGATCGCGATAATAGGAAGCGTATGAAGATGAACAAGTAATAAGGTAATCGTTCACTACCACAAGATCTGACAACGAAGAACTCTTCGCCCCCTTTACAAAGCTGAGCGTTACCCATAAGTAAAGATGCGCTACTCTGCAGTTTTAATTTTAGGCCGCAGGCCTCTAAGATTTTAGCCCTGGGTTAGGTGCGCGCAGCGCACCGTAACCCAGGGTAATAATGGAACAATATATTGAGCGCTGAAAGCGCGTAAGTAGTTCTGGGGTGAGTAGATCTGCCAGGTTGCCCTGGTAAACCCCTCCTCAGAACCGGACTTGCGGATTTCCCGCATCCGGCTCCCGATAGTGCTAAGTTATTCAGCGAGTCGTGAACATCGATGTTGTTCTAAAGCTCTTCGGGTAGTTTACACGTTCCATAAGTTCTTCAAATTTTATCCAGCTCATCTTTCGCCTTCCTCCCTTCCGGTTTATCCAGCCAAATAGCGCTCGTTTACTCCAGTGAATAAACGCCTCTACTTGCCCTCGATTGTCTGAGATCGCGTGATAGTTCGCCCATCCCATGACTATCCTCTTTACCTGTTCTAGGATTATGTGCGTCTTCTGATTTAGATTCTCTTTGAGGTGTTTCCGCAGACCATTGAGCTTCCCCGCAAATCGATCCGATCGGCTTTTGTATTTCAACCTAAACCATCCATTTCGACTCTTTCCCCAGTAGCATGTAAATCCTAAGAATTTATATGTGGGTAAGCGCTCGCCTCTCTTTTCAGCCTCGGCTGCCGCCTTGCTGCCGGATCTGATCATACTCGATTTCTCTTCGTGTAATGTCAATCCATATTTCTCTAGTCGTTTGGGCAGAACTTTGTAAAATCTTTCCGCGTCATCTTTAATTTGAAACACAAACACCATGTCATCTGCAAATCTCACCATCTCTGCCCTACCCCTGAAGTGATTTTCCCTGATTTTCGCAAACCAGTTATCGATCACGTAGTTTAGGTAGATGTTTGATAAGACCGGCGCCACGATCGAACCCTGCGGGCATCCGACTTTATTCAGCTCTGCTTTTCCATTCACCATCATCGGTGAGCGCATCAGCCTGAAAGCCAATCGCAGTATATATTTGTCTGAGATCTTCTTCTCCAATATCTCCATCAAATGATGGTGGGGTATTGAATTGAAGTATTTCCTCAGGTCAATTTCTATCGTTATGCCATCGGGGTTCGCATTGCTGTGTTTCATCAAGGCTCGCAGTGCTTCATGCCCATTCACCCCTTCTCGGTATCCATACGAACACGGAAGAAATTCTGGTTCGAATACCGCCGTCAGAATCTTCGACATCGCCAGCTGTACGATCTTGTCTTCAAAACAAGAGATCGCCAGTGGTCTTGTGCTTCCGTCTTCTTTCGGTATTTCTACCAGCCTCGAGGCTTGAGGTTTGTATGCGCGCTTATGCAGTCTGGCCAAAAGAGCTTGCAAGTTCCCCTCTAGCTTTTCCCCATATGCTGCCTTGGTTACGCCATCTGTGCCGATCGCCTTCTTTCCATCCAACTCTCGGTAACATTCCCTGAGCAAATCCAGATCGATAACGTGCCCAATGTTATTGAACACTGTATCGGGTCTGTGCTTTGCTCGCTCGCCTATGCGTTCGAGTTTTGTTTTCTTTTGGTGCCCGTCTTCTGTATTTACGGTCATAAGTGTCCCTCGTTCGCTATCACTATCTGCCGACCCTTCGCTCCACGATCATTACTCGCTTCCTCGCTACTACGATCGACTCCGCCATCCATAAACCCTTCGACTGAGCCTTGCGGTTCATCCGCTTGTACTCCGTCTACTACTGTCCCTGTAGAAATTTATGGACTTCCCAAGTTCCTCGGCATATCTCTACTGGCTCGCTGACGCTCATAACCCCGGGGAGAGAGTGCATTCATCCCGATTTAGCTGCTGAATGCTCTCTGTTGCTTGCTAAGAGCGCGATCTTATCTGCTCTCCCGAAGGACGCTGATTTCGAGGCTTGTCGCGTTCACCCACCATGGGTTTCGGCTCGCCAGTTTCGCTGTCTACGCTTCGTCACTTTCGTTACCTACAATGACGCAAGACTCGCTACATAGTGGAATCGGTTCTCCTTCTATGGCAGGACTTTCACCCGCAAGATTTGCCAGGTTTACCTTGGCGCACCGCGCTTTCAGCGCTACCTCCTCTGTCATATCTTACCCAGGGCGACGCTTCGCTGCGCTCGCTTGCCCTGGGCTAAAATCTTTGAGGCCGTTGGCCTCCTAGATGCGATTGCCCTGGTTTAAACGCAAAAATTATTCATGAGCAGGCCCTGATGGCGACTTATGGGTAACGGTCAGCTTTGTAAAGGGGGCGAAGAGTTCTTCGTTGTCAGATCTTGTGATCGTAAAAGGTTACGCTATCTAAAGGTTAAAGAGTTTGGCATAATACAAATTGGATGCTTATTTTTTCGAGTTTCCATGCATTGTTTTTCAACGAATTTATGGAGCTTGTCTGTATCTGAATTCATTGATTCCCCAATTTCATGCAACACATCCTCAATGGTTGAAATCACTTCGTCACTTAAGCCGTCCATTTGCAAAACCGCCATGACAACTGCCAAGCACTTCCGATGGTCTTGGATCAGGTTTTCGATTTCATGCTGATTGATAAAATCGTTTATATCGTCTAATAAGCCAATGTCAGAAAGGCATTCGAGGCATGCTTTATTTGAAAAAAGCGGCGAACTTCGATATAAAATAGTTTTTACCGTTAATCCGTTTTTCAATTGCGTGAGTTTTTCCGGAAGAAAATCGCAAACATCGCGACTATCATCAATATGATAGAGCGTGGCATGGTCATGAACGTGCTGATACATATTGCTGAGCCAGAATATTTGCGCTTCCTTGAATTCGTTGTTATCAAGCAATTCTTCTGGAACGGCATACTCACCTATTTTATTTCTCACAACCTCGGGTGCATTTAAAATGCCATTGACAAGAATTTCCTCTGCCAGTCTTTTTTCTAAAGGCAAGATGGAATGTTGATAATAATTTATACCCTTGCACCGAGGCTGATACCTTGCGTTAATGAAATCAAACCGAATGTTCAAGGGTTTAAATAAATTTTCATCCCAATAATGAATCGCTGCGGCCAATGCATCTCGCTCATCATTTGAGTGAGGACCATGCTGCCAATGATATAATGTATATAATGTTGTGTTTTCAAGATCACGATGTGTTGTTAAACCCACCGGAATCTGCTTAGATTGAGCGTATAAAACGAGTGCTAAAATATTCAGATCAATACCTGTAACATTTCTGAATGTATGGTCCCAATCAATGCTGATGATCATGCGCAACCACTCTATGTGTTTAAAAATGACATTATATCATTAGTTCTACCCATTATACTTAGGTTCAGCATACCCATGTAGTATAATGTTTAGAAGCTGTTCGTTATCTATAACTATTTAAATACGAACGGGTGTGGGCGTAGCCCGTTTGAACCTAAAGTTGATTAGGCACTAAGCCGCTTCTTCAAGTGCGATGGGTATAGAGACAGACGTCGTTCGCCCATTATTTTAATTTCACTTGCACTTTCCCCTTCGCTTCATTATATCGACTAGAATCAGTTTCGATATTTGTAATTGGAAACGAAGCTTTCTTCCCATCACCCATAGTGCAGACAACGAGTAACATCTTTAGGACCTTGTTAAACTCGGTTCCTCGATATTGAAGAGAACTTTTAATTTCTCGTTGATCCTCGGGCAACATTTTCAACCTATCATCTTTGAGTTTTAAATATAATGGATATTCAGGCAAGACAACTTGTTCTTCACTAAGAGCGCCTGGATAAGCTGAGATATCGCTACTGACTTGTGGGTGAGCAATTAAAGCGGCATGCAAAGTTTCTGTCGTAACCTCCCCCGCCCCATGACTCTCAAGTCTAATATCTGCTTTACTACAGTCTATTGCTGAAAGCAAAATACCATAGATGGATACTGCGGAATGATCACTTTGAGCTTCATTCTGTGGGGCATAAGTTTTATATGCAAGTGCCCGCTCCCAGGGAAGAGCAGCAAAATCAAGATGATTCACCCAAAGCGCTGCAAAATATTTCGCTTTTTTGAACGCTTTTTCAGTGTCTGCATCTTTAATGATTAATATCAAATCAGCCTTTCTTCCCATGCTTTGAACGTCTTCATTTTGAGAATGCATATACCCACCACACTCGGTCGTTTGAATCAATGGTTCAGGCCAGAAGCTGAAATACTTGCTATCTGTTTCTGTAGGAATGCTGATAGCAATATGCGAGTCTCTCCTGCCCAGTTCTGATCCATGCACTTCATTTGAGGGTTTAGAGAATAGTGTCCCTGCCCAAGACATAAACGAAAAGCTGCTCGCAGTGGGTGAAGGTTTCTTCCAGATATAAACCAAAACAAAATCCTTGGGCATGATTACATCTCCTGGAAATTAATAAGTAATGGAACACACATCCAAAGTGTAGCATGATCTCTGCCAAACGCAGATAACCTATAAATTCAATAGGTTGAGGAGGTTTCCGGGTAAACAAGAAATCTGCTTTGCGCGAACAAGTCATTATAATAACAATTTAATACATGAATGTATGTCAGGAAATCCCTGATTAACTGTCAACCTCCTAACGCACAGCCCCCAAGGAATGAAGCAAACCCTCATCCTTTCATCTTCGGTAATGGCAATTCAGAAGCGGAAATTTTAATCAACGTGCTCAGCCATTCACTGTCATCCCACTTATCGTCATCCCACTTATCGCCAGGAACATATAGATAAGGCTTTGCCCCCTTGTATGGTGCCCTCTCCTCGTATTCCCCTACAAATGACTTCCCAGCTTGCGTTGGTTTGACAAAAAGCTGGTCATCGCATACAAGAGCAACTACCTTCCCATTGCAATATAAACAATATTCCCCAAACATTTTCTTAGCAGCTACCACCCCAGCATCTGCAATCTGCTCAAGAATATAATCAATGCTACCTTGTGTGCTTGGCATATTAACCTCCTCTCATCACTCTTCGCGATTCCAACGCATAATATACTCTGACTCACCTGTATTATCATCTACACATTCCGACTCAATATAAAACTCATTCGCGCGGTAAAAATTAACTGCCTTATTATTTTTTTGGTACACATGCAACTGTAATGTTTGGTTGTGTGCAAACGCATGCTGAAGCAGTATCCTACCATATCCCTTGCCATGAAATTTGGGGTCGATGAAGATAGCAGCTAAACTATCTTCAGCAATAGAATAAAATCCAATGATTATATTATCAGCCAACAACACCCATGTTTTAGAGTTTGGAATATAGACTTCTTTCATCAAGGTTTTAGCATTTAGCCAGTATTTTTCATCGACGAAAGAATGCGCAAGAATTGATCCTTGATACCAAATATCAATGACGCGATCAATATCCGGCTCGAATAACAGCGGCCGAATGACTTCGTGAATATCGGATGTTGAATTTTTCATACCAAAAAACTTCCATTATTAATTTAACTTCTTTAAATATACGACACTCATATCGCACAAACAGGACAGATCATGAGCGCTTGGCAACCACGCCCACGGGATTTTGCCTCGTACGGCCAATATGATATCATCTCTCCTTGCATTATCCCAGGGACCGGAGATTTCGGATGAAAACCAACACAATGAAATTTATTCGACAATGTGCTTCGTTTATCATCGGGGGCGCACTTCTGGCGATTACTCCGCCTTCTATTGCCTGTCAGCTTTATCATTCGGATAATACACACTCAACCGTAAAACATGACGTCCTCTATACATTGCTGAACGATCCTTCCGTCGCTTGCCCTAACAATGTTGGTGAATTCAAATTACTTTTGGAAAATAATAAGCTATTTTCCAAAAAAGCCATGGTCGCCAATCGTGGCCACCACAATCCTGCTCAAGGCAGTTTCAGCTTCTTTGAAACCGTCATAGAGGGTGAATTCTTTTTTGGGCACTTTACGGGGTTAGAAAATCAACAACTGATATTGGACCAATCCCCAGCCCCAGGTAAACTCCTGATCGAATTGATAGCCTGGGATGCCAATAAACGTGTCTTTAATTTCTATGAACTACGCGGCATTAAAACAGGCACACGTTGGTTCTATAGGGGAGATTCCTTCGATGCTTTGGCTGATAATAAAAACCTATATAGAATACCGAAACCAGGTGAAGCTAAGTTTGGCAGTATTATGCGTTGCTCAGCGTGCCATAATAGCGGCGGCCCCATTATGAAGGAATTGGTGAGCCCTCATAACGATTGGTGGCTGACATCCAGGCCACTGCTTTTTGGCGATTATCGCCTTTCGAAAGAAGCATCAACCTCCAATCAAGTCATCATCGATGCGGCCCTGTTTGCACAATCTGTTTATCATGGCATGAATAAACTCGAAAACAGCGATACGTATCAAGAAAAAATCGCATCACTCTCACTGCAAGAACAATTGCGTCCTCTCTTTTGCACAACAGAAATTAATATTGATTCTGATGAAGATACAACAGGTGATATTCAAATACCTTCAGATTTCTGGATAGATGCAAGACTGGGATATGTCGAAGCGAAGATGTCCCGCAAAAACTATGAGTCCCTGCTCATAAAGCACAATGTCAAATTTCCTGAGAACAATCTGCCCGATGCTTATCACGCGTGGCTTGCTCCCATTCGGTCTGTGGCAGATCAACTTGCTATTGATAAATTGTTGTCAAATAATGTGATTACCATGGATTTTGTTAAAGCTGTATTAGGAGTCGATTTTAAACATCCCGTTTTTTCACAGCAGCGCTGCCATTTATTAAAGCAAGTGCCGAATCAATTGGATGCGCATTGGCTTGAAACGTTCGAAATCACTTTAAAAAATTCGTCCGATGTCTCTGCTAAATCATTACTGGCCAATCTGTCTGATGCCGAACATGGTTTTGCAAACCTCAATGGCTCAATCAAAACGTATCTCAAGGAAATTTCATCACTGGAAAATAATGCAACCCTTCAAGAGCAGGCAGTTAAAAAATTATTACACGTTCGACAAGAATTATCCTCGAGCGAAATATCTCAAAATCCACTAGGCCAAATTTTGGAACCAGGGTTTAGGGTTATTTTTCCCAGAAAAAGTTTTGAGAGCACCAAGGTCATCCCCACAAAGCATACTTTCACTCCAACACTGGCTCAGCCTGTTGCTTAAAATACTCGCCAACCGCATCGACCAACGGTGTTAAACCTAACCCTGCCAATGCCGAAATCGTAAACACGGGGCCTTTCCACTTTAATCCCGTCACGATCTTTTTCTGCAACGCAGCACGCTCGTCTTCAGGAATCAAATCGATTTTATTCAACACCAGCCAGCGTGGCTTTTCATACAAATCTTCATCGTACTTTTTGAGCTCTTGAACGAGAGCTTTTGCACAAGTGACAGGATCTGATCCGTCAATAGGCAACACATCAATCACATGAAGTAAGATACGAGTGCGATTCAAATGCTTTAGAAAGTGTGTACCTAATCCAATGCCTTCACTGGCGCCTTCAATCAAACCAGGAATATCCGCCACCACGAAATCTTTGCCGAAACGCGAACGCACCATCCCTAAATTAGGGTACAACGTTGTAAATGGATAATCAGCGATTTTAGGGCGCGCTGCCGAAATTTTCGAAATCAATGTTGACTTGCCTGCATTAGGATAACCTAACAATCCAACGTCAGCTAATACTTGCAGCTCTAACCGTAGTTCGCGATGCTCGCCCGGTTTGCCTGTCGTGAATTGACGCGGCGCACGGTTCGTCGAGCTTTTAAAGTGAATATTACCAATACCGTTTTCACCCCCGCGCGCAACGCAAATGCGCTCATGAGGATGCATTAAATCACCTAAACATTCGTCTGTTTCTGTATCAAATACTAATGTGCCTACGGGGACTTTCAACACCAGATCATCACCACCACGGCCGGTGCATTCACTGCCCATGCCATTCTGGCCATGCTTTGCGCGATGTAAACGTGCATAACGGTAATCGAGCAACGTGTTCATGTTAGGATCCGCTTCAAGATAGACACTGCCACCTTTACCACCATCACCACCACTAGGCCCACCTAAGGGAACATATTTTTCACGACGAAAACTCGCACAGCCACTGCCGCCGTTTCCTGCTTCTACGTTGATCTTTACTTCATCGACAAACCGCATTTTTAATCCCCCAACCATGCGCCGTTGGCGCATCGGGCACACACAAAAAGAAAAGGCGCAGATTAGGTTAAACTAATCTACGCCCGTCTTGCATCATTGTGCCGTTATTCTGCTTCAGCTGCTTCAGCTACTGCAGGAACAACACTCACGAATTGACGATAATGCTCGCCTTTCCGTTGAAACTTGACAATACCATCAACCAAGGCAAACAAGGTATGGTCGCGACCAATCCCTACATTCAACCCTGCATGAACATGTGTGCCACGTTGACGCATCAAAATGTTACCCGCCTTCACGACCTGGCCACCAAAACGCTTCACACCTAAATATTTAGGGTTGGAGTCTCTGCCATTTCGCGTGCTACCACCGGCTTTTTTATGTGCCATTTTGCACTACTCCTTAAACGTTGATGCCCAGAATTTCAATTTCCGTGAAATCTTGGCGATGACCTTGGATTTTATCGTAATGCTTACGACGTCTAAACTTTTGAACCAGCACTTTCGCACCACGTCCATGGCTCAATACCTTTGCAAGTACCTTCGCCCCTTTCACTAACGGTTGACCGATTGTTAAATTACCGGCGCCGTCTGTCAGGAGTAACACTTCATCAAAAGCCACTTCATCACCCGCTTCAACAGGCATTTTGTGAATTTTGAACTTGTCCCCTACAGCGACCTTAATTTGCCGGCCACCTGTCTTAATTACAGCATGCATAATGCATCTCCCTTTCAAACTAGCCCGGATTTTAATCGAGATTTATATGATATGCAAGCTTTTTTTGATGTTTGAGAAAAACCCTGTTGAACACAAAATTATTGAATACCGCTTGACCCCCACCCTAAAAGCAGATTATCATCACCAACATGAAGGAAAACACGCACATACTTACCCTGGAATCCATCAGACGGCCCGTTGCTGAGGCCCTCGTTCAGGTTGAAGCCCTTCTCCAAGACAATGATCCCCATATTCGCCTCGCCCTAGATGTCTCTTCGCACGTCTTAGAAGCCGGTGGCAAGCGCCTTCGCCCCATGGTCCTACTCCTCACGGCAGGTCACCTGGGTTACCCTGGCCCGTTTCATATCGATTTAGCCGCCGCCATTGAGCTCGTGCATACAGCCACACTTCTCCATGATGATGTTGTCGATGATTCGCCGCTGCGTCGTGGTCGCCCGACCGCTAAACAAATCTGGGGCAACCCTGCCAGCGTCTTGGTCGGTGACTATTTATACGCTCGCAGCTTTAGCCTGTTAGCCGGTTGTGAGAACAACGCCGTCACCCAGTGCATGGCAACAGCGACCCGGACCCTGGCTCAAGGCGAGCTACTTCAGCTGTCTCAGCGCGGCAACCTGGCCATGACTGTCGAAGACCATTTACGCATTCTTGCTGAAAAAACAGGCAAACTCTTCGAAGTCTCAGCTGTCTTGGCCGGTACGATTGCCAGCGTTAACCGCCCAACCCTCGATGCACTGTCTAGCTATGGCATGCAATTGGGTATTGGGTTCCAGCTGATCGACGATGTCCTCGACTACCAGGGCGACAGCGAGACACTCGGCAAACGCTTAGGCGACGATTTTGCTGATGGCAGCCTTACCCTGCCGGTCATCTATGCCCTTGAGCATGGCACCCAGGCTGAGCAAGCCTTTATCCGCCAAGCCATCCAAGAAAGGGACCCCTCTCAACTTGTTGGAATCAAAAACATTTTAATCAAAACGGGCGCGTTGGAACATGCCCGGGCACTGGCGGAGCAGTATGTCGCCAAGGCGATCTCGGCAATTGAACGATTTCCTGATACAATGTACCATCGCGCCATGGTTGACTTGGCTCACTATGCAGTAAGGCGCAATGTCTAGGGGTTATATAACGCGAGGAACGATAAAATGCTAAAACGTAAAAAAGTGATTATCGATACAGACCCAGGCGTCGACGATGCCTTCGCTCTCTTTTATGCCGTGACCCATCCTCAACTTGAGGTTCTCGGGATCACCACCACCTTCGGCAATGTGCCCACCCCGCTTGCAGCCATCAATGCGCGCTATTTAATGAAGCGTTTCGGTCAATCTCACATTCCAGTGGCTGAAGGTAGCCATAAACCCTATAAGCGTCCCCAATCATTATGCGCTGATTTTGTGCATGGTAAAGATGGTTTGGGTGACACCTTTCAGGCGGAAGATATTGGTCAAAACGATCCGCGTCCTGCTCATGTCATGATGTGCGATATCATCCGTGCGAACCCCGGTGAAGTCACTATCATTGCGATTGCACCCATGGTCAATCTAGCCCTTGCGCTGGATCATGATCCCGGCATCGCAGCATTGGTCAAAGAAGTCGTTGTCATGGGTGGCGCGATTCATTGCAATGGAAACGTTAACCCTGCCGCAGAGGCTAATACGTTCAATGACCCGGAAGCAGCTGAAAAAGTCTTCCATGCCACTTGGCCTGTCGTACTGTTCCCGCTTGATGTGACTAATCATGCCATCATGCCTAGCAGGCACGTGAAAGATTTCGCTGCTTATGGCGAGATGGGAGAATACTTATGCAACATATCGCAGTTCTACCAGAACTTCTACCATCGCACGCTCGAGCACAATGGTGTTCCTGTTGAAGGGATGGTCGTTCACGATCTCTACCCTGTCATGTATCTTATCCACCCCGAATATTTCGGGTTCCGCAGCGGCGGCCTACATGTGATGGGCGGCGAAGATAGATTACGTGGCCATATGATCATGGACGACCGTACAAAATGGTCTCACCCACATGCCTGGACTGATTTGCCTGCGGTGAAAGTGTGCTTCGAAGTTGATCATCAAAGTATGTTCAAGGCCTTTGAAGATCGCTTGAAGACTTTTTCGTTAGCTAATGAATCTGCGGAAGCACTCGCCTAATACAAGGCCTGTTCCTTATGACCCCCATAAACACGATGTATTGGAGCCAGTTTACTTCATCACCTATACTCTGAGTGAGGTCATTAACAGAAGTGGAACACATCATGAGCAATTCATTATGGGGATGGGGTAAATTACTTGGCGAAGCCGCTAACACGAATGAAAGTTTAGCGCTTACACCTGTGGATTTCAAAGAATCCATTAAAAAGATCAATATGATAGAAAAAAACATGCTCGCCTCCATTAATACCATTGGAGAGCCAGACTACATAGGCGAATTCATTGAACGTGGTGGATTGATTGGCCTTGAACCCATGGGTTTTAATGCCCACTCTGAAATCACTCCTGATGCCTCTCATACACGCTTGGCTCAGGTCGCACTCAATCACAGCCGTCTTGAAAGCTCTTTAAACAATTTTAAAAAAGCTTTAACCCAAACATTTGAGACCCTTAATCAAAGCATGAGCGAGAACAAAATAAGCTTCGATGCCAGTGCACAACAAGCACTTGCCGATATGGTCACCCATCGTGAACATGCTAAAGGTGAAATTAAAAGCTTAGTCTTGAAACCTAAAACGGTTGAAACAATGTATGCCTGCTTTGAACGCATTGCAAGTGACACGCAAGAATTGCAAAAGGAATTTGAACGTTGTGCGAGGGCGGGGAGATCTGCTAAATTTGGCAAAAAACCTCAGTAATCGTTCACCGCTCTGCATAATCACTTTACGATCGCGAAGAAAAACCCCCGCCTCGGAATACTCGGCTGCCCCCTTAAAAGGGGGCGAAAGATTACCTGGCTCATAACCCCAACCGCTTAATCACTTTTCTCAGCAACTTTTTATTCTTTACCGTCAATCGCGGCTCGCCGCAGTACCACAAAAAGAATCGTAACTGATCGGTTAAAGATAAGCTGCCTTGAACACCTTTATAGAAAGATGCTAAATCACGTACACGGCCATAATCGAAAAATGGGCCCCACATATGCCGGCCTCTTGGGCAATCAGTGAAATACACTTTTGCTTCTTGAGGAGACACTAAAAAATTGCGCACGAAACAATCACCATGAATAAAATGATAATCATGCAATCGACGTAAGTTTTGAGCGATTTGCTGTAACAAGGTTAATCGCAATGAACACGGTAAGGTCGCTTCAGCCAGCACGGTATCAAGCGGGATAACGTTGCCTAAGGCACGCATCACAAATGCACCGTATTCATAATGGAATAGCGTGCGGTACTCACCATATGACACCAATAATGGTGCAGGTATTTTCAAATGCTTAAAGTATTGGAGATTTTCCCATTCGGCTTTCGCACGCGAACGGAATAAATACTTACGTAGTTTTTTTCCTGCCGTCCAATAGCGCTTGATGTAATAAGCTTGCCCATTGGTTTCGACACGGATAAGGTCACGTGTTTTGGCCTGAGTGACCGCTTCCCCGTTAAGGGAAGCGACTGCTTTTAAACTGGATAACGACAGTGGAGCGTTATAATCCACAATATGCCAGAACAATATACTCACTCCACTATCACGGACGAAATTTCAATCGGTTCAACAGGCACATCGGCATAACCATCTTTGGTCGCTGTGCGTGATGCTGCAATCGCATCCACTACGTCCATGCCATCAATCACTTCACCAAATACAGCATAACCATATCCGCTCGGTGTTGCCGACTTGAAATCTAAGAAGCTATTATCAACAAGGTTGATGAAAAACTGTGCCGTCGCTGAATTTGGATCGGATGTGCGCGCCATCGCAATGGTGCCACGGGTGTTCTTTAAACCATTGTCCGCTTCGTTCTTGATCGGATCATGTGTCTTCTTTTGTTTAAAATCTAAACCAAAACCACCCCCTTGAATCATGAACTTAGGAATCACACGATGAAATATCGTGCCATTGTAAAATCCTTCGTCCACGTAGGTTAAAAAATTCTTAACCGACACAGGTGCCTTTTCAGCATTCAACTTGATCTTAATATCGCCTTTATTCGTCTTCAATATTACTGTCTTATCCATCGTCATGTCCCCTTCTGCAAAACTTGATACGGCAAATATACCTAACGTACATATTGCCAGCATCATAACACAAACACGTTTGAATACTTTCATTTTCATCGCTCCTATCCTTAGACGTAATCATTAAACACCTAGTCTATGGCCGATTTTGTGGTAATGCTCCACAACTTCGCCCAATCCCTTCCTAAACCGATCTTTATCCATGATTCTGGCCGTTAAATCTTGCTGTTTGTTATCCCAGATACGGCAACTGTCGGGCGAAATCTCATCCGCAACGAACAACTCATTGCCTAAACGTCCAAACTCGAGCTTGAAATCCACTAACGTCATACCGCAACTTAAAAAGCGCTCAGACAAAATGGCATTGACCCGATACGTGATCGCTTTCATTTCCTTCAAATCCGCTTCCGTCGCCCAGCCAAAATAAAGGGCGTGTTCGTCACGGATCATGGGGTCACCCAAACCATCATGCTTATAAAACAATTCGTAGATAGGCTCTTTCAATACTTCGCCCGGGGTAATCCCAAAACGCTTGGCAAAACCACCCGCGGCAATGTTACGAATCACACATTCAATAGGCAACATTTTGAGTGCAGAAACTAAACATTGTGTTTCATCGATTTTTGCACGGTAATGAGTTTTGATCCCCATGGATTCGAGATGGCCCATTAGATGTTCAGTGATGCGATGATTGATCGCCCCTTTCCCATCAAAAGCTTCTTTTTTTTCGCCATTGAAGGCAGTCATGTCGTCACGAAAGACCATGATCAGCTGACCAGGTTGGTCGCTGGTGTACATGTCTTTGGCTTTCCCTTGGGAAAGTAACTTAAGACGCGTCGGTTTTGTCGTCATCGTCGTCTTCTGTGTCGTCATGGGATGGCTCCTTCTTTAAGTCAGGGGGAAAAATATCAACCGGTGTTGCACCCTTCGGCGGCAATGCTCCTTTAGGCAACGGATAAGGGTCGGATTGGTAAGCCTTATTGATGGTCACACCATCAGGCGTCTTAACCACAGGAACGGATTCCGCATCGAGATAATCTTCATCACGATCGGGCGTAAACTCATCCCACTGCTTCTTAATTGAACCGCAGCCCGCTAACGCCAAGCACAAACCTATCAGTATCCATCTTCTAACCACACGGCACCCCTGTCTCTTCTAAAACGCGTGTAATAGTGACACGTTTTTCCTCACTAAGCAACGTCAAGGGCAGCCTGACATGGGGTTCCATCATCCCCATCTCTTTAAGTGCCCATTTGACTGGGATGGGGTTCGGCTCACAAAACAATGCCTGATATAAGGGCTGAAGCCTTGTATTGATTTGATTGGCTTCCATGATGCTTCCCCCGCTCGCAAGAGCCATCAGGGTGTGCATTGCCTCAGGAACCACATTGGCTGCCACGGATATCACCCCCTTCGCACCCGCAATCACTGAGGCCATCGCCTGCCCATCCTCGCCGCTCAATACAATGAACGATTCAGGGCAGGTTTGTAGCAAGGTCATGCAACGCTCTAACGATGAGGCTTCTTTAATTCCGATAATGTGCTTCACTTCAGCGAGCTCAACGACCGTTTCTGGAAGCAAATCACAAGCAGTGCGGCTCGGGACATTATATAAGAATATCGGTAGCCCTATGGAAGCCACCGCCTTAAAATGCAATTTGAGACCTTGCTGGGTGGGCCTATTGTAGTATGGTACAACCACCAGGGCGGCATCCGCGCCTAAGTCTCTGGCAAAACGTGTCAGCTCGACCGTTTGTGCCGTATTGTTGGTGCCCGTGCCTGCAACAACAGGAATGCGTCCAGCGACTTGCTTGACAACAGCGGATAAAATGTCAGCACGTTCTTCTGGCGTGAGTGTCGCCGCTTCGCCCGTCGAGCCTGTGACCACAATCGCATCCGTTTGTGATTCTAAATGCCAGTCTACCAAACGATGCAATGCATCAAAATCAATATCGCCTGTCTCGCTCATCGGCGTGACGAGTGCCACTATGCTTCCGCTTAACATGATTGTTCCCTCCGGGTTTAAGTGGTAAAGATATCACAAAAATATTTCTCCGCATAAAAAAACTGCTAAGCTTACACAATCAGTCTCCTCTTTATTTGGTAAGGATACCCTACTTATGAATTTCCCATTAGATGGTAGCAAAAGACTTTTTGTACTTGACACCAACGTACTCATGCATGATCCATCCGCGTTTTTTCGTTTTAAAGAGCATGATTTGTATCTCCCCATGATCGTGATTGAAGAACTGGATCAATCCAAAAAAGGTTTATCAGAAGTATCCCGCAACGCACGCCAAGTGAGCCGTTTTCTCGGGGACATGGTGGGCAAAGCCACCCGTGAGCAAATTCGCGAAGGATTGCCCATCCCCGCGTTTAAAACGCACAAAGAAGAAGAGCTGCCCGCAGGACGCATCTTCTTACAAACCGAGATCTTTACAGAAGAGTTCACACTGAAGCTCCCAGGCAAAACACCTGATAATGGTATCTTAGCAGTGGTGTTGGGGCTTCAAAAAAATACTGACTTCCCTGGCGTAACGCTCGTGTCCAAAGACATTAACATGCGCATCAAAGCAGCGATGCTCGGTATCCATGCGGAAGATTATCAAAACGACCGCGTTATTGAAGATGCTGATTTATTGTACAGCGGTATGTTTGCCTTGCCCGCTGATTTCTGGGAAACACACAGTCAAGATCTCGACTCATGGCAAGAAAAAGGTCGCACGTTTTATCGCATCAAAGGGCCCGTTACAAAAAAATGGCAAGTCAACTTATGCTTATATAATGATGCCGACGAAGCCTTTCTCGCCATCGTGCGTGAAGTCAACGAAGACAGCGCCTTGATCGAAATTGCTAATGATTACCGTTCTGCAGCGCATGCTGTCTGGGGCATTAAAGCACGCAACCCTGAACAGAACTTTGCACTTAACTTCTTGCTCGATAAAGATATCGACATGGTCAGTTTGCTCGGCCCTGCCGGTACGGGTAAAACGTTGTTGGCGCTCGCAGCCGGATTGGTCCAAACCATCGACAAAAATATCTACAAAGAAATCATCATGACCCGTGTGACCATCCCGGTCGGTGAAGACATCGGCTTCTTGCCTGGCACGGAAGAAGAAAAAATGACACCCTGGATGGGCGCTCTCATGGATAACCTCGAAGTACTTACCGGGAATGAATTTGGCGGCGAATGGGGCCAAGGTGCCACGCAGGACCTCTTGCGCTCACGCATCAAGATCCGTTCGTTAAACTTCATGCGCGGTCGTACCTTCTTGAATAAGTACATTATCATCGATGAAGCACAAAACCTCACGGCTAAACAAATGAAAACATTGTTGACCCGCGCAGGTCCAGGAACCAAGATCGTTTGCTTAGGGAACTTGTCGCAAATCGATACGCCTTATCTGACTGAAACAACCTCAGGCTTGGCTAACGTCGTCGATACCTTCCAACATTGGCCTTACAGCGCGCATATCACCCTACGTCGCGGTGAACGGTCAAGGTTGGCGGATTATGCGTCGGAGAAAATGTAAATCAGTTGTAGGGGCGAAACATCTTTCGCCCCTGGTGAGGCTATGCACCCCGACGAGCATCCACGATATAACCAACACCGCGGATCGTCTTAATAATATTCCCACGCAATTTTTTGCGCAGATTATGTACATGGACTTCAACCGCGTTGCTTTCTACTTCCGTATCGGCACCATAAATGCATTTTGACAATATCTCGCGCGAAACCACTTCGCCCGTATTCTCTAACAATTTATTCAACAACGTGTATTCACGACGCGAAATCGAAATACGTTCGCCATCGATATAAACAGAATAAGAATTAGGATCTAACTTCAACCCCGCGTAATCCACGGTTGATATCACACGTGAATGACTACGACGCACAACCGCACGTAAACGCGCAAATAACACGCCCAATGAGAAAGGTTTGGCGATGTAATCATCAGCACCAAAATCCAATCCTTGCGTGATTTCTTCCACAGAACCACGTGCCGATAGCAACAAAATCGGTGTTTTATTCCCTTTGCCGCGCACGTTTTTTAAAATCTCTAGACCATTGTAAGTTGGCAAACCAATATCCACTATCGCTGCCAAAAAATCTTCAGATAACAACGCGGATTCGGCCGCTTGTCCATCTTTCATCCACTCTACGGCGTAATGCTGTTCTACTAAGGAACTCGCCACTGCTTTACCGATAATCTCGTCATCTTCAACTAATAAAATTCGCATAAACACTCGCTTATAACAAAGAGTTTGATGTCTCAGATTGTATGAGTTTGCGCGAAATAAAACAAGAGGTTACAGGGAATTTTTCTCATTTTCGATGAAACATTCGGAACCAGCTACGCCAACCGTGACGTTGCAACGACCAAATCGGCCCAGACAGCGCATAACCCGCAAAAATAACAAATAACACAATGGGAGGGTCTACTGAGATACCCACAAAAATCAACACCACCACCAGCAATGCCATGAACGGCACATGCCCTTTCAGGTCAATGTTTTTAAAACCATGGTAACGCACATTGCTGACCATCAAGATCCCGACCATCACCGTGAGCACAGCACCTATGACACTGGCAATCCCCGTATGTATCCCTAACTCTTCCATCGACCAGACATATCCAGCCAAGACACCCGCCGATGGCGTTGTCGCTAAACCGACAAAGAAGCGCTTATCTACCTTGCCAATCTGTGTGTTAAACCGCGCCAAACGCAAGGCCGCCGCTGCCGCATAAATAAACGCAACCAGCCACCCAAACTTCAATGTGCTCAAGCTCCACATATAAACCACCAACGCTGGCGCAGCGCCAAAGGCCACCATGTCCGCTAAACTATCATACTGTGCACCGAAGGCACTCTCTGTGTGTGTCAAGCGCGCGATCCGCCCATCCAGGCCATCCATCACCATGGCAATGAATATCGCCGTTGCAGCGATATCGAAATGCCCACGCATCGCAGCCACAATGGCATAAAACCCAGCAAACAAGCCAGCCGTGGTAAACAAATTCGGCAACAGGTAAATCCCTTTACGACGATGTTCAAGTATTGGTTTCATCTAAAGCCCTCAGTGATGCTAACTTTTCTTTAATTTGAATTTCCATGCCACGTGGCACAGGCTCATAAAAACGTTGCTTTGGCATTTTATCGGGGAAGTACTGCTCATTGGGGACATACGCGTTAGGCGCATCATGAGCATACCGATAATCTTTACCGTGACCTATAGATTTTAGCAGCGCTGTCGGCGCATTGCATAAATGTGGCGGCACTGGTAATGAGCCATACTTTTGTGCTGCCTCTGTTGCCGCACCGTAGGCTTTGTACACGGCATTGCTTTTAGGTGCGCACGCCAAGTAAACCACGGTTTGCGCCAAGGCCAACTCCCCTTCCGGCGAACCTAAACGCTCCATCGCTTGCCAAGCGTTCATGGCTAAATCAAATGCACGAGGATCTGCATTCCCAATGTCTTCATTGCTCATGCGAACCAAGCGCCGTGCGAGGTACATCGGATCACACCCGGCCACCAGCATTCGGGCCATCCAATATAAAGCGGCATCGGGATCAGACCCACGCACCGATTTATGGAGGGCCGATATTTGGTCGTACCAAGCGTCCCCGCCTTTATCAAACCGCAATAACGTGTTTTTGATAACATGGGCCACGGTCGCTTCAGTGACCTCACCGTCGTCAGGCGTCAAATCCAACGCCATCTCAAGGCTATTCAAGGCACGGCGAGCATCGCCATCAGCCGCACTGGCCATCGCCTTTAAGGCTTCCGGCGTAATAGGCTTTGGACTATCGACATACCTTAGGGCACGCGCTAACATGGCCTCGATCGTGGCAGGCTCTAAACTTTTAAGGATATAAACCCGTGCGCGGGATAACAATGCATTATTCAGCGCAAATGAGGGGTTCTCAGTCGTCGCCCCAATCAGGGTAATGAGGCCCGATTCCACATGGGGCAATAAAGCGTCCTGTTGGGACTTGTTAAAACGATGAATCTCGTCTAAAAAGAGTAAGGTGGGTTTCTCAGATCTTTCCGCTTGGGCAGCGACATCACGAATGTCTTTAACGCCAGCCAAAACGGCCGATAAAGCATGGAAGTCGGCCTGGAAATGTTGGGCGATGATGTGCGCTAACGTGGTTTTACCGGTGCCAGGAGGGCCCCAGAAAATCATGCTGTGAAGCTTGCCCGCCTTCAGCGCCTGATAAAGTGGGCCAGAAGCACCTAATAAGTGTTCTTGGCCGAAAAAATCGTCCAGGGATTGGGGGCGCGCACGCGTACTGAGCGGAATTGGATTCATGCGGGTGATTGTATCATATTGTGGTGGACAGCAACCACTTTTGAGGATATCATACGCGCATCTTTTGAATTAACGCATTGATTGAGTAAGGGTTTCATGAGCAACGATAAAGAAACTAAAAGCCACCTCATCATTGAAGGGGTCACCGAATCTGGCGAAGATTTCCGTCCTAGCGATTGGGCGGAACGTGTCAGCGGCCCGTTAGCGACTTTTCACAATCACCGAATCACCTACTCTCCCCTCCTCAAACCTGGCATGAAAGATGGTAATAAGTGCGTTTTCGTCGACGAGAAACTCAAAACAACCAATCCTGAATTGTATGAGCAACTCTTAGCTTTCGCCAAAACCAATAAGCTTAAAGTCGGCAGCAAAAAACCGATTGATCCAGAAGACAAAACGGAAAAGTAAGACGGATTAACGCGAATGCTTACTTAAATGTCAAATTAAAATTCAGCCAAGCCGCAGTTCCATCAGGTGCATTTACAGCTCTGATTCGAGGAAGGACTTTTAATTCAATGCTCAAGGGCACTTTCATGATTTCGTCTGCATAACGAAAAACAGGTCCGAGCGAGAAAATGTAATCTTTGTATGCCCCCAGCACAGCACCTGTGCCACTGTCGCCCGTTACCTGATCATACACATACCCACCTAACCCCATCGCGAAACCATGATTAAAATATTTTGCGGCAATCCAATCCACATGGAATTGATCCCCAGTTTTATATTCGGCAGCATAATTGATTGTATTGAAATCAATGCCTGCATAGAACGTTAGTTCTATCCTGTTGCCTGGGTCATAATAGGTGAACCCGATGGCAGGCTCAAATGTCCAATAATTATACCCAGAGGGCACCAGCGAATTCACGCTGTACGGGCCTGTTGGCGCATAAACATTGATGCCTGCCGTCCAATGGTATTGTTGAAAATCCCAACCGAGATTAATAGGCGTTATTATCACATCAGATAAATTATAGCTGCTTTGACTTTCCGCAAATGACGTCGGTGTTAGCGTCACGCTATTTTTAAAATACATAAAAGGAATGGCAACATCCATGGATACGTTAGGCACCCATCCGGCTCGCTTAGGCGCAAATACATAATTGAAAATAAAGGTGTCAACATAAATAACGCGCTTAGAGTTAAATACAACCTCATTTCCTATGGGCACACCTATTTTATCACTCAGTGTTCCACTGTACATGTAATTGCTTTCTCTTACATAGAGTCCTTTGTCAGGCGGCATCATTCCTGCAAAAAATGGGATTTGACCTGGGATCCAATGCCCTACCCCATTTTCTTCTGCGTGAACACGAGCGTTACATGCTATCAGCATAAACCCAATGAGTAGAAAACGTTTTACCATGGCCGACCCAACCAAGGATAAAATAAATTATTCGGGTCATATTTGCTGCGTAGTTCGTCCAAACGCTTCAGATTCTCATCCTTCATAAACCGTGCGGGCCTGTTGATTAAATTCTCATCTGCCAATTGAATACCTGACGAAAACGGTTCAAGTTCTCTCATGCGCTCAGTGACCCACCGTTTATATTTGTCGTCGTCTTCAGGATCACTCCACGCTGCATATACAGCATAATAAAAATCATCTTCCAATGAAAAAGCCATATCAGGTCTTTTTACAGTATTCGTAGAACCCCAATTGAACCATACCATGTGAGTCGGTGCAGGCGGTAACGTATCAACAATCTTCCTCAAACCAGGAATCAGATCATCAAACTTTGCATGCGTCCATATATTGTCTGCGACATATCGCATGCGTGGCCAATAATGTCCTTCAGACCCTACTTGTGTGTTTTGAGAAAGACTAGAACGTTGGTATACATTTGCTACCATCGCACGATCACGGACGGGGCATGTTTCATACAATGCCAACATTTCTCGACAATGTACCTCACTATCGCCAAAGGCTGTCGCCAGGAGGGTAATAACGGGTTGATTGTTTGCTGCTTCTGAGCGTGACACCAGCGTATTGATTTCACATGTGGTTTCACGGCCAATCTCATGTGACCAACGAAACACTTCTTCAAAAACATCCAGCGGATAAACATAAGTACTATTCATGGTGATCCGATGCCTGGGATATACTTTGATATAGTAACGCGTAACCACTGCAAAAAAACCTGGCCCTGCGCCTCGTGCTGCCCACAACAGATCTGCATTTTCATGCTCATCTGCGTGGATAAGCTTGCCATCCGCAGTGACCGCATCTATGCCAATCACACTCATGCATGCTGGACCGTAAACGCGGCCATTCCAGCCAAATCCACCTTGAAGCAAATAACCACCAATTGAAACGCTCGTACAATGCCCTGTCGGAAAATATAATTCATATGTGCTGAGCACTTTATTGAGATCGGAACCGTGCAGGCCAGGTTGAGCCGTCGCCGTCATGGATTTAGGATCAATAGAATAATCGTTAAGCTGATTGATATCCAGCATTAAACAACCTTCACGCAAATGGTTGTTAGGCCAGCTGTGGCCGCCTGAACGCACGCTCAATCTCAAGCCTTTCTCATTGGCAAGCTTGACCGCAGCAATCACGTCATTCTCGTTTTTAGCTTGAATGATCATCTCTGGATAGCGATCTGCAACACCTGCACACCAAACACTTCCTCTGCGCGCTTCTTCATATCCATGCTCACCGCGATGAAATACATGCCCATCAAACTTTGTGGTCATTTTTTTGCCCTCCATGGCTTATTAAGGTGAATTTCCATTCGCAATTGATCATTGATACGAATATAGCACATGAAAACAAAGCGTTGCCGCATCCCTGACTCTTGATTTTAGAAAGCTTTCCAGATACGAGTGGTAACAGCGCTCCTATTCTCTACAGTTCCATGACTCAGTTATTATTCATTTTTGGCTTACTGCCGTGAACTTCATAAATAAATGCCTTGTTTTCCAAAATAGCGCGCAAATCTTCATGCTGCATCTTATCCATGGTTTTGTGAGTTGAATAATCACTCAACGCATCCTTGACGCCCTGAAAGCGTTTAAGCACATGATCATTCACTTCCAGCAGATGATCATTAGACAATCCAGACGTCATTTGTTCCCACATTTTAAATGACTCAACGATAGCCATAATGTAGGCTTTTTTCTTGGATGGCGGAATAACCGTATCAAGATCGTATTTCTCATGAAAGCTGTTGATAAGGGTTTTTAATGCGTCTAGTTTGTTCTGCAATAATAATGTGTTATCAGCATTGTTCACGTTCGTTGGCAGAGTCTCTACGCTTAATTCGAGCGGAACGCCATTTATCACATTGAAGTTTTTTAAAGAACATAGCTGTTCAAGAGCAGTCGTGTAATACACGATTCTCTGGTCATCACTGTTTTCAATATTCTCATCTTCGAGTTCGGCAAGCATTTGTTGGGGCGTGGGATAAGATTGATTTGATATCATGGCATTATAAAGAGCATTATCCTCATGCTCAACGAAGCACAGCGCTTTACAGATCAAGCTCAAATCGTATTTCAACACCAATAATGCCTCGAACTGGGCCGCGCCGTCATCGCTGTCGACGCGAGGAATATAGCGTCGAGCACAAGAAACAACTTCCTTTACTAAAACGGGATCAGCACTTGATACCTTAGAAAAAATGACTAGGGGTGCCTGAGCAACTTGAGAAGACGGTTTCAAATCCACATCAACCTGGATTTTATCCGATGAAGCACTTGAAACAACGGTCGTGTCGAATTTCCTGGGTGTTTCAGGCTCTTTTTGAACCTTGATTTCTTGTTGGATGCGCATCACAAGCACTGGCAAGTCATTTGCATCTAACACGCTATTCCATTCGTTAATGAGCGCATCACGAAAATTATCTTCTTTAAATTGATCATCCATAAAAAAGTGCGCAGATTTCTCAAGATCAAAAAACCGCAACCGAATCATATTAAGCTGCGCTTTCACCACTGGCCTGGCTGTTTCACCGAAAAGCTCACCTGCTCCAACAGCTCTGGATTCAACTTCATTTTTTACTTTTCTATAGGTATCTTTTAAAAGAGTGTGCATTCTCTCTTCTGAAAGAAACTTCCGGACGGGCAGAGGCGCAATATTCTCTTTGATCATCACTGAGCTATCGACCGCATCAAAAAACAAATCTTCATCTTTACCCTGTTCCGCATCATAGAAAACGTCTTCATCTATTTCCTTCGGGCCCCATTCGCATGGCTTATCAAAGAGCTCATCAAGCGTCAACGCAACCGATGGAAAAATGATAAATTTTCGTTTATCCTTATTATCCCCTCGAACAAAAAGATATGCTAAATACGTAGCGGCCAGGAGATATACCGTATCTTCATAAAAATGCTTATCCTGATGAAGCCCTCGCATCTCCTCTTTGGACAGGAATACAGCATCATCAAACAAATGCTTAACAGTAGATAAATACAGCAAAAAACTTACCACAGCTCCAGAGACCATAAAAGCACTCACCACATCTGGCATACGCATCATATTATGATTAAATTTAACCATGTCATATGATTTAACATCTTTTATCCACGACACATCTTCATAGGATAAAACGCTTCTCAGGTTTTTTGCGGCCTTACTTGCGCAATCCATCATTTGATTATACGTATGAGCGGACTCAAAGCTTGTAATGTAATGATTCGCATGCTTATCATGAAATGTTTTAAATGCGTTCATGAGATCGCTGCAAAGCTCTTTCCTTAGCTTTTCGTTTGAAAGAATTAATTTGTCATTTAATAGAAAATCGACGAAAACTTTTATGTCGGCATCATAATGGGTCAACTTCCCACCCACATGCTGACCGAATGAACGCCTAGCTTTATCAACAGCATATACTGCCAACCTTCTTAAGTTAAATTCAAAGCATTTGTCAATATCATCTTTGTTGTTCAACTTAACAAAACGAGAATGTTCCAAGACTTTTTTCATCAGGCCTACAAATGAAACGGCTTCATTCAGGTTAAGGTCACTATCACAAAGGCTGCTAAGCACACGAAGCTCACTGAAAAATCCCCTAATATACTCATTGGCCTTCTTGACTCTCGCAGGATCGGTCGCTTTATTGAGCATCCGCTCGGACTCTTCAAGGAAGACGATCAGTTGAAAGAGACTGGCACCTATGCTGCCGGTCTCCTGGGAAGCTGTGAGTCGAAGTAACTTTTCCCTCAGATCGTGATTTTTCTGTTTTTCTGCATAACCAACGAGTACACCGGGGAAACACTCTATGACAATTTTGGTCTTCTTTATCACAAATGCCTGAGTATTCGCATTTTTAGCAATCATCTCTGCCTTATTTAAAGCAGCTAAAAACTGGGATCCAAAGTCATTGTACCGGGATGAAGTGTCAATGAATGAATCATTATTAAATAGCTTCTTTGCTACCCCAGATAACAATTCAACTCGATTCTCAAGCATGAAACACCCCAACTGCGTACAAATAGGTGGCCAGGGTACCACGAGAAACTTCGCGTGTCAATTTGCCAACTATGGTCATTTGCGAGGAAAAATATCATTTTTTGAGCTATCCTTTCCTTAAGAATACCTTCAAGGAAGAAGACATGATCACTGGACACTCTCAAGCTTTGTTCATTACAGCCCTTTTGGCTGCGGCAGCCCCTGGCCCACAAAAGAATCCGGCCCCGGAACCCACTCCTGTCGAAGTACAAGCCCCAGCGCCACAAGAAGCCTCTATCAGTACCATGTCCAGCCAGGCTCAGTTCCTTAAATCGCTCCCTTTTGGGAACATGGACGACTTCACCCACGCATCACAAAACCTGTTGAAGCAGCCCAAAGGCCTCAATATCATGACAGCCAATGGGGCACCCGTTTGGAGTCTCGATAAATTCATGACCTTTGAAAACATGAATTTGCGCTCCCCTGACACGGTTAACCCCAGTTTATGGCGTATGTCCTTATTAAACATGAACTATGGTTTATTTAAAGTCATTGACCAGATTTATCAAATTCGCGGGTACGATATTTCGGTCATGACCATCATTGATGCTGGCAATGGTTATGTGGTCGTCGATCCCCTGATGAGCGCCGAAACAGCCAAAGCCGGGCTCGATTTGGTCAATGAAACCGTTGGGCCCAAACCCGTCATTGCGGTCATTTATACCCACAGCCACGTAGATCATTTTGGTGGTGTGCGCGGGATTGTGGATGAAGCAGATGTAAAAAGTGGCAAAGTGCAAATCATCGCACCGATTGGATTCATGGAACATGCCATCAGCGAAAACGTGATGGCAGGTAACGCCATGTCACGTCGTGCTATGTATATGTATGGTTCACTCCTGCCTCAAGATCCCAAAGGCAGCGTCGATGCAGGTTTAGGGAAAGCCGTTTCATCAGGCACTGTCACGCTCATTCCACCCACACACAGCGTCGCACAAACAGGCGAACTGATGACCTTAGGCAATCTAGCATTTGAATTCCAATTAACACCGAATACCGAAGCACCCAGTGAAATGAATTTTTTCATCCCATCTTTGCATGCCCTGTGCATGGCTGAAAATATCACACACACACTCCACAACTTGTATAGCTTGCGCGGCGCAACCGTGCGCGATGCGGTCAGCTGGGTCAAGCACATTAATGAATCCATTAAACGTTATGGCGACAGCACGACAGTGATGTTTTCTAGCCATCACTGGCCCACGTGGGGCCATGATGAGATCATCACACTGATGGAAAATCAACGCGATGCTTATAAATACATTCATGATCAAACATTGCGATTGGCCAACGAAGGTCACACCATGACTGAAATTGCTGAAATGGTTGCTTTACCAGCCAATTTGCAGGCAACGTGGGCCGACCGAGGTTATTACGGTACGGTCAATCACGACGTGAAAGCAGTGTATCAACGTTATCTAGGATGGTTTGATGCCAATCCTTCACACTTGTATCCTCTGCCTCCCGTTGAAACAAGTAAAAAATCCATTGAATACATGGGTGGCGCTGCCGCAGTGATAGAAAAAGCCAAAAAAGATTATGATGCAGGTCAATACCGCTGGGTTGCACAAGTATTAAACGAGGTTGTCTTCGCCGATCCTCAAAATACAGAAGCACGCCATTTGCTCGCCAACGCGCTCGAACAAATGGGCTACCAAGCCGAAAGTGCGCCATGGCGTAATTTTTACCTGACCGGTGCACAAGAATTACGCAATGGTGTCAAATCATTCCCAGCCGCATCCACCGTATCACCCGATATTGTCGCAGCCATGCCGATGGACATGATTCTTGATTACCTCGCCATTCGATTAAATGGCCCAAAAGCAGCTAATGTGAATATCAGTATGAATTGGGTCCTGCCCGATCTGAATCAACAATATCGCATCACCGTTAAAAATGGCGTGCTCAATTACTTCCCCGGGGAAGTCTCCGAAAAAGCCGATGTCACCGTGACATTCAATCGCGCCAAATTGAATGAAATGATTTTAGGGTCAATATCTGTCATCGATAGCGTCAAAGATGGCTCCATTAAACTGAATGGCAATGCCGGTACCTTGTCGCAGTTCATTGGACTGCTCGATAAATTTGACCTGTGGTTTAATGTTGTCACGCCTTAGATTTTTGAGGGTATCATCTCGGCGGCACGTGCCCCGTTGCCACGTGTGCTTTTGCACTCTCGCAATATTTCATTTGATCGTCAAAATATAAATCGGCGCCGAACGCTTTCAAGAACACCGCTTTATCTTTGCCCCCTAAAAATAATGCTTCATCAATGCGAATATTCCAATCACGTAAGGTGCGTATCACACGCTCATGTGCAGGCGCACTGCGCGCGGTCACTAATGCCGTTCTGATCGGTGCTGATTCAGCAGGATATAACTTTTGAATCGCCGATAATTGTGCCAAGAAATTTTTAAATGGGCCGCCATCTAAAGGATGATGCGCTTCTTTCTTTTCATTATGATTAAATGAGTCAAGCCCTTCTTTGTCATAAATCAATTGCGATGCGTCCGAAAACAAGACTGCATCACCATCGAACGCAATCCGTAACTCAGGATGAGGCATCGCCTGTGGCGTCGTTGGTAAAATAACAGCAGCCGCCAAACCCGCATCCAATGCCTTGCGAACTTCCACCGGATCACTGGATAAAAATAAATGTGTGTTTAAGGCTGCAACATAATCATAAGTTGAGCGGCCGCTCGTGAACACCGCACGCGTCATGTCCAATCCATAATGCTGAATAGAATTGAAAATCCGCAGGCCCGTGTCCGCACTGTTTCGCGATAATAAAATCACTTCGACAATCGGTGTGGCGTGATCCGCGTTCAATGCCAATAATTTTTTAACCAACGGAAATGCGGCGCCAGGTCTCAATGGCTCATTCTCGCGGCTGATTTGATATTGCGAGTAGGCTTCAATGCCTTCTTTTTCGTAGACGTCGTGACTTTCGTTTAAATCAAATAATGCTCTCGAGGAGATGCTGATGATCAATGTTTCTGTTGGCATGTTATTTCCTTTTATAGTTTATTGACGATAATGTCACCTGTTAATGGATAGTATAAACACAATCGAATCGGCCTATCTTCTAACGTACGCATAACACGTGCATAGCCTTCTAATTGTGCACGATGCTTCTCAAAGCCCTCAGCATGCTCTGCTGTCTTATAATCGACAATCACACGCACACCATCTTTATCAACATAGGTTCTATCTATCACGTATGTCTTCACTTTCCCATCTTCTTGAACAGTGATGTCATATTCGCTTCGCGCATCCAGATGAGGCGATAAAATATCTTGCGCAGTGGGATCAGCCTGAACACGTGCCATCACCGTTTTCACCCAATCTAAATGAACTTCGGGTAAACCGTATTCTAACAGCATAGCACGCCATCGTGGCAGATGGTTCTCAATCGACTGGCTAATCAACCCATGATCTAATGACCATAAATATAATTCTTTGTGTATCAGCGTCCCCAATGTCTTGTGCTCAAATTGCGACGGCAATATCGCATTCATATCAATCGGATTCGCTTTGTCATCACTCACGAGCGCCATAGCAGTGTCACGTGAAAAATAGGGATTGTCCCACGTTGGGTTTAAGCGTTTCAGAACATAAGATAATGGTATCATTTCAGCGTTGCAGGGCGCAGATGATTCATTAGGCTGCGACGTAGGTGAAGCTTGTTCCGCCACTGCATTCTCTATCAGGGCAATGAAACTGTTGGGCCTTGACTTTACTTCCTTGGCAAACAAATACAACTGCTTTTTTGCCCTGGTTAACGCTACATATAATAAGCGGGCATTTTCATTCTTTTCACGAATTTTATTTTTCTTCCAAATATATTCGTAAATGGGATCCACGTCTTCTTGCGTCGGATGAATGGGTGCAAATAAAAAGACATGCCCTGAATCAATCGGACAAGACTCCCACAGTAACAACGGCTTTTCAGAAGATTTCGGTTGACGCTCCAATCCCGGTATCAGGACAGCATCAAACTCTAACCCCTTCGCATGGTGAATCGTCATGATCTGAATGTTTGCCGCACCCGATGCCTTTGAGAACAGTTTATCTAATCGAACATTAAATTGTTCGATATCCAGCGTGCCACCTTGCTCGCATTCAGATAACAAATCAAAATAAGGTTCGGCATCAGCAACACCTTCTAATGTGGGCAATGAGGCTGGGCCACCCAACGCTAACCACACGCCTTCAATCGCCTGAGCCATGGGTAATCGATTTTTGTTCGCCATCCAGGCTGTTAAGATTGGCGCTACACGGCTCAATATCCATTTCCCATCAGCAGAAATGGCGTCAATCGTGTTCCACGTCAGCAGTGCTTCCCAATACGTGGATGCACTGTTTTTTAAGTGGGTTAAATCCGATAATGTCATCCCACAATAAGGCGACATCAATACCGATATCCATGCTTGCGAATTGGCCACATTCAGATATGCTTGGGTCAATTGGAATAACTGACGCACACACGGTGTTTCAATGATTTTTTCCATATCAACCGCTTGATACGGTATTTTTGCCGCCCGTAACGTCGGCAAGATGTCTTCAATATGATTGCGATTGCGCACCAAAATGGCAATCGTTTCGATGGTTTTATCCTGCAGCAATCGTGTGAGCGTTGACAAAAAGGCTGGCCCTTCAGTCGCTTCTTCAGCGATACGTTCGACATAAACACCCGCTCCCGGTGAAGCATCATGTTGCGCTTCAAATGGCGCATAGGTGATGGCGCCCATGTAAATATCATCTTCAGGCGCAAAGGCCGGCGGCATTTGTTCATTGATCCAATCAATGACCGGCCTTTCAGAACGGAAATTTGAACTCAGTGACACACTCTTTAATGGAATGGGGCCCATGCCATATAATTGCGCCTGCAGGAAGCCGCCGACTTCTGCCTGCCGAAAGCGGTAGATCGACTGCATCGGATCACCCACCAAAAACAATGTTTTTTGTCCGTCATTTTCCCAAAACGCAACCAAACGATGAATCAATTCAAATTGGGGCTTGGATGTATCCTGAAACTCATCGACTAAAATATGATGCAGGGTATCATCTAATTTGAGATCTAAATCGGTCGGGTCGCCATCACCACCCAATGCGGTGAGTGCGCAACGCGCAATGGCTGTAAAATCCACTTCGCTGCGAGAGGCAAATAATAAATGCAATTGCTCAACAGCCACAGGTAGTACGTGAAATAAAGCCTTTAATACTTCCCATTGGCGATCTGAATAAATGGGATCAGGCAATGAGATTAATTCTCTCAGTGCGTCGCATGCATCAACGTCTTCTCTCACATGGTTTAGCCAGGCCATGAAACCTTCTTTCATCTGTTTCGCATGTGCGGCTTCTTCTTTGTCTTTAATGCTACTACTCGCCGGAAAACCTTGTCGCTTATCGACCGTCTTGCGCAAATCACCTTCTTTTGTGCAAATCCATCGGCATAACGCACGCCATTTATCGAAATCACTGATGTCCGGCGATAACCCTACCCATGATGCCATCACTTCTTGAGCATAAGCAGACTCAAGGTTGGAAGCAGCAAATGACACGTATAACGATAAACCATCCCAATCTACCCCCCATGTTTTCTCCATGGTTTTTTCAAATGTCTCTTGTATGACGATGGCGATATTTGATTCTAAGGTGCGACGTAGTTTCGTTAAATCGTCACGATCTTGAGCATATAATAATGGCAACCATTGCTCGCGCGAAGACAACATGTTGGCAATCCATTCAGACGCTTTTTCTTGATTGTTATTCAAGTGCAGGAGCAATGTTTCTAATGCGCTGTTTTCTTGCTCTAATAAAAGATGAATTGCTTGCTGCGCCGCTTTGATATAGGTTGATCGCGAAGATTCAATCGGTTTAGGATCGGCACCCAAACGTGAGGACAACGGCAATTGATGTGTAATGCTGCTGCACAATGCATCAATGGTCATGATACGCAGGCGCTGAGGGTTTTCAAGCAATCGCCACTGATACTTTTCATCCACGGCTAACACGGCGTTTGCCAGTGCCCACAATGCCTTTTCGTGTTCTTTTTCAGGCTCAGGCCCCTTCCCTAACATCAATGCCTTCATCACACGGCGCTTCATTTCTTGTGCTGCCTTGCGTGTGAAAGTGATGGCTAAAATGGATTCCGGTTTTTGAACACGGCTCGCCAATAAACTTAATATGCGCGATGTTAATAATTGTGTCTTGCCCGAACCTGCCGGCGCCTGAACAATAAACGATTGATACGGGTCAAGCGCTTCTCGACGAATCAGATCATCCTTCATAAACACCTCCTGTATGAAAGCGACAACCCGAAACCAAATCACACTTATCGCAGGTGCGTTGCGCATATTTAGGTTCGGTTGCGCCATAACCCGCTTGCACTTCTTCAGAGAGCATCAATAAATCTTGACAAAAGTTTGCTAATAATTCATCCCAGTTTTCAATGCTGCTCAAACCTTCTAAGCCTATACTGTTCTTTTTCAAACGCGCAAACGCCATTCCCACAGGAGTAGGCGTCATGAATGCAGCATAAAGTGGAAGCTGCGGTTCGTTCATGCGCGGCATATCCCAATCAGCCACACTTGCTTCGCCTGTTTTATAATCCATCAAGAAAAATTGATTCTCTCCAATGCAGTCCACGCGGTCCATGGATAATGTCAGCGTCAATTCACCCAACGTGACTTCCACCTTTTTCTCCAAACTTTCGATGGCAAAATCGGGACGTGATTTTTCAAAGGTCAACCATGCGGTCACAATATCCAAGATGCGTTTGGATTCAATGAGTTTATTTGAGGCAGATAACGATGGCTCCCACTGATCCAGCACCGTTTGAATGTGTTTCGTGATTTCCTGCGAGAGCGCATCTTCATCAAGCCGCATTAATCCTGTACGGTTTTTCATCGATGCCCAAAGCGTTTCCAGTACACGGTGTATCACGGTTCCTTGCTGCGGAGCGCTTAAACCCATCACGGGTGGTTTAGGTGAACGTGCCATCAATCGATGCTTCAAATAACCCGCGTGTGGACAGGCAGCTTGATCTTTCAAGACTGAATTACCGCCTTTCAAGTGATGGCCCGTCAGTGGCAATCCAACCCAATCTTCATATGCATGTAAATCGCGCGCATGGGCAATGGCTAATGGCATGCGTTCTGGTGTTTCATTTGTTATTTCTTTGATGGGGAATGAAGCAATTAACGGGCTCTCAAGTTGTGGCTCGCCCTTCTCATCCTGTGCCGCATAAGAAAGCACAACATCATTAGCACCCGTGATCAAACGCTCGAGTAAACGTTGTGCCACACGCAATTCTCGCTCGGGTGTACTGTGGGGCATATCATGACTGACTTGCACATGCGTGGGAATAAAGGGATGTGGCATGGCTTTCGCGGGATTATTATCTGCTGTCAACCCAATGACCCAAACATGATCGAATGATAACCCCGCGGCTTCCAACAAGCCTAATACTTGAATGGGTTTATCTTGCGTTTCAGTTTGGAATAACGTGTTTTTTAATAAGCCATATAAAGCATCGATGAAGGCGTTGAAAGCGAACGCGGGATGAATCGCATCCAGCGCATATAAACTCGGAATCACTTCATGCAAGGTGTCAACGCATTGATACTCTGCACTGTTAAGCGTGCGCTCTTGCGCCCAGCCCCAACCATCCATCCAATCTTTTAACCACACGATCCAATCTCGCATCGTGCGTGATGATAATGATTTCTTGAACGCTTCTACCTGAACACACTGCAAGGCAAACAGTGGCGGAATCAATCTATTTGATTGGACAGTCTTGAGTGTCATCGTCAGCAATTGCTTATCACGCAATGCCATGTCAAAAACTGCCCGAGCAGCCGCCTCGGTACATCCTCCCTTGATATAGGGTGAATGCAAGATATTGCTCCATGCTTGAACGCTGGTTTCTTTATCTAACGTTTTAAATGTTTCAAGAAGACAATAAATAATAGGTTGTTTATCAAGCGATGCGCCCGATGAAATATTATAGGGAATATCTTTAGCGGGCACACCCGGGAAATAAAAATCTGGATTGAATACCTCTGCTAATAAGTGCTCAACAAAACACCATTGATCTTGTAACTGAGGGACGACAATGGCCATTGTTTCGCCTCGATCATAGGCGGCTTTAGCTTGCAGAGCGGCACGGCGCATTTCATCGTGCGCATCTTCTGCGATGACCTTGCACGTTGTTCCTCGTCGGGATATCTGAGGCATCCGTTCAATTGTCACACCCAACCTTTCCCACTGCGCAATTAACGATTGCTGCGCGGGTGTCCATTCATCAAACCCATAACATAACAAATGATCACAGGGCAATGTCATGGAGGGAAACAACAATAATTGTTCAATGAGTGCAGCCCCAGCAAAAGCATTTAATTCGCTGCATTGTGTTTCAAAACGCGCTAAGGCCTTTGCAAATAAATCGCTGTCTTCTTTGTATCCTACTAATGAGGCTGATTTTAATTGATAGGCTTTGACCAGGGTATAAGCATCCCGTGCACATTCAATCGTTTGTTCTCGGGCAAAACCAAACGTAGGAAAATCGTCCATGGCTTTGGCCCATAACATTTTTTCCTGCATCGGAGATAACCGCCATGATGATGACTGCGTGGCGGCACGGTTCAATTCAAACAACTCAAGTAAGAAGTCATCCCAAGAGAGGACGCGTTCTTTAAACGTGGGTTTTAGTGTTCTCGCAAGGCGACGATTGACCGTTAACAGGATTGATTTCATACCTACACCTTATCAAATACCGCCAAATTGTCAATGGCAGCTGCCACCACCGAGGATTACCACAACTTTCTCTTTTAATCTCATTCTAAAATTTTCCTTCCTTTCTCAGTAAGACGGTAACGTTGCTTGCTGCTCTGAGGCATGTCTGGTAAGGTCATTTCCAAATAACCTTGTTTAATAGCCGGTAAGATATAGGCTTTACGGAAGTGGTCTACATTTTTAAGCCCTAATGCCGTTTGTAGCACCTGCCGACTCGTCTCCCCCTTCACCACCCTCAGTAATGCCATGACTTCCATGGTGACTTCCATGGTGACTTCCATGGTAGCCTGATCTTGGCGTTCCGCAGCCCTCTCCAGCGCCAACGGATGAACAGGCAGCCTGAGCAAAAAAGATGTCCGTTCGCCATCCGTTTCAAATATTGGCATAGGCGAGCCGTTAACTGCCATCACTTTCAGGATCTTTGGCACTCCGGTAGAGCGGCCTTCGGTTAAATCTAATTCTTTTAAAAACTCGCCAATCCGGCGATTTCGATTCCGTCGGCTTACTGCACGCCCTGCCTGTAAATCAGCTAATTTGATCGATCTGTCTGGCCCTGGAAAACTTAGGACAACCAGCTCATCATAACTTATCCGCACCTCGATTGGCTCACGCTCTTCATACGAGCGGTGGTATACCGCATTCACAACGGCCTCTTCTATGGCTGCAAAAGGGAAATTCCAACATCGCTGTGCTTCAGCCTTCTGATCTTGCTTCACGACTATCTCATATAAATAATTCCGCTGAATATAATCTAATGCTTCACGCGTCATCCGCGCCAAAGGACCCTTAAATGTTTTTTCATCAAACCGATCACCGCTTGCTCCTTCAGGGAACCAGCACACATCAATTTGTGTCCAAGGAAAAAATCGATCAGGGGCGTCGTTGAAAAATAACAAGCCCACATTTTTTGGCAACGGGGCTTCATCTGATCCACCTATTACATTCATCTGACGCCCCAGTGTTTCGAGGGATAATGTTTCTGCATCATCAGCAAGATCGCTACGAATCTCTGTTAAAAAAGATTGCATCAGTACTTTCGATAAGTCGGTAATACGAGCCGTTTGCGCATAACGATCATCAAAGGGTACTTTCGCCGTTAAGCTCAATAATTCTTGCTCTGCTTCGCCTTTTGCCTCTACCGTACTTGCATATCGTCGAATGTAGTAATGCGAGATCTTATGCTTATTAGAGACAGAGGATGGCACTTTATAAGGACGATTTTGCCCACCAGGGGCCCATAATACCATTATGTGACGATCTGCAATTTTTTCGATACTCAACACCGGGAAATACGGCGGCTGAATTAAATGGCAATACTCCAACAATTCTTTCTGAATTTTATCGAGCTGATTATTTTCAAGGCCAACCGGTGGAAACATTGGTTGACCATTTATATCACAACCTTGGCCAATCACTACATAACCACCACCCAGGTTTTCAAAATCATTGGCAAATGCGCAAATTGTCCGCAGAATTGGATCCGGATTCCAGCCTGTTTTATACTCGATACGTTCACCTTCAACGGTGCGCTGCCGCAAAAGATCGTCAATGTTGATTGGCAATTTATTGGACATTCATACACTCCACAGAAACAGTACAGCCAAACTTATCATAGCCGCGCATGTGTTATCCTCCATTCTTTTGAAAATCTTCACGACACAAATTTAACAACTCAAGTAAGAAGTCATCCCAAGAGAGGACGCGTTCTTTAAGCGTGGGTTTTAGTGTTCTCGCAAGGCGACGATTGACCGTTAACAGGATTGATTTCATACCTACACCTTATCAAATACCGCCAAATTGTCAATGGTAGATTGTAACATGAGCAGATAACGTCCCCATTGACAGCCTCATGCAAAAAGGAAATACTACAACAGTTATATACGAGCAAACTGGAGGTTTCTACATGTATTCATATAATGCCCAATCGAAAACACCGGCACAATCTTTAAAAGAAGCACTAAACAAAGATATCAATAACAAAGATTACGTATCAGCCACCGAAAACCTCGTTCAACTTAACAAAAATCTCTCCAATAACACATCATTAACATCCGTAGCAGATCCTAAATGGGTGGATTTTTTTTATATTCAAGGTGGCACTGCCAGCCCATATAACATTGTCGCACGAAGCATGGCCCTTCTAGAGATTCGCGATTTGCCAGCGCAAACGGTTGATGCTTATGCATACCTTATCAAGCATCAAGATAGTTTAGTTCACGTAGACATGTATACAAATGGCCTTGCTTCTCATTCTATCGTTGCATTGCTCACAGCGCTGGCTGGCCAAGACCGCGTACAATCATTTGATTTTAACGGGAGCACAAACATAGATAAAAATACGAATGATGTATCTCAACAATTAGCGGACGTTTTAAAGACAGCTTCCTTGCGCGAATTTTCATTTTATTGCGGCAAAGGCAGCAAAATGGAGCCTATTATGCAGGCGCTTAAAGAAAACAAGAAATTAACAGCGGTCAGCTTCAAATATTCGCTTGATGATGAAGGAAAGGAGATCGTTAACATTGCTGAAGTACTTGCTGTAAATACTTGCTGGAAGACACTTGTCTTATCAGACAATAAGATGGGTGAGGGAGCTCTCATGCTTTCAAGAGCATTGCAGCAAAATAATACATTAGAAAATCTTCATTTGGCAGATATGACTCTTTCATCAAGAGATGTGGACACGATTGTCGATGCTTTGCTTCACAAAGGGAATCTCGGCGCCTTAAAAAAGATTGATTTTGGTAAAAATGAATTAGAGGTTAGCTCATTTTACCGGCTTGAGGAGCTTCAGAAGAAATACCCGAATCTCGAAATAAATAAGCCAATCTTAGGTAATAAAAGATCTCTTCCAGGCGGAGATTCATGCAGATTAAATACCTGCTGCTAATAATTTCTTTCGCGCCTGCAGCGCTACATTCTTTATTTATGTTTACGTTGAGGCCGTTGGCCTCCTAGAATATTACCCTGGGTTACGTTGCGCTCCTAACCCAGGGCTACATCTCACAGGCCTGCGGCCTGATACAGTCCTGAAATTAGATGCGATTGCCCTGCTCCTACCTCCCTGTCAGCAGTTGAACTTTGTCATAAAAAGTGGTATAAAGCTAACACATACGAAGAGGCGCCACCATGATTAATCAATATTCTAATATATTCAACCAGTTGGACAGCATGCATGTCATTAATATACTTGAAAAAAACAAAAAGGATAAAGTAAGTACGGATGATTATTGGCCCCGATGGATGAATCTATTCAAGCGGGACTTCCCCAATTTACCCTGCCCTGCCCTCACGATCCCTGCAACGACCACGTCCCCGCAGGACATCAATACGTTCAAAGCTAATTATTATGAAAATCTGTACCGCGAAGCCGAGATCGAATCTTATTTAGATAAAATTAAACTCATCTTTTGGATTGGTGACCAGCTCCATGAAAAATTATACTCTATCAAACAGGATGATACTCTCTTTGATCTGAAACTGCGTTATTATGATGAGTGTGGTGACGAAAAACCTATTACGCCTAAATTCATGTCTCGCATCCGCCGCACATGCGCAAGGATATTAACAAAACTTGTCAACCCTAAAAGAAAAGAATCACCACTTAATATCGCTATTACAGAAGGATACATGGATGCTATTCTATTGTTATTAGAAGCAGGCGCCGATGCTACGGCAGCAGACAACGATAATCAGCCGCCTATTTATTATGCACTCACATCAACCGAGGTTAATATCAACATTGTATGCATTTTGTTGGAGGCAATGCACAAGAGAAATGCACTCAATATCCCATACAAAACCATGACGGCCGCTGAAATGGTCCTGACACACCCCAATATTGACGATATAAAACTCATTGTCGCTAAATACGCCCACATAGATTTCAATGCATTCACCACTGCCATCCTCGTCGCCATTGAGCAGCATAAAGCAGAGCATGTTAGCTATTTACTCCGTGAATTAAAATTCGATCCTAACATGCATAACAATGATGGCCCATCCCTTCTGCATGTATACTTGCTTCTGCGTCATAAACCTGTCGAAAATAAAGGTTATGTAGGCCGTACGGACTATGATCCAGAAGATATGACTATTCTGCGCGCTTTTGCTGATGCAGGAGCAAACTTCGATAGTGCAATACCCGAATCTTCGCTCACTTTGCTGATGCTTGCAACCAAACAAAACGATCTTCCTGCTGTCAAATTTTTATTGGACAATGGCGCGAATGTACGTCTTGAAAATAAGAAAGGGGAAACCGCTTACGACCTTACTGAGGATGAGGGAATCCAAACGCTCTTACTCGAGAAAATGATGCCCATCACTAAAAAAGCAAAGCTTAATTGAGATTAACCTGGGCGATTATTCCCACGCACTCTATCGCCTATGCGCTCGCATGCGGTTTCAATGGATTTATGACAGAGCAGAGCGAGGAAAAATAGGCTGGCCCCAACGGTTAACCCTGCGAAATACATCCACCCTTCGGAAGTGAGCGTTGAACCGATCACCTCACCCGTATCGGAGCGCTGAGCAGATGTCAATCCAAGACTCCCTGCCGTCATCGACGCAATAGTCATGCCCACACATGAGCCTGATGCGACACTCCCCGCATACCATATCCATGGGATACCAGGGTTTTCCCAGATAGGTGGTCTATCTTCCGCAGCAGGACGCGCAGGAAATAAATTCCGCCATGTTCTGTCAGCATAATAGGATACGCGTTCCTTGATAGGCTGGCGATTAACGTATCCCACACACAGCAAACCTGCGCCAATAACTAACCCAATCCCGTAGGCAAATACCTGCGCTGAAAGTTCATCTTCACTCTCAGGGCGACAAACATCTTCCCCTGTAAAGCCCCCAAGTATACAAGCAATGCTTTGAGTAAGGAAAAGAGTTCCTTTATACGCATCGTACGCGATGAAGGGTTGAAATTGCGGAGGTTCGACGCCATTATTTTGTTGAGGCTGCCTCTGCACTTGTTGAAATTGCGGAGGTTCAACGCCATTATTTTGTTGAGGCTGCCTCTGCACTTCACGCATGTTGTCAGCAGGAGGATATTCACGTGGCAAATCAGGTAGTTCCTTGAACTCATATTCATCAACCCAATCTGAAATGATTTTATCAACGGAATTTAGCGCGCCTGTCTCAGGCAGCTTTTTCATATCTGACACAATATCTCTATAAAACTGATTTAAATCTTTTTCCCAATCTTCTAGCATGACAAAATTTCCAACTGTCCTGCCATGTTGATTGGTTTTCCTTACTTTCCAATTAAATGGTTCACCAAGACAAGCGGGATCGTATTGATAAATCTTGCGAAAATAGCCGCCTCTGCGCAAGGCGACTCCGAGGTTATCAACAAACATTGGGACGGTAATGTATGAAAAAAGTATTTCATCGTACAAAACTTCATGCAAAAAATCTAAATGAACTTTGATCTTCTCAACATCACTATTATTTTTCGCGGCGAGCGCGAGTTTACTGCGATAATCTGTTAATGTATTCTTTAATTTATCTGCAGGGACGCGTACCAACGTACTAGGGGAAGGATATTTTATGACTAATTGCTCAACCTGTTTTTCTAATTTTTTGGCAAACGTAGCTACCCTTTGAAAAGCAGCCGTTTGTGTCTCGCGATCTGTTTTTAAGAGAGGCGCTTTGGACGATGATCCGAAAAATTGATGCATGTACGCTCCTGGGCAAACGCCCCACTATCATACCCCTGACAAAGTGGGAAAACAAGGTTATCCTCTTCCGAAGAGGGGAAAAGACAGTTGAACTTTGCCATGAAACGTGGTATAAAACTGACACATACGCAGAGGTGACCCCATGATTAATCAATACTCTAATATATTCAACCAGTTGAGCAGCATAGAGGTCATTAAGATACTTGAAAAAATCAAAAATCACAAAGAACGTACGGATGACTATTGGCCTCGGTGGATGAATCTATTCAAGCGGGACTTCCCCAATTTGCCCTGCCCTGCCCCCACGATCCCTGCAACGACCACGTCCTCGCAGGACATCAATACGTTCAAAGCCAATTATTATGAAAATCTGTACCGCGAAGCCGAGATCGAATCTTATAAAGAAAAATACAAACTTATCCGTTGGATTGATATCAGGCTCGATAGAAGATTATACATTAGCGAAAATGATGATATTAATCTCTATGATCTGTCAGTATCTAGTCCTCTAAAACAGCCTATTGAACCTAAGCGCATGTCTACCATCCGCAGTTCATTTGCAACCTTATTAGCAAAACTTGCTGCCCTTAAGGGAAAAGAATCACCACTGAATATGGCTATCAAAGAAAAAAATATGGATGTTATTAAATTGTTATTAGAAGCAGGCGCTGATGCTACTGCAGCTGACGAAAATAATCTGCCGCCTATTCTTTATGCGCTGTCATCACCCATGATTGATATCAACATTGTGTGTATTTTGCTAGAAGAAATGCACAAGAAAAGCGCGCTCAATACCCAATACAAAGCCATGACGGCCGCTGAAATGATCCTGACACATTCCAATCTTGTCCTTATCAAACACATTGTTGCAAAATACAATCAAATAGATTTCAGGGTATTCAGCAGAGCGCTGCCCCTCGCTATTCTAGAGCACAGGATGGAGAATGTTGTCTATTTACTTCATGAATTAAAATTCGATCCTAACATACAAAACACCGAACTCCCGCCTGCTCTGATTTTATACTTGTTACTGCGCAATAGACCCGTCAATAATAATGGTTATGTAGGACGTGCTGGTTATGATCCAAATGATATGACTATTCTGCACGCTCTTGCTGATGCAGGAGCAAACTTTGATATTGTATGCCCGGACACCTCGGCAACATTGCTGATGCTTACAGCTAGCCAAGGCGACCTTCCTGCTGTCAAATTTTTATTAGACAACGGCGCGAATGTACATCATAAAAATAAGGAAGGAAATACTGCTTATGGCCTCACTCAGGATGAAGAAATTAAAACGCTGTTACTCGAGAAAATGATGCCAGGCGCTAAAAAAGCAAAGCATAATTGAGATTAACCTGAGAATCTGGCGAAAGAATTCCATATATATTAGCCCATTACGAATCGTCATAATCCGTGTAATGCTTATGGCGTTCGGATGGCCGCTCGGATGGCCGCTCGGAAAATCAAATAGAGATAGCAGCTTACTCTTTTATAAGATGCCACCTTGCATTAGCGCCTCTACCAATTACCTCTAATATATTTAGATTTTTCAGAATTTGTAACTCCCTACGCAATGTCCGCTCTGAAAGTTCGCCTGAACAATTTGTCAATATTGATTCCTTCGTCACACCCCCACCCTGTTGCAAAATAGAAATAATTTTCTTTTGTCGTTCAGTCAATAGATTCGGGCTGTCCTCCTGAAAAATAATTGGAGGAGCTATACTGCTAGGAAATTTAAAGACCACTTTAAATTGGTTGCTCCATTGAACCTCAAATTCAGGTTCTGGATCGCCTGCAGCCACACAGCTTGAAATGATATCCTGAATTCCTCTGCCCCACTGCTCAATATAGCCAACCTTATAAAGCACTTCTGCAATTTTTTTATTTCTCAATTGTGAGTAACCGGATTTAATCATTTCTAGCGATGTTCCTTGCTGCAATCCACCATGGTTAAAGATTTCCATCCTGTCATCATAGATTGCCAAATAAATTGCGCCGCCGTAGATACTATAGTCCCTATGGCAAATTGCATTAACAAGAGCCTCTCTGATCGCACCATATGGTATGAGCGGTTTATCGATACGCCGCAATGAGACTGGATCAATTTTTGCTGAAATTGGCAAGTGCTTATCAACAAAAGCCATGCCGGCATCGAACAGGTCAAAAGCATTTCCATAGACACCTTGGTTATCTAGAAACTCTTTTCTTGTTAAACCTTTAAATCGTGCAATTTTTAGATGACATTGCAAATAATTCGAAAGCTGCTTTTTACCAAACAAAACAACAGCTGCATTTATCAATTTTCCATCCCTTAATAATTGAAGCTTTTCTAAAATTTTAGTTCCAGAGTCCACCAAGGATATTTTAGGCAATCGATTTAAGGAAACCGCACTTTCAGTAAACCATCTAAAACGCTCATGATCTATGTCACTCATATCACAAACAGAAACAAAACTTTCCCAAGAAAAGTTTATTTGATAACGCAGAGAAACAAGCTGATCATATTTATGGCGAGTCATTCTATGGGTCGTAGATTGCTCGCGCTGATATGGCCTTCCGTCATAAACATAGGGGGCATGTGCTCCTTTGTTGACTCGCAAGATAATGACAATCTTGTCAGCATCGACAGGGACATATTCCACTGCAATATGATCAGCAGGTTCAATTTTGCCAATTTCGAATGCAATCTCCTGTTTCGTTTTATCAGTGATCGTTTGCCCTTTGATTCCACCCTTGTCATTTACTCCGATTGCGACTACCCCACCATCAGCATTTAAAAAAGCACACAGTGTTTCTAATGCAGGTTTAAGCTGCGTCATAGAGGTTTTGAATTCCAAGGTGTGGGATTCGCCTTGCTTGATCAGTGTTTCAACATATTGAATATCCATCTTATTTTCCTTTTATTGGAGTGCGCATATTATACATAGTTCCGCAAATTCAGGTTAAGAGTTTTAATCGAGTGGCAGAGAGAGACATGAACGTCAAATAAAGTGAGCGAGGAACAACCGCCTTTTGAAAAAGGCGAAAGATTTTTCGCTATGAGGTATAATCCTCCCACGAACCAAGGACAGAATCATGCTCAAAGCCCCGCAAACCGCTCAACACCCCTACTCCCACGAAGAGCAAGGCTCAATGCGCTCTGATCCCTACCACTGGCTCCAAGACCGGGAGAACCCCGCCGTCATCGACCACCTCAAGGCGGAAAATGCTTATACCGATGCAATGCTCGCCCCTTACAAGGCTCTCCAGCAAACCATCTACCAAGAAACCCTCTCCCGCATCCAAGAAACTGACCAAGATTATCCCTGGCCCTATGGCGACTATGAATACTACTTCCGCACCGTTCAAGGCCTCCAGCATGATATCTTCTGCCGTCGGCTGAAAAATGGCGGCGCTGAAGAAATCCTCTTCGATGAAAATGTCCACGCCGAAGGATTCGATTATTTCGAGGTCGGACAATATGCCCTCAATCTCACCCAGGATAAGCTAGCCATATCCATCGATACAGACGGGGATGAGCGGTATGATGTGTATTTGGGGGATATGAAGAATGCGCTTATCAAAGACATCCCAAGTGCCATTGTATTCTCAACAAACAACCATGAAATCTGGTACACACGCTACGATGAAACGCAGCGTCCCTATCAAGTATGGTGCCACGATATCACCGGGAACAAACCGGATGAATTGCTTTATGAAGAAAATGACGAGCGGTTTACTGTCGGCATTTATCGCTCACTCAGCGATGCTTTTTTAATCGTTCATGTCTCGAGCAAATTAACCAGCGAAGCCTATGTCACCGACGCAAGCACACCACGTGGGCCGTTACGATTACTCTGTGAAAGAAAGCACGAGCACGAATACGACATCGATCACCATGGCGATTATTTTTACATTCGTACGAACGAAGACGGTAAAAATTTCTCACTCAAACGTTGCCCCATCAATGATTTTTCTCGCCCATGGGAAACCGTCTTACCAGTGGATGCAGCGGTTCCACTCATTGGATTTTCCGTTTTCTCGCATCATATTGTGTTAGAGTGCCGCCGCAATGGTTTGTCGCAAATGGCAACCCTGCGCTTGAGCGATTTCAAAAAAGACTGGATCACGTTTGATGAACCGGCTTATACCATTGGCCTAGGCGATAACTGGGAATTCAATACCCAACAAGTGCGCCTTGGGTATGTCTCGATGACCACGCCGGCATGCGATTATGCCTACGATATGAATACGCATGAAAAGACATTGCTTAAACAATCGCCCGTACTCGGTGATTTCAATGCGAAAGATTACACGACAGAACGCATTTTTGCCAACGCGACCGATGGAACAAAGATTCCTATTTCATTGGTCTATAAAACAGCGTTAAAAAAACCGAACATGCCGATGGTGCTCACTGCCTATGGTGCCTATGGCATTGATAACGATCCGCAGTTTTCCTACTCACGTTTAAGCTTATTAAACCGTGGATATATTTATGGCGTAGCGCACATTCGTGGCGGCGGTGAATTTGGGGATCCATGGCATGAAGCGGGCCGATTCCTTCATAAGAAAAATACATTCACGGATTTTATTGCGTGCTCTAAACATTTAATCAATGAACAGTATACTTCATCGAATGAATTGGCCATCATCGGCGGCAGCGCGGGTGGATTGTTGATCGGTGCTGTGATTAATCTCGCGCCTGAACTATTCAAGGCAGCCGTTGCACAAGTGCCGTTTGTGGATGTGCTGAATACCATGCTCGATGACACCCTCCCGCTCACCGTGCTCGAATATGAAGAATGGGGCAATCCTCACGATAAGCCCTATTACGATTACATGAAGTCCTATGCACCGTATGAAAATGTCACAAACCAAGCGTATCCAACCTTGTTGGTGACGGCTGGTTTGCATGATCCTCGCGTCCCCTATTGGGAAGCGGCAAAATGGGTCGCGCGTTTGCGTGAACACCAAACCGCTGAACATCCTATCCTGTTGCGCACACAAATGTCCGCAGGCCATCAAGGACCCTCTGGACGGTACAGCGCCATCGAGGAAGTTGCAGAGGAGTTTGCGTTTGTGGTTGGGTTTTGCAGGGGTGAATAGGGCAAATATTATTTGCCCCTACCACCTATTATATGCAGATGAAGATTGCATATCATGATGATCGCTGTCTTGGTGAAGATAATGCGCGTCGAGCGAAAACATTGTATAGTTCGACGTAAACATACGAAGCGTCCCCTCATCGGGCGTCAGCGCTTCTGTAACATCTGACCATACTTGACTGAATGTTATCTTCGATCGACACAGTGCCGTCAAGCAACATAAAAGGAAACTGGATCCAAACATCATCCCAGTAATATAACCCCATCCTCCCGATGTAGGCTCTGGCCCACCGTTTTTCAATTCGCCATCTACTTCATAAATGAGATCATATGATAAACCAACGGAATCATAGGTGCCTACTCCGATACCTGCGCCTATAATGGCGCCAACGATAACACAAAGAGCGTAAATTGCAATGCGTCTGTTTTCGAGCTCCTGAGAAACTTCTAATACCGGAGTGTTTAATGTTTGTTGAGGAGGAGGAGGAGGAGGAGGGGACACAACCCTATCAAGGTCGTTGTCTACTGCCCATTTCTTGATCAGATAATCGGGTGAATTTTCATCCGTTGTATCGATCGTTTTAGAGAGTGCGTTTATTGCATTGTAGAATTCATTAACTAATTTTTTTAGCTCTGGAACAAGGATATAATTTCCATCATGCGCAGTTGTTTTTTTAACCAAACTCGTCGGGAATGTATCATAACTTTTAACGTATTGATAAATACCGAACTTATAACTATTCGCTAGGTTCCCTCGATTGAATAAATACATCGGATCTGTTACTAAAGAAACGTCATAGTCGTCATAAAGTATATCGTGAATGAACTTTAAATGGGCCTCGCATGTTAACGCTAGGTTATTAGTCGACTTCGCAATGCTTATTTCATGCTCGGCTAACGCTTTCTTCAGAACACAGTTTTCAATGTGCTCATCATTTCCTACCCAACCCTTTTCTATTAAAACGTTCGCATGAAGTTTCAACTGCTCAACAAAGTCAACCACACAGTTATACGCGACGCCGAATTGACTAGGGGCAGCGGCAGCAAGTTGATGATGAAATCGATGAAAGTCCCGACCAATCATTATTTAATCTCCGAAATAGACCCTCACTCTATATCAAAGTAAGTGAAATTACAAGCGCAGGGACACATACGAAAGATTTTTCGCCCCTACAAGACGCATGCGATATAATAGCCACTGTAGTCATCTCCACAGGGCCGTCTCATGCACATCAGATCAACAAAAACGCATAGTTTACAGGGAGTTATCACGCCTCCCGCCTCAAAATCTGAAGCCATTCGTGCATTGATTTTTGCTTTATTAAGCTCTGGAACCTCCTCCATTCACCAGATGCTGGATGCCGATGACATCACAGAGGTCATCCATGCCTGTCAAACCATGGGCGCTATCATCCAACGCAGTGGCTCTACCCTCACGCTCACGAGCAGCGGCGCACCCTTCACGCCCGGTCAGTCACGCCTCACCACCGGTAACTCTGGGCTGACCACGCGTCTTATCCTTCCCCTCCTGGGTTTGCGCACGAACGCTTCGAACCCCATGGTGCTTGACTGTGGTATGCAAATGCGCGCTCGTCCCATGGCCGCACTGATCAGCGCACTCAATCAACTGGGCATGCAGATCTCGTCGACCGAGTGGCCACTCACAGTCACCGGCACCTTAACCGGCGGCAGCGCCACACTCAGTGAACCGATTTCACAATTTTTTTCCGCATTGCTCATGGCGCTCCCATTAGCACCCAAGTCAAGCACGATTACGGTAGGAAAGATCCCAGCCTGGTCATACGTTGAGATGACATTTGCCTGGTTAAATCGTTTAGGGATTGATTACAAACATTATCAAGAAAATAATCTCAACACAATCATTATTCCTGGCAACCAACAATACAAACCGTTTGAATACACATTGTCAGGAGACTTCTCAAGCGCTTCTTATTTTATTGCAGCCGCTACCGTGCTTCCTGGAACCGTGCGCATCAAAGGCCTTGACAAGAATGATACGCAAGGCGACAAACAATTGATCCCCATCATTCAACAAATGGGCGGCGATATTTCTTACGATGGTTCAGACATTATTATCGTCGGCGGCAAACCACTGAAGGGCATTCGCATCGATGCAAGCAACATCCCTGATTTGCTTCCCACACTGGCAGTATTAGGAACAGTAGCGTCCGGTAAAACAGAGATCATAAACGTGGCGCAAGCTCGACTCAAAGAAACAGATCGCATTCACTCCATGACGGATGGATTAACGCACATGGGCGCACGCATCGACGAAAAAAATGATGGCATGACCATTTACCCCTCAGCGCTCATCGGTACCACGGTGAAAGGTTATGGCGACCACCGCACCGTGATGTCACTGGCGCTCGCAGGATTACTCGCCGAAGGCACCACTGTCATTGACGAAGCAGAATCGATTGGCAAAACATTCCCACAGTTTACAAGCGAAATGAAATCACTCGGAGCAAACATGGAGCTAACACCATGAGCACAAAAACGATATTACTGATCCATGGCCCTAATCTCAATAAACTTGGGCAGCGTGATCCAGAACACTACGGCAACCTCACGCTAGAAACACTTGAGCAAGCCGTGAAAACACATGCGGCATCTAAACATTTGAATGTCGAATGTTTCCAATCCAATCATGAAGGCGCATTGATCGACACCCTTCAACAAACACAAGCCGTCGCGATCATCATCAATGCAGGGGCGCTGACGCACTACAGTTACGCATTGCATGATGCGATTATCGACAGCCGTTTGCCCACTGTCGAAGTGCATTTGTCAAATATTCAAGCACGTGAACCCTGGCGCGCTCACTCTGTGATTGCACCCGCCTGCATCCACACCATCATGGGTAAAAAACTACAAGGCTACTTGGAAGCCATCGACTTTTTAACGGAGCACTTGAATCATGCCGATTAACGCGAACACACAACTTAATTTGGTGATTGGCAACCCGATCAAGCATAGCGAAAGCCCCCGCCTACACAAAATGGTTTACGACGCATTGGGCATTAACGCAGTCATGCTCGCCATAGAAAATCCCCACTTGCCTGATCTCGTCAAAAGTATTCGTACATTGTCTGTTAAATTAACAGCGGTCACACTGCCATTTAAGACAAGCATTTTGTCTTTCGTCGATACACAAAGCGATGCAGTCTCTGCATTACAGGCCGCCAATACATTGATTTATGACAATGGTAACATTCACGCGGAAAACACAGATGTCGAAGGCATTCGAAAGGCACTCGCGAATACGGACCTACACAAAAAAAATATCGTGATCATCGGCGCTGGCGGATCTGCTCGCGCCGTTGCCTATGCATTAACACCTTATCATCCCACGCTTTACTGGCTCAATCGCACAGCAGAAAATGCACATCAACTGATCGGGCAATGGGGTGGCACCATCGCCTCATCTGAATTGATGCAGGATTTACCCATTGATATCATCATCAATACAACGCCGATCGGCATGAATCCCAATGCAGACCAAACGCCTTTGCCAGGCTATATTTTTAAACCTGAGCAAACTGTCTTTGATCTGATTTACACACCTCGACAAACGCGCCTTCTTAAAGAAGCCGATCTCGCTGGCGCAACGTGCATATCGGGCATTCATATGTTCGTTGCGCAAGCCATTAAACAAATTGAATTGTTTTCAACTAAAACCATGGACACTCAGGCGTTACTGGAATTACTGTCATGAGTTACACCATCATCAAAAAATTACCGCCCATTGAAGACATTTTTGACGCTTTACCCTTAAAAAAAGAAAGTGCAGATAAAATTGCACGAGACAAACAAGAAATCAAAGATATCCTATCAGGCAACGATGATCGTCTTATCGTGGTCGTAGGCCCCTGCTCCGCATGGCCTTCAACAGCTGTCTTGGATTATGCCCGTCAATTACAAACATTAAACACTCACATTTCCGATGTATTAAAAATTGTCATGCGTGTGTACATTCAAAAGCCACGCACGAAGAATGGCTGGACTGGGCCGATGATTCAATCCGATCCTTTTTCAGCACCTGATGTAGCATTCAGCATGCGTTATGTTCGCAAGATGATGCTTGACGTGATTGACATGGGCTTGCCCATATCAGATGAAGCATTATTCACGCACAATGCAAAGGGATTCGTTGAGCTCCTTTCTTGGGTGGCCATTGGCGCACGTAGCGCTGAAAACCAACAGTATCGCATTTATGCGTCAAGCATTGATTGTCCTGTTGGATTGAAAAACCCAACGTATGGATCCTTGCACGTTGGGGTAAACAGCGTGATTGCTGCTCAGCATCCGCACGTCACCGTCATGGATGGATTTGAAGTCCAAACCCATGGCAACCCCTATGCGCATCTGGTTCTGCGTGGCGGAAATAATGAGCCGAATTACTCTGCGGCGCATCTGCATGAAGCACGCACGTACATGATGCATCACAACGTCAAAAACCCTGCTATCCTTGTCGATGCGAGCCATGACAATTGCATCATCGATGGTCAAAAAAATCACCTGCGTCAATCACACGTGATTTTTGAAACATTGGACACCATGGCACAAGACCCAGTTTTGCGATCCTTAGTCAAAGGTTTCATGATAGAAAGTTTTATCAAAGACGGTAACCAAAAAGTGGATCTCACCCACCCAGAAGGTCTCGATTTAAATGGGCTGTCTATCACCGATCCTTGCCTGGGCTGGGACAAAACTGAAACGCTTCTTTTAAACATGGCAGAGAGACTACGCACATGAAACAATCGATAGGTATTCACATCCCAGCGCCACTCAAACAACATTATGATGTTCATCTTGGCGAAGGATTATTATCTGAATTCCCAGCCCTGCTTCCAGCTCACTTGCAACACTTCACATTCATTATCATCACGGATGATACAGTCAAAGAGCTGTACGCAGCAGAAATAGTCAGTGCATTTAAACAACAAGGCAAAAAAGTGGAAGTGCTCTCATTCCCGCCGGGTGAAGATCAGAAATGTGTTCAAACAAAAATTGATCTTGAAACGGCCATGTTTAAAAATCATCTTGGCCGTGATACGTGCATCATTGCATTAGGTGGTGGCATCGTGGGCGATATCGCGGGGTTTGTCGCAGCAACTTATATGCGTGGCATTCCGTACATCCAAGTGCCCACGACATTGCTGGCGATGCTCGACAGTAGCATTGGTGGTAAAACAGGCATCAACACCCCCGAAGGAAAAAATTTAATTGGGGCATTCTGGCATCCGGTGTGTGTCATTTCCGATCTGAACTGCTTAAAAACATTACCTGTAAATCAAATGACCTGCGGCTGGATTGAAGCACTGAAAATCTTCATGATCTGCGATGAAACGACATTTAAAGAAGCATGTCAAGTCGGCAAGCCTGCAATGCGATTCATTAAAAAGGCGATTGAATTGAAAGCAGAGGTGGTCGCACGCGACCCTCATGAAAACGGTCCGCGTGCTATTCTCAATTTTGGCCACACCATCGGACATGCACTGGAAAAAGCATCCCATCATAAAATCTTACATGGTCATGCCGTTGGTTATGGCATGCTTGTCGAATCGCATATCGCCTTGCAGCGTGATCTCATCACTAAAAAAGACAGGCAGATAATCGTCGATGCGTTAGAACATGTCGGCATCAAGGGATCAGCACTCAGTAAATTCAAACCTGAAGCGATCCTGCGCTTCACGCGCAACGATAAAAAAGCACAGAGCCAAGAAGTGCGTTATGTGTTGCTGCATAATATCGGCAGAACATACGCCGAAAATAGCCATCACACGCATCCTGTTACTGATAATGAAGTCATGCTTGCACTGACATCTGTGATCGAAGGAGACGCGCATGGCCGGAAATAGTTTTGGCGACATATTTCGCATCACCACCTGCGGTGAATCTCATGGCGGCGCTGTGGGCGTTATCATTGATGGTTGCCCTGCCGGTATTCCGATCACACACGTTGAGATTCAAGCGGCACTTGATCGCCGCAAACCTGGCCAAAGTCATATTACATCACCCCGCAAGGAAGCTGATGAAATTCATATTTTGTCAGGACTATTTGAAGGCAAAACCACGGGCACACCGATCTTGATGCTCGCCTACAATGAAGACATGCGTCCAGAAGATTATGAACACGTGAAAAATGTGTTACGCCCTTCTCATGCAGATTTCACCTATCAAGAAAAATATGGTATTCGGGATTTTCGTGGCAGCGGCCGTGCCAGTGCACGTGAAACGTTAGCGCGTGTTGCAGCTGGCGCCATCGCTCAAAAATATTTGGCCTTGCATCATGGGATCGAATTTATCAGCTATGTTGAACAAGTTGGTACGATCAAAACAAACATCGATTATCAATCCGTCACGCCCTCGATGATCGAAAGCAATATCGTTCGTTGCCCAGATGCGCATGTTGCAGCTGACATGATTTCATTGATTGAAACGGTTAAAGCAGAAGGCGATTCGATTGGCGGTATTATAAAAGGGGTTATTCGGCATTTGCCTACCGGATTAGGCGAACCTGTTTTTGATAAACTCCATGCTGATTTAGGTAAAGCGATGTTGAGCATCAATGCGGTCAAAGGTTTTGATATCGGTGCAGGATTTGATTCAGTGGGGATGCGCGGCAGCGAACACAATGATCCGTTTGTGATTAAACAGGACAAAGTGCGAACATCCAAAAATGATGCTGGTGGTGTATTAGGTGGGATTTCAACCGGTGAAGATGTTTATTTTCGCGTGGCTTTTAAACCTGTGTCGACGATAAGCCAACCACAACAAACGTTAACTATTGACAATGAATCCGTGATATTAGAAGCATCAGGACGCCATGACCCGTGTGTCTTGCCCCGCGCTGTGCCCATCGTCGATGCAATGGCGGCATTGGTGATCATGGATCATGTGTTGCGTAGTGCGAAAGATATTTCGTAAACGTTCAGACGTTGCAATCTGAACTCTGCGGAGGAATGAGATTGTTCCGCGCTGCACTCTATTTAACGCTCGTGGCAGGTTTGCCAACACGGTGTCATTCTTATCGATGCCATTAGGTCGCTACCATCGAGGTTGGGCTCGCGCGGAGTTCAAGGCCAAGCTCCAGCATCCGAGGCTCGCCAAAAAAGATTTGTCCCGGCACGATAAGAACAACCCCGCATTGGCACCGCCACTCGCTTTATTGTCGTTTGCTGGAACAATACTTATATTTAATGTGAAGAATAATCTCCTTCACATAATGCGAGACCATTTTTTTAACCCCTCTATTGATTTATGCCGCGAACCACGGATCCTATCTTCAGCTATCCGGATCGGATTCGCTTCCGTGTGATGAGTACTGCCCCTCGGCCCAATATTCATCTCCGTTACCACATATCGGAACCAACACAACGCATGTGAAAAGAACTGATAAATGTCTCTCATTCCGTGCCGTTCGGCTTGGAACCAGGTACAGGTTTTCCCATCGACCTTCCGGACCGAAAACAAGAACTCAGGGAATATCTGACCTTGAATACTGAATGATAGGCCTTTAAATTCATGACTATGTACACGCTCCTCGGCACCTGTCAATCCTCTCCATTTTGAACAATAAAATCCATCATCTTCAAGTAAAAAATAGGCCCCGTGTTGAACAAGCTCCTTTTCCCTATCATTAAGAAAATCATGAATATCTTTTTCGATAATAGCATCTGAAGACGTTAGCATCTTGCAATGGTTCCTCCTTGCCAAAAAACATACCCCAAAATAAGGCTTTCCGGCTATAATACATAGCTCTATTGAAGGTAGGAATATATCGCCATGTCAACTTACGATCCCCACGCCATTGAAACCCAAGCCCAAGCCTACTGGGAACAATATCACACCTTTCAAGCCAATGACGAGAACGACTCTCGCGAACGTTTTTATTGCCTGAGCATGCTCCCCTACCCCAGCGGGCAGCTCCATATGGGTCATGTCCGTAACTATACATTGGGCGATGTCGTGGCCCGGTTTCAACGCATGCAAAATAAAAACGTCCTTCATCCCATTGGCTGGGATGCGTTCGGCCTCCCCGCTGAGAATGCGGCGATTGCCCACAAAGTGGCCCCCGCAGACTGGACCCATAAAAACATTGCCACCATGAAGGTCCAATTCAAGCGCCTTGGCCTCTCATTTGATTGGTCGCGCGAAGTCACTACCTGCGAACCCGATTACTACCGTCATGAACAATGGTTCTTCCTCCAATTATTTAAAAAAGGATTGGTTTACCGTAAAACAACGTTCATCAACTGGGATCCTGTCGATCAAACCGTTCTTGCCAATGAACAAGTGGTGGATGGCCGTGGTTGGCGTTCGGGCGCGCTCGTTGAGCAACGTGAAATCCCCCAGTGGTTTATTAAAATCACGGATTATGCAGATGAGTTGCTACAAGGCATTGACACCCTCACCCACTGGCCACAACAAGTGCGGACCATGCAACGCAATTGGATTGGTAAATCGACTGGCTGCGAAGTCGTGTTCCATGTCCCTGATCACGCCCCCTTAACAATTTACACCACACGTCTCGATACATTATTTGGGGCAACCTACTTAGGCATTGCGCCCCAGCATCCATTAGCGTTAGAAGCCGCAGAAAAAGATCCCGCTATCAAAGCATTCATCGAGCATTGCAAAACCCGCTCTGTCGCAGAAGCCTCCCTGGCCACGGCCGAAAAAGAAGGCATCGATACACACTTCCATGCGATCCATCCCTTCACAGGCAAACAGATCCCCATCTGGATTGCCAATTTCGTCTTGATGGATTACGGCAGTGGCGCCGTGATGGCTGTTCCTGCGCATGATGAACGTGATTTTGAATTTGCTCAACAATACGCATTACCCATCATTCCTGTCATCGCTACAGGGAGCCAGCACGATTACACGTCATCGGCTCTGACGGATGATGGCATCCTTATCGACTCAGACAACTTCACAGGATTAACCAGCGCTCAAGCACGCTCAGCGATTGCACAAGCGTTGGAAGCGAAACACCAAGGCACGCCGAAAGTCGCGTTTCGTTTGCGTGATTGGAGCGTATCGCGTCAACGTTATTGGGGCACACCCATTCCGATTATTTACTGTGACGCCTGTGGTACCGTGCCTGTCCCCGAGCAAGACTTGCCGGTTGTCTTACCCACGGATTTATTTCCTGATGGTAAAGCATCCCCACTCACGAAAGATCCTCGCTTCCTTAATGTGACATGCCCTCAATGCGGGAGAGCGGCGAAACGTGAAACCGATACATTTGATACGTTCGTCGAATCATCTTGGTATTACGCACGCTACACCTGCCCCGATGCAACGACGATGCTAGATGCTCGCGCGAAAGATTGGCTGCCAGTCAACCAATACGTGGGCGGGATCGAACACGCTTGCATGCATTTGTTGTATTCGCGTTTCTTCCACAAAGCGATGCGCGATCTCGGCCTGGTAAACAGCGACGAACCTTTCACCGCATTACTCACACAAGGCATGGTGTTGAAAGATGGCACCAAGATGTCCAAATCCAAAGGGAACACGGTGGATCCCGATGCGTTGATTGAACGCTACGGTGCTGACACCGTCCGCCTGTTCAGCATGTTTGCCGCACCACCCGAACAAAGTTTGGAATGGAGTGATCAAGGCGTTGAAGGGGCTCATCGTTACTTGAAACGTTTTTTTGGATTGGCCACACAAACATTTGCCGTCGCCCCATCGTTGGAGTCACTCACCCCCGAACAAAAAGCATTACGCCGACAAGTGCATTTGACGATAGAAAAGGTGACGCATGATGTGGGAAGCCGACAAAGCTTCAACACAGCCATTGCCGCGATGATGGAACTGACCAATGCATTGATGAAAGCGCCTGTTAACACAGCCGGCGATGTCGCTGTGATGACGGAAGCCATCTCAGCCATGACGCGCATGCTCGAACCTTTCACGCCGCATCTGGCGCATCACCTCTGGGCGCTGCAAGGCCACAAAGAGCCGGTTGCATTGGCACCGTGGCCTACATTTGATCCTGCCGCACTCACGCAAGCGTCACGCGTGATGGTGGTGCAAATCAATGGTAAATTACGTGATCAAATTGAAGTCAGCGTGGATGCCAGCGAATCAGATATTCAGGCGATGGCGCTGAAAGCACCGAAAGCCCTTCCTTATATCGAAGGCAAAACGGTGAAAAAAATCGTCGTCGTTCAGAACCGTTTAATCAATATTGTGGTGGCCGAATGAGACATCTATTTAAATATGCCAGCGTGTTTGTGGTTCTCCTGGCTGTCACGGCCTGCGGGTTCCATTTGCGTGGCACACAGAAAACGCTCCATCAAGTGAAAACAGTTGCCATTCAACCGGACAATCCGACAGAATTTTTCCAACGGATATTCCGTCGCTACTTACGTGACATCGACGTCAACGTAGAACCTGCATCGGCAGATAAGTATGTCATCCGCCTGCAACCGGAACATTATGTCCGTGAAGTGCTCATCATCGGTACAGATGCATTGGCAAAACAAGAATCGATGATCTATACCATTAATTTTGAAATCCTATCGCCTTATGAAGGAGCCCTGGGCCAACAATCTGTCCAAGTCACCCGCATGCTCAACCTGGACCCAAGCCGAATCTTAGGCCAAAATCAGGAAGAATCCATCATGTTGGCAGAAATGCGTGAAGAGGCTTCCATGCAAATTTATTACCGTCTCAACGTGATCGCCGAGCGTGAACAACGTGAACACTTGGTGAACACGCACCCCGTCTCTTCTGAAGAAGAAAAGGAGCAGGCCAAAGGAATGGAAACATTGGAAAAAACGCAAGCTGCAAGGCAGCAGCCGGCAGAGATGCAAGAAATCGATGAAGTGGACGAAGAGCAATGAAAGCACAATGGCGCGACTGGCCTTCCATGATGAAGGCTCCGTTGAAACCCTGCTACTGGATCAGCAGCGATGACCCATTGCTGAAAGAAGAAGCGTTACAAAGCTTGCGCGTGGCAGCCAAACAGCAAGGTTTTGAAAAAGAAACATTAAGCCTGAGCAATGCGACAGACTGGGATCACTTTGAAGGCCTGCGTCAAAACTTTTCACTCTTTTCTCCCAAGCCTTATTACGAATGCCACATGAGCGATGCCAAGTTCAAAGATGGCATCCAAGCGCACCTAAAAGCCTGTGCGCAAACCGCTCCTGGCAGCGCATGCATGGTGATTGTCACCCCCAAAATTGAAACCACGACGCAAAAAACGAAATGGTTTGAAGCGTTGTTACAAGATATCGTCTGGTTACCGTTATGGCCCTTAGAAGGTGAAGCCTTCACCCAATACGTGAGAGGATTGGTACACGATGCAGGCTTACAATTCACGCCCGAAGCCTGGTCGCTCTTCATGGCACAGTGCACAGAGCTATTATCGGCGAAGCAAACGTTAATGCGTTTGTCGAGCTTGCCGACGCAACTCATTGATATCCAAGTACTGCAAGATTACTTACCCGACACACTCCCCTGCGAAGTATTCGACTTGGCCGATGCAGCGCTCAATGGCGATGCGGTCCAAACGACGAAACTCTTTTATGCATTGAGTGCACAAGCCGATTACCAAGTGCTCATGCTCTGGGCCTTGACTCGGGACATTGATACCCTATTAGCATTGAAGGCAAATCAAAACCCACCTATCTTCCCTAAACGCAAAAATGCATTCATGAGAGCCATGCATCGATTCACAGAAACCTCGCTGCGCGACTTATGGCGCCGCTGTGCCCAGGTTGATCGGGCGCTGAAAGGAGGTAAAGAAGGATTTTTAGCTGCGGACCAATTGATCGACTTGTATATTGCGTTTTCTGGGGCCACAATTAAATTGTCCTAACAACGAGGTGACCATGCCAGAAATGCTCGAAAACATCGTCGTAACTGCCTTAGACGACCTTAAAGCACAACACATTAAAATCCTCGATGTACGAAACCTCACCGATATTACAGACACCATGATCATTGCCACTGGCACATCCAATCGTCACGTCAAGGCGTTAGCGGAGAAAGTGATCGAAGCCGCGCTCAAGGCAGGCACCCACCCCTTATCCTGCGAAGGGCTTGAGGACTGTGAATGGGTTCTGGTTGATTTAGGGGATATTTTGGTGCATATTATGCAACCCAGAACCCGGGATTATTACTATCTCGAAGGGTTATGGGACATATCACAGGCAGCTAAGAACGGAACCACATGTCTTTAACAGTCGTTGCAGTGGGCGAAAAGATGCCCACGTGGGTCACAGAGGTATTCCATGAATACGCTAAACGCTTACCCCATGAATATCGCCTCCAATTAATTGAAATTCCTGCCGCAAAACGGCATAAAAATGCCAATAGTCTCCACCTAAAAACCCTAGAAAGCGATAAGATACTGGCGGCATTGCCAAAAGGCGCTTATGTGGTAGCCTTAGATGAGCATGGGGCTTTGCATACCAGTACAGCACTGGCTCAGCGATTAGGTCATTGGCGTCGGGAACACCCCCAGATTTGTTTTGTGATCGGCGGCCCCGATGGATTGAGCGAGGCAATACTCACGCGTGCACATGAGAAATGGTCGTTGTCACCCCTCACGTTGCCGCACCCCATGGTTCGCGTCGTGTTGGCGGAACAGCTGTATCGGGCGTGGAGCATTTTGCAGGATCATCCGTATCATCGAGAGTAGAAATGCGTAGACACTTTATCCGTCACTTTCAACGTGAAACGAAGCTTTTCCAAGGCCGCGTTTACACGGCCATGATTTTGATTGGCATTGTGTTTTGCTTATTAATGGTGCGTCTATTTTATTTGCAAGTCATACAGCATGACGTTTACACCACGCTATCCGATCAAAATCGCATTGCCGTATTACCCTTGCCACCGAATCGTGGTCTCATTTACGATCGCAATGGTATCTTACTTGCCAATAACGTCCCGACCTTCTCGATTCATATCGTTCCTGAACAAACAGAAAACATCAAAGAAACATTAGCCACGATCCAGAAACTCATTCCTCTGACAGAAGAAGACATCACGCGCTTTTACAAAGAAGAAAAACGCCGTCGACAATTTGAAGGGGTTCCCTTACTGCTGAATATTTCAGAAGATCAAGCCGCCATCATTTCGGTCAACAATTACCGTTTACCCGGCGTCAATGTCGTTGGCACGTTGATGCGTGATTATCCACTCGGCTCCCCTTTTGCACATTTACTGGGTTATGTCGGACGTATCAACGAAGATGAACTTAAATCGTTAGACCCCAATGAATACCGCGCGACCCTTTACATGGGCAAAACAGGTCTTGAAAAATATCACGAAGACCTACTGCATGGCGAAGTCGGCTATCAAAAAGTCGAAACCGATGCACGTGGACGTGTACTACGTATTTTAGAAACCAAAGAACCTGTCTCAGGTACTAATTTATATTTGTCGATCGATAGCAAGTTGCAGCTCGCTGCTGAAAAAGCATTGAGCGAAGGCAAGGGCGCCGTGGTTGCTATTGAGCCAAAAACCGGTGAAATTTTAGCGTTTGTGAGCAAACCCGGTTTTGATCCGAATGTGTTCGTGCGCGGCATTGATCACGCCAGTTATAAAGCCCTCTCCACGGATCCTGATCAACCTTTGTATAACCGAGCATTGCGTGGACTCTACCCCCCCGCTTCGACAGTTAAACCACTGTCCGCGTTGCAAGCATTGGAAAAAGGATTTATCACTCCCAGCTTTAGCATTTGGGATCCTGGTTTTTATCAACTGGGTGGCAGAGGCCGTCCATACCGTGATTGGTGGCCCGGCGGACATGGCCAAGTGAATGTGCTTGTTGGGATCATGTTATCGTGCGACGTTTTCTTTTATACCGTTGCGCATAAAATGGAAGTACGTGTTTTAGGGGAAGCGTTTACCAAGTTTGGCTATGGTACAAAAACAGGTGTTGATATTTTTGGCGAAACAGGCGGATTGGTGCCAACACCCGAATGGAAAAAGGGTCGCTACAATGAACCCTGGTATCCTGGCGAAACGATCAGTATGGGTATCGGACAAAGTTACACCGTTGTCACGCCACTTCAATTGGCACACGCTGCGGCAACGTTCGCAAACCGTGGAGTTCGTATTCGTCCTCATGCGGTTGCCACCAAAGGCTTCCCTGATGGCACATTGGTCAATGCTGAGCCTGAATATTTCCCACCGGTCATTGCATCCGATGCCAATTGGGATCTTGTACTGCAAGGTATGAAAGACGTTGTGCAAGGGCCACGCGGCACAGCGCGTAAGATTGCGAATTCGCATTACTTGATCGCAGGCAAAACAGGGACCGCACAAGTGTATACCGTGGCTCAGAATACAAAATATCACGGGGATGCCGTTGCTGCTCACTTACGTGACCACTCATTGTTCATTGGGTATGCACCCGCTGATGATCCTAAAATTGCTATCGGCGCGATCTCGGAAAACTACCTGCATCAAAAAGGCGCTTATGTGGCGAAAGAAGTATTTGATGCCTATTTAGTCCCCCCCGAAGTATTGGCTGAAGAAAATGCGAAAAAAGCAGCACCCGCACCGGCACCTGCTGCAACCCCGGCCGCGGAACCGGAACATGAAAATGGGCATGAATCTGAAACCGATCACGAGCACGATCCGGAATCCGAACACGAACACGACCACGAAGCTGAACATGACCATGGAAGGGCTGAATAATCATGAGTTACATCTTTAATCCTCATGCACCGCGCACAGCGCCTGGTTTCGTTGGCGGTCGGTCCATTTGGGAAAGACTCCACATTGATGGCGCATTGCTTGCGTTGATCCTTATCTTGATTGGCATTGGTTGTTTTGTGTTGTACAGTGCAGCGAATCAAAACGTAGGGATGTTTGAACGTCAGTTAGTGCGTTTCGCATTGGCCATGGTTGTGATGACTGTCATCGCGCAAGTTCCTCCGCGTTATTTTTGTGCGTTAGTGCCCTTTGTGTATACCGGCGGCCTTATATTACTCTTGCTCGTATTATTAATGGGTGATGTCGGCAAAGGTGCGCAACGGTGGTTAGACTTGAAAGTCATTCGCTTCCAACCGTCTGAATTCATGAAGCTCGCTGTCCCGATGATGGTTGCCTATTATTTTTCTGAAAAACCATTGCCCTGCACATTAAAAGATACCTTAGTTGCCAGCATGATCATCGTGGTGCCGGTGCTAATGATTGCCAAACAACCTGACTTGGGCACGGCGTTGCTGATTGCCGCCAGTGGGTTTTGTGTTCTCTTTTTAGCGGGATTACCCTGGCGTTATTTATTTGGCTTAATGGGGCTGGGGGCATTGGCGGCGCCTGTGTTATGGCATTTCTTGCATGATTATCAACGCAAACGCATTTTAATGTTTTTAAATCCAGAGCTTGATCCGCTCGGTGCGGGTTATCACACCATTCAATCCAAAATCGCGATTGGTTCGGGAGGCCCTTTTGGAAAAGGTTGGTTACAAGGTACGCAATCTCACTTAGAATTTTTGCCAGAACGTTCCACCGATTTTATTTTTGCGGTCATGTCCGAGGAATTGGGATTATTCGGTGCCCTGACGCTCTATGTTGCTTATTATGCGATTCTATGGCGCATGATGAAAATTACCGTACAGGCACAAAGCACATTCGCTCGACTGTTAGCAGGCAGTATTACTTTGACCTTTGCGATTTACGTCATCATCAATACCGGGATGGTCTCAGGCGTATTGCCGGTGGTTGGGGTTCCTCTACCTTTAATCAGTTATGGCGGCACATCGGTAGTGACCTTATTCGCAGGATTTGGTATCCTAATGTCTATCCAGACGCATCGACAGCTGGTCTCCGATTAACCATTTAAGAAAAGGCGATACATATCATGATAAAACGGGTTCTGCTGACACTCCTGATGTTCCCTCTGATGGCGTTTGCCGATATCAGCGATCGTCCTGATGTCCAGGCCTTTATCCAAGAAATGTCCAAAGAGTACCAATTTTCTCCGGAAGCACTCACTGCCCTCTTCAAAAAAGTAGATATTCAGGAAAGCATTATTGATGCCATGAACCGCCCTGCAGAAGGCAAACCCTGGTACGAATACCGTCCATTATTTGTGTCTCATCAATCGATTAATAATGGCGTGGCTTATTACAATGCCCATAAAGATGCTTTATTACGGGCTGAGAAACAATATGGCGTCCCCGCGTCCATCATTGTTGCGATTATCGGTGTTGAAACCCGTTATGGCCGCGTGACGGGCAATTACCGTGTGATCGAAGCCCTGAGTACGTTAGCCTTTGATTATCCCAAACGTGCGCCCTTCTTCCGTCAAGAATTGAAAGAATATTTATTGCTGACCCGCGAAGAAAAGATTGATCCGATGAGTTTGAAAGGATCGTATGCCGGCGCAATGGGAACACCGCAATTTATGCCAAGCTCCTACCGGAAATATGCCGTGGATTTCACAGGCGATGGCAAACGCAATCTCTGGACGAATGACAGCGATGCGATTGGCAGCGTAGCGAATTACTTTAAAGGCTATGGATGGCAAACAGGTGCACCGGTTGCATTTAAATTAACCTATGTGCCTAATGCGAATAGTATTGGATTGGATAATGTTGAACCCAACACACCGATTGGCAAATTACGTGCTGAGGGCGTGAAAGATTTAGATAACCTGAACGATAATATGATGGGAACATTGTTAGGTTATCAGCTCGAAGATAAAAAAGAAATCTGGCTTGGGTTACATAATTTTTATGTCATTACCCGTTATAACAAGAGCCCTCAATACGCCCTTGCTGTTTATGAGTTGGGCCAGGCGATTGAGAAGAGAACGCGGTGAATCGCCCTCCTATCCCTCTGATTTCAAACACTATAATATTAGTTTATTAGCTTGATAAGCCTCGCTTTCCTACTATACTTTATATATGGCTGTAACGGCAGATATAGAGTAGTGAGGAACTGCCAAAGTGAGGGTGTCTGTGAAGTATTCATGGTTAGATTCGGCTGGAAGGCGCGAACTTAATCTCGGTAATATTGGCCGCGGGGTATCTGTATGCCTATTATTGGCCTCCTCCCCTGCCTTGGCAGGCCCAACCGGTGGCAGTGTTGCGGCAGGTTCGGCCCGCATTCAAAATAATGGTTCAACCA
>JBIOEA010000006.1:0-72103 GCA_044445605.1 Gammaproteobacteria bacterium | reverse complement strand
TCGTTCTTAGCTTCGACCAAATCTCATCCGTGAGCAGAAGTCGGGTCATTGCAAACTCGTTTTGTTGTGTCTTGGAAAACCAATTCTACGAGTTTGCTCTTATAAATCAAAGCATTATATTGAAATGTCAACAGGCCCTAGGTGTAAGGGCGAAAGATATTTCGCTCTAGCCGTATAAACAACCTTGAAAAACCTCCCAACAACACCCATCTTATTGAAAGGTAAACAGACAAAAAGAGGGTGAGATGAGAATTGAACAGTTAACACGTCGTTTCCAAGAAGCGATTGCCGATGCGCAGTCGCTCGCTATTGAGCGAGATAACTCTGAGATTGACACACTTCACGTGATGGAGGCGTTGATGAATCAAGAGCATAGCTCGATTAACCATCTTCTCAATCAATTAAACATCAGTTTACCCAAACTCAGGAGCGCGGTGGGTGAAGGGCTGGATCGTTTGCCTAAGATCACCGAACGTCCCGACCAGATTGGTATTTCTCAAGAATTGAATCGTGTTTTCATGACAATGGAAAAGTTGGCGCAACAACGTCATGACCAATTCATTGCCAGTGAACTCTTCGTCCTGGCAGCCTGTGATGACAAAGGCAAACTGGGCGACATCTTAAAACAAGCAGGGTTAAAGAAAGACGCATTATCGGCAGCGATTGATAAAGTTCGTGGAGGTGAAAAAGTGACAGATGCAGGGGCAGAAGAAAACAGGCAAGCGCTTGAAAAGTACACGATTGATTATACGGAACGGGCTGAGCAAGGCAAATTGGATCCGGTTATTGGGCGCGATGCCATTATTCGTCGTGTGATTCAGGTATTGCAACGTCGCACCAAAAATAATCCTGTGTTAATTGGTCAGCCAGGTGTGGGTAAAACCGCCATTGTCGAAGGTTTGGCTCAACGCATCATTAATGGTGAAGTGCCCGAAGGATTAAAAGGAAAGCGTTTGCTTTCATTGGATCTCAGCGCATTGATTGCGGGTGCGAAATACCGCGGTGAATTTGAAGAACGTTTGAAGTCTGTGTTGAATGATTTGAGTAAACAAGAAGGCCAGGTGATTTTATTCATCGACGAATTGCACACGATGGTGGGTGCAGGCAAGGCCGAAGGCGCGATGGATGCTGGCAATATGTTGAAGCCTGCTTTGGCTCGCGGTGAATTGCATTGTATCGGCGCTACTACGCTCGATGAATACCGTCAATACGTTGAAAAAGATGCAGCGCTCGAACGCCGCTTCCAAAAAGTGTTGGTGGATCAGCCGAACGTCGAAGACACGATTGCGATTCTGCGTGGATTAAAGCCGCGTTACGAAGTGCATCACGGCGTGGATATTACCGATCCCGCGATCGTGGCAGCAGCGACGTTATCGCACCGTTACATTTCGGATCGACAATTGCCGGATAAAGCGATCGATTTAATCGATGAAGCCGCGAGCAAAATCCGGATGGAAATTGATTCCATGCCAGAAGAGATGGATAAGCTTCATCGTCGTGTGATTCAATTGAAAATTGAGCGTGAGGCCTTGAAGAAAGAACCGGATGAGGCCTCTAAAAAACGTCTGGCCATATTGGACAAGGAATTACAGAGCCTTGAAAAAGAATATGCTGACTTGGAAGAAGTCTGGACCATTGAAAAAGCGGCTGTTCAAGGGGCAAAGCATATCAAGGAGAAATTGGAACAGGCGCAAAATGAATTGGAATCTGCGCGGCGTGCCAATGATCTTGCGCGCATGTCTGAGTTGCAATACGGGCGCATTCCTGAATTGAACAAGCAGCTTGAAGTGGCGCAGAAAGTCGATCCTTCTCAAATGAAGTTATTGCGTAACCGTGTGGGCGAAGAAGAAATTGCGGAAGTGGTTTCGCGCTGGACGGGCATTCCCGTGTCCAAAATGTTGGAAGGGGAGAAAGAGAAGTTATTGCACATGGAAGATGCGCTGCATAAAAACGTGATTGGGCAAGATGAGGCGGTGGAAGCGGTATCGAATGCGATCCGTCGTTCACGTGCGGGCTTGTCTGATCCTAATCGTCCGATTGGTTCCTTTTTGTTTTTGGGTCCGACAGGGGTGGGTAAAACAGAGTTGTGCAAAACACTGGCACAGTTTATGTTTGACAGTAAAGACGCGATGGTGCGCATTGACATGTCTGAGTACATGGAGAAGCATGCCGTGTCACGTTTGATTGGGGCACCTCCGGGCTATGTGGGATACGATCAAGGTGGCGCGTTGACGGAAGCGGTGCGCCGTCGTCCATACTCGGTGATTTTGTTTGATGAAGTCGAAAAAGCGCATGGTGACGTGTTTAATGTATTGCTGCAAGTATTAGATGATGGCCGTTTAACAGATGGTCAAGGCAGAACCGTGGATTTCAAAAACACGGTGATTGTCATGACGTCGAACTTGGGTTCTGATTTGATCCAATCGCTGACGAAGAAGAAAGATTACGCTGCGATCAGAGAAGCGGTGATGGGTGTGGTGCGTCAGCATTTCCGTCCTGAGTTTTTGAATCGGATTGATGAAGCGGTGGTGTTCCATCCTTTATCGGAAGAGAACATCAAGCGGATTGCGTTGCTGCAATTGGATGATTTACGTAAGCGCTTAGAAACACGCGATTTGAAAATGGACATTTCGGATGCTGCGTTGGATAAGTTAGTGGCGCTTGGGTTTGATCCGGTATATGGTGCACGGCCGTTGAAGCGGACAATTCAGCAGGTGATTGAGAATCCATTGGCGGAGAAGATATTGAGTGGTGCGTTCATGCCTGGGCAGACGATTAAGGTCGATGTTGAGGGTAAGAAGGCAGATGTGTCCATATAATAGAGGCGAAACATAGACCCCCCGGAGTATTCTGATTTAAACTCTTCGCCCCTTTTTAAGGGGGCAGCCGAGTATTCTGATTTAAACTCTTCGCCCCCTTTGTAAAGGGGGCAGCCGAGTATTCCGAGGCGGGGGATTTTTCTTTTCTTGCCTATGTACTTTCTTTCTCTGCCATCGGAATTAATTCTTTCGCAGGCAGGTAACCAGGCATCACGGTACCGTTTTTAAACACGATGACGGGCGTCACAGCAAACTGCAAGCTCTTACCAATTTCCTGATGCATAGCAACGGGGTCTTTGCACGTAGCGGGTTTAGGCTCTTCGCCTTGTTTTGCCAACGTCAATGCTGCGTTACGATCCTCGGCACACCAAACGGATTGTGCTTTCACGAAAGAAGGTTGACCGGCAGGGACGCGTGGGAAGGCCATATAACGTACCGTGACACCGGCTTTGTTAAGCTCGCCTACTTCTTTATGCAACGCACGGCAGTAGGTGCAATCGATATCCGTGAATACCGTGATGTAGGTTTTTTCATTCGGTGCTTTGAAGGTAATCAACGTGGCGGGATCCACTGCATCCAACGTTTTCTTTACAAACACAGCTTGGCGTTCTGCCGTGATATTCGTAAAATCTTTATTTGCTTCTAAATGATAAAGTGGGCCTTCAAAGAAATACTTGCCTGTGGCATCAGAATAAAGAATCGTTGGGCCAGCGACAATTTGATATACGCCAGGAACAGCGGTTTGCGTGATTTCTTCTACTTTTAAATTAGGTGAAATGATCGCAAGGCTGGATTTAATATCTTCTTGAGGGCCTGCCATGAGCATGGGCGCCATAAGTGCTGTCATTAAAAGTGCGGGTAGTTTCATCGTAAGTCCTTTAAGTGAAATTAAAAACGGGTTTTCGTCAGTATATCACAGGATTTTCATCCTCTCGCATGATGTTTTTCATGCAACGCTTTCAATCTTTCCTTCGCAACATACGTGTAAATTTGTGTGGTGGAAATCTGGCTGTGTCCCAATAACAATTGAATCACACGTAAGTCTGCGCCGTGGTTTAACAAATGCGTGGCGAATGCATGGCGTAATGTATGAGGTGACAACGGGGCAGTGATGCCCGCAACAAGCGCGTAATGCTTGATGCGATACCAAAATGTTTGTCGCGTCATCGCTTCGCCTTCGCGGCCTGGAAACATGATATTGCCTGTCACCGTTTTGGCATCTAAATAGCGGGAAATCCAAGCGCTAGCATGTTCGCCCAATGGAACGAGGCGTTCTTTGCGTCCCTTCCCTACTATGCGAATGACGCCTTGCTTGAGGTTGATTTGATGTGTTTGTATTCCAACGAGCTCGCTTACCCGCAACCCACAGGCATAAAGAATCTCTAACATGGTTTTATCGCGTAGCCCAATGGGGGTCGACACATCAGGAGCCAGCAAGAGGTCTTCAACTTGAGCTTCACTCAGGCTATGAGGCAAAGGTTGGCCTATTTTAGGCGCCTCAACCCCCTCCATGGGGTTTTGGGCCATGTGGCCTTCTCGTACTAACCACCCATAAAACTTGCGCAAGGCGCAGCGATAGCGAGCCAGGGTGCGAGGGGTACGGGCAGATTCTAGGCAATGCGCAAAAAAACGTTGAATCTCGTTTTGGGTAACCGCCTGGAAAGCAATGCCAGAGACTTCTAACCACTTGAAAAACTGTAGGATATCACTGCGGTAGGCGGATTGGCTATGAGGGCTTTTGCCTTCCTCAAGCCAGAGGCGGTTCAAAAAATCAGTTAATAAAAAGCATTGCGTGGTGTCTTCCATTCCAAAATCGTAGCATGGATTCGGCGAGAAGGGTTGACTTACTCTTCTTATTGTAGTCAAATAGCTTTGTTCAGGAGGCTGTATGACTATTTTGATTAACAATAAACGTTTCGACGCTAGCGATGAGGGGCGTTTTGAGTTTGTTTTTGATCCTGCTAAAGGTTACTCAAATCTTGTCGTGGCAGATAAATTGCTGAACATTTATCGAGAGCTTGTATGGCTCCCTGCTCCTGCTGCCTATACGGGCCCTCCATTAAATTCAGAAAACCTCAAAGTCTGCATAGAGCAAGAGGCCATGTATTCTCCTCATAGCAATATCAATCTAGCCACGGTTGGCGTGGGGCAATGTATCTCCTTATATCTGTATAGAGACGAAGGTGGGTGTGCCATTATTCACGTGAACTCTTATCAAGATCCGCTTGACCTGGAGGAGATTCTAAAACGTTTTCCCGCCAGAAATAATTTAAAAGCGGTCCTTGTAGGAGGGCTGGAAATGCTCCTAGATACATCAAGACGTAATTTAAACCATATATTGCAATCCATGTGCGCATTGAGCGAAGAAATTACGATCGTCTCTCAACGGTTGATAGAGCGAAATAGCTGCACAGATGCTGGTTTAAAGGATTATATGTTTGATTTCGTTATAGCGCGTTCAAAATATTTTTACAAAAAACTATTTAATAAAGAAATGCCTTCTCACATGTATTCAAAATTTAATCCAAATTATTTCAATAAGGAAGTAAACGACCCAGGTTTGTTACCTGTTTTGAGGTATGTTTTGCCTGAAATAATACAGATTAATTTATTTGTCAAGGATGAAATGCATGCGGCATTCATGCTAAAACGGGAACGCGGTCATTTCAATGCTATCACGGAAGAAACCTTCCCAGCTATCATGGATTTTATTTTCACATCGAGTGGATGGCGAGTGTTGAATGAATTGAAGTACTGTGTATCGGCAAATGTTATATCAGAATACTGTCATTTTGCATTCGTCCATGTGAATGGGGCTGTGCAGATCAGCAAAATAAGAAAAAACGCGTATGTGGAATTTGAAGCTGAACGGTTAATTCATCTTTACAGAAATGATCGCAAGGCAATAAAGCCTTATTACTTCTTAGCTTTTGATGGGAACAACCATGTCCGCCCAACGATAGACAATGATCTTAATCATTACCTTGCCGAATTAAAAACGATGCTGTCAGGGGGTGTTCTAACCCAAGCGGCAGAAAAATATATAAAAGGAAGAATGCGAGCGACTGATGGGTTTCACACTCAAATGCTGGGAAAAGCGGTCATGAATTATCGGCTTCCCAGTGCAGCGCCTCCTGTGCGCAGCCCATTGATATTTCATCGAGTGACAGTGGAAGATTTGGAGAAGGAGCATGACATTAAACGTCAAAAAATGGGGGCTGCTCAAGGTGGCAGCGCATAAGCCTTCTATGCTTTCGCCCCTACAACATACTTGCTTTTTATTCCTGCCTGAGTATAATTGAGAATCATTCTTATCTGGAAGGATTGTCACATGCGCTTATTATCCATGCTTTTCGGCTTAATCTTGGCTTTACCTTTATGGGCTAACCCTATTTCGGCGCCACAGTTATTGCAACTGGTTGATTACGTTGGGGTTGACTACGAAGAAGCCGTTGGTAAGAAGGGTAAGATTAAGAACCTATCTGAATATCAAGAGATGCAAGAGTTCTCGACGACGATTTTAGGGGCTGTGGAAGCTTTACCCGAGAGTGAAAAGAAAGCCAGTTTAGTCGCTCAGGCGCATGAGCTACAACAGCTTGTTAATAGTGTGGCCCCGGTGTCTGATGTGCGGGTTCAAACGGCAGCGCTGACAAAAGCATTGAGATCGGTATTAACGGTGACGTTGGTTCCATCGCAAACACCTGAAGTGGCATTGGGCAAAAGCATCTATCAAGAGAAGTGTGTTTCTTGCCATGGGGTCACAGGGAAGGGTGATGGCGTGCTAGCGAAGTCATTGGAGCCTGCGCCGACCAATTTTCATGATAATAACCGCATGGATCAACTCAGCTTGTTTGCGTTGTATAACACGATTACATTGGGTGTGGAAGGTACGGGCATGGTGTCGTACGCGAAGACCCTGACCGAGAATGAGCGCTGGAGCTTGGCTTTTTACATCAGTAGCCTGGTCGATTCGGATAAGAGCTGGGCGGCGGGCGAGAAGGCTTGGGAGGCCGGTAAAAAATCATTCATTCCTGATTTAACGGCATTGACGACAACGACTGCAAGCATGATGAATGAACAGGGCAATGATGCGCGTCATGTCCTGGCCTATTTGCGTGCGCATCCTGGCGCATTGAAAGGGTCGGATCCTTTTGTGGTGACGTTGGCTGAGCTCGCGAAAAGCATGAAGAGCTACGAAGCTAACGATGCGAAGAGCGCGTATCAGTATGCATTGGCTGCGTATCTGGACGGGTTTGAGACAGCAGAGCCTGTTTTAGACGTATTGGATCATGAAAATCGTTTGTTCATTGAAAAGAAAATGATGGCATACCGTGAAGCGGTTAAGAGCGGCAAGCCTTTGGCCGACGTGAAGGTTCAGTACGCTGAGTTGGTTGAGATTTTAAAAGACGTTCAAAAATCATTACCGACGACGGAGTTTTCGGATCCAGCTGTATTTTTCAGTGCATTGGTCATTTTATTGCGTGAAGGGTTGGAGTCGATATTAATTGTTGGCATGCTGATTGTGATGTTGATTAAGGGTGAGAAGCGCAATTTATTGCCTGTGGTTCATGCGGGATGGATATTGGCGCTGTTCGCGGGTGCATTAACATGGTGGGCCTCGCATACGTTGATCACGATCACGGGGGCGATGCGCGAATTGACCGAGGGCGTGACGGCATTTATTGCGGCGGGGATGTTGTTATACGTGGGCATTTGGATCCATCGCAATCAATTGGCGAGAGATTGGCGCGTGTACTTGCAAGAGAAGTTCAGTAAGCACGTGAATAAAGAAGCGATGTGGGGCTTAGGTGCGTTGTCATTCTTGGCGGTGTACCGTGAGCTGTTTGAAACCGTGTTGTTCTATGAAGCACTCGGTTTGCAAGTGGGAGCGGAAGGGTTGAACATGATTTGGTTGGGCATTGGTGTTGCGCTGGCGATTTTGTTGACGATTGTGTTCCTGATGGTACGCTTTGGCTTACAGTTGCCTCTGCAATCGTTCTTCCGTGTGAGTGCGTGGTTAATATTCTTGTTTGCGATTATCTTTGTTGGACAAGGCGTGCATGGTTTGGAAGAAGCGGGCAAAGTGCCTGTGTGGACTGCAAACTGGATGCCGACGATTCAATTGCTGGGTATTTATCCGAATCTGTTTGGGGTAGCCTTGCAAGCAGTTGTCGCGGGATTTGCAGGGTTTTATCTCTGCAGGGGGAAATAAAAACTGGCATCGTATGTATCTCTTATCCCCCCCCCCTTTGGAAAAGGGGGGTTGGGGGGGATTTGTTATATTCAACAAAATTCAATTAACGTACCCTTATTCACATGCTCCAATCGTCCCATCAGGCAATATCGCCTCACAAACACTATTCGTTTTTTTAAGTTGATCCGCAGTAATTTCTGCACCCAATAAATTTGCTCCTGACAAATCGGCATGATTAAGCAATGCGGAAGTGAGGATTGTTTTTTGTAAATTGGCGCCTTTGAGATTTGCAAAGGTTAGGTCTGCGGCAGAGAGGAGTGCTTCGGATAGATTGGCATTGGGCCATTGAACATGGTAGAGCGAAGCATGGCGCATGGCAGCGCCGCTGAAATCGGGGGCTTCGAATTCGGTGTAGGAGAAGTGGCTGTAGTCTAATGTTGAGCCTTTGAAGCTGGGATGAGTGCCGTAGTTAAAGGGGGTTATTTTCAGGTAAGGGAAATCGCTGTAGGAGAAATCGGCGTTGGTGAGGTCGTTATTGTGCAACGTGAGCCCGAGTGCGGTCATGCCACTGGCGTTGAGATGTTGAAGTTGTAAGTTCTCGATGGTGGAGCCGTACATGTACGTGCCGGTGAGGGTAGCGTCGTTGTAATGATCGTTACCCAGAATGGCAGGGGAGAGATCAAGGTTGTTGAAATCACAGGCGTCACAATTTTTTGTGTTTTTGAAATATTCGAGATCATGCGCATTGTAGGTGAACCCAAGTGGTGCGTGAATGAATAGCGTTGCGATGATGAAAGGCGAAAAAAGTTTAAAAGTATGCATAATGAAGACCCTTATGGTTGTTATTGTGCGGGGGAGTGTATAGATTTTATTTGGAGTTGTCTAGGGGTTTGTTTAAGAGGGCGAATTCGCAATAATTTTTAATTAAATCGATTTGCGCAAATAAACTCTTAAGCCCCCTTCAAAGGGGGCTTAAGAGTTGAAAAGGCGCCCGAAGGCGCCTTTTCATACAGACAATGCAACAGAAGGTTATTCTGCGGCAGAATCCGTTGCAGCGGAAGCCGCATCAACAGTAGGAATAGCCACTGGTGATACTTTTTTCGCCAATTTTTCACGGATACGAGCAGACTTACCGGACAGGTCACGGATGTAGTAAATCTTCGCTTTACGAACATCGCCACGACGTTTAACGCTGATCGACTTGATGGCGGGGCTGTGTGTTTGGAATACACGTTCAACGCCTTCGCCATGCGACATTTTGCGCACGGTGAATGCAGAGTTTAAGCCGCGGTTACGTTTCGCAATCACAACGCCTTCGAAGGCTTGTAAACGAACGCGATCGCCTTCTTTTACGCTGACCTGTACAACGACGGTGTCGCCAGCAGAAAACACGGGCACGTCTGTTTTCATTTGCTTCTGTTCGAAAGCATCTATAATATTCATTGGATTACTCCTTAAAAATACGATGTCTCCATCGCGTTGTTCTAAAAGAGCGCATCATGATGCGCCCCTACAAAATTGCGATTTCTTCACCGCGTTGTTTCAAAAAATCTTCTAGCAACTGCCGTTCTTCTTTATTCATCGCATATTGCGCAAATAAATCCGGCCGTTTATGGTATGTAAGCCACAAACGTTGCTGTAAACGCCATCGCGCTACTTGTGCATGGTCACCTGTTAACAACACAGGTGGGACCGACTGGCCATCAATCGTTTCTGGCCGCGTGTAGTGGGGGTGGTCAAGTAAGCCCTGGGTGAATGATTCAACCACAGCAGACTCGTCACTTCCTAATACACCTGGCAATAAACGGATGATACCATCCATCAAGCACATGGCAGCACATTCTCCGCCAGATAGGACAAAGTCCCCCAGCGAAAGCTCTTCATCGACATCGTGTTCTAACACCCGATTGTCTATGCCTTCATAGCGACCGGCTAATAATACCAGGCGCGAGCATTTTAATAAAGCCTCTATTTTCGTTTGCGTCAAACGAGGGCCCTGAGGCGATAAATAGATCACCCGAGCCTTCGGTAACGCCCCCTGGGCCGCCCTGAGAGCCTTTCTCAAGGGCGCGACCTGCATCACCATGCCAGGGCCGCCACCATAGGATTTATCGTCAACCCGCTGGAAGGGCGCCTGTAGGGGCGAAACATTTTTCGCCCCCTCTGAATCACCCACATAATCTCTCGGGTTATGAAACTGAACCTCAGCCAAACCCTGTTTAAAAGCCCTTCCCGTCACGCCATAGGCCGTGATCGCGTTAAACATCTCTGGGAACAAGGTCACCACGTCAAATCGCATCAGGAGCCTCCCAATCGACGACGATCTTACCTTCTTCCTCATTCACTTCCATCACGATATGCCCAGGGACATACGGAATAAGGACTTCATGTCCCCCATCTTTTACCACCAGGACATCATTGGCCCCCGTTTCAAAGAGGTGGGACACTTTGCCCAGGTACAACCCCTCAACCGTATAGACCTCTAACCCCTCTAAATCAGCCCAGTAATGGCCATGTTCGAGGTCAGGGAGTAATGAGCGGTCCAGCAATAATTCAGCACCTACCCAAAGCCGGCTCGCCTCAGGGGTATCTAAACCTTTAAACTTTAGTAACAGGCCTTTTTGTTGATAAACTTGGCCTTTTTCCAGCAATAATAACGTTGTCTCATGGGCGCGTCTGACATACCATCGGTCATACTGTAGCAGGGACGCTGGGTCATCTGCATACGGCAAGACTTTAAGCATCCCCCGTACGCCATGGACACCGGTAATTTTGCCGGCCAGGACGTATTGATCGGGGGGAAGACTGCTCATTGTTCGTTACTTCGCAGCCCGTTCAATCACAACAGGTGGATTCTTGCGGTAAACGCGTACTAAATCTCTGACGCGGTCGGTCATTTGAGCGCCCGTGGCGATCCAATGGTCCACGCGGGTAAGATCAATGCGTACAGGCTCGTCTTTACCAGTAGCAATAGGATTGAAAAACCCAATGTGCTCAATGTAACGACCATCGCGCGCAGCGCGTTGATCAGCGACAACTATATGATAAAACGGGCGTTTTTTGGCGCCACGTCGGGCTAAGCGAATTTTGACCATGTTACTCTCTTTATCTGACAATACAAACCAAGGCCTGGCTGGCCTCGAATTGGGCTATTGTACGCAACTTTTCCAAAAAAATAAACCTTTTATTCGAAAATTGCCAATGAGCTTGTAGGGGCGAACGATGTCCCCCCATACAGCCTATTTATTTTTGGGCAGTTGATTTCTTATGACACCGGTCCTGGGTACTTCTCCAGCGCTAGGTTGAGCGGCTGGTGAATAGGTGATTAATACAGATGAGCTTCCCACAGCAGTAGCATTCGTGTTTATGGCATTCGACTGTCGATAAGCTACTATCATTGTTGACTTTAGTTTGAACCAATCCGTTGTTGTTAAAAGGGGTAATTGGGGATACTTGTCATTTCTGATAAAGTTATAATCTGCAATGAAGTATGTTTCAGCTTTGGAGATTTTGTCTTGTGCTTCTTGTTCGAACATATTTTTAATATGAGCGGGACATTCGCGCATAAACTTCAAGGCATCCTTCAAGACATCTTGGGGTAATGTATGATATTTTTTAACATTGTTGTGCGTAGCAGCTAAGACAGTAAAATGCTTGAGAAGAAAACGATGTGAATCGCCGATATCACACACCGCATGGCAAACTTTGCTGGCTTTACCAATGGCAAATAATAACCCATCTTCGCCAGCAATTTTTTCAGCAACATTGGATAATGGGTTTGGGCTTGTTGATTCAAGGTTACGTTTAGCTTGGATGAGAGTGTTAACCAATCTGAAGCGTTCCCGATAAGCCTGAAATCTTTTGAAGCCCATATCGAGATGGTAATCAGGATTATCAATATTCCTCGTTAAGTTATTATCAATGTCTATTAATTCATTTATAAACTTACCTTCAATATCAGCGCTATCTCTAAGAGATGAAATAATATGAAGTGATTGCACAAAGAGATAGGAGCAATCATTGGCTTCTGTTGGATTTTTATGTAATGGCACGAAGGTACAAAGATGATTCACAACCTTTAACTCATCATCCGTTAAAGCATGCAGTATTATAACCAATTCGCTGTGTTCAGTTAAAAAGTCATTAACACGCGCCCGAGTTTTGATGGTAAATTCATTGAGGCGGGTTGTAAAATAAAGCGTTAACAACTTTCTTATATACGTTGGGTCAGCGTTTTCAAGGGGATGGTTTTTTTCTAATGTTGTTTTATCGGCATTAGGTGCATGATTCTTTCCGCTTAGAATAAGGATAGCCGAGTGCACAGCAGCTTTTTCTCCGTCATCTTTTAATAAAGGTTGACACGATAATAAAATCGATAATAAAACAGGTTTTTTGCTTGATTCAGGTATATTTAAAAACTTGAAGATGCTTAATGTGTTTAAAGTCTCTTCAAACCATTCTAAGATAAGTGAGCGTTCTGCTCCGGCGTCCTTGGCCTTTAATAATTTAGAAATTGTCTGTGGGGGGATCCTGGGCAAGATATGGCTCATCAGTTCATGCTCTGCAGGAATTTTTTTATAGCCATGCTTTTCCGACAAGAATGTCCAACGTCTACATGCATAGATGAAATTAAAAATAATGACATCATGATCTGATTCAGGGGATGCTTTCTTCAGTGCTGTAATCATGGATTCAAACGTGTTTCGAGTTTTTTTGGGTGTTATGGTCGAACCCAGATAGGTGCGCAGTATTGGGTGGCATGTTTCGCATGCAAGCGTGACTTGTTGTTTTCTAGCAAGCAGATCGAGTGCGTTGTCCAGTTCGACTGATGACATGGTTTGAGTGGTAGCGTTTTTTTCTCGCTGGGTTATGAGGAGAAGTGTGTTAAGGAATCTCGATTTAGCATCGTTGTATGCTTCGATATACTGTTTCTCATCTTCCTTTGTTATTGATGGCGGGAACTTGAGCCCTTCCATAAAAACCTTTTCATCTTTGTTGAGCTCTGTCATGGCAGGGGTAATAACAGCTATTTTATCGGGATCAGTCATGCCCGTGGAATGATTGATAAGAGCAAAAATAACGGACTTATGCGTAAAAAAGTGATGATGAATATTTCCAATGTGTTCCATTTTGGCATGCAAGAGAGACATAGTCGTATTATTCTCTTCCGTTGTTCCCTCCATCATGGTTATCAGCTTTTCAATAAGGATAATATGCTGTGCATGATTGTCGGTGAGCTTTAGGAAACTCAATAAGTGACCTAGTGGGCTGCGAATGCTTGCTAGTCTTTGATTGACTGGTAATGTCTTTCCTGAGGCGCAATAAAAGGAATCATGATCCTTGTCCATCGTAAGGATAAAGTTAATTAAAGTATCTTTTATGTCAGCTTTGGATGGGACGTTCACGATATAGCGCAAAATCATTTTTACATCGGCAGCAAAGATATTGGCAGCATTAATATTCGCGGTGATTTCAGCGGGGAGCAACGCAAGTGCTTCTTTGTGTTTTTCGTGTTTTGGTGCCAACGCTTGCTCACGATAATGGGTTCTCAATGGTTCCAGTGAGCATGTGTGGTCGGTGACAGATTTCATGATGTGCCAAGCAAGCGCATCTTTGATTTCATCACTGGGGGACCATGTTTTGTGGGCAGTAGTATTGAGGGCTTTTTTTAATGTCATCCACTGCTCACTGCTAAGCGATGGACAAGAAGAACCGCTAACTTGAGCAAGACGTTCGATGTCTGCCAGAAAATATTTTTCTGCCTTAGAGGTTCCATCCGAATTTTGAATCACCTTTGGACAGGATTCGTAAAATTTCATTATTTTGTCGTCGAAGGGTTGCTGATGTTGGAGGCGTTTAAGTGCTTCCAAAATAGTATCAATGTGGTTGAAAAGGTATCGATGTGTATCACCCACGACTGTAAACATCCATTGCAGCGGCTGCATGTTTTTCTCATTTGTGAGCTCGGTAACGATATCGTGAGAGATGACGCCCAAATGTCTTGTATTTTTAAACTGCGCAAGGCTGGCGTGATGTAAAAATGTCATAATGAACCTAAAACGATCGCATAGATAATTGACGCGTACGGTGGCAATTTTATCGTAGATATGACTTTCCATATTATGTTGAGATTCATTGTCAAGATCGACGAGAGCATTTGAAAGATCCGTGAAAAGTACGTCACCTTTTTTACCCTTCAGGGATGCCATAATATGCAACCCTTGCGTTAGGAAAAAGGCCAAGTTTTCCGCGTCACCCACCGTGGTGTGGAGGGGGAAGAGTTTTGCAAGTTCATGGATTGATTCGCCCAGACCCTTTTTGCTCTTATCCAATTCAAGGATTTTAAGTTTTTTTCCCAGATCCTCGTAGCAATGACCGAGGGCTTCAACATATTGGTTAGGTTTAGGATTATCCAATTCTTGGATGCGCACGATCAAAAACAAAACCAATATCTTGCGCAGGTGTTCAGGATCGGGTTTTTCAGGGTAGTTTTTGGACATAAATTGATTAAGCGCTTCTGGGTTTTCATGATGAAGACGTTTTATATTTGCTTCGATGAGTGTTGATAGAAGCCTCAAGGCGTCTTTATTTACATTCACGGGCAGCGGAACTTGCTTTTCAGAAAGTGCGCTGAACCCGGCATTCATCACCGTTAATACGAGTGCTACGTGGATTGGCTTAATCTGTGTCGTCGAGGGGTGCATTAGACGGATATGCTTGACAAAACATTGTTGCGCAATACAAAACTCAGCAGGGTCGTTTAATTTACTATCGCCAATGAGATTGGAAAGATTAATGTAAAAGTGCCTTTCATCGTCATTGAATGAGGCGCTCTTATTGTTGTTATCCTCTAAGACTTTAAATGCGTTGGTAAAGATACTGATATTGTCACAAAGAAAGCGAAAGAGTTTGCCTACGCGCTCTAATTTGTGCACGAGTTTTTCTTTTACTGCTTTTTCATCCAGTAATGCAAGTGCTTTTTTTGCAGTGTTGATAAAGACAGTATCATCAGTGTTGTAAGCTTTCTGATATGTGTTCCATGCATCCATGAAATCACACACTTGTCTTAAGAAGGAGATCAATTGGTCACACCGTTCGGGCACAGGTAATATGGATGTTTTAGTAGTATTATCGAGGGCTGCAAACAACTCGAATACCTGAAGTTCGAAGTCAGTGTGCACTGTTTCAGAAGACAAGTAATGAAACGACTGAATGAAAGAAACGTAGAGCGTAGCAACATCATGCGCCTGCTCGACGGTTGAAACAGTGGGAAGCGCTTTGAGCATGTCCATAAAACCGGGTTTTTTCTGCTCGTTTAAATAAGAAGGTAATTGTATGAGACACCGAAATCTATCGATACTTTTGTTGAAAGGCGCGATTTCATTGATAACTTTTGCGCTTGACTTTTGTTCTGCCAAACAACCACTCAAATATGTGCACAGCATTGATTTCAGTTCACTTGGGGTGAGTTCGGTTGTCAATGTGGCCGGTGCTTGTGTGACCGCAGGAGAAGGAGCGTTTGCGAAGCCTAGCGTCAGTCCGGCATGAATCATCCTATAGATGATGCGATCATTTAGATATGTCGCTGATACATCGATGTGAGCGAGGATGTGCGCCAAACAAACTAGCTGTTCACGTTGAGGGATATCAAATATTTTTCGTTCAGTGAATTCAACTAACGCCAGGCTAATGCCAGCATATACTGTATCAGTTTGCTCCTTAGGCGTTTTTGTTTTTTTCAGATTGTTAATGAAATCTTCCGATAGTAAAATGGTGATCTCACGAAACAGAGGGGAATCGTGATGGATTTTCGGGTTAGTACTGACAGCCGACCATCGTGACAGAGCATACATGTAATTTTCAAAGATGATGGTGGGCGGTTGATCCGGAAATGTTGCTTTAAGCGCGTCGATCATTGCGACGTAAGTAGTCGTGCAAACTTTTTCGAGAAATTTCTTGCTTGCCAGTTTGTTTTTTGGTTTTTTTGCAATGGTTTCAAAGTATGTTTGGATGAATGGAAAACATGTCTCTTTTACTACGTGAAATCGATATTTCTGTTTAAATATCATCAAGATATTATCAAGCTGTTCTGTCGAAATATTCGCCGTTTGTTTGGAGGATGGCATGGCAAGTGTTTGGCAAAAGCGTTTTTTCGACAATACAAATTCGTCATCGTTATAGTGGCGAAGTTTTTCGTGAAAATCAACGAAGTCAAGAGGGAGTTCCAATAGGTGTGGGTCAATCTCTGTTTGAGGATCCTCAAGGAACTTGCTGAATAAAGCGCGCGCTCTACTGATGAGTGTTTGATGCTTAAGAAGATGATGATGAATGCTGCTAATTCTGTCTAATTTTGCAAGAATCGCATCTTTGGAAGCAATGTCATCAGATTTTTCGCTGCGTAAAAAATGGGTAAACATTTCGATGATGGTGATGGTTTGTGCATTATTTTGAGTGTGCCTTAAGAAATCGAGCATTAAAAGCAACGTAGTGCCGAAATCACCCATTCGTTCAGCTGTTGATTTGAATGTGTTGGTGGCGCAAAAAGCGGAGTCTATATAGTTGTCTATGGCAAGCATGAGTTCCTCAATGCTTATGGCTGTATCGCTATTAAGTGGGATGGCGCGAATTTTTGCAAATATCATTTGTAAATTCGAGGCCAAATTTTGAGCTGTTTTTGCATTTGTGACAGCCTTCTTAAGGATAGGTGAGTGTTGGAAATCGGAGAGGATTTCATTTTCTGGTGTCTCAGAATATTCATTTACGATTTTTTCAAAACGGGGGAAGTTCGCTGGATCCTCAGAGGAGAACATTTTTAGAAGATACCATGATAACCGTTTTTTAATCTCTACGAGAATTTCTTCGGTACCCAGTGCGGGTTTGCTGTTTTTAGGTTGAGTGGTGCTTTCAGGCAAAATAGCTTGGGACGTTTCAATGGGTTGAATGGATGATGAAGTTGTTGCGATGTCGGTTTGGCTCGCTTCGGGTTCCATGACGGGTTGGGTGGTTACCGTAGGAACAGAAGCAGGAGTCGGGATATCCATTGTTGTGGCCGTTACAGGCTTTTTTGCGGTAGGCGCGTTTAATTCAGTGAAGGATTTCTCGAGGGCAGTGACTTTTTGATTAAGTGCATGGTTTTTTTTAAAGAGAGTGGCTGTGCCAGATTCGAGGGTTCTTATCTTTGCTGTCAGTGCGGTGATTTCAGCATCTTTTTTTTCTGCGATGCGTTTAGTTTCATCCTCTGATTTCTTCGCTTTGGCTATTAAGGCAGTATTTTCTGAGACAAGGTGTTTGTTTTTACCTTTTTCTGTCTCAGCTGCTTTTTTGGCGGCAGCTAATTGAGCTTCGAGCTCGGCGATTCTTGCTTCCGCTGTATTCGATGCGGTTTCATGTCGCGCGACGGTATGTTGAGATGCCTGTAAACTTTTTTCAGTTGAGAGTAGTTTCGCCTCTAATACAGACTTTTCTTTAATGAGCTCCGCGTTTTCATTTTTTAATGATTTTCGTTGTTCATCGACTTGCGCAAGCTGTTGTGATGTTAGGTTGTGCATGAGCGAGGTGAATGTGTCTTTCCCTTTGAACCTTTCGAGTTCAGCGGTGGTTTTTGCAAGTGCTGCCTGAGTAGCCGCATGATCTTCTTGGGATTGGAGCAGTTGGTTTTTTAATTCCCCTGCCTCAGCTTCCGTTGCGTCAAGTGCGTCTTGAATTGGCTTTCTCGCAGATTTCAGAATAGCTTCTTCGTGCTTTGGATGAAGTTTGATGTCCTTCAACAATTGATCGAATGTGTATCCTGGAGGAAGTTCTTGTACCTTTGCTAAGTCACGGCGAAGCGCTTGATATTTTTCTTCATTGCAAAATGCAACAAAAATGTCTGCCATTTCTCCAGATAAACTTTTGCCGGATCGTATCCAGATAAAATATGATTTGATGGTAAAGGCCAATACATTGAGCGCTTCATTTTTTGTAGGAGCAGTATTCTTGGAAACGCCTAAATTAGCGGTTTCAATCGTTTGTGCCAAACCCGGCGTGATGATTTTATGTTGATAAATAAAAATACCTGAATCAATATAAGGTGGTTTTTTGCTGTTACTGTTGTTATGCTTTTTGTCCGGAAAGGGGTGGAATACTTTGCCGGTAATATCCTCTATCATGAATTGACCATTAGATATCGGGGGGATACGTTGAAAGAATATATTGATGTTAGATAGGCTGTTGTTGAGTGCACAGGCAGATTCTAGGATATCCTTTTGCTTATCCAGCAATTTTTCAGATAAGTGTTCGCTGACTTCAACATGGATTTCAAGTGGGGCGCACATGGGAGCATCATAAGTTTTAGTAATAAGTTTGTAGGCATCAATGCCACCAATCTTGAGGGTAACAAGTTGGGGAGGTATGCCAAGATGGCTTCCACAGGCTATTCTAACGGCTGATAATTGGGCCAAGAGTTCATTGTAGTGTGTTGCTTCTAGTGATCTGGAGATTAATACGGCAAACGGGACAAGTGGTAACGCGGCAATAAACTGCAATTCAGTATTTGATTTCATGGGTACAGCCTCTGATAACTATTTTTTACCTAATGATGTGGATTTTTGTGGTGGCTTGACATCATTTGAGCTCACGGTTGGCCCTGTGAAGGTTACAAGGCCGTCAGTCTTTTGTGTGTGCACGTGTACGACTTCATTTTGTAGCTTGCTTTTTAATGCGTTCCATTGGCTCATCGTGGCTAGAGCAGGTTTTATATATTCCTTGTAATCTGATATGTCCTTTAAGAAATACTGTTCAGCATGTTCAAGCATGTCTTGTGGCACTGATTTTATGACCTTAGAATAGTCTTTATAAAAATCAATTGCTGCAGCACTGAATTTCTGCTTTAAAACATGTGATGAGTAAGCTTCTAGGATGGCATACTTATTGTTGACTAAAAATCGATGAGTGTCGCCGATGTGTATGAATTTAAATACGAGGTCAGCGGCTTTTGTTTTAAGGATTCCATTTTCACCTGACACCAAAGGTGATTTCTTTCGCAATGACTCAGGATTGCAGAAAAGAGTTATATTGTCATCATGTATAAATTGATGGATAAGTTTAAATTGATTTCGAATGGTGCTAAATCTGGCCGTTGCCATCTCGTCACTCATCGTTATGCCCTCATTCACTTCACGGTCATTGTCTAGGCTCATCAAATGTTGAGATAGACCTGCAAACAATTGATCACTATCTTCAGTATTCAGCGAGCTAATAGCGACAAGGATATAAGTCAAGCGCAGCGCGGTGTGATTTGTAACATACTGGTCTGAATTTTCAGGCAGGAGTTTTGCAAGTTCCTGAATCGCAGTTTTCTGTGGATGAGTGAGCTTCGACAGTCTTTCGCTCAGTTGAGCGGATCCCTCAGAGCTACTGAATGCTTTATGAGGTAAAGCCGGGTCCTGATTTAATAAATGTTGTATAACTTCTACCAAAAAGAGTGCCAGCAAATGTTTCAATGTTGCATTTTCGGCGTTATTTACGTTTGATTTTTCTTGGGGCGATGAGCTGGAAGAAGCACCGGTGTTTTTTTGTTTTCTCAGAATTTCTACGCCTGTATGAATCTTTGTTAACGCAACAAATGAGGCTTGGTCTGAGGCTTGTTCACCCACAAAGTGCATTTTAACGCTATCAATGATCGTTAATAAAACCGCATCACATGTCTCAAGGTTTGCATTTGGAAATAGTTTATGGATTTCGGCACGTGCATTTATAAAGGCAGTTTTGAGTTTTTCGGCTTTTGCAGCGGGTTCTTCTGGTTGATTAAAGTTTTTGATAAAGTTTTCGGATACGAGCTGGGATGATGCTCGTAGCAGCGGGTGACCTTTAATGATTTTTTTATTTCGATCATCCGATGACCATAGGCCACAGGATATGAAAAAGCTAGACATGATTTCGGGTGGGTTCTCGTGCGGATACACTCTCACAAGATCAGCAATCATCCTTTTAAAAGCTTCATCGGGTTTAAAGCGGCGCTCATTTAAATAGGCCTCGAGGGTTGGCTTGCATAAATGATATCGATGTTGTGTGATAAATACTAAATTAAGGTCATCCAGCATTTCGGGTGTGAGATGTCTTTTGGTGGTCTTTTTAATGCAAGCGAGTGTCTCAATAAAGCGTAATTGAGCCTCGCGATATTCACCATCAGCACAAACGAGTGATTGCAGTTTTTCAAGAAATTCTTTACGGCTTTCAGTAAATTTAACATGTAAACGAAAGCGTGTTGAACCGTATACGCCTGGCTTGATTTCATAATCATCTATTGATTGTAATATAAGTTCTGTATATTTGACATGGATGTGATGAATAGCGCTAATTCTGTTTAACTTGCTCATCAATGCTTGTGTGAGATTTTTAACATTTTCTGCATCTCCACGAAGTATACTGAGGAGCTTATTGAGTTTGGTGATACATGTTTGATTGTTATCTGTCAGCTGAACAAAATTCAGAAGGTAATGCGTAAGATCGGCGAATTCATTGACTCGTTGCTCTGTCGTTTTAAATTGATTGAGACTACAGCTGAGAGAATCATTTTTGGCATCTTCTGAAATGATAAGCTTGAACACGTCCGCATCCATTGTTTCGGGCTCATCGGATTCGATATTCCATTTTCGAATCGTTTCGTAAATCAACTTGAGTTGTTGTGCCGCGTTGGCTGCTTGCTTTAGTGTCTGATACTTATTCCCAGCGAGCTCAACAGCTTTCGGATGTGTTTTCAGACCAATGCGCTTTTCTTGATTGTCATGAACAAATAGGGAGGTCAGCTCCGGTATCTCAGCACGGTTATCACCGCCCGAGAGCATCTCGAGCATATACCATGCAAAAATATGTTTAATCCCATCAGCCGTTGCCGATGCTTTTTTGGGTTGTTCAATGATTGCTGTGACGGGCGAGATTGCCGGTGCTGTTGTGCTGGTGTGAGATGCACTTTGTTTTGCAGAAGCGGCTTTTGCTTCAGCTAAATCTTTTTCAAGCGCAATTTTTTCATTATTGAGACTATTGTTTTTCTGTGACAAAGCCGCTTTCTCAGCCTCCAGTTTTACAACCTTCTCTTTCAAGTTGATGTGTGTTGTATCTTTTTCCTTTTTTTTGTTTATGTCGCTTAATCTTTTAATTTCTTGAGCATCTTTTTTCTGTGCTTCTGTGAGCTGTTTGTTTTTATGGGTTGCCTCGCTGAGTTTGGTTTGCGTTGCAGCCAATGTTGCTTTTAAGGCTGCTTTTTCTTTTTCAAATTCGGCTTTCATCAATGCAATGGCTTCATTTTTACTGTTGAGTTCTTTTTCCCTTACCGATGCAAGCTCAACGCCAAGTTCATTTGTTTCCTGAGAAAGATGTGATAGTTGTTCTTTGAGCGTGCTGTTTTCTGCTTGAACTTGCCCCAGTGATGTACGGGTTGATTCAAGATGCACTATTAAAGGATGTTGCGCTATCCGTGAGAGTGTGATGCTGTCTTGTGATTCTTTTTTGAATCGATGAATGCAGTCAGAAAATGTCATATAGGGAGGTAATGGATGTATTTTTTCTAAATCTGAGACAAGATTCGCGTATTGAGCGTCATTGAATAGTCTTGAAACGAGCATGGCGACATCGGGATGGAAAAGCTTTCCAGACGTGATCCAGATGAAATAAGCTATCAAAATATTCGATAACGTCTTAAGGGGAATATTGTTTTCAGCTGCCGTGTTTGATGCAAGAAGATGAGCATCATTGATAATCTGCCCTAATAAAGGCGTGATAATGATGTTGCTATAAAGAAATAGGCGTGAATCGATGTAGGGTGGTTGTTGAGTATTGTTATGGGTGGGTTTAACCTCCGGGAAGGGGTGAAAAACCTTGCCCGTTAACATCTCAATTTTGAAATCCCCATTTGAAAGTGGATAGCTTTGTTCAAACAAGAGTTGCATGTTGGATAGACTGGGTTCTTTTGCAAGTGCAGCAAGTAATATCTGTTCCCGAGTAACGATGGATGCCGCCTCATTATCTTTTATATGAATGTAGATGCATAATGGCGCAAATGATTCTGGTTGATAATGATTTGAGATGAATTTATAAGCATCAGCGCCACCTACCCAGAGGGTAATGTCCCGGTGCCCTATACCCAGCTGTTCGATGCATGCAGTGGTTATCGCTGATCCTTGCCTTCTGATGTCATCAGGCAGTGATACATAAACAGGAACGCGTGGTAAATCAACAACAGATTTCATGGTACAACCTTAATAATAACTACTTAAACGATTGAGCAGCAACACGTGCCATCTTGGCAAAATCCTTACCTTGAGAGGCGTATAAAATGGCGCGTGATACGCTGATGATGGCATGCTTGCCACCGGCTTCACGGCAGGTTTTAAAATCACCGCCCTGAGTGCCAACACCTGGGATCAGCAATAATGCTTCTGGCGCTAATGTTCGCACGTTGGCAATGATATCGGGTGCTGTGCCACCGACAACAAACCCAACCGGGGTGTCCGTGTCTAACGCTAATGTCATCTCGACCACATGCTCGTAAATGGGTTTACCATTGGCGATTAAGCCTTGCAATGTATCAGCACCTGGATTGGATGTATGACAGAGGACAAAAACACCTGTGTCATCATAATCCAAATAAGGCTCAATGCTATCTGGGCCTAAATAGGGGTTGACGGTTAATGCATCCGCGCCATAACGTCCAAACGCTTCAATGGCATATTTTTCAGCCGTAGCGCCAATGTCGCCACGTTTGGCATCCAAAATAATGGGGATATCAGGATAATATTCTTTCAGATAATCAATCGTCATTTCCAATTCATCTTCTGCGCCGACAGCAGCGAAATGCGCGATTTGTGGTTTATAACAGCAGACCAAATCGTGCGTGGCATCAATGATGGCTTGATTGAACGTGAAAATAGGGTGATCTTGCGCCTGGATAAAATCAGGGAAAAGATTGGGTTCAGGATCAAGGCCTACGCACAGCGCACTTTTCGAAAGACGTGCGCGGATATTCTCAAGAAATGCATTCACAGGATGTGCTCCTAATCTGTGTATTCAAAGACGCGGACGACGCGTTTCACGCCTTCGACTTTACGGGCTAATTCCGTGGCATTATCGGCTTCAGCGCGCGATACGATGCCCATTAAGTAAACAACGCCATTTTCAGTGATCACTTTGGTGCGTAGCGGGTCAACACCGGCTCTTCCGTTCATGGACGACGATTTGATTTTTGTGGTTATCCAAGAATCGTGGGAGATGGTTTTCATGCTGACCGGCGGGGCGACTTCTAATTCGTTGTATACCTTTTTCACTTCAGCAATGTTTTGTACAAGCGCTTCAATTTTGCTGCTGGCATCATGTGAGGGTACTTGGCCAACAATCAAGACATTGTTGTTATAGCTCGTGACGACAATGTGTGCATCTTTTTTCAAGGCAACGTTTTCACGTAGCTCATGATCTGCTTTTAATTGAATCGCTTTATCTTCCATGATCGTGCCCGAGGTGCGACGGTCATGTGCCATCGTCGCGCCGGTGGCTGCACCAGCGATGAGTGCAGGGCCAAGACAGCCTGTGAGCAGGGTCATGGATGTTAATACGAGAGCAAGGGTAAAAGTAATACGCGTCATAATTCACCTAATATACTGTTGTCAATCAGATCACACAAACAATGGATGATCAAAAGATGGGTTTCTTGAATGCGGGCCGTTCTGTTGGCTGGAACGCGGATTTCAACGTCATGTTCTTTCATGAGTGGCGCCATGGCACCGCCGTCTTTGCCGGTGAGTGCTACCACGTGCATGCCACGCGCGTGAGCGGCTTCAACGGCACGAATGATATTCGGTGATTGGCCGCTCGTGGAAATGGCCATCAAGATATCGCCTGGTTGGCCCAATGCCCGGATTTGTTTTGAAAAAACGTCTTCATAACGGTAATCGTTTGCAATGGAGGTGATGGCCGCCGTGTCAGTGGTGAGTGCAATCGCAGGGAAGGGTGGGCGTTCGCGCTCGAAACGATTCAGCATTTCACTGGAGAAATGTGTTGCATCGCCTGAGGAGCCGCCATTACCGCATGTCAAAATTTTGTGGCCTTCTAAGAGTGCATTGACGATCAGCGTGGCTGCATTCGAAATGGGGTCAGCAAGTGCTTCAGCTGCATTGATCTTAGTTTGTATGCTTTCTCTGAAGTGAGTCTGGATGCGTGCATGCATGTCCATTGTGTCTCTCCCGCGGTTTTGTGAGCCAGCGCACAGTATACCTTAAAATTACCTGCCCTTACAAACCAACGCCTTCTCATACACACTATTTTTCCCTTCCCCTGTGATCTCCGCACAGAGTGCGACAGCCTGTTTCAAGGGTAATTCGCGCAATAAGATAGCCAGTATACGGTCTGCTTCCCCGGTATTCTCGGTGTTCATATTCCCTTCGACCAATAAAACGGCTTCACCGCGTTGTTGATTGGGGTCGGCGGCAATGCGAGCTACTAATTCTGGTAACGGCGCACGTATCACCGTTTCAAACTGCTTAGTCAATTCGCGCCCCAAACACGCCATGCGGTTGCCGAAGACGGTTTCCATCGCAGTCACGCTATCTAATAACCGATGAGGGGCTTCATAAAATATCAATGTTGCTGTCAACGGCTTCAACGCTTCCAATGCGGCGGTTCGGGCGCCTGCTTTAGGGGACAAGAAGCCGGCAAAGTAGAAGGGAAGAGGGGATAGGCCGGAAACCGACAATGCGGTGATCAAGGCACAAGGTCCTGGCAAGGGGACAACGGGGATACCGGCTTCTTGAGCGGCTCGAACCAATGGGAACCCTGGGTCGCTGATGAGCGGAGTGCCGGCATCACTGACCAAAGCGATGTCTTTGCCATCCTGGAGCATTTGCAGGACAAAGTCAGTTTTATCATTTTCATTGTGCGCATGGTAAGCGATCAAGGGGCGCTTGATATTTAGGTGATTTAACAAATGTGCAGTATGGCGTGTATCTTCCGCCACAATTGTATCAACCTGGTGTAAAATACGCTGTGCTCGATGGGTTATGTCTTCTAAATTACCAATCGGCGTTGCGACGATGTATAACGTACCAGTTTCAGCCATTTGCTACTCACAGGAAAAACGATGAAAAAATCTTTTTGGGGTTCGCGGATTCTACCATGCTTCACGGCAACATGCTTCTTAATGATGTTAATGGGGTGCGAAACGGTCCCCACCCCGCACGAGGTTGAATTCCCCACCGCGGCTGAGCATTTGTCTTACCCCAAGAGCATCGCATTATTGCTCCCCCTCAAGGGTGAATTGAGTGCCCAAGGCGCTGCGGTCAAAGAGGGGTTTTTCGCTGCCTACTATATAGATGCTAAAGAGCGCTCTGCAGCGCTACCCAAAATAATGGTCATCGATACTAATAACGATAAAGATGTTCTACCTGCGTATCAAAAAGCACTGTCGCAAGGGGCTGAGTTTGTGGTTGGGCCCTTGACCAAGCCTGCGCTCGATATTCTGATGAAAACGGGTAATCCTCAAGTGCCTATTTTGGCATTGAACACATTGGATACTGTTACAGAAACGGGACTTTACCAATTTGGCCTCACGCCGGAGAACGAAGCCAGGCAAGCGGCCTTACGTGCGTACAAAAATGGCAGTCGCAAGGCATTGTTGTTTATTCAGCAAGGAACGTGGGGCAATCGTGTGGCAGATGCATTCAGTCAAGCGTTTGTTCGGCAGGGTGGGGAAATCACTGAAGTGGTTTTCTTCACACCCAGAGAGAACATGGCTGAGATGGTGAAGAAGGCATTGCACATTGAAGATGCGCAAGTGGCTGCTGTGCAACTCGCCGCCAGAACGGGGCAGGCTGTGCAATTCCCTGCGAAAGCGCGTGATGACGTTGACATGGTATTCATGGCGGCGATGCCCACGGAAGCACGGCAAATTCCGCCCATGCTTGCTTATTATTTTGCAAAAAGCTGGCCTGTTTATGCCACGGCGAGCGTATACAGTGGCAGCCCAAATCCCAAATTGGATCAAGATTTAAATGGCGTGACGTTCTGTGACATTCCTTGGTTAGTGGAAGAGCCACAGCACAACGTGGTCGGCACACCCGACACGACGGTGCAGCAATTGTGGCCGACACAGCCGCGCCCACAGACGCGTTTATATGCGATGGGTGTCGATGCCTATGAAATCATCCCATTGTTGCAACGCATGGCTGTTCAGCCTAGTTATGCATTTGACGGCGCAACAGGCGTGTTGACCTTGAATGATCGTCAGCAAGTTCAACGTGCCTTGCCTTGCACCCAGTTTGTGCAAGGTGTTCCGGTGAAGCTGTCTCATGATGAGGAATGATGCATCCACGCGTGAGCGAGGGCATGCGGCAGAAACGCTCGCCAAGTGTTATTTAGAAGCACAAGGCATGACGTTTCTTGAGCGTAATGTGGAGCTTTGCGGCGCGGAAGTCGACCTTATCATGGAAGACAAAGACGCCTGGGTTTTTGTCGAAGTGCGCGCGCGAGAGAATTGCAGAGACATCCATCCCCTCGAAACCATCACACGTGATAAGCAATTAAAAGTTATTCGGGTGGCGACGATCTATTTATGTAATGCGGGATGTTACCAAACACGTGAAGTCCGTTTTGATGCTGTAGCGGTGTCGTTGGCTGATAACAGCATTGAGTGGATTAAAGCAGCGTTTACGCCCTAAGTTAAATGCTAACGTCCTCATAAATCCTGCTGTAACAGGATTTATAGTCATTGATCAGCCCTTTTCTCATAAAATCCTACCCTGGCAGGATTTATCTTGCTTTCGAGTGTATTATGGTCTATAATCCTGTTACTGTAGGATTATAGGGGCACTTCATATGGCTAAAATCGTAAAAGCGCTTGAAACTCCAGAAGCCCAAAAGACCCTAACGCATGAATTGCTAGGTGAATATGTGCGCGCCAGGAGAACACAGTTGGGGCTGGCCATCGACGATGCCGCCGCATTTTGTGGTGTTGCCAAAGACACGTTGATGAACTTGGAGCATGGCAATCCAAAAGTACAATTGGGTAGCGCGCTGCAAGTATGTAAGGGGCTAGGGATACGCATAGAGATATTGCCATGGGACGACGAGGAGAAGAAAGATGTCTGGGTTTAAGCATCGGCTGAATGCTTATTTAGGGATACAGTGCATAGGTGCATTGGGGTTAACAAATGAGAATGAGCTGGAATTTTTTTATCATGAGTCATGGCAGCAAACAGGGTATCCACTCTCGCCGCATTTGCCGTTAGATAACAGTGCAAGAAATAATCAATTTTCAATCAGGGTATTTTTCCAGAACGTATTTCCGGAAGGTGAGAACTTAGCTATTTTATTAGAAACTTTTCATCTCAGTCGCTCGAATATTTTTTCAATTACGCAGGTATTGGGTCAAGATTTACCGGGCGCGATGCGGCTTGTGTTGGATCCGGGCATCCTGCCGACAGATCTGATTTTCCGTCCTATTCAAGCGAGTGAAGTAACGGAACGGTTAAAGCATGAAAGCGCTCGGCAGTTGATGATTTGGGATGGGAAGCTTCGGCTATCGTTGGCGGGGGTGCATCAGAAAATTAATGTGGTGGTGCGAGATAACAGTGAGATGGGTTTTGGTGAGGGGGCTCTTTGTTCGACGCACATTTTAAAGTTTGAGCGTTCTCATGCGAAACATTTGGTACTAAATGAATTTTCGATGATGAAGCTAGCCAAAGCTGTAGGTTTGAGTGTGGCAGACGTATCATTAATGCATTTTGGAGAGTATCCCGCATTGTTGGTGAAGCGTTTTGATCGGGAGTGGGAAGGTGACCATATACAGCGTCGTCATGTGATCGATGGATGCCAAGCATTGAATTTATTGCCTGATTACAAATATGAGCGACATTTAGGCAGCGGACGAGATGTGGCGCATATACGTGATGGGGCAAATTTGCCTGCATTGTTTAGGTGTTGCGATACGTGCAGCAACCCTGCGCTTGCAAAAAAACAATTATTAACATGGGTGCTATTCAATGTGATCATTGGAAACTGGGACGCTCACGGCAAGAACCTGAGTTTTTTTGTTTCACCATTAGGAATGGAGATTGCCCCTGCGTACGATTTAATCAGTGTCCGCATGTACCCGGAATTTTCCCAAGAATGGGCAATGGCTTTGGGGGATGAGTTCGACGCAAAGAGTGTAGGGGCCTTTCAATTGGCGGATTTTGCGGATAGCTGCGAGCTGCCACGATCGGCTGTGGCCAGGATTCTAATGCAACTTTGCGAGCGAGTCGCACGGGCCTTACCTAGGTTGGAATATAATGCATTTACGCTTGAGTTGCAGCAGAGTATCGGATCTCAGATAGAATATTTGAAGAAGCAAGCGAAGATGATATCGAAAGTGATGTTGTAATACCACGTAGGGGCGAATAATATTCGCCCTTTTAAATTTATGGTTGTTTAAACCCAGGTAATTTATCTTGTGCGTGTGCCATCGTCGAGTTATACCAGCCATTGGCTTTCAATGCACGTTCCGCTTCTTTCGCGATGGAGACAGGTTGCGATGAGTCTTCAAAGAAAATGGCAACCTTAAATGGAATGCTGTAATCCTTCATTTGCACATTATAGATCTGGAACGTATCGAGCATCATAAAGGTATCTAATGCTAAGCTGGTCATGTCGGCGTTATCGAGGAATTGTTCTACGGTCACGTATTGGCGTGCATAGTTGCCGACGAGACTGGGCGTTGGCGTTGGTGTTGGAGGCACAGGTGGTTTAGCGCCAGGAATAGCGCAATTGACGGAACACCATTGGTTCGTGACGTAGTAGTGGGCGAGTTCTTGCCATACCGTACCAAAATTCCAATTGTAAGGTGTGTAGGTAGATGCTGATCCCATATTGACATAGGTACCGGATTGAGAGCCGCCAGCACTGCCTGCGCCTGTGGCAGAGATACCTGGACCAAAACTGGTAGATGAAAAGAAAGGAGCAAGGTTTGTCGTATTGCTTTGACCTAAATTGCCGCTATTGACACCTGCAATCGCACCGAGCGTCGCGCCTGATGATGGATTGAAATAACCTGCCGATAACGAGGAAAGTACCGTGCCGGTGTTATTGCCGACAATGCCACCGGCATAGCTTCCTGCAGGTGCAGTGATGGCCCCACCAAAGATCACATTTTGAATAGTGCCGGCATTGACAGCGGCGATACCGCCGACATATTGTGCCCCTGCCAAACCGATCACGGTATGTGTGCTGTTGTTATACGAGCGGGCCAATAGACTGTTTGCATCGAGATGAGCGACGATACCCGCAACGTCATTGTAACCCGTGACGGTGCCGTTAAAAAATGCTTGAGACATGACGCTGTTGACCATCGTGGCCACGACGCCGCCAACAGTCGTATTCCCCATGACAGTGCCAAGAGAGCTGAACGAGCTGACATTATGGCCTGCTGTTTGATCGGGGCTTGTGATGGTGCTATTAATAAGTGCAGCAGCTACACCCGCAGTGTCATTGTATCCCGTAACGTTGCCTGTGGAACTGAGCGTGGCAGTGACATTGCTATTCGATATGTTACCGACAACACCTGCGACATTATTATCGTTGTTTTGATTGGCGACCACATTAATGTTGCCAGCGATATTTTGCGTGAAGGTGGTTGTTGGTGAGAGTGTTGAGCCAATTTCGCCGATATAGCCACCGATATCGGAGACATTCGTATTATTGATCGTTAGCGTGCCACCGGTTAAGGTAAACTGGCTGACGCCTGACAATGAAGCATGATCTAACATGACGCCGACGAAACCGCCAACAACACTGGATCCACTCGCTGCATTAAATTGTGTGGCATTGCTGATAGTGGCGTTGCCGGAAATATCACTGGTGCCAAGCATGCTGCCGACTAATCCGCCGAGGCCTTGGCCGACTGCATTCAGGGTGAGAATGGGGCTTGAAACCGTCAGCGTACCTGATAATGTGCCATTCGATAAAGAACCTGCAATGGCGCCGACCACTTGATCGCCGGTGACATCATGCAGTGCCGTGAGCGCGCCTGATTCGGTGGCGTTGCTGAGCGCGCCTATCACACTACCCACTGCGCTTGAACCTGTCACATTCGCTAATGAAGATAAATTTTGGTTGAGCGTGAAACCCGATAAATCGCCAATGACGCTACCGACTTCATTACCGTGTGTTGCCACAATGGGGCTATTGATTGTGTAGGTAGCTGTGTTGAAGCCTGATAGTGAACCACCGGTCATGATGCCCACGATACCGCCTACGCCTGTCACGGTACCTGTGGTATTGAAAGATGCATTATTGTTAACGGTCACGTTGGTTGACGATAAATTACCCGTGCTACCAGACATCAGGCCTATGACGTAGCTGAGTCCTGAGCCTCCGCTGGTGCCCGTGATCACGGTTGGGGTGATCCCGCCACCGACGATGAGATTGCCTGATACATGAGCGCCGTTGACTTGGCCAATGAGCGCTGCAGTATCATTATGCCCTGTGATACTGCCTGTATCCGTGAGTGCTGCATTGATGACGGTGGCGCTACCTGTGACCAATCCTGCGACACCACCAACCCCGGCGCCATTGGAGATCAAATTCGTTGCATTGCCAAACGAACCAGAGAGTGTTGCATTGATAATTTCACCGATACCTGCGCCGACGTTGGTTGCGCCATTAATGGTGAGCCCCGTCGCATTGGCAGTGAATGTATTGGTGATGGTGGGGCTGCCGGTCACTATGCCGATGGCACCGCCCACATCGAATGCATTGTTGACGGAGTATACGGTGTTGTTGTTTACAAACAGTTTACTTAAATCAACTGTGCCGCCATTGACATAACCGATGTTGCCACCGAGTCCGCCTGAGTTTGCGCCATTGGTTAACGATAACGTGCCTGTGGTGTAATTCAATGAGCCTGTGATGTTACCTGCCGCGAATTGTCCGATATCGCCACCGACGTATTGATTGCCTGACGCATTGCCAGAGCCGCTGAGAGTGCTGGAAATCGTGCCACCATTGAATAAACCCACTACTTCGCCGACAGCGCTACTGCTCATGACATCGCCCGTGGCAGTGAGATTGTTGCTGATAGAAACTGTGCTTTGTCCGAGGACACCGCCGACGTTGGTGCCTGTGCCATTGACGGTGGCAGCAGATGTTATTGTCGCGCCGGGCAATATGCTGGCATTGTTCAAGTAGCCAATCATGCCACCAATATTATTGCCAGTGCCGCTGACAATGCTGTTGCTGGTAGCGACCAAGACAGCAGAGCCATTAAAGACAGTGAGCGCGCTGGTACTTAACAGTGCGCCAAATAATCCGCCGACATTATCTGTGCCTGATACGGTACCCATATTGGTGAGGGTGTTTTCAAAGGTAATGGTATTACCTGACACGCCTGGAGCGCCGGTGATGCCGCCAATAGCGGTTGCTGTAGTACTGTGTACATAGCCTGCGTTGGCGAGTGGGCTGTAGATCACAATGCCGCTGCCTGTGCCTACCCCTGAAGTACCGAAGATACCACCGATGGTATTGATGGCTGCTGAGGTTGTTACGTCTGCCCTGTTAGCAAGCGTATTCGTGCTGCCAGCAGCAAAGATGAGACTGTCCATGTCACCGATGAGCCCGCCGACACTGGCACTGCCGACGACAAAAGCACCTGATGCAGTGGTCATCAGCGTGGAAGTGGTGGCTGAGCTATTGCTGGTGGTGAGGCCAAGCAATCCACCCACATGGGTGTTACCGGTGACGGTGCCATTGGTGAGTTGAAAAGTGCCTGAAAGAATGGTGTTATCGGTTTCGCCAACGACACCACCGACATTGCTATCGGTATCATTGCCCACGTTACCCGAGTTGATAAAAGTACCTGACAGTGTGCTGTTTCGGCTTAACCCCACCACGCCACCGAGCTGTGTTGCAATATTGCCCGTGATAGTGCCGCTGTTGTTAAGGGTTGAATTGACACTGCTGCCGATGATAAGGCCCGCGACACCACCCACGGCAGTGCCATCGCTTGATAGGTTCGTGGCATTGGCGAAAGTCATGGCATTGAGTGTTGCATTCAATATTTCGCCGGCGATTCCACCGACATTCGTGGCATTGTTGATGATGAGTGGGTTTGTTGTGAAATTGTTTGCCAGTGTCGAGCCATTTTCAACGATACCGATTGCACCACCGACATTAAAGCCACTGTTGGGTGAAAATACGGTACTACTTCCAACACTCAATTTGCCTAAATCAACGGTGCCGCCAGTTGTATGGCCGATGAGTCCGCCTAAGCCAGTGAATGTCGCAGCGCTGGGGCCCGAGAATGACAGTGTGCCTGTATTGTACGTTAATACATTGGTGATACTGCCGCCTGCAAAATCACCTATCGTGCCACCGACATATTGATTGCCTGATACATTGCCCGTGCCTGTTAGCCTGCCTGATAGGATGCCGCCGTTGTACAATCCAATGACTTCACCGACATTGCTATAACCTATTACCGTGCCAGCGCCAGTTAAGTCGCTGCTGATAGCGACAGTGCTTTGTCCAATGACATCGCCGACATTCACACTGCTGCTGGTGCCGGTATTAGAGCCAGTCACCGTTGCATTCGATGTGACAGATGCGGGGAGCAGTGAGGCATTGTTCAAGAATCCAATCATGCCGCCAATATTAGTATGTGTGCCAGTGCCAACGTCTTCGACAATGCCAGATGAGACTAATGTGGCGTGTGTTAAATCAGAGGAGGTGCTTGTTGTTAATAATTGTCCAAACAATCCGCCGACATTGCGAACACCTTCAACAGTACCTGTATTCGTGAGTGTCATAGGATGTGCGGATGTGCCGAATGTCACGCCATTTAAATCACCCGTAATGCCGCCAATGGCTGACACGGTAGGCGTGCCACTGAAGGTGGTTTCAACAATACCCGCATTGGTGAGCGAGTTGGTGATGACAAGGGCAGAGCCAATCGTGCCATATATGCCACCGATGCTGCTGATATCCGCCGTGGTTGAAACCGTGGCATTATTCGTATAGGTGTTGGTGACTGCATTATAATTCGTACCAGTGGCCAGTAAACCGATAAGGCCGCCGACATTAGCATTACCACTGACGCTGCTACCTGTTTGAGTGAGCAGGGTGGCGGTATTTGCGATGGTGTCGCCCGCGGTAGTGAGGTTGAATAAACCACCGACGTCTGAATTACCTGAAACAATGCTGCCTGTAGCCAATACATAGTTATTAGCGAGTGTTGTTGGGTCTGCATCACCCAAAATACCGGCGACCTTGTTTCGTCCCGTGATGTTAGCATTATTGGTAAGGGTGCCACTCTTTAAATCACTGTTTGATACAAACCCTGCGATGCCGCCGACATCATCAGCCGTTATTGCTACGACATTTGTCGCATTGGTAAAGGTACTTATAAAGTTGCTGGCGTTATTGATGATGCCAATGACAGCACCGACATCCGTCACACCTGTCGTTGCATTGCTGATGGTCAGTGTATTGCCACCGACCGTATTATTGGCATTAAACGTGCCAGTCAGTGTGGGTGTGTTAGGTGTGACGGCTGTGTCATCTTCTAATAAACCAATGGCACCACCAATACCCGTGGCATTGTTAGGGACATTAAATATGACCGTGTTTGAAAAAGTGAGCCCACCCAATGCAACACTGCTGTTGCCAACGACATGTCCAATCAATCCACCGAGGTCACTGATAGCAGAGAGGTTGCCGCTAGCCATGTTAAGTGTGCCGGTTACACTGGCATCACTTAATACACCGATGGTGCCACCGACTTTTGAATTGCCTGAGATACTTGCGTTATTGGTAAGGGTGCCTGTGATGCTTAAAGGGTTTGCATTGGTATTGGCCAAACCAACAGCAAGACCAATATCGCCACCTACGCCATTGCTTGAAGTTGCGATGAGAGGTGCATTGTTTTGGAAGCTTGAATTGAATGCATTCGTACCCGTCACACCGTTATTCGTGACTTCACCGATAGCGGCGCCGACATAGGTACCATGATTAATCGTGATGGCGTTTGCGCCGGAGCTCAAGAAAGTGCCGCTGATGGCAGGCATATTAACGCCACTATTTTCAACTAAACCAATGCCGCCGCCAATAGATTGGGCGCCGCTGGTGATATTGAATGTCACGTTGTTGCCTGCAATAAATAGGTTGTTGAGGGAAAGTGCAACGTTGCCCATGACATGGCCGATGACACCGCCTAAATCTGATCCCGTGCTACCGAGTGAGAGCGTTCCGCTATTTTCTTCTAACATCCCTGTGTTTGCGATTGTGCCAGCGCTCATTTCACCGAGAACACCGCCGACATATTGCAAGCCAGTGACATTGGACATGTTTTGTAATGTTGTTGTACTGGCGACATTGCTGCCTACATCAAATTTGCCAATTAATCCACCGACAGTCGTGTTGCCGCTGATGGTGCCTGCTGTGCTTTCGACGACATTGCCATTTTGCGCGAAGCTAACATATTGCGTGTCACCGAATAATCCACCCGTGTCAGTATTGCCTGCGATATTACCGCTGTTGACGAGATTGCCGGTAAGCATGATGAGATTACCTGAAGTGCCTGCCATCGTGCCCGTGATGCCACCAACACCATTGGTTGCGGTGAGTCCTGTTATCGTACCTGAATTGTTCATGTCAAACCCAAGCGTGACATTCGATAACGTGAATGTACCAAAAACACCACCGACACCTGTGCCTGCATCAGACATCGTAACATTGGCGGCATTGCTCAGTGAGGTGGCTGTGAGCGTGATATTCGTGTTATCGACGTATCCGATGATGCCGGCAATATGATTGCCCGAACCATTGATCGTGACAGGTGAGCCGACAGTAGAAGCGGTGGCTACTGTTGCTTGAGGTGTAAACGATGAGTTATCTCCAAGCAGACCAAGCATACCACCGACATCGTTGACGCCTGATATGATCGACGTGCCCGATACAGTGACCGTACTGCTGGGATTAAAGACTGCTTGTTGCGTGGCACTGGATCCGAGCATTTGTCCGATAATACCGCCGACTTTATCACCGGTGCCACTGATCGTTATTCCAGAGATCGCAATAGCATGAGTAGGTGAATACGTGCTGTTGGCGTCTAGCCAGCCAAACAAACCGCCTACAACGGCGTTGCCTGAAATGCTGCCTGTGTCTGAGAGGGTTGCGCTGATCGACGTTGGGTTTGCTAATGTGCCGGACACATGGCCTGCGATGCCACCGACATTCGTACTGTTGCTCGTTAAATTCGTGGCATTGCCGAAGGTCAGGCCACTGCCAAGCGTTGCGGAGTTGATTAAGCCTATCACTGCTCCTACGTTCGTCGCACCATTAATGGTTAATGCGTGGGTGTTGAATGTGTTGGTCAGGCTATCATTATTGCTGAGGATACCGATGGCCCCGCCAACATCGGCATTACCAGAGACGCTAAATGCCACATTACTGTTAATGCTAATTTTACTGAGGTCAATGCTTGATGGGACTGTGTTACTGCCCAACATTAAACCGACAGCACCCCCTAGTCCGCTTCCGCCTGAAGCCAGCGCAAGGGTGTAGCTATGTCCGACATTCGTATCGCCGACAACGAGGTTACCGCTTGATAGACTGCTGTTGCCTAACGCACCTATTAATCCGCCGACGTTTTGATAACCTAATACATTGTTAGTGCCGGTGAGTGCGGCAGTTATCGTTGAATTATCTGCTTCGCCCACGAACCCACCCACGGTGACTGATCGCGATGCATTGATATCTGCAATCGACGTTCCAATATTAGTATTATCATAAAACGCATTATTTAATTGTCCAATAACGCTGCCCACCGCTGTTAAATTGTTTAACACGTTGACAGGATTAATGATCGTCGTGGTAGAAAGGTTGGTGTTGGTAATATGGGGTGTTGTTAACGATGTGCCATTGCCTTGCAATACGCCGACGATACCACCGACATAAACGGATTCTCCAAACGTGGCTGCGTTGCTCATGGCATTGGTACCAGATAACACTGCATTGCCACCTGTCATTAATCCCACAAGTCCACCCGCGCCATTAGCGCTTGTTAGGGTGAGGTTTGATGCCGTGCTCATCGCATTGCTGATATTCACATTATTGATAGACCCGAAGATACCGCCTGCATCTGCGGTCGTGGCGGTGACATTGCCTGCCAAGGCGGTCAGTAATGAAGGCGCAAAACCAGAACTAGTAGGGGTTGATATTTCGCCAACGACACCACCGATATCGTTTGTGCCAGTGACTGTGCCGGAGGTTTGTGTCAGCGAGGCATGGACATTTCCGCCACTGACAACACCCAGCAATCCGCCTACAATGCTGCTGGCCGTGCTGTTGCCGATGTTGCCGGTGTTACTGTCATTTCCGTAGAGTGTGCCACCACTGATATTACCGGCAATGCCGCCAATATTGGTATTCGTGCTAGAAATGGTTGTATTGATCGCGCCTGAATTGGTGAAGGAACCCGCGCCTAATGAAGTACCTAAAGTACCACCGGTAATGCTACCGAACAATCCACCGACATTACTACCGCCGGTGCCTTGTCCAACACCTGTTATAGCCCCTTGATTCAGTAGTGTTCCTGTGAATGCAGCATTGCTGGTGAGTTGCCCCATCATGCCGCCGACGGCAACACCCAGGTTGCTGCTATCGATGTTCGAATTAGAGACGCTGCCCATATTCGTTAATGCATTAGCAATCGTGATGACGGAAGTATTGGTAATACCACCGATAATACCGCCGGTGTTAGTATTTTCTCCACTGCTGGATACACTGGCTTGATTGGTAAAGACCGTGCTACTCGTGACGCTGTATGTTGCCGTGGAATCTAAATTACCGATTAATCCACCGACGTAATTGGTGCCGGTGACAGACGTACCTGCGCCTGTGCTCATGGTGGTGTTGCTGGCGACAGTGCTGCCGGCATCCACATAACCAAATAATCCACCCACGTTCGTTGTCCCCGTGATGATACCGTGAGAAGGCAAGCTAGCCGTTGTTAATGTATTACTGCCCGAAATGATGGTTGGGTCAGTGTAGCCAAAGAGGCCGCCGACGTCGGTAACGCCGGTAATATTACCTGAATCAGTATAATTACCGCTCAGTGTGCTTCCCGAAGAAAAGCCTGCGATACCACCGACTTTATTACTTCCTGTTGCGATGAGGTTTGCCGCATTGGTGACGGTGCTATTGAAGGTGGCATTCAATACTTCACCCGCAATCGCGCCTACGTTTGTTGCGTTAGCGATCGTGAGTGTATTGGGATTAGTCAGATCTGCATTCGCAGTAAAGGTGCCCGTCAGTTCTGCGCCATTACCTAAAATACCCGCGACAATGCCGACATCCGATGCATTAGCAACACTGAAGGCAGTATTGGAATGAACGGTGACGTTACTCAGATTAAGATTGTTGCCGCTGATAATCGCGCCTGAAATATTACCAGCCATTGCGCCCAGTCCTGTGCCACTGCTGCTCAATGTGAGTGTGTAAGTAGTTGCGGTTGAATCACCATACACAAGATTACCAGACATGATACTGGACGTTAATGCGCCTGCAAGGCCACCCACATTGTTACTGCCTGAGATATTACTCTTGCCTGTTAGGTTGCCTGAAAATGTGGTGAAGGTCGCATTACCTACGACGCCCCCCACATTGCTTGTGCCATAAATGCTGCCACTGTTGGTGAACGTGCTGCCAAAGCTAATGCCACCTGCTCCGGTAAGGCCCGGAACAGCACCAAAAATACCGCCTGTGGCACTGCTTGCGTTTGTACTGAGGGTACTGTCACCGACAATCCCGGTATTGGTGAAAGTATCGGTGCTCGCAATAGAAGCGCCTGTTAGTGCAAAGTTACCAAATATACCACCGAGATTTGTTGCGCCACTGTTGGATACTTTGACCGTGGCGGCATTGGTGAAGTCCGTGTATACGGGATTAAACGTGGAAGATCCTGGCGTGGCTGTGGCGATATTACCGAAAAGACCGCCGACGTTTCCTGCGCCTAAAACATTCACTGTTGAATTCGTTGAGAAGGTAAGATGTGCACCGCTGGTGCCTGTAGGTGCAAATTGTGAATAATCAGATATAAACCCGACAAGCGAACCAACATCGGTGCCAGTGCCCGTGATCGTGGCGCCGGAGATATTGATGTTACCCGTGGGGCTAAAGATAGCCAGAGTGCCGGATGATCCCTGCATTTCTCCAATGAATCCACCGATATTGGCTGCGCCTGTTACAGTTTGGCCGGTCAATGTGATGCCACTGGGGGAAAGTGTGGTCCCATTAGACATGAAACCAATCAATGCACCGACATCATTACCGATGGTTCCTCCCGAGATGGTACTGCTACCAGATAATGCAACAGGTCCGCTGATAGTGATATAGGTTGTTGAGCCAAAGAGGCCGCCGGTGTTACTGCCGCCATAAATGGTGCCCGTGTTTGTGAGGGTGCCAGTGAAGGTGATCAGTGCCGTGCTATTTAAGCCTGACATCGTGCCGCTGATGCCGCCGGTGCCAGTAGCGGTTGATCCACTTTGTCCTATTTGTCCGTTATTCGTGATGTTTGCTGCAATCGTAAAGGGCGAGGTAGATGTGGCATTAAATGTGCCGAAAATACCACCAATACTGGTGCCTGAAGATGATAATACTTCTGCATTATTGGTCAGTGTGCCGGCCGTTGGATTGAAAGAGGTGGGTGTTGATACATCAACGCGACCGAATATACCCCCGACATTAGATGTACCTTGTACGAGGGTTGCATTGGAAGTTAAAATGTTATCTCCGCTCATGGCAGCTGTGCCGCCATAATATCCTATCAAGCCGCCGACATATTGTCCGCCTGTGATGTTGCCATTATTGATCAGGGAAGCAGATGCCAGGCCGTTCAATGTGCCACCTGTCATGATGGCAATCACACCGGCGGTGCCTGCAGCGCCGACGGCACCCGTGCCTGCACCGGTGATGGTGCCGTAATTGTATAGAGAACCTGATACTGTCCCACTTTGAACAATACCAATGACACCTGATACGGGAGCATTGGTTGTCGCTGTATTGGTCATCGCAGGCCCATTCGCGAGCGTAGTGCCGTTGTACATGGAAGCGCCGGGTGCGAATATACCATTGCTAAAAAGGCCGACAACGCCAGATAAATCGACATACTGGCTGGTGGCATTCAAGGGTTCTAGATTGGTTAAGGTGGTACCCGTGTTTATGGTACCTTCATTGAAATATCCCATGACGCCTGCAAGATAGTCAGTGCCCGCCGTGGGCGTTCCGGACATGGAGACGCTACCTGTATTGGTGATGATGGCATTAATGATATTGGGAACGAAGGCAGCGCCGCCGACTTCTCCAATATTACCACCGATGTAATTGGTGCCTGTGGTTAGGCTGGATGTAATCGTGCCAGCGTTTGAAACGGTGCCGGAGAGCTGACCATTATTGAGTGCGCCACCTTGGAGTAGGGCAATGTCACCACCAACGATATTGGTTCCTGTGATATTGCCTGCGTTGGTGATGTTAATGTACGTTATAGACGCTTGGCCAGAGGCTTGAGCATCTGCAAAAAGACTAATGACGCCGCCCAAATACACGGTGCTGCCTGCATTAGCCGAAGCAGTTAGATTGGCGGTATTGCTAAAGGTTGTCGGCGTGCCGGAGATCGTTCCTGTTATCGTGGTGTTATTGGCAATGTCACCGGTAACACCTGCAATATAGTAGGTTCCGGAACTGGGTGCGGTGTAAAATGATACCGTTCCGGCGTTTGAGAGTGTGCCGCCGATAGTCGCATTGCCTGAGCCAACAACTCCCACACCACCGATTTGTCCTACAACCCCGCCGCCATAAATGCCTACGGTGGCAGAGGGAACCAGTTCGACGGTACTCGTACTGGTGTTGTTAAATACTGCTCCTGGGCTGATGACCGTGTTATCAGCGATAAATCCAATGATACCGCCCACGCGATTGAGCCCAATGGTGGTGACATTGCTGCTGGATATAGTGCTGGTACCTGCAATCGTGCCGCTGTCTGCTTCGCCAATCCATGCGCCGATGGCATTGCCAGTGGGGACATAAATAGTAGCGACAGGTGCTGAGCCTGAGTTAAACGTGACGGTACTGGTGATGTTTGCATTTCCATTCAGATAACCGATAATGCCGCCGACTGCTGTTGGAGTGAACGCACCAAAACTAAACGTGGGGGTGCTGGCATTAAATGTACCAATGTTCAAGGTGATTGCACCTGAGAGAACGCTTGCCGATCCTGTGGCACCGTACATGCCACCCACGATGCCGCCAAATCCTGTGCCTGAGGCTGCGCCAATAATGGTATTGATACCTGTTGCAGGAGCGCCACTTCCATAGGTTAATGCGCCAGAGAGAGTGGCGCCCAAGATAGCCGATGAGCTGGTTGCGACTAAATTTGGACCGCCCAGTCTACCTAGGAGACCACCGACATAGCTGCTTCCACTGACATTTGCATTATTGGTGAGGTTTCCTTGAATAACCGAATTGGTATCAACAGAGCCAAAGAGTCCGCCAATAATGGAGGTGTTTGAGCCTCCCAACACCGTATCGTTTGAAGGATTGGTGATGTTTGCGGTGATGACCGAATTGGTTACTTCACCGGCAAAGCCCCCAACATTCGATCCTCCACTTGGAACAGTGATGTTGTTGAGAGGGTGCGTGATATTCGTACTATCATAGCCATTGGTCATGTTATACATGGCCCCGATGACGCTACCGGCGACGATGACACTACTTCCGAGGTTACTCAAGGCTGTTGTGCTGAGCGCTGTATTGGTGAGAGGGTTCGTATTGGATGTGTTCAATTCACCCACGATACCGCCGATATCTGTTGTGCCTTCGAGCAGTGCGTGATTTGACATGGTGTTGCTGCCAGAAAGCGATGCATAACCTGTCATCAAACCAACAAGACCTCCCATCAAGGTCATGCGTGAGGTAAGGCTACTTCCGCCCTGAATAGCCACATTTGCACTCGTATTCATTGCAGATGTGACGTTAAGAGGTGCTAATGCCGTATTATACGACCCATTGATTTCACCGAAAATACCACCAGCATAGTTGTAAGCGCCGCTTCCTCTGTTACCCCCAGTGCCTGCATTAATTGTTTGAGAAGTGGATGGATCCACTAATAGGTTTGCGGGGTTAAACACAAGCGACCCGTCTTGGTTTGACAGACTGCCAATGATGCCGCCGACGATGGTTGATATGTAGCCAGCGTTGATGGTTCCAAGGTATTCTAGGGTAATGTTATTTCCAATGGTTCCGCCGGTGACATTACCTATTAATCCTCCGAGGGTACTATAGCCGCTATTATATGCAAGCGAAGTATTGGTGACGTTGATGGTTGTTGGCAGCGTTGTCGTGGGTAGTCGAGCGTTTGATCCTCCAAACGATCCAATGAGTCCTCCTGTATTACCGCCGCCAAAACTGAGCGCATTAAGTCCAGGAAAACTAAAAGTGGAATCGCTTAAATTGGCGTTGTTAACAACGCCCATCATTCCACCGCCTGCCATCGTTGTATTGATGGCGTAGGATTGAGAGGCGCAATTGCCTCCTGCGCCTGAGCTGCAATTTTCAGTAAAGGTGAGGTTATTCAGAGAGGCTGCGGTGGTGACATTATTGATAGAACCGACGACCCCACCGATGAGGCCGAAATTGCTGGATGTTTCAGAAAGGTAGCCTTTGTTCTCCAGTGTTGCATTCTGTAAGGTGAGGGAATTTGTACCATCGATGTAGGCAATAATGCCACCTTCAGTCACATTATATTGAGCACTGTTGTTGATGGTGATGTTCTGAGCGTTGCCAATGTAGGGTGTTGTGATACTGCTTGCACCCACAGAGGTTGTCACTGATCCTATATCACCCGCAATATAACCCACAACGCCACTGGCAAGCAACGTCAAAGGACTGGTGGGAACAGGCGATGTATTGATTATTTCTGTTGAGGCGGTGACAGAAGAACTATCTAAGACAGCAATAACCCCAGCAGACGCAACATTATGGAACGTGTTACCAACATTATTAATATCGATAGTGCCGGTGTTTGAAAGGATGGGGCTGGTGATGGTGCTGGGGGTGGATGCATTAAAGGCGGTGACATCACCAAACAAGCCACCCGTATAGACGTTTCCATACACTAGGCCTGTGTTGTTGAGTGAGTTCAGGACGTTGATAATAGAACCGCTGACAAACGTGGCGATACCTGCTGCAGAGCTAGTGCCATTGAGTGAACCGATAGAGGCCACATTGGTCAGTCCTGATGCATTGCTAGGTGAAAAAAGGGAGGTAGTAAGGCTTTCAAATACGCCGCCAGCATTAAAGCCACTGATGGTTGTATTTGCCGTGGAAGGGATGGTGATATTGCCTGTAAATCCGCTACTCGTGACTTGTCCAAATAAGGCCCCTGCGTTGCCCGCTGTGGTGCTCGTTGTTGTAACGTTCGCATTGGATGAAAGATTATCCGTGAAAGTAATCACCGGTGTATTAGGGTTCGTCGAGCCTGTGCCACTGCCTACCACTGCACCCATTAAGCCACCGATCGTGCCGGAGGTTGCAGTAATGTTCCCTGTATTGCTCATGGTGACGGGCATTGCCAATGCACTGGATGCCGTCAAATCTGCGATGATTCCGCCTGCATATTCTGTTGTGTTAGTGAGGGTGTTTTGAACGGTGCCCGTGTTTGTCCATGTGCCACCGAATGTATAAGCTGTGGCAGGTGAATTCACATTCGCAAAGAGACCACCCACATAACCTGTTCCCACTTTTGAAGCATTGGCGTTGGTGCCTGTCATGGAGATGGCGCCTTGGTTCGATAGTGTACCGGTGATGTTTGCAGTATTTCCCATGGTTGCTGCAATACCTGCTGCCGCGTCAACGGGTATAGGCGCTCCCGCATAGTTTGTCGTGGTAAAACTGATCGCAATATTGCCGGTATTGCTCATGTTGCTGGGGATAGTGCCTGTGATACTGCCACCTATGCCGCCTACATAAACGTTAGGCGTGGTGAGCGTCGCGTTGACAACGATATTACCCGCATTGATCAACGTATTGTTAGCGGTGAGTAACGCACCGGGGGCAGCACCAAAAATTCCCCCTAAATAACCTGTTGCAATGGTTGTTCCGGTGCTGATGGTTGTTGCGCTCGTGCCGGTGATGGCGGCATTATTGGTGGCCGCAAAACTGGATGTGGTGGTTAGCGTTGAAGAGGTATCGCCAAAAAGCCCGCCAATATAACTGGTAGAACCTGCGCCACCCAAATTACCTTGTACGGTGGATGCGCTACTGAGCACGCTAAACTGACCCGATAATGTGGTATTGGTCAGTAAGCCCGCAATGGCACCGGTGTATCCAGGTGCTGCGCCAGTAGGGACATACGTTGATGCAATTTGCGGATCAACAAGTGTAATATTTTGGAGCGTCGCACCACTGACATCGCCAAATAACCCAACGTATTGGTTTGCGCTGGTGATGCTCAGCCCCGTAATTGTTTTGCTGGCATTGCTATTGTTGATCGCATCATAGAAATCATAGCCACTGAAAACACCCGTGAATGGGGTGGTAGAGTTACCGATCGGTGACGTAGGAAGGTTTGATGAAATGTTTTGGGCAAGCACGTAATCGCCTGATGTCAGTATATTGCTCAGATCATGATTGGCAACATTGTTATAGACAAGTTGATAGGACAGAGGAGCATTCCCGGTGACGAGCCCATTGGGTGTCGTGATGGGAACATAGTAATAAGGGTTGTTTCCGGTGAAATTTACCGGGTTATACAAAATATTAACCGTGCCACTGTTGTAAACGAGTTGTCCATTTGTGTTCTGAACGGTATTCGATGTGCTTCCCGTAAGGCCATTGTCAGGGTTTAAATTGAGCGTGCCCCCTGTGGGTACTGTGATGACATGGGTGGTTGCCACATAGGCGCTGTCGAAAATCACACTGTTAACCGCATTGACCGTTAATGAGGTGGGCGTGCTCCATGCGATAGGTGTCCCTGAGCCCGACACATTATTAGTAAATGTAAGGTCACCGGCGCCGTAGATAATCACATTGGTTCCCAACGATGGAGAAGTTAAACTTGAGCCCGCAGCCATCGCGGTGTTAATAAGACCCGCCTGCGTGTCATCGATACTGGTAGCTGCAGCTTCAAATACTTTCATATAGGCGTTTAATGTGCCCGTGCCGCCGAGAATGACATTGCCCGTGAAATTCGTAGCGACTTCGGTAGGGCTGTCGTAATAAAGGTTGATATTTCCCGTTCCGTTGGAAGTGATGGTATTGCCGCCAGTAAATGCGATGATGCTTGAGTTGCCCGCTTCCGCAGAATCTGCAATCGCAGTGAAGCTAGCCAGAGTGTTCCATGAAATAGGCGCACTGACGGTAATGCCTTGAACAGAGCTGACCGTGACGTTGGTGCCAACACCCAGCGCATGATTAATAATGGAAGCAGAAGTATCTGCCGTGCTGATCGTGATGGGGTTGGTGATATCGGTTGCGTATAAATTGGGTGTCGTGATCGTAATGGCCCCAGTGCCAGTGTTGCTAATATTATTGAAGGCAACATTATTCAGATTGACCGAGTTTGCTGCGATCAGATTCATGGCGCTTGAGCCTGCGTTGCTCAGTGTATTCGTTGCATCGAGGTTGAGATTATTACCGGCATTTAAGGCCAGCACGCCGCTGCCGGATAACATGCTGATGGAACTACCAGGGTTGAAAGTAATATTTCCGCCGGCATTTGCATTCACGGTGAAATTTGAGCTTGTTCCCCACGAAATATTGCCTGCGCTTGCTGCAAAGGTTGTATCACCGGTGGATGAGGTAAGCACATTCGTGCCTGCTACAAGCGAATTGGTAATCGTATTAACGTCACTGCTACTGATGGTAATGGGGCTGGTGCTATTGCTGGCATAGAGGTTGAGCGCTGTCGCCGTGATTTGACCTAGACCTGGATTGCTAATGGTGCCGAAGTCATTATTGCTGAGGTAAACCGAACCGCCGGAGGCTTTGCTTGCGTCCAGATTGATCGCCCCCGTGCTGTTATTGACAATCGCGCCAGCTGCACTGAGCGTGAGGTTTCCAATGCCGTACGCGACCAATGTCATTGCGCCCGTGCCGTTGTTTTCAATTAAATTTGAAGCATTCAGATTGACGTAACCTCCCAGAGGATTCGTCCCGACGTTGTTCGTTGTTGCTGTGAAGGTTTCTGTTCCTGCTGGCATCACAATAGGATTCGTGTTCGTGAAATTGATATTGTTGAGTGACGTGATCTGAATATTAGCGCCAATCAGTAATGCAGCATTAGTGATGCGCGCATCTGCGTTGTTAATCGTAATATTGCTTGTGTTCGATGAGTTGCTGACATACATGTTTTTCGCATTTTGAACAACGAGTGGTGTCACATTAGTATTGCCGGTAAGGTTAATATTGCCAAAATCGGCATTGGTTAAGTTAATATTGTTATGCGCATTGAGTGTGACCTGACCCGAGCCCGAACTGATGATAGCCGCTGTCGTGGTACTCGATGTCCCAAGATCAATGTCACCCACAGCACCGCTGCCTGCATTGTAGATGATATTTCCAGCGCCAGAGCTATTGACGGATGCCGTGCTAAACATGGAAATGTCACTGAATGAGTTAAGTGTGAAATTGGCTGCTGTTCCCCATGCAATGGTTGCTGGAAAAGAAGTGGCTGCAGGGAAACTGATGATCCCTGACGTGGAGGTGAGCGTGACATTCGTTCCTAGGTTGCTGTTAAAAGGGTCCGTTTTATTGAGTGCCGTTTGAATAATGGGAGAAATGAATGGGTTGAATGTGATGCTGAATGTGGGTGCGGAGACATTCAAATCTTTTGAGGTGATAATGGTTGTTGGGTTCGTATTGACTGCACCAAATCCTACCCCGGTAAAATTAACAGCAGTAGATGCTTTCAAACCGATCTGGGCGGTGGCACTTTCTCCGGTGCTGATGTTAATGGCATTGTTAATGCCAATATTGATCGATGCTGGGTTTAGTATTGTTCCCGCTGTAAAGTTCACCATGGAAATATTGCTCGATGATGGCAGCTGGTTTGTGGCCGTGATGGTGGCTCCAAGCGTGGTCATATTGATATTGCCAGAAGTGGCTGTTGCCGTCAGTGTTGCCTTTCCTGCTTCAGGAGAAGGGTTTGTCCACGCAATAGGTGCGGTGAAATCGATATCACCACTGGTATTGGAGATGTTTATGGTGGTGCCTGATTGCAGGGCAGTTTTGATGATGTCAGCAGCATTGGTGTTAAGCGTGATAAGCGCGCCACTTGACGCATTTAACGTATTAGCGACAACGTCAACATTATTATTTGACTGTGTAATCGATTGAAATTCAATATTGTTTAGGTTGACCGCATTGGATGCAATGAGTGTGGCTTTGCCTGTTCCAGTGTTAGCATAGGCTGTACTTCCCGTGGTGAAGTTAATGTTATCGTTTGACTGCCAGGTTGTTGCACCTGTGCCAGTGTCAGTGATCGCATTGCTGGTGTTAACATTGATATCATTCACGGATGACAAATTGAGCAGTGACGATCCAGATGCAGTGATAAAGGGTGCGGTACCGCCTGAGCCTATAATCAGGTTGTACGTTGTAGCGGCGCCGGCTAATGTTTCAGCGGTAAAGGATGCGTTGGTACTCCAGCTGATGGGGCTCGTATTGGCAAATGAAAGAGAGTTGTTACTATCATAGGCAATGACGCTTGTTGGCGTGGATGCTGTCAAGGCAGCATTGAATGCGGTGACATCTGTTGATGTGATGGTGTCTGCTGTGCTTGCGGCGTGCATGTTCACTTGCATGGTGGGTGTGAATGTGCCGCCACCTGACAATGCAATATGTGAGCTCAATGTATTATCGAATTGTTCGAAAACAGTGGGAGAGTAATACATGCTGATATTACCGCCGCCAGTTGAAACAATGGTAGGTGCTCCGGCATTAAAGCTGATAGCGCCCGTGCCTGTTAAACTTGAGTCTGCTTTGATGACAAGGTTGGCCGTTGTACTCCAGTCAATGGGTTGCGCTGAGTCGTTATTAAAGGTGATAGCACCTGGGTAGAAAACAACAACCCCTGTTTTGTCTGTGATCAATGAGGTGTTGATATTGGCTGCCACGGTGTCGTTAATCGCGCCGCCAGCGGCCAGTTTAATTTGCATATTAGGGTTGAATTTGCTGGTGCCTGAAATGTTAACAAAGTTGCTGGTTTGGAAGGTTGAAATCGGTACTTGAGTGGGTGATGTGTAGTAAAAATTAATCGTGCCGGAACCCGTTGATTGAACCAGCGCTGATGTGTTGGATGCTGGGAACGTAATCGTGCCCGTACCTGTTAATCCAGAATCTGCTTGCACATTAATGCTGCCTGAGCCTGCATTGATAATTTGTGCGCCCGCATTGAATACAATATTGCGAGCAGCATAGGCACTGAAAGAGGTGTTGGCAGTGTTCAGTATCGATATGGGTGTGGCGGTATTGTTAAAAGTAATATCACCTGATTGGCTGCCTGAAAGACCCGTGGTAATGATAACGCTATTGGTCAGCAGTGCTGAATTGATGGTTGCAACATTGATCGTCGAATTATCCGCGGTTGGATTATAGGGGCTTTGAAATGCTTGGCTATCTACCGTGCCAATCGTGACATTATGAGGGTCTAGCAACCAGACACCTGATTTGCCTAATACACTGTGGGTGGTGACTTGGGAACCCGAAACATCTAAGGTTCCGCCGGAGGTTTCAACTTGTCCGCCATTGCTTTTTTCGCCATAGGCTTGTGCTGAAATGCTGCCCGAAAATATATCGGAGGTGGTGCCCCATACTTCTACGTTCCCAGCATTACCGCTTTTGAGCGCATCAGCCACCATGCTGCTGCCTGATGCAGCCGTGACAGATTGTGCTTCGGTCATAAAATAAGGTGTATCAAGAATGCTTAATCCCGTTGTATTCAATGGCCCGTGGAAATGATCGCTACCGATCAGTATATTGCCGCCGCCGGCATACCCACTGGCATTCAACACGCTGCCACTCAACAATTGAATATCATTCGAAGCGACTTCAATCGTGCCGCCCGTTTGTCCTGTGGCACTGCCCGACACATCTAAGGTGCCAGATACTTGAACCCTGGAATGATTGCCAGCGCCTACCAACATAATGTTGCCATTTTTGTTTGATACGCTGATCGCTGAAATGTAGCCTGAGGTGTTGACGACATTTTCCACGATCCCTTGTGCGGCGGCGGCAGAGAGCATGACGGTACCGCCATCGGCTGCAATGCGGCCCATGTTATTGACACTGCCTTTGACGGTGCCGGTGGCATCGAAAGAAATTAAATTGTCACCATACAAGTCGACAGTGAATGCACTGCCTGAAGCTAACGCAACGCGTCCAAGTTTTGCGTTAATTACGCCACTATTGACGACGTTTGGTGCTACTAATGCTGCAAGCCCTGCATTTCGCACGGTGATATTGCCTTCGTTTACAATTCTTGAACCATCGGGTGCGCTGGTGAATTGGTAATTGCCGCTCATGAAATGTTTATTGGTGATGCTAGCGGTGGTGGCTAACAATCCAGCGACATCAACCTGTGCTGTTTTACCAAACACAATGCCTGCGGGATTGACTAAGAATACTTGGCCATTCGAAGAAAGGCTGCCCAAGATTTGGGAAGGGTTGCCACCGGTGACACGGTTTAAGGTGACGCTATTGGCATTGGGATCATTGAACTGTGTTCTTTCGCTGGGGCCGATTGAAAAATTATTCCAATTGATGATGGCGCGATTGGATGTTTGATTGATAACCGTCGTGGCGCCATATTTGATGCTGGCTTGGCCGCCGACGACTTGACCGCCTTGAGGGTTGGCCATCGCAGGGGAGGCAGCGGTTAGCAGGCATAAAGACACACCACAGCTGATTGGGCCCAAATGGAGCTCATGCTTTGAATGACTTATGCATTCTTTGTTTCCCAACCACACACTACACCACCTCAAGCCCATGCTTATATATAGTAATAACGGGCCTACTGAGATAAGTATAGTGTAGGCGGGCGACAAATCAAGTTAGATAACAAATAAAAGACATTGCAGATCAGGGGGTTAAAAAATCGTTAAGCCTTAAAAGTGATTTCGAAGCATTGGTGGATTTTAAGGTCCCTTTCAAAGTCTTTATCGATGGTTTGGCGGGTGATATCCCGAATCAACAGGTTAGGGAAGGCATCCATGCTGAGTTTAAACTTTCTGAAGTTGGTTGAGAAATACAGGACGCCATCTCGCTCCAAATGACGGAGGGTTTTTTTAATCAGGACGACGTGGTCACGCTGAATATCGAAATCATCTTCCATCCGTTTGGAGCGGGAGAAAGTGGGTGGGTCCAGAAAAATCAGATCAAATTTTTGCGCATTCTCATCGAGGAAGCGGAAGCAGTCAGCTTGAATCACTTGATGCAACGAGGTGCTTAATCCATTCAACGATAAATTCCGTTTCGCCCACGTGGTGTAGGTGGCAGACATGTCAACGCTGACGGAATTGCGTGCCCCACCTAATGCGGCATGCACGGTCGCGCTGCCAGTGTAGCAATACAAATTCAAAAACGATTTGCCCTTGGCAATGCTCGCCAGATGTAATCTTATGGGGCGGTGATCTAAAAATAACCCTGTGTCTAAATAATCGTGTAAGTTCACCAAGAATTTACCGGCACCTTCTTTGACGGTGATGCACTCATTGGTGTTATCTAGCCGTTGGTATTGCGAGAAATCTTTTTGTTGAAAACGCTGTTTAACAATGACGTGATCAGCAGGGATATCGAGCACGGCCGGGATCGCTTGGCAAATCGCTTTTAAGCGTTGGGCTGCTTTGTCCGCATCAATGGTTTTCGGTGCGGCGTATTCTTGCACGTGCGCGTAGCCTTCGTAGTAATCGATTGCGACGGCGTATTCTGGCATGTCAGCATCGTAAAGACGATAGCACGAGACGTCATGCTTCTTCGCCCATGAAGCTAATGTTTTGGCGTTTTTGCGTAAACGATTCGCGAACATTTCGGCTTCTGCGGGAATTTCTTGTTGGATGGTAGGGGCGAGAGATGTTTCGCTCTTATCTAATGCTTCTAGTGCTTCTAATGCTTTATGTTCGCGCATAAACCATTCTGGTTCGACGGATATCATTAATAATTTGCAGGGGATTGTGCCGTTCAAAAACGTGTAATTTTTCTTTGCACGAATACCTAAGGCTTTCCCGAGGTTGATGTTGCCTGTGAATAATGCAACGTCCCATCCAATGAATTTTTCTCTTAAACGTTCGCCGAAATGTTGATATAAGGGTTTGAGTAAATCTTCATCGCCCAGGCGTTCGCCATAAGGAGCATTGGTGATTAAAAAGCCGGGTTTATCGCCATGGTGGGTGGGTGGAGTGAGTTGGGATAATTCACGCACGGTGATTTCGATACAATTGGTTAATCCGGCGTTACCGACGTTTTCACGTGCTTGTGAGACAGCGCGCGGGCTGGCATCGTATCCGCGGAAATCGGGCAGTTTTTTCGCATTGCCTTGCGCGCGGCGTTGTTTGGCTTCTTCGACGAGCGGTTCCCATAAGGCGGGTTGATGCTGCAACCAATGGGAGAATCCAAATTGTTTGCGCAATAATCCGGGGGCGCAATCGGTGGCGATGAGTGCTGCTTCGATAAGCAGTGTCCCGGTTCCGCACATAGGATCGATGACATAAGTAAGATCGTTCATGCGGGCAGGGAATCCGGCGCGGATGAGCAATGCTGCGGCCAAATTTTCTTTGATCGGTGCATCGCCGGTGCTCAAGCGATAGCCACGCTTGTGCAAGCTTTCGCCGGACAAATCCAAGCTGATGTTTAATTTATCGCCATACAAATGGGCGTGAATACGGATGTCGGGATGAATGGTTTCGACAGTAGGGCGACGGCCTGTTTTATCGCGAAACTGATCGACGATGGCGTCTTTGACGAGTTGTGCGCCGTATTGTGATTGATGGATCAGTGTGGATTGGCCGGAGAAATCGATCCGGAATGTGTTCGAGGGCGTAAAGTGCGACGCCCAGTTGATGCTGTCAACACCACGATGAATGGACCCGATATCGAGGGCGTCGATAGTGGCGAGTGGTAGTAGTACGCGGTTGGCCAGACGGGACCATAAGCAGACGCGATAGGCGGTTTCGAGGGTGCCCTCGAAGTAAACCCCAGTGACGGTTTCTTTGGCTGAAGTAGCGCCTAGGGATTGGATTTCGGCTAATAAAAGGCCTTCGACATGGCGAGGGCAATTCGCAAAAAACTGATACTGCATGGTTAGCGGCCTCGAAGGGATAGATAGTGTTTAATGGCTGCGAGGGTTTCTTCGTCCAACTCGCGCATGAGGCGCCCGATATATTGATTATGACGGCGTCCGGCTTTGCGAGCGGGGATACGACGGGCTTCGACGAGGGCCGCCATGAATTCGGGGGGGAGGTTGAGACCCTTGAGTTTAGCCGGGGCGAACGACAATAGCGCTTCGCCAAGTGCTTGAAGGGCCTCCATATCGCGCTTGCGCTGCGTTTTACTGGGCTTTTCGGGTAAGTCAAAGTCGTCGTTGTTCATGGGGGCATGATAAAGCCATACGGGTCCATTGTCAAAGCCAAAAATACGGTATTATGTGCTGTTCGCAAAAGGCAGCCAATTTTGGAGAGTTGAATGAATATTTTAGGTTTATCCGGCGCGCTAGGGCACGATGCGTCGGCGGCGATAGTGGTGAATGGCAAGTTACTGGCATGTGCAGAAGAAGAACGTTTTATCCGCGACAAACATGCCAAAGGCAACATGGCACGTGAAGCGACGTTATTCTGCCTTAAAGAGGCCGGCCTCACACCGAAAGACATTGATATTGTTGCGATCCCTCATGCCCCGTTCCCCTTCACGTATAAAGGCCGTTGGCATTATGCCAAGCGTTATTGGTACGCACCGGATCGCGCATTGGACGTATTATTCAACGGCAATCGTCGTCACCGTCGTTATCGCGCACAAGTCGAAGCACTCTTAACAGAACTTGGGTTCGACATGACCCGCACGCGCATTCAACCGGTTGAGCATCATTTGGCACACGCGAGTTCGGCTTATCATCTCAGTGGTTTCGAAGAAAAAACAGCGATCATTGGTTTTGACGGAAAGGGCGAATTTGCCACGACATTTTTTGGCATTGGCGAAAACGGCAAGATCACGAAAATTAAAGAATTCTATGATCCGGATTCGCTCGGCGGATTGTATGGCGCGATGACGCAATTTCTCGGTTTCGAAATGTTGGATGGTGAATTCAAAGTGATGGGCATGGCGCCTTATGGTGATCCGAAGCGTTACGATTTATCGAGACTGTTGAAGCTGACGGATGATGGATTTGAAGTGAATACAGCCTTGGCAAATACCGTCGGTATTCGTCGCTACAAAGAAAACGGTGAAGCTTATTATTTCAGTAAAAAACTGATTGAATGGTTAGGACCTAAACGTCATGGCGATGAGATTGATGAGCCTTATATTCATTATGCGGCGAGTATTCAGCAATTATTAGAAGAAACATCACTTGCCTTGATCGAGCGGTATTTGGGTGATGTGATTCGTGAAACAGGACGCATCTGTTTTGCCGGCGGTGTAGCACTCAACGTGAAATTGAATCAACGTATTCTTGCGTTGCCGCACGTGAAAACATTATTCGTGCAACCGGCTGCAGGCGATGCGGGTACGGCTGTCGGTGCTGCGACCTATGTGGCACATGAGATGGGCGAGAAGATTTCCCCCTTAAAGCACGTGTATTTAGGCCCGCAATACACAACGGAAGAATGTCTCGCTGCCTGCGAACCATTCAAAGATAAGATCAACGTGACGCGCTGTGATGATATCGTTGCTAAAACAGCGGATATTTTGGCAGAAGGCAATCCCGTAGCATGGTTCCAAGGACGCATGGAGTTTGGCCCACGTGCATTGGGGAATCGCAGTATTTTAGGTGACCCAAGTCATCGTAAGATTGCCGAACTGATCAATTTGCAAATTAAATTCCGCGAACGTTGGCGGCCATTTTGTCCGAGTATTGCACCAGAGATTGCACAAGACATGTTGCAGACGGATCATCCTTCACCCTACATGACATTCGCTTTTAAAGTGGCTGAAAAGTGGAAAACCCGTGTGCCGGAAGTGGTTCATGAAGATGGGACGGCTCGTGCACAAATTGTTGACCCCGAAGCCAATCCACGTTACTACGCCTTATTGAAAGCCGTGGAAACACGTCGTGGCCACCCCGTGTTGCTGAATACATCATTGAACCGTCGTGGCGAACCCATGGTATGTAGCCCCCGCGATGCATTGAATATGTTCTTGGGTTGCGATTTGCAGTTCCTCGTGTTGGGGGATTTGTTAATTACAAAGGGGTCGGTGCACCCCTAAAAAAACATACAACCGCCCTTGACAATCGTCAGTTTACCAACCAATCTTAGAGAACCAGTGGTAAAAAGTGGTAAAAAGTGGGGGGTTGGATGTTAAGAGGCGCACATACAGTCACTTTGGATACGAAAGGGCGTTTACTCGTCCCAGCTAAGGTACGCGCCGAAGTTCCCTGCAGCGAATGGATCATCACGTTGGACATCCATGAGCCCTGTTTATTAGGTTACCCCCTGGCCGTTTGGGAGGTAATAGAGAAAGCCTTATTGGATTTACCCAATGTCGATAAAGATGTGCGTGCGTTACAGCGTTGGCTGGTTGGGAACGCGACGTCTGTGGTGCTAGATGCACAAGGACGCTTGCTTATTCCCCGTGTTTTATGTGACCATGCGCGATTACAAAAAGAAGTGATCTGGGTAGGATTAGGGCAAAAATTTGAATTATGGGATGAGATGGCCTGGAAAGCAGAAGGCCAGCATTTCAAATCGTTAGAAAAGACGGCACAAGGTGAAGTATGGCAAGGCTTGAAACTGTAACAACGCCACACGCAAGTGTGATGCTCAACGAGGCAATCGAGGCCTTGAACATTACGCCTGAGGGTGATTATGTCGACGCGACGTTTGGACGCGGCGGGCATGCGCGCGTGATCGCGGGCATGTTGTCGAGCGGCCGTTTGCTTGTCATCGACAAAGACCCAGAAGCCATCGCCAGCGCCAGTGCCATGAAAGAAAGCGGATTGCCCATTGAGGTTTATCATGGCTCGTTCAAAGACATTCAAGAAGCATTGCAAGAGCATGGGTTTGGACTGGTCGACGGTATTTTATTTGATTTAGGTGTTTCTTCGCCTCAACTGGATAACCCTGAAAGAGGGTTCAGTTTCATGAGAAACGGCCCGCTCGACATGCGCATGGATACCAGCAAAGGGTTCACTGCCGCCGATTGGATAAGCCACACTGACGAAGCAGACATTGCTCACGCCTTAAAAGTGTACGGTGAAGAACGTTTTGCCGGCCGCATCGCCCGTAAAATTGTTGAGGTAAGATCAACAACACCGATCACAACCACGCATCAATTGGTCGATGTGATCGAAAAAGCGATCCCCTTCAAAGAAAAAAACAAGCATTTTGCGACAAGAACATTCCAAGCAGTCCGCATGGTGGTCAATCAAGAACTGGAAGATGTAAAAATAGCACTCACAGCAGCCATAAACGCGCTAAAATCAGGAGGGCGTTTGGTGGTGTTAAGCTTTCATTCCTTGGAAGATCGTTTGGTCAAACAAACGTTGAAGGCCGCATCGATGGGTGAGGAACCTAAAGGCATTATCCCTTACCGTGGGGACAGGCCGAAAGGGATCCTTAAATTATTGGGGAAAATGAAAGCAACAGAAGCAGAGGTGTCACTGAACGCACGTTCGCGTAGTGCCATTTTGCGGGTGGCGGAAAAATGTTAAGAAAAGCAGCGAGTGATAAACAGGCGCAACAATACAGCTGGCAACTGCGTACAGTGCTGGGTGCCTTGCTGTGCACGATGGTATTAAGCAGTTTAGGGATTGTATATGTTAGGCACTCAACGCGCGAGATGTTTAATGAATGGCATCAGTTACAGGCCTTAAGGGACGAAATGAACATTGAATGGACGCAACTTCTTTTAGAACGAGGAACGCTCAGTGCCGAAGGGCGCGTTGACTCGATTGCTCAGAAAAAGCTGGGCATGCGGCCACCAGAACGGAGTGAGGTTGTGTGGGTGGAACAATAAGCACGTCAGGCTTTCGCTTCTGGCGTCTTCTTTTTGTCTTGATCATGTTAGGTGTGTTGAGTATGGGTGTGCTGGGGCGCATGCTGTACTTGCAGCTGATCGAACAAGACTTCCTACAAGATCAGGGTGACATGCGCAGCGTGCGTACGGTCTCGCTGACTGCTTTACGCGGGATTATCACCGATCGCTTAGGTGAACCGTTGGCCGTCAGTACGCCGGTCGATTCTATTTGGGCCAATCCTCATGTGGTCGAACAAGCCACCTCCCAGCAAATCGCACAATTGGCCGCCGTGCTAGACATTCCGGTGAAAGAGCTGGCCACGAAGCTTGCGCAGGCTAAGGGCAAAGAATTTCTGTATTTGAAGCGTCAGCTGAGTCCACAAGAAGCTGAGCAAGTGTTGGCCTTAGCGGTTCCAGGGATCAATGCGCAGCGCGAATACCGTCGTTATTATCCGATGGGCGAAGCGGCGGCACACATTGTGGGCTTAGTGAACGTCGATGGCCATGGCGTAGAGGGATTAGAGTTGGCATTTGATCATCATCTACGTGGTCATGATGGCAAAATGGAAGTGTTGAAAGATCGTCGTGGGCAAATCGTTCAAGATTTAGCGCTGTTAAAAACGACGGAGCAAGGCAAACCCTTGGCATTATCGATTGATAATCGTCTTCAATACATTGCCCACCGTGAATTAAAAGCTGCGGTGAAAGAGACGCAAGCGGTGGGCGGCAGTGTCGTGATTGTGGATGTAAAAACAGGCGAAATACTGGCGATGGTGAACCAGCCCTCATACAACCCAAACAACCGTGAAAAATTCATTCCAGATCATATGCGGAATCGTGCGGTGACGGACGTGTTCGAGCCGGGTTCGACAGCCAAGCCATTTGCGGTGCTCACGACATTGCGTTCAGGGAAAGAGAATCCAGACAATATGATTGAGACTTCGCCAGGGTACATGAATGTGAGTGGCCGGGTGGTGCGCGACATCCACAATTATGGGCGTATTTCGCTGACGGATGTGTTACGCAAGTCAAGTAACGTGGGGATTGCGAAGATCATCTTGCCAGAACCTCAGGAAAAGCTGCTGGATATTTATAAAAGTTTAGGGTTTGGACAATCGACGTATTTAGAGTTTCCGGGTGAGCGCAGTGGTTATTTAGAAGCGAGCCGTAAGATGGATCCCTTCATGTATGCGACGTTAGCCTTTGGCTATGGGGTATCGACGACGGCGGTGCAGTTGGCGAAGTCCTATGCCATTTTGGCCAATGATGGAAAGTATGTGCCTTTCACGTTATTAAAGCGGGATGATATACCGAAGCCTGAACAAGTGATGGCCGCAGATGAGATTAAAACATTACGTGATATGTTGATCATTTACCCGAAGGATGGTGGGTCAGGCGATACAGCACGTGTGAAAGGATATTTGGTGGGGGGGAAGACGGGGACGGTGCGTAAACTTGGGCCGAACGGCTATTTAGCGGATCACCATTTAGCGACGTTCGTTGGATTTGCGCCTGCTACCACGCCACGATTAGTCTGCGTCGTGGTGATCGATGATCCTGCGGCAGGACAGTATTACGGGGGTGCGGTTTCCGCGCCTGTGTTTGGAAAAATCATGAGTGATGCATTGCGTCTGCGGGATATTCCATTAGATGATGAAAATGCGTATATTAAGGGCTCATAACGGCTAAAACAGGTGCCTTCTTCATGCTCACATCACAACTACACGCTGCCGGCATCACCGGCTTATGCCAACACAGTGGACGGGTCTCTGTTGGTGATGCATTCATTGCTTACCGGGGTGAAGCGCGTGATGGACGTGATTTTATCTTAGACGTCGTGGCACGCGGTGCAAAAGCATTGGTGATTGATCCTGAAGGTTTAACGCCCGAACAGGAAGCGGTGTTATCACTTATCACGATCCCGGTGTTTCGAGTACAACACTTGGCCCAAAAAACGCCCGAATTAGCAGAAGCCTTTTACAATCATCCCAGCCGGCATCTCCACGTGATTGCGGCGACAGGGACGAATGGCAAATCATCGATAGTGTTTGGGATAAACCAAATGTATCGCGCATTAGATGTTCCTGTGGCGATGATTGGCACGTTGGGCATTGGCACGTTAGATCATTACGTGGACAATCCCCTCACAACGCCGGATCCCGTGAGTTTGCAGCGGAACTTGGCTGAGATGTTTGCCCAAGGGATCGAAACCGTCGCGATGGAAGCTTCTTCACACGCATTGGATCAAGGACGTTTAGGCAACACGGAAATTCACGTGGCCATTTTCACGAATTTAACGCAAGACCACATGGATTACCATCAAACGATGGAAGCGTATGGTGAGGCAAAAGCGTTATTGTACAAAATGCCTTCGGTAGAAACCATCGTGATCAATTTGGACGATGCTTGGTGTTTTGCGCAATGTGATAAGATTCCCTCTTCTAAAAAAGTAATAGGGTACACCTGCCAACAAAAGACACATCCTCGATGTGATCTACTGATATCGGCAGTGAAGCAAGGCGAGGGTTATGGGGTATCTGAAGGTGGGACGACGTTTCCCTTCCATCCTCAGTTGATTGGCGATTTTAATGTATCGAATTTATTGGCCATGATAGGCGCGATGCGCGTGGATGGTTTTGCCTTAAATGTATTGGTTCAGATTGCAGAACGTGTATCGGGCATTCCTGGCAGATTGGAATGCGTTTCGTTCTTGGGCGAGCCACGTGTGGTGGTTGATTTTGCACACACGCCGGATGCGTTGTTGAAAGCGTTATTGGCATTGCGTCCGACAGTTAAAGGCAAGTTGTGGTGTGTCTTTGGGTGTGGGGGAGGACGTGACATCACGAAGCGTCCGATAATGGGCGAGATTGCAGCCAAGTATGCGGATCACGTGGTGATCACGACAGACAATGCACGCAATGATTCTCCTGAGGCGATTGCGCAAATGATTTTGGCGGGCATACCCTCCGGGAAAACGGCTGATGTGATATTGGACAGAGCCGAAGCGATTACGAAGGTGATTCAATCAGCGGCGGTGGATGATACGGTTTTGATTGCTGGCAAAGGGCATGAAAAAACACAAACGATTGGGGGCGTCGTGACGCCTTTCTCAGATCAGGCAACCGCGCGCAGCGCATTAGATGAACGGAGACAACGATGAAACTTTCTTCTTTGTATGAATTGTTTGGTTTTAATGCCAATAAGCCTGATCATGATGTTCGTATTTGCACGGATACACGCACGTTAAAGGAAGGAGATGCCTTTGTGGCCTTGGTGGGTGAACAATTCGACGGACACGATTATGTCTCTCAAGCCATGGAAAAGGGTGCCTCTGTAGCGATTGTCTCGCGCAAAATTCCTGTATCGCTCCCTCAGATTGAAGTCAAAGACACCTTGGTTGCGTACGGTGACATTGCGCATGCGCATCGCATGGCGATGAATGCCTATGTGATGTCTTTGACAGGCAGCTGTGGCAAAACGACAACGAAAGAATATGTGGCGCAAATTTGCGGCACCTATGCGCCGACCTTGTCCACGTATGCGAATTTGAACAATGAAATTGGCGTGCCCAAGACATTATTGGAATTAAGGCCAGAGCATCGTTATGCGGTGATCGAGATGGGTGCAAACCAACGGGGCGAAATCGGACGGTTGACAGCGATTGCAAGGCCGAATGCTGCCTTGATTACGTTGGTGGCTGCGCAACACACGGAAGGGTTTGGTTCTGTTGATAACGTTGCCAAAGAAAAGGGGGCGATTTATGCGGGCGTGATGGAAGGTGGGGTAGCGATACTTCCTCGTGATGATCAATATTACGCTATGTGGCATGCTGCGTTAGATTGCGAGCAGTTTAGCTTTGGTTTTTCACCTCAGGCAGATTTAGTGATCACGGATCTGGTGCTATCGCGTTCAGGCAGCAAGGCGGTGCTTCAGACGCCTCAAGGTGCTATCCCGATAGAAACAACGCTCGTGGGCAAGCACAACATTTATAATGCTGCGGCTGCGGTTTCGTTGGCTTTGATGGGCGGTGTCCCAGTGAATTGCATTAAGGCGGGGATAGCGCGTACGGTGGCGAGTAAGCAGCGGATGAATATTATCCCAGGACATAACCAGGCTACACTGATAGATGATTGTTACAATGCGGGCCCTGTGAGCGTGATGGCTGCCTTAGAGGTATTGGCAACGTATCCAGGCGAGAAGGTCTGGGTGTTTGCGGACATGAAAGAATTGGGGAATGAAGCGGATCGTCAGCATGTGTTGGTGGGCGAGAAGGCCCGTGAATTAGGGATTCAGCAGATGTTTGCGGTGGGCGAGAAAGCAAAGTTAACATTGGCAGCATTTGGCACAGGTGCCAGTCATTTTGAGAGTAAAGAGGCATTGGTGGAAGCGTTGCTTCCTCAATTGCATCCACAAATGACCGTATTGATTAAAGGGTCGCGATCGAATCGTTTAGAAACGGTGGTTGATGCGTTGAAAGCGGTTGAATAAGGCGGAGGGATTTTTCTATGTTAATTTGGCTTTTTCAGTATTTAGAGCCCCTGTGGCACCCATTTCAGGTGGTGCATTACATAACGTTCCGGACATTAGCGGCTGCGTTGACGGGATTGATCTTCGCGTTGTGGGGAGGTCCACGGTTAATTGCGTTATTAAAGAGTTATAAGGTGGGGCAACCGATCCGCAGTGATGGACCTGCGACCCACCATGTGAAATCGGGCACACCGACGATGGGTGGTCTGTTGATTTTGGGATCATTGACGTTATCGACGTTACTGTGGGCCGATTTAACCAATCGATATATATGGATTTCGTTATTGACGTTGTGGTTATTTGGTGCGATTGGATTCATTGATGACTACCGCAAGTTGATTTTGAAGAATCCCAAAGGGTTGCTGAGCCGTGAAAAGTACGCTTGGCAATCGCTCGCGGCGTTGATCATTGCGGGAGTGTTATACGCAACATCGACAACGCCAGCGGAGACGACGTTATTAGCACCCTTTTTCAAGTCGTTCAGTTGGTCGATGGGGATTGCGTTTATTCCCTTTGTGTATTTTGTGTTGGTGGGCAGCTCGAACGCGGTGAACTTAACGGACGGATTGGATGGTTTGGCGATTGTGCCGGTCGTATTATGTGCGGCAACGTTAGGCGTGTTTGGTTATGTGATTGGGCATGCGAGTTTTGCTGAGTATTTAGGGTTCCCTTTCATTGTGGGGACGGGTGAGATGACGGTTTACGCGGCGGCATTGGTGGGGTCGGGCTTAGGTTTTTTGTGGTTCAATGCTTATCCGGCGGAAGTATTCATGGGTGATGTTGGATCGTTATCATTAGGTGCGGTGTTGGGTGTGATGGCCATCATTGTACGTCAAGAATTGTTATTGATGCTGGTCGGCGGCGTATTTGTGATTGAAACATTGTCAGTGATGATCCAGGTTGGGTCATTCAAGACGCGCGGCAAACGTGTGTTTAAGATGGCGCCGATACATCATCATTTTGAATTGAAGGGATGGCCAGAAACGAAAGTGATTGTTCGGTTTTGGATTATTTCGGTGATTTTGATGTTGCTGAGTTTGGCGACGCTGAAACTCCGTTAATCTTGCCCCCTTTTAAGGGGGCAGCCGAGTATTCCGAGGCGGGGGTTTTTCTTCTCGATCTAGTAATATGTTCAGAGGTTTTAAATATGTTTAACGTACTCATAGTCGGCCTAGGCCAAACAGGAATGTCGATCGGGCGTTACTGCGCACGTAGCCAGCAGCGGGCGGCGGCCTGGGAGCCGGAAATGGCGGCGGAGCCATCGACGTTCAAGAAAGCGTTCCCCCAGATGACGTTATGGCAAGGTGCTAAGTTACCCGATGAGGCGTTTGACATTCCGATGTGGGTGTTGAGCCCAGGTGTTCCGTTAGAGCATCATGAGATTGAGAAAGCGCAGCGACGTGGGATCATCGTAACGGGCGATGTCACTTTATTCGCACAACAGAACACAAAACCCATTCTTGCTGTGACGGGCTCCAACGGAAAAAGCACGGTGGTGTCACTGCTTGAAAAAATGGTAGCGGCACAAGGGTTGAAACCGGCCTTATTAGGCAACATTGGCACGCCGGTGTTAGATGGTTTAGCAGAAGATTATGATTATGTCATTCTTGAATTATCGAGTTTCCAATTAGACATCACGGAAGGGTTAGCGCCTGAAGTGGCGTGTGTCTTGAACGTGACACCGGATCATCTAGACCGCCATCATACCTTAGAAGCATATGCGGACTCGAAGCGTCGTATTTACATCGGCGCTGCTCATGCGGTGTGCAACTTGGAAGATCCTACGACATACCCGGATACGCCTGATCGCATGTATTTCTCGATGAAAAGCCAAGATCCAGCGATCTGGCATTATGATGCAAAGGCTGGGGAGTTATGTTTCGGGAAGAAACGGTATAACGTGCGCTTTTTGCCGATTCATTCTGAGATTCATTATGCGAACGTATTGGCGGCATTGGCGATGATACACGAAGCCGGTTTTGATACGGATAAAGCATTTGATGCCGCCTGCACGTTCACGGGACTGCCGCACCGATTAGTATTGGTCGCTGAAGCGAACGGCATTAAATGGTTTGATGATTCTAAAGCAACGAATGTGGGTGCAACGCTCGCCTCCATAGACAGCGTGTCTAAATTGATCACCGGTCGGATAGTGATTTTATTAGGGGGGCTTGGGAAGGGCGCTTCATTTGAGTGCTTGCAAGGCCCGTTGAAAGAGCATGGGCGTGCGGCCATTTTGATTGGTGAAGCGCAAATGCAATTGGAGTCTGAGTTAAAAGACAGTGTGACTTGCATTCGGGCGACAACGTTCGAAGAAGCGGTGGTATTGGCGCATCAAGAAGCGCAAGCGGGGGATGCGGTGTTATTGGCTCCGGCCTGTGCGAGTTGGGACATGTTTAAAAATTATGGAGAACGCGGTGATTTATTCACACGCTTGGCCAGGGAGATCACTTCGTTATGCACTCAAACCAAGGAATAAAATTATTTTGGATTTGTGCGGTATTGGTATCGATTGGTGTGGTGATGGTGGGGTCGAGCTCGATTGCGATTGCAACGGCGCGCGCGGGTGATCCCTTTTATTATTTAACGCGACAAATTGCCTTTTTGTCAGTAGGGTTAGTGATTGCCAGTGTGGTGTATCACGTGCCAATTGCGACGTGGTCACGTTTTGCAAAACCCATATTAGGCATTGCATTTATTGTGCTGATCTTATTATTAATCCCGGGTGTGGGGCATAAAGTAAACGGCAGTTTGCGTTGGATTAAATTAGGTCCTGTGAACATCCAGGCGTCGGAAGTTTCCAAGCTCGCATTGATCATTTATTTCGCTTATTTTTGCTCTCAGTATCAGGAAGAATTGCGCACGAGTTTCAAGCGATTGATGTTGGGGTTATTGCCGTTGGGTGCGGCATGCGGGTTGATTTTATTGCAGCCGGATTTTGGTGCTGTCGTTGTATTGAGCACATGCGTTTTGTCATTGTTTTTCATGGCGGGCATTTCGTTGTGGTACGTGATTGGGTTGGTGGCATTAGCTGGCGGCAGTTTTGCATTTTTAGCGATATCGGCACCGTACCGATTGGAGCGGATCACGACGTTTTTAAATCCCTGGGCGGATCAGTTTGATTCAGGTTATCAGTTAACGCAAGCGTTGATTGCCTTCGGAAGAGGGCAGTGGATTGGATTGGGATTAGGGTCGGGTGTCCAGAAATTATTTTATTTACCTGAAGCGCATACGGACTTTATTTTTGCGGTGATCGCTGAAGAAACAGGGTTTGTTGGCGCGGCATCTGTTTTACTGTTGTATGTGTTATTCGGTGTGTTTGGCTGCACTTTAGCGTGGCAGGCATCGTGTGTGCGTAAAATGTTCCATGCATATTTGGCGTTTGCGTTGACGTTATGGATCGTGTTGCAGGCGTTGATTGCCATGGCCGTGAATATTGGTTTATTGCCCACGAAAGGTTTGACGTTACCGTTTGTGAGTTACGGTGGATCGAGCCTGGTCGTGTTTTTGGCGGCGGCGGCGATATTGTTGCGGATAAATAAAGAATTATAACGCTACATTTTTTCCTACATCAAAGGGCAGCCACCCAGTTGTCTTGTCGGTGATGGCCGTGCTTTAGGGCGAAATACGATATTCTCTTGCCCTACCACCTCAAGCACTTGAAGTGCAGTCGGCCTTTCTTTTGGGTTTTTTGCCATACATGACAGTATCAGTGTCGCTAGCGTTATTGAAGCTGTGCGAGGTATTGTGGGGAGTTTATGTGATTTGTGTAGTCTCTCCGATGCATATTTGTGCTCATCGTTGTACGGGTCAACGTCATTATCTGTTGTTAAAAGATAGAGGATCCATCCAAGCGCATAAATATCATAACCCAATGTATATCTAGAGTTGCCAATATCGGGATATCCTTCGGCAGGTCTGTAGTGTGTGGTTCCGATTTTCTCTTTAATAACTACTTCATCACAGCCATACCTTATTCGCTTACTAAAGCCGAAATCATTGATAACGAGTGAGCCGTTTTCCATAATGAGGGTATTTAAGGGTTTGATATCACCATGTAGCACACGTTGTGAGTGCAGGTAATAAACTCCCTGTGTGAGATCGTTGGCATATTGAACAGATTTTTTTTGTGTTCGCAAAGGCCCTTTGAAATCATCTAAATAGTCTTGCAAAGTTCCCCGGGTTGCCAGCGCCAAAATGAGAGAACCTTTAGCGCCTAATTCTGTAGATCCGAGCAATTTAATAATGTGTGGATGATTCAGTGAAAGATGGATGTTCAATTCAGCTCGATAATCTCGTATGTTATTAAACGTTTTCAATGCAACGGTCATGGGAGTTGGACGGAATAGGCTGGCTTTGTAGACCACCGCCTGTCCACCATCGGCAAGCTCGGATATTACTTGTACGTGATGGCGATTTATATGAGGAATGTGCTCTGGTTTACCACCTGGCACTATATGAACAGGAATGAGGGGTGTTTGGACTTCGTAGTCGTCGATAATATCGATATCATTTGAATTTATAATCATGTTATTCATGGCAGCCCCAGCATGTAAGATAATGATCTAAGTAAGTCATTGTACTCTCTTTGGCTTCTCAATGCAATATGTCGCTACTTGTATGTTTTAAAAGGTTTTTAATGTTTCGGTCGAAACACAATATCCTTCTGTCCCGCCATTTGCAATACAGTAAACGCATCGGGTCTTTCTTCGGGATGTTGCTTCCAGCAGGAAGTGATGAGGGCTTTCAACGCAGGCGATGCTGTCGACGGAATGTTAGGGAGTATATTTTGTTGGTGGTAATGACTAATCATATTCATATTCGTTACCCCTTGATATGGATCCTTATCTTTAGCTGTCGTTAGCAGAAAGAGTACCCATCCCAGCGTATAAATATCAACCTTGGGAGTATATTTGTATCCCTGGCCTCCTATATGTACATAAGTCTCAGGCGGCATATACAGCCGCGTTCCAAATTGCTTAGGGTCAAAGAAGAAATTTCGTGCAGCCGATACCTGGCGAGATAAACCAAAATCACTGATTTTTAACGTGCCATCCGGCATAATCAATGCATTTTCAGGTTTGATGTCTCCATGTATCAGATATTTTGAATGGAGGTAGTAAATCCCTTGTGTGAGATCCCGGCCGAATTGTGCGCAAACTTTTTCAGTCCTTTGTGAATACGTGTAGTCGTCCAGGTAGTCCTGCACCGTTCGATGTGCGAGCTCAATAACCAATGAGCCTTCATAAGGGGAAGAAGGGCATGCCCTGTCTGCTACATAAGCAAGTAATTTAATGATGTGAGGGTGATTGGTGCTTTGATGAATGCTGAGTTCATGTTTGAAAACGTTCTTATCATAAAATTCTTTTAGAGCCACATCCTTTTCTTGGTATTTGCCTTGGGAAACAATGGATGAGCCCCCTGTGCCAAGGCTTGATGTGGTGCGAATCCTGTTTAAATGGATTTCAGGAATGATATTAAGCTCGGAACCTTGGATGGGTTCGACAAGTGATGGTCCTATTGGTTCTGTTGGTTCTGCTTGCGGCGGGCCGTAAAACAGGCTAGTCATAAAATTGATCATAACCGATTATATACCCGTCATGCCCGAAAATGCGACCCGCTCTATAACCCAATTTACTGCAAAATGGCACCGCTAATGCCATAATGAGACTCAAAGTGGCATTACCGATGCCATATTGCGAGGATTTATTTTAAATGACCAACAAAACACTGATCATCATGGCGGGTGGCACGGGCGGCCACGTATTTCCGGCGTTGGCGGTTGCGCGATATTTGGCGGATAAAGGATGGACGATCCGTTGGTTAGGGACTGAAAAGGGGATGGAGGTGAAGCTTGTCTCTCCTCATTACCCGATGGATTTCATCACCATTCAGGGGTTGCGCGGCAAGGGCCTGCGTTCATGGCTCACCGCACCTTTTCGAATCTTGAGAGCCATTCATGAAGCGATGAACGTCTTCAAGCAACAAAAGCCTGATGTTGTCCTCGGGATGGGCGGCTTTGTGACGGGTCCCGGGGGTGTGGCCGCCCGATTATTAGGGATCCCCTTGGTGATTCATGAGCAAAATGCCGTTGCTGGCATGACGAACAAATTACTGGCTCCCTTAGCGGCTTCGGTCTGTGAATCCTTCCCCCATACGATTAACAGTAAACATGTTCACACGACCGGCAACCCCGTGAGAGCCGACATTGTGGCTTTACCCACCCCAGATATTCGTTTTGCTGGGCGCCAAGGGCCATTACGTTTACTTGTTTTAGGCGGCAGTCTTGGGGCGAAAGCTATCAATGAGATGGTTCCTCAGGCACTGGGCCATATGTGTAAACGGGCGAAACATCTTTCGCCCCTACAATATAGTGTTTGGCATCAAACAGGTGCCCAGCATCTCGAGGCCACGATCGAACAATACAAAGCAGCCGGGGTAGAAGGCCGCGTTGTCCCTTTTATCGATAACATGGCCGAAGCCTATGGTTGGGCGGATCTGGTGATCTGTCGCGCAGGGGCATTAACGATCGCCGAACTGATTGCAAGTGGACTTTCTGCAATTTTAATCCCTTACCCCCTAGCGGTAGACGACCATCAAACGTACAATGGCCAATCCTTGGTAGCAGCGCAGAGTGCGTGGATAATTCCACAGTCTCAGCTAACATCAGAAGGACTAGCAGAACATTTAAGGGTGCATATGAGCAACCGCGACACACTATTGGCGCGGGCTCTTGCCGCGCGTGCCCTGCAGACAAACGATGCCACCGCGCGGGTGGCAGCAGAGTGTGAGGGAGTTATCCATGCTAAAGGCCGTGACCAGTAACCGCATGAGAACCGTGCGCCGTATCCATTTCATTGGGATCGGTGGCGTTGGGATGAGCGGCATTGCGCACGTCTTGAGGCGAGAAGGGTATGAAGTCTCTGGCTCTGATCTGCATGCAAGCGCGATGACGAAAGCACTGGCTGACCTTGGGATCACCCTTTTCATTGGCCACGATGCCGCGAATGTGGCAGGTGCCAATGTCGTTGTGTATTCATCGGCTGTCGATGACGCAAACCCTGAAGTGCAAGCGGCGAAAGCGGCTGGATTGCCCTTGATCCCACGTGCACAAATGTTGGCCGAATTAATGCGCTTTCGCTACGGGATTGCGATTGCCGGTACACACGGGAAAACAACGACCACCAGTTTAATCACCAGTGTGTTTGCCGCAGCGGACTTGGATCCCACTTACGTGATCGGTGGAAAATTAAACAGTGCGCAATCGAACGCGCAATTGGGTGCCGGTGAGTATTTGATCGCTGAAGCAGATGAAAGCGATGCCTCATTTTTATATTTACACCCGATGTTGGTGGTTGTCACGAACATTGATGCTGATCACATGAAAACCTATCATGGTGATTTTAAAGAACTCGAAGATGCGTTTATCAATTTCATTCACACCATTCCATTTTATGGCTGCGCTGTTTTATGCATTGATGATCCCGTGATTGCGCGGTTATTGCCACGCATTCATCGTCCGGTGGTGACGTACGGTTTTGATGAGAAAGCCGATTTGCGTATACAACATTACCGCGTGGATGGTTTCAGCGGGCATTTCGAATGCATCGTGGGTGGACAAAGTTACGCGATCCGGTTAAACATGCCGGGCCGTCACAATGCATTGAACGCACTCGCCACGATTGCGATAGCGCAACATGAAGGCATTGATATGGCGATCATTCAAGATGCTTTATCGAAGTTTGGCGGTGTTGGCCGACGTTTCCAACGTTATCCTGTGACATTGAAAAATGGAAAAACAGTGACATTAGTGGATGATTATGGTCACCACCCAACCGAATTACGTGCAACGATTGCGACGACACGCGAAACATGGCCTGATCATCGTTTGGTGATGGTCTTTCAACCGCACCGTTACACACGCACACACGATTTATTTGATGATTTTGTGACCGTATTATGCACGTGCGATCAAGTCTTGTTGCTCGATGTGTATTCTGCAGGTGAACCTGCGATTCCTGGTGCAGACAGCCATGATTTGATGCGTGCCATCCGCGCCAAAGGGTCACTTGAACCTATTTATATCCACAGTATTGCTGAAGTCCAGTCTGTATTAGAAACGGTGTGTCAAGATAACGATATCGTGATGATGCAAGGTGCAGGCAACATCGGTGCACTCGTTCAGCAATGTGTTCAAGATTTAGGCGAGTCACATGATGATGCAAAAACGTCCTCTTTATAAAGGTGTCTTAACACACAACGCTTCATTGAAAATGCTCAATTCATGGCATGTGGGTGGCAATGCGGATCAAACGTACGTGCCTGTGGATTTAGAAGACTTGTCATTGTTTTTACAAAGCTTGCCTGCGGATGAACCGATCACGTGGTTGGGCTTGGGATCGAACGTCTTGATCCGTGATGGTGGTATTCGTGGCACGGTGATTTTAACGCAAGGCGCATTGAATGAATTGTCGTTGGATAATGCTGTCATCTACGCCCAATCTGGCGTCACCTGTGCGAAGATCGCGAAATTCGCCACAAAACACAATCTTGTCGGTGGTGAATTTTATGCAGGCATCCCCGGAACGATGGGGGGCGCATTGGCGATGAACGCAGGCGCATTTGGGGGTGAAACGTGGGACACGGTGGCTGAAGTACAGCTGATGGATCGTGCGGGGACTATCACCTGGCATCCTCGGATTGAGTTTGAAACGGGATACCGAACAGTGCACCGTCCTGAGAACACGTGGTTTGTAGGTGCGCATTTACAATTGTCAACAGGGGACGCGCAAGCGAGTGCAGAACGCATCAAAGCATTGCTTAAGAAAAGAGCAGAAACACAGCCGATTGGCCTGCCCAGTTGCGGTTCTGTGTTCCGTAATCCACCGGGCGATCATGCAGCACGTTTAATTGAGTCGTGTGGATTAAAAGGAATGATGATCGGCGGCGCTCAGGTTTCCACAAAACATGCTAACTTTATAATTAATACCGGTTCGGCGTCGAGTGATGATTTAGAGCAGTTAATAAGTCACGTAGCATCCACAGTCCAGGCACGTACGGGCATTATTTTACATCGAGAAGTATTATTCCTGGGAGATCGTTCCACTAGCGCTTGAAGTTAAGCTATTTTTTTAGGACAATGTGCGAACATGATGAAACAGCTAGGGAAAGTCGTTTTTTGCCTCTTGTTGGCTATATTGCTAATAGTGAGCTATAACTATTTGAAAGATCCAAGGCACGTACCTGTCAAGCGTGTCGAAGTGTCTGGCAAGCTGACTTATGTCTCGCCAGCATCGGTTGAAGCAGTGATGAGTCCTTATGTAGCGAACAGTTTATTGGCTGTAGACATCGCAGGTTTGCGAGAAGCACTGAAGGAACATCCTTGGGTGCGTGATGCGCAAGTGCGACGTGTATGGCCAGATACCGTAGTGGTAGTGCTCATGGAGCATCATCCAGTAGCGTACTGGGGTGATGATGCCCTGGTCAATGATTTAGGTGAGCGTTTTAGGCTTAAGGTATTACCGACGTTGGATCTTCCTCATTGGGAGGGCCCACCGGAGGAGCTATCGCAAGTCATAGCGATGGAAAAAGCGTTGAATCGTGTATTAGCGCCGACGGGTTTAAAAGTGGCGCAGTTAACGTTAAGTGCACGCTTTGCGTGGCACGTGGGACTGAATAATGGGCTGCAGATTGAGCTAGGTTCGCAGGATGTTGTTGAGCGTTTAGCGCGATTTTTGAAAGTGGCGCCATTTGATGTGAAGGCACCGCAAGGTGTCCGATATGTGGATTTACGTTATACAAATGGTTTTGTGGTTAATATGGATGTGAAAAGGGAGTTATGATGAAAAACAAGCCCGAGAAAAACTTGCTGGTAGGGTTGGACATTGGTACGTCGAAAGTCGTGGCGATTGTCGGGGAAGTCAACGAATCTGGCACACTGGATATTATTGGCATTGGTCATCATCCTTCCTGTGGGTTAAAAAAAGGTGTCGTGGTGAACATTGATGCCACGGTACAATCGATCAAACGAGCGCTAGAAGAAGTCGAACTCATGGCTGGTTGTGAAATTCATTCGGTATGTGCAGGCATTGCAGGCAGCCACATGCGGTTTTTGAATTCACATGGGATTGTGGCGATTCGTGATCATGAAGTCAACGCAGCGGATGTTGAGCGCGTGATCGACGCAGCGAAAGCGGTGGCGATTCCTGCCGATCAAAAAATTCTGCATGTATTGCCTCAGGCGTATGTGGTCGATGAACAATCGGGCATTCGTGAACCGATTGGCATGTCTGGCGTACGATTAGAGGCCAAGGTGCACATGGTGATGGGAGCGGTAAGCGCCGTTCAAAACATCGTGAAATGTGTCCGTCGTTGTGGATTGGAAGTCGATGACATTGTGTTAGAGCAATTGGCATCGAGCCACGCTGTGTTAACGGATGATGAAAAAGAATTAGGCGTATGCATGATCGACATTGGCGGCGGCACGACGGATTTAATTATTTTCACCGAAGGCGCTGTGCGTCACACGGCCGTGATTCCCATTGCAGGTGATCAAGTGACCAACGACATTGCGATGGCGATGCGCACACCGACGCAATCGGCCGAATCATTGAAGAAGGAATACGGATGTGCGTTGGCCTCGATGGTTGACGAACATGAAATGTTGGATGTGAACACGGTGGGCGATCGCCCGACGCGTCAGCTATCACGTAAGATGCTGGCCGAGGTGATTGAAGCCCGTTTTGAAGAGTTGTTCACCTTAGTTCGGCAAGAAATTCGTCGAAGTGGCTTGCAGGATTTGATAGTCTCAGGCATTGTATTGACCGGCGGCAGCTCCAAAATTCCTGGGGCAGTGGTTTTGGCAGAAGAAGTGTTTCAAATGCCGGTACGTGTGGGATACCCGCAACACGTGGGCGGCTTGACAGATGTGGTTTCAAACCCTATGTATGCAACAGGGGTTGGACTATTATTATATGCGCTAGAGCGGGATAGCAAAGGCAAAGGTGCGTTGTGGTCGAACGAAAGTGTATCGATTTGGCAGCGCATGCAGGGTTGGTTACAAAAGAGTTTTTGAATGAGCAAGCATGAGAGGGGATAGTTATGGCTAATTACGAGTGGGTAGATGAAGCGCCAGATAATGCTGTGATCAAGGTATTTGGTGTAGGCGGCGGCGGCAGCAATGCGGTCAATCATATGACAAGCAAGAACATTGACGGCGTGCAATTTTATGTTGCCAACACGGACCGCCAAGCCCTCGAACATTCTCCCGTCCAGAATAAAGTGGCTTTAGGCCAAAAAATGACGAAGGGATTGGGCGCGGGTGCGAATCCGGATGTTGGCCGTGATGCAGCGATTGAAGATCGCGAACGGATTGAGGCTGCGTTAGAAGGCGCGGACATGGTATTCATTACAGCAGGCATGGGTGGCGGCACGGGAACCGGGGCAGCGCCTATTGTGGCTGAAATCGCGAAGAACATGGGCATTTTGACGGTGGCGATCGTGACCCGTCCATTCCCCTTTGAAGGCCGTAAACGCAGCCAGGTGGCGGATGCGGGCATTGCTGCGTTGAGCAAGAACGTGGATTCTCTGATCATTATTCCTAACGAGAAACTATTAACGGTTCTGGGCAAAGGGATTTCCTTACTAGACGCATTCAAAGCAGCCAATGACGTATTATTGGGTGCTGTGTCGGGGATTTCTGATTTGGTCATGTGCCCTGGTTTGATTAACGTAGACTTTGCTGACGTACGCACGGTCATGTCGAAGCCTGGTATTGCGATGATGGGCACGGGCATAGGCCGTGGCGAGAATCGTGCACGGGAAGCGGCAGAAGCGGCGATATCGAGCCCCTTGTTGGAGAACATCAATTTAACGGGCGCTCAGGGTGTGCTGGTCAACATTACGGCTGGCATGGACATGACGATCGGCGAATTTGAAGAAGTCGGCGATGTGGTGAAGAGCTTTACGTCGGAAGATGCGACGGTGGTTGTGGGTACGGTGGTTGACCCCAACATGGAAGGCGAATTACGTGTGACCGTGGTGGCGACGGGCTTGGCCCAGAACGCATCTGCGGGCATGCCGAAAGAAAAGCGCTTGATGGGTGCCACAAGACCTGACGGCAGCACAGATTATGCTAAGCTTGAGAAGCCAACTGTCTTACGTCGTCAAGCGGAAACCCGTACGGTTTTCGAAGCGCCTGCGACAGGGGATTATTTGGATATTCCGGCGTTTTTGAGACGTAATAAAGAATAGGCTGTGATTGTTGTAGGGGGGGAAAAATTTTTTGCCACTTGTCGATTGTTTTTATGGGGGAAAATTTTTTGCCCCCACAGCCCCGTTTGTAGCGAGGGGGAGG